>NZ_JBJHAN010000010.1:0-115942 GCF_054051055.1 Blastococcus sp. SYSU DS0973
GCGCGAGACCTCCTCGGCCGCAGCCGAGACCACGCCTGCCTGCGCGCTGGTCTCCTCCGCACCCGCCGAGATCTGCGACGACGACGCGCTCAACTCCTCCGACGAGGCCGCCACCGCATCCGCCGAGAGGACCACCGAGGACAGCACGCCGCGCAGCGAGTCGAGCGCCTCGTCCAGCGACGCGGCGGTCCGGCCGATCTCGTCCCGGCTGGTGATGCCCGTCTGCCGGGTCAGGTCCCCGGCGGCGAGCCGGCCCACGCTCTCCCGGAGCAACCCGAGCGGCCGGGTGACCGAACGGGTGACGACCAGTCCCAGGAGGACGGCCAGGGCGATGCCCAGAAGGCACACCAGGACCACCGCCCGGGTGGCGTCGGAGACCGTCTGGTCGTAGCCGGCGCCGGCCATCAGGCGCTCCTCACCGGCCTCGATCCCCGCGGCGAGCTGCTCCTCGTAGGTCTTCCGCAGCTCCCGGGTCGGACCCATGGCGACGGCGACGGCGGCGGCACGGTCCGAGGGGAAGAGTTCGAACTCCGCGTACAGGCTCTCCGACCAGTTGCCCACCGAGGCCTCCAGCTCGTCGAGGAACGCGCGCTCCGCACCCGTGGGAGCGGCGGACCGCGCGGACTCGAAGAGGCCGTCGACCTTCTCCAGCCGCTCGTCGACCTCCGCCTGGAACTCCGGGTCGCCGGTGAGGAGGAAGCCGCGCTCGTCGTTGGCCGTCGCCTTCGCGGTGAGCCCCAGCTCGTGCAGGCTGTTCAGGTAGGGCATCGACGTCTGCAGCTCGGCGGCGCGGGCGTCGCGGAGCTCGCTGAGGTCCGCGACGGCCAGGAAGCCCACGGCAGCCGCGGTGAGCGACGCGACCCCCACCGCCGTCAGAATCTTCTGGCCCACGGGGCGGTCGGCGTACCAGCGCACCGGCCAGAGGCGGGACGACGGAGATGCGGGCATCGGGGTGGCTCCTCGGATCGTGTTCGTGTCCCCCACCGCCCGGCGGCGCCGGCGCCCGGTGAGGCGCCCGAAATCTACGGAATCGAATTGAACAGAACCGCCACTCGGCGGCGTGTCGTGGGCGCTGCAGAAGAATGGTCGACGACCGCACGACGGCAGGCCATTTGTCGACTCCGAGAAACGGCGAATGCAGGTGACCCGGGTCGGCGTCACCTGCATTCGTCGTGCACATGCGGAACTAGTAGGTGAACCTCCCGACACTGGTGCGCAGGTCCGCGGCCATCCGGGAGAGCTCGTCGACCGCGGTCCGGGTCTGCGTCAACGCCCTGGTCGTCGATTCCGCGGCGGTGGAGACCCCGGTGATGTTCGTGGCGATCTCGGTGGTCCCGCCGGCGGCCTCCTGCACCGACCGGCTCATCTCGTTGGTGGTCGCGGTCTGCTCCTCCACCGCCGAGGCGATGGTCGTCTGCCGGTCGGAGATCTGCGCCACGATCGTGGAGATCTCCCCGATCGCCGCCACCGCCGCGGTCGTGTCACCCTGGATCGCCTGCACCCGGCGGGCGATGTCCTCGGTCGCCTTCGCCGTCTCCTGCGCCAACTCCTTCACCTCGTTGGCCACCACCGCGAAACCCTTCCCGGCCTCACCGGCCCGCGCGGCCTCGATCGTGGCGTTCAACGCCAGCAGGTTCGTCTGCTCCGCGATCGAGGTGATCACCTTCACCACGTTGCCGATCTCCGCCGAGGACTCCCCCAGCTTCGCCACCGTCGCCGTCGTCGTGGCGGCCGCGGTGACGGCGCGGTCGGCGACCTCGCTGGCCTCGGCGGCGTTCTGCGCGATCTCGCGGATCGAGGCACCCATCTGCTCGGCTCCGGCGGCCACGGTGGCGACGCTGCGCGACACCTCCTCCGCCGCACCGGCCACCACACCCGACTGCGCGGACGTCTCCTCCGCCGATCCGGCGATCTGCTGCGACGACGCGCTCAACTCCTCGGAGGACGCGGCCACCGCCTCCGCAGAGGCGACGATCTCGTTCACCGCGGTCGACATCGCCTCCGCGGCGGTGTTCAGCGCCGCCGCCATCTCGCCGACCTCGTCGCGCCCGCCGACGGGGAGACGGACGGTCAGGTCGTTGGCGGCCAGCCGCTCGAGGCCTGCCTTCACGTTCCGGACGCCGCGGACGATCCCGCTGGAGACGGACCAGGCAAGGCCCCCGCCGACCAGGAGGGCGATCAGGAAGACCACCAGGGAGACGACGCGGGTCTCGGTGCGGGCGTCAGCGACCGCGACCTCCGCCTCGGCGACCCGGGCGTCGACCGACGCGACGAGCTCCACCATGGCCTGGTCGAGCACGTAGAAGACGTCCCACTTCTCACCCTGCGAGAGCGCATCGCCCTCGTCGAGGCGCCCCTGCTGCCACAGCCGGAAGATCTGGTCGTTGTAGTCGCTCATCAGCGCCCAGTTCTGCTCGATCACCTCGAGGCTGGCCACGGCGTCGGCGTCCAGCTGCGCACGGTCGAGGTCGAAGAGCCCCTCGAAGCCGGCGGCGCCGTCACGGTAGGCGGCCACGTTGTCGCCGTCGGGCGCGGCGGCGACCGCTCCGCCGTCGACCCGGGCCTTCCAGGCGGTGATGTTCTGCCAGTTCGCCGCCCACAGCAGGTCGTAGCGGGCCGCCTCCACCGCTCGCTGGGCGGCGACGGCGTCCCGCGCCTCGGCATGGAGATCGGCCACGCGCTGCGTGCCCGTGATCCCGGTGACGGTTGCGGCGATCGTGCCCAGGAGCAGGGCGGCGCTGACGGCGAAGATCCGGGTGGCGATGCCCCGGTCGCGATACCAGTGCCCGTGGCGTTGGTCGTGCCGTGGTGCGGACATGCTCGTGTCATCCCTTGCTCGGCCGGTGGTACGCGCTGAGCATGACCATTCCGGGCTCTTGTCTCAGCGCTAAGAGGCCCATGTCGGAATTCACGTCGGAGATCGATCGGTGACCATTCCCGGCCCGGCCGATTTGTCGACCCGCCGGGCTCCGGAGAAAGACGGGAAGAGCGCCCGGCCGGTCGACCGGACGCTCCTCGACGTCTCCTGGGTGCGACGCGCGTCGCGGAGGTGTCAGTACACGAAGTTCCCGACGGTCGTGCGCAGGTCGGCGGCCATGCGGGACAGCTCGTCGACCGCGGTGCGGGTCTGGGTCAGCGCCTGCCTGGTCGAGTCCGCCGCCGTGGAGACCCCGGAGATGTCCTCCGCGATCTGCGTGGACCCTCCCGCAGCGGGTGTGGCGACGCAGCCGTTCTTGTGATGCCCGTGAAGCAGGGGAGCGCATTCCGATCCGAGAACGAGGATCGTTACGCGACCACGGGGTCATCGCATTCCGGACGGCGACGTGTCGACACGCCCGGAATGGTCACCGGGCAGCGGGCGACCTTCGTCCGTGCGTCGGAGCCGCGCATCTCCGGACTGCCGACCTCTCGGAAGAGGTGACCGGCGCCGCGACGACCGCCATCCGAGGCGCCGTGCGACACGCGACGCGGGAGACTCAGGAGAGCCGGTCGGCCAGCCGGCCGAGGAGGTCGACCACGGCCTCCGGACCCGCGACCCGGTAGCGGGCGGATGTCTCACCCTCACCCACCTTGATGGTCACGTCGTCGGGCCCCAGTGCCCGGAACCCGTCCTCGTCGGTGACGTCGTCGCCCAGGTACACCGCGCCGGCCGCGCCGAGCTCCTCGACGAGCCGCCGCAGCGCTCCACCCTTGTCCGCATCGGTGACGGCGATCTCGAGCACGTCCTTGCCCGGCTTCATCGTCAGTGACGGATCTGCCTTCTCGCGCGCCTCCGCGAGCAGGGCGGCGGCACGGTCCCGGTCGGCGACCTGGCGGACGTGGACCGCCACGCTGGCCGGCTTCACCTCCAGCCGGGCTCCGGGCGTGCCCTCGACGAGGGGGGCGAGCAGCCGCGCCAGCTCGTCGCGCCGTCCGGCATCCTCGTCGGTCAGCGGCCCGTCGAACTCCGCGCCGTGGCTGCCGACCCAGCGGAAGTTCCCCTGCAGCCCGCTGGTCCGGCGCAGGTCGTCGACCCCGCGGCCGCTGACCAGGGCCACGGTCACGCCGTCGACCGCGGCGAGCCGCGCCAGCACCTCGGCCACACCGGGCTCCGGCACGGCCGCCGCCGGGTCGTCGCGCAGCCGGGCGAGGACCCCGTCGTAGTCGCTGGCCACCAGCAGCGGCCGGCGCGTGGCCAGCTCGGCCAGCGCCGCGTCAGGGCCGGGCGAGGTCACGCCTGCCCCTTCAGGGCATCGAAGAACGAGCCGGCCCAGTGCTCCAGGTCGTTCTTGAACAGGTGCCGGCGCATGGCCCGCATCCGCTTGGCCGCCTCGTCCGGCTCGATGCGCAGCGCGCGCACGAGCTGGTTCTTGACCCCGGCGATGTCGTGCGGGTTGACGAGGAAGGCCTGGCGGAGCTCCGCCGCCGCCCCTGCGAACTCGGAGAGCACCAGCGCGCCACCGAGGTCGCCGCGCGCGGCGACGTACTCCTTGGCCACCAGGTTCATGCCGTCGCGGTAGGGCGTCACCAGCATGACGTCGGCGGCGCGGTAGAGAGCGGCGAGCTCCTCGCGCGGCATCGACTGGTTGAAGTAGTGCACGGCCGGCCCGGCGATCGAGCCGTAGACGCCGTTGATGTGGCCGACCTGCTGCTCGATCGTCTCGCGCATGTGCACGTAGTGCTCGACCCGCTCGCGGCTGGGCGTCGCGACCTGGACGAGCACGGTGTCGGGCGCCTCCACCGCGCCGTCCTCGAGCAGCTCCTCGAAGGCGCTGAGCCGGACGCCGATGCCCTTGGTGTAGTCCAGCCGGTCGACGCCGAGGATGATCTTGCTGGGGTTGCCCAGCTCGGAGCGGATCTCCTTCGCGCGCCGGATGACCTCGGGGGAGCGGGCGAGCTCGTCGAACGCGGTGACGTCGATGGAGATCGGAAAGGCCCGGGCGGTCACCACGCGGCCGTCGTACTCGATCTGGTTCCGGCGGCAGCTGAGGTCGTGCAGCCGCCGGGCGAGCTCGACGAAGTTCGCGGCCGCGGACGGCCGCTGGAAGCCGACCAGGTCCGCGCCGAGCAGGCCCTCGATGACGGCCGAGCGCCAGGGCAGCTGGGTGAACAGCTCGTACGGCGGGAAGGGGATGTGCAGGAAGAACCCGATGGTCAGGTCCGGTCGGCTCTGCCGCAGCATCGCCGGCACCAGCTGGAGCTGGTAGTCGTGCACCCAGACGATGGCGCCCTCGGCGGCCACCGCCGCGGTCCGCTCGGCGAACCGCTTGTTGACCTGCACGTAGGCGTCCCACCAGGCGCGGTGGTACTCCGGCTTCTCCACCACGTCGTGGTACAGCGGCCACAGCGAGGCGTTGGACATGCCCTCGTAGTAGCGGTCGACCTCGTCCTCGGTGAGCGGAACCGGGATCAGCGACATCCCGCCGGACTCGAAGGGCTCCGGCGCGTCGCCGGCCGAACCCGACCAGCCCACCCATGCCCCGCCGCGTCCGGCGACGAACGGCTCGAGCGCGGTGACCAGACCACCCGGGCTGCGCTGCCAGCGGGTGGTGCCGTCGGGGTCGGTGACCTGGTCGACCGGAAGCCGGTTCGCGACCACGACAACAGGGCTGTCCGCCCCGACCCTGTCCTGCGCGTTCTCGGTCATACCGTCCCGACCCTATCCAGACGACGGGCTTCCCGCTCCACCGGTGGCTGCGGAACCGGTGATCGGCAGAGGTGCGGCTCCCGCCGGACCGTCAGACCCCCCGTGCGGCGAGGTAGGCGCCGGCGGCCGCGCCGAGGCCGAGCAGCACGGTGGCGAGGAGGTAGCCCAGCGCCCGGACCGGCCGACCGGCCTCCAGCAGACGGATGACGTCGGCACCGAACGTGGAGAAGGTGGTCAGCGCGCCGCAGAACCCCGTGCCGACGAGCGCCACGACGCCCGCGGGGACGTCGGCCAGCCCCAGCAGCAGGCCCAGGACCGCGCTGCCGACGACGTTGACCAGGAGGGTCCCCGACGCCGGGTCCCGCCCGTCCCGGCCCGCCGCCCGGGTGGCGAGGAGGCGCAGCGGGGCGCCCACCGCGGCACCGAGGGCCACCAGCAACGGGATCACCGGTCCGACCTCCCGGTCGCCGCCCCGGCCGGCCCCCGGGCCGACCGGACCGCCTGCGCGCCCAGCAGGACGGCGACGACGCCGCCGACGGCGGACGCCAGCACGTACCCCGCGGCCGACACCGGCGCCCCGCCCTCCACCAGCGCGACGACCTCGACGGCGAAGGTCGAGTACGTCGTGTACCCGCCGAGCAGGCCCACGCCGACAAGCGGCCGCGCCCAGGCCGGTTCGGGGGAGCGGGCGGTGAGGGCGGCCAGCACCGCCCCGAGGAGGAGGCAGCCGGTCAGGTTCACGAGCAGGGTCGCCCAGGGCCAGCCGCCGGGGGACGAGGGCACCGCCTCGGCGATCGACCACCGGGCCAGGGAGCCCAGCGCGCCGCCCAGCGCCGCCAGCAGGTAGGCCATGTGACCTGGCGCTCCTTCCCGTTCCAGGGTCGGGCAGCATGCCCCCCGGGAGGGTCGCACGCCGGTGACCCGGGACAGGGAAGGCCACCGTGGGACCGCTGGAGGGCGTACGGGTCGTCGAGTTCGCCGGGCTCGGGCCCGGCCCGTTCTGCGGGATGCTGCTGGCCGACCTGGGCGCCGACGTGGTGCGGATCGACCGGAAAGGCGCCCGCGGGGGCCTGGTCGGCTCGCTCGGCGCCACGTCCCTGCTCGACCGGGGCAAGCGCTCGATCGCGCTCGACCTCAAGGACCCGGCCGACGTGGCGGTGGTCCGCGCCCTCGTGCGGCGGTCCGACGTCCTGCTGGAGGGCTTCCGGCCCGGCGTCATGGAACGGCTGGGGCTGGGCCCCGACGAGCTCATGGCCGACTCGCCGGGCCTGGTCTACGGGCGCATGACCGGCTGGGGGCAGACCGGCCCCCTGGCGCACAGCGCCGGCCACGACATCGGCTACATCGCGCTCGCCGGGGCCCTGGGCGCCAGCGGGCGCCCCGACGAGCGGCCCGCGCCGCCGCTGAACCTGCTCGGTGACTTCGGCGGCGGGGGAGTGTTCCTCGCCCTCGGTGCGCTCGCCGCACTCCTGCACGCCCGCACCACGGGGCGGGGTCAGGTCGTGGACGCCGCGATCGTCGACGGGACCGCCGTCCTGACCACGATGATCCACGGCATGCTGGACGCCGGCGTCTGGACCGACCGGCGAGGCCGGAACCTGCTCGACACCGGGGCGCCGTTCTACGACGTCTACCGCTGCGCCGACGGGCACTTCCTGGCGGTGGGCGCGCTGGAGGAGCAGTTCTACGCGGCCCTGCTCGCCGGGCTGGAGCTCGCCGGTGACGAGACGCTGCCCGACCGGAGCGACCCCCGCCACTGGCCGGCGCTGCGCGAGCGCTTCACCGAGGCGTTCGCCTCCCGGACCCGCGCGCAGTGGTGGGAGGTGTTCGAGGGGACCGATGCCTGCGTGGCACCGGTCTGGTCGCTGCTGGAGGCGACCGAGGACCGGCACAACACCGAGCGCGGGGTCTTCGTGGAGGTCGGCGGCGTGGTCCAGCCCGCGGTCGCCCCGCGGTTCTCCGCGACGCCCGGGGCCGTCGGGCGGGTGCCCGCGGTGGGGGAGCACACCGACGAGATCCGCGCCGAGCTGGGGCTGTAGGTCCTCTGCCTCACCTCACGTGGTCCTGGGTCAGGGGCGACGGCGGGTCTCCGGGAAGAGCAGGTCGACGAAGCGCTCGGCGGTGGGCTGGGGCTCGTGGTTGGCCAGCCCCGGCCGCTCGTTGGCCTCGATGAAGACGTAGTCGGGGCCGCTGACGTCGGGCACGAGGAAGTCGATGCCGGTGACCGGGATGTCGAGCGCGGTCGCCGCTCGCACCGCGGCGTCGGCGATGTCCGGGTGGAGCTGGTCGGTGACGTCCTCGATCGTGCCCCCGGTGTGCAGGTTCGCCGTCCGGCGCACCTGGATGCGCTCGCCGCTGCGCGGGACGTCGTCCATCGCGTAGCCGGCGTCGGCGACCACCTCGGTGGTCGTGGCGTCCAGGGGGATCCGGGACTCGCCACCGGTCGCGCGCTCCCGGCGACGGCTGGTCGCGCGGATCAGCTCGGTGACCGTGCTGCGGCCGTCGCCGATCACCTCCGCGGGACGGCGGACCGCCGCGGCGACCACCTCCCGGTCGATCACCACCACCCGCAGGTCCTGGCCGGGCACCATCTCCTCGACCAGCACGTCCGGGCAGAACGTCGCCGCGAGCTCCACCGCCCGCTGCAGCCCCGCATCCCCCTTGACGCCGACCGTGATGCCCTTGCCCTGCTCCCCGCGGGCCGGCTTGACGACGACCGCGCCGACCTCGCGCATGAGGTCCGACGCTGCCGCGACGTCCTCCTCGTGCGCCAGCGCCCCGCGCGCCACCCGCACCCCCGCCCGCTCCATGATCCGGCGGGTGACCCGCTTGTCGTCGCACCGGCTCATGGCCACCGCGGTGGTGAACTCCGAGAGCGACTCGCGGGTCACGACCGTGCGGCCCCCGACCGACAGCCGCAGCTCTCCCCACTCGGCGTCGGTGACCTCCACGCGGACACCTCGGCGCAGCGCCTCCTCGGCGATGATCAGCGCGTAGGGGTTCAGCCCCTCCAGCCCGGGCGGCCGGGCGGCGAACAGCGGCGTGTTGATGGGGTTCTTGCGCTTGACGCAGACGGCGGAGACCCGGGCGAACCCGAGCTTCCGGTAGAGGGCGATCGCGCCGGCGTTGTCGTGCAGGACCGAGAGGTCCAGGTACGACCGGCCGCGGCCGACGTAGCGCTCGGCGAGCACCCGTACCAGGGCCTCGCCGGTTCCGGGCGGGGCGTCCTGGTTGTGCACGGCCAGGCACCACAGGCTGGCGCCGCCCTCCGGGTCGTCGAAGGCCAGGGTGTGGTCGACCCCGGTGACCGTGCCGACGACCTTCCCGGTCCGCTGGTCCTCGGCGACCAGGTAGGTGAAGCAGCGGGTGCGGTGGTTGCGCCACATGACGTCGGCGTCGCCGACCACCATGCCGTTGAGGGCGTAGATCTCGTTGATCGCCACCATGTCCGCGCGCGAGGTGGCCGTGCGCACGAACACCCCGCGGATGAGCTCGTGCCGGGCGCGGTAGCGGTACAGGTCCAGCCGGTAGGTGTAGCTGGGGTCGATGAACAGCTCGTCCGGCGCCAGCCCGACCAGCACGTGCGGATCCCGCGGGTAGATGCAGATGTCCCGCTCACCGGTCTCCTCGGCGCGCAGGGCGTCGACGATGCCGTGCAGGTCGTCGAACGTCTGGCCGAAGACGAGCCGGCCCCAGCCCATGTCCAGGACGACGTCCTTCGCCATGCCCTGGAGCTGGTGCTGCGACGGCTTCCGCCAGGACCGGGCGGTGAGATCGGGGGTGCTGGCCACCGGCGTGCGGCGTCGGTGACCGGCCAGCCGGGGTGCCACGCGCACCCCCTCAGACCGCGTGCGTCTGGAGCCACAGCTCCAGCAGGCCCAGCTGCCAGAGCTTGTTCCCGCGCAACGGCGTCAGCTCCCCGTTGGGATCGGCCAGGAGCTCGCGGACGTACTCGGGGCGGAACAGGCCCCGGTCGCGGGCGGCGTCGCTGGACAGTGCGTCCTTCACCAGGTCGAGGACCTTGCCCTGCAGATGGGTGATCGCCGGCACCGGGAAGTAGCCCTTGGGGCGGTCGATGACCTCCGGCGGGATGATCCGGCGCCCGATCGCCTTGAGCACGCCCTTGCCGCCGTCGGCCAGCTTCAGCTCGGGCGGGCACATCGCCGCCAGCTCCACCAGGTCGTGGTCGAGGAAGGGCACGCGGGCCTCCAGGCCCCAGGCCATGGACATGTTGTCCACCCGCTTCACCGGGTCGTCGACCAGCATCACCTCGCTGTCCAGCCGCAGCGCGGCGTCGACCGCGGTCTCGGCGCCGGCGGCGGACATGTGCGCACGGACGAAGGACAGGCTCGGGTCCTCGTCGAGGGCGTAGCGGCCGGAGACGACGTGCCGCATCTGCGCGTGGTCCCGGTCGAAGAACGCCCGCGCGTAGGTCTGCACCGCCTCCTCGCGGCCGACGCCGGCCAGCGGCGGGTACCAGTGGTAACCGGCGAACACCTCGTCGGCGCCCTGCCCGGACTGCACGACCCGGATCGACTGGCTGACCCGCTCGCTGAGCAGGTCGAACGCGACGACGTCGTGGCTGACCATCGGCTCGGCCATGGCGCCGATGGCGTGGCCGAGCGAGCCGGCGAGCTCGTCGGAGCCGACCCGGATGCGGTGGTGGTCGGTGGCGAAGCGCTCGGCGATGACGTCGGAGTACTGGAACTCGTCCCCTTCCCGGCCGCCGACGGACTCGAAGCCGATCGAGTAGGTGGCCAGCCCGGTCTGCCCCTCCTGAGCGAGCAGGCCGACGATCAGGCTGGAGTCCAGGCCTCCGGAGAGCAGCACGCCGACCGGGATGTCGGCGACCAGACGGCGGCGGACGGCGACCCGCAGCGCCTGCTCGATGGCGTCCTCCCAGTCGCGGGCCGACCAGGTCGCGTGCTCGGCCCGGCGTTCGTAGCGCGCCTCCCAGTACCGGTGCTCGGTGCTCGTGCCGTCGGCCTCGATCACGCGGACGGTGGCCGGAGGCAGCTTGCGGACGCCGTTGAGGATCGTCCGCGGGGCCGGGACGACGGCGTGCCACGTGAGGTAGTGGTGCAGGGCGACGGAATCCACCGAGGTGTCGACGTCGCCGGCGCGCAGCAGCGCGGGCAGCGTGGAGGCGAAGCGCAGCCGCTTGCCCGGTGTCTCGGAGAGGTAGAGGGGCTTGATGCCCAGCCGGTCGCGCGCCATGACCACGCGGCCGGTGTCCCGCTCGGCGATGACGAAGGCGAACATGCCGTGCAGGTGCGAGACGACGTCGGTGCCCCAGTGGTGGTAGCCCTTGAGGATCACCTCGGTGTCGCTGTGGGAGAAGAAGCGGTAGCCGTGGCCCTCCAGCTCGGCCCGCAGCTCCTGGTAGTCGTAGATGCAGCCGTTGAAGACCGCCGTCAGGCCCAGCACGTTGTCCACCATCGGCTGGGAGCCGCAGGTGGAGAGGTCGATGACCGAGAGCCGGCGGTGCCCGAAAGCCACCCGCCCGTTGCTCCACGATCCCTGCCCGTCCGGGCCACGGGGGACCAGGGCCTCGACCATGCGGGCGACCGCGGTCGTGTCGGCCGTGGTCCCGTCAAAAGTGATCTCGCCGCAGAGGCCGCACATGCAAGATGATCTAACCCCTTCCGCCCCCGGCCCGCTCGGCGAGGAGCCTCCGGAGGGCCCCGGCGTGGCACACCTCACGCCCCTGTTCCACGTGGAACGCCGGGGGAGTGCCCGGCAGGGGCCCGACGGGCCGGGCTCGGGGCCGGGTGGGGCGCCCCGTGGTGGCCGGGCCGCGACCCTGCGAGCGCTCGGGCGCCCCGGAGAAGGCCTGCGCCGCCGCGACGGCGTCGACCAGGCCGGTGCCCTTGTCGAACGACGTCGGGTACCCGCCCACGGTCTGGCAGGCCGCCCCGTCGGTGTACCGGTGCGCGGTGCCCTTGAGCGCCGCCTCGATCTCCGCCGGGGTGGCCGCGGGGTCGGCCTGGAAGAGCTGGGCGACGATGCCGGCGATGTGCGGCGCCGCCATCGACGTCCCGCTGATCGTGTTAAAGGTGCCGACGTCGAGCAGGCCCGGGCCGTTGCGGACGTCCAGCCCCGTGGCGCAGATCGGCAGGTAGGGCGGCAGGAGGAAGTGATGTCCTCGCCGGGGGCGGAGAGGTCCGGCCACGTCGAGGGGTCGGCCGCCGCGCCCCGCGAGGAGTACTCGCTGACCACGCCGTCCCGGGTGCCGGTGTCCCGGTCGTAGCAGGAGGCCACCGAAGGATCCCGCCGGTCGGGTCCTGGCCGGGCGGGTTGGTGAGCAAGGCGGAGCCGTCGCCCCCGTCGTTACCGGCGGCCCACACGGTCACGACGCCCTCGGCCGCCAGCGCGCGCTGCAGCTTGACGGTGGCGGAGTCCGGGTCGAACGCGCCACCACCGGTGGGCCCGTAGCTGTTGTTGGTCACCTTGATCGGCGGGCAGACGTCGGCGGGGACGCCGGCGCCGCAGGGGGCGTGGTGGTTCTCCAGCACCCAGTTCCGCGCGGAGTCGGCGCCCACGACGAGCAGCACCGCGCCGGTGGAGATCGAGACCACGCTCGCGCCGGGGGCGGCGCCCTGGGCCTGCCCGCCGTCGGCCAGCGTGGTCGGCCGGCCGGCGACGATGCCGCTCACGTGGGTGCCGTGACCGCCGGCCGACAGCGTGTCGGTGTCGACGAGCCCCGGCACCGGGACGACGCAGTCGGGAGTGGTCGCCGCCTCCAGCAGGCAGAGGCTCTCGAGGTCGGCGACGACGGCGCTGCTGCCGTCGCGGTTGCGGAAGTAGGGGTGGGTGGGGTCGATCCCGGAGTCGATCACCGCGACCGACACCCCGCGGCCGTCCAGGGCGCCCCCGTCCGCGCCGGTCAGCGTGGCAGCCGCCTCGGCGCCGCGGGTGGCCACGTGGGAGGTCTCCTGGGCGAACTCGATCGGGGTGTTCCCCTCGAGGTAGGTCACGCCGGGCCGGCTGCGCGCGGCCTCGATCTGGTCGGCGGTGCCCGAGGCGACGGCGACACCGATCCGTTCGTACTCGGTGACCAGGCGCATGCCGGTCGCCGCGACCGCGGCGCGGGCGGCGGCGATGTCCGCGCCGTGGACCACGACCGTCGTCGGGGCAGCCGCGCCGAGCCCGGCGAGCTGGTCGGCCAGGAACTCCTGCACCGGCGCGTGCGGGGGATCGGCGTGGGCGGGCGCGGCGAGGAGGGCGCCGGCGACCACGGCGCCGGACACCACCCCCAGCAGGCGGCGGGACGACGGATTCACGGTGCTCCTCGGGAATCCGGTGGACGCGACCGGACAACGAGGCCGAGCCGTAGGGGTTACTCCGAGGTCACGGTCAACTCCACGGAACGGCGATCCGCCGGCCGCCGAGCTCGTGGACGTCCACCTCCACGTCGAACACCTTGCGCAGCAGCTCGGGGGTCATCAGCTCGGCGGTCGGGCCCGCGGCGACGAGGTGCCCGTCGCGCATCGCCACGATGCGGTCGGAGTAGGCGGAGGCGACGTTGACGTCGTGGACGACGAGCACCACGGTGCGGCCGAGCTCGTCGGCCATCCCCCGGAGCATCCGCATCATCTGGACCGCGTGCCGCATGTCGAGGTTGTTGAGCGGCTCGTCGAGCAGCACGTAGTCGGTGCCCTGGCACATCACCATCGCGACGTACGCGCGCTGCCGCTGCCCGCCGGAGAGCTGGTCGAGGTGCCGGTCGGCCAGCGGGCCGAGCTCGAACCAGTCGAGCGCCTCGTCGATGCGCGCGCGGTCCTCGGCTGTCAGCCGCCCGCCCGAGTGCGGAAAGCGGCCGAAGGCCACCAGCTCACGGACGGTCAGCCGCACGGTCATCGAGTTCTCCTGGCGCAGCACCGCCAGCCGGCGGGCCAGGACCGGTCCCGGGGTCCGGGCGACGTCCATGCCGTCGACGCGCACCCGTCCGGAGTCCGCCGGCAGCAGCCGGGAGGCGATGGACAGCAACGTGGACTTGCCCGCGCCGTTCGCCCCGATCAGCGAGGTGATCCCGCCGGCGGGGATGGTCAGCGACACGTCGTCCACCACGCGGGCCCCGCCGTAGGACTTGCAGACGCTCTCGATCTCGATCACTGGCGGGGCTCCCGGACGAGGAGGGCGATGAACACGATTCCGCCCACGAAGTTGATGACGATGCTCAGCGCGGAGTTGAAGCCGAACACCTGCTCGAGCACCAGCTGGCCACCCACCAGGGCGAGGACCGCCAGCAGCGCCGCGCCGGGGAGCACCCAGGCGTGCCGGTGCGTGCCCAGCAGCTGGCGAGCGAGGTTGGCCACGAGCAGCCCCAGGAAGGTCACCGGGCCGACGAGTGCGGTGGCGACGGCGACGAGCACCGCGACGGCCAGCAGCGCCAGGTTCACCACCCGCCGGTGCTCGACGCCCAGGCCCAGCGCGGTGTCCCGGCCCAGCGCCACGACGTCGAGGCGGGGGAGCAGGCGGTACACCCCCAGGATCACCGCTCCGACGACGACCGCGGAGAGCGCGAGCAGCTGCTGGTCCACGGTGTTGAAGCTGGCGAACAGCAGGTCCTGCAGGGTGAGGAACTCGTTCGGGTCGATGAGCCGGGAGACCAGCAGCGTGAGGCTGCTGAACATGGCGCCCAGCACCACCCCGAGCAGGACCAGCACGTAGACGTCCCGCTCGGTGCGCCCGAAGAGCGTCTTGTAGAGCAGCGCGCCGAAACCGACGAGCGCGACGACCTCGACCGCGAAGCGCAGCCGGGGGTCGGTCGCGGTCACCGTGCCGGCGCCGAGGAAGAAGACGCCCGCGGTCTGGATGAGGACGAACAACCGGTCGAACCCCATGATCTCGGGGGTCAGGATCCGGTTGTTGGTCACCGTCTGGAACAGCACCGTGGAGACGGCGACGGCCACCGCGACGACGGCCATGGCCGCGACCCGGCGGCTGCGCATCATCAGCGCGTAGTCCCACGAGCCGGTCACGCCGACGGTGAGGAAGGCGGCGGTGGCGCCCACCGCCAGCACCGCGAGGACGACCAGGGTCCGCCGCCGGCGGGTGGCCCGCTCCTGGGCGGTCGGGACGGCGGGGCCGGCGAGCGGGCGGGTCACGAGGCACCCTTCGTGCGGGCGCGCAGCAGCAATGCGATGAACAGGACACCGCCGATGACCCCGCCGATGGTGCCGACCGGGATCTCGTACGGGGCGCGGATCGTGCGGCCGAGGACGTCGCAGACGAGGACGAACGCCGCGCCGGTCAGCGCGGTCACCGGCAGCACCCGGCGCAGGTTGTCACCCATCGCCAGGGTGACCAGGTTGGGCACGACCAGGCCGAGGAAGGGGATGGAGCCCACGCTGACCACCACGATGGCGGTGACCACGGAGGAGATGACCAGCCCGACGGTGACCACGCGCGTGTAGGCGATCCCGAGGTTGACGGCGAAGCTCTCGCCCATGCCGGCGACGGAGAAGCGGTCGGCGTACAGGTAGGCCACCACGGTCGCGGCCAGCACCAGGTACAGCAGCTCGTACCGCCCGGCCAGCACGCCGGAGAAGTCACCGTTCATCCAGGCGTCGAGCGACTGCAGGAGGTCGAACCGGTAGGCCAGGAACATGGTGGCGGCGAGCACCACGCCGCCGAGCAGGATGCCGACCAGCGGCACCACGATCATGTCGGTCAGCACGATGCGGCGCAGCAGCCAGACGAAGAAGAACGTGCCGACCAGCGCGAACACCGTCGCGATGGCCATCTTGCCGATCAGCGAGGTGCCGCCGAACCACAGCGTCGCCACGACGATGCCGAGCCCGACCCACTCGGTGGTGCCGGCGGTCTGCGGCGAGACGAAGCGGTTGCGGGTCAGCGACATCATCACCAGCCCGGCGACGGCCATCGCCGACCCGGCCAGCAGGATCGCCGCGAGCCGGGGCACCCGGCTGACGAGGAACACCCGCACCTGCGCCTGGTCGGGCTCCAGCAGGTCGAGCGGCGACAGATCGCTGACGCCGATGAACAGCGAGGCCAGGGAGGCGGCGAGCAGGAGCAGCAGCGCTCCCGCCACGTGCCACCGGCGGACACCACGACGGCGCCCCTCCGCCGGCGGGGAGACCGGGGGAGGGGCGGCGTCAACCGTGCTGCGGGTCATGAGGTCATGGGTCCGGAACCGGGAGGGCAGAGGATCACTCCACCGCGGCGGCGATCTCCTCCACCATGGTCTCGACCGACGGCAGGCCCGTGGGGGCGATGTACCAGACGGCGGAGTCGAGGTAGTGGATCTCGTCGTTCTGCGCAGCGGACGTGGCGGCGACGAGCTCGTTGTCGAGCACCTGCTCGGCCGCGGTACCGGACTCGCCGATGGCGGCGTCCCGGTCGAGCACGAACAGCATGTCGGGGTCCTTCTCCGCGAGGTACTCGAAGGAGACGGCGTCGCCGTGGTCGGCCGCGGTCAGGTTCTCGTCGGCCGCGGGAACGCCGAGCTCGTCGTAGACCATGCCGAAGCGGGTGTCGGGCCCGTAGGCGGAGAGCTCGCCGGCGTTGGTCATCACGAACAGCCCGGTGCCGGCGTCCTGGGCCGCGGCCCTGACCTCCGCGACCCGCTCGTCCAGGGCGGCCAGCCGGTCGGCGACCGCGCCCTCCTCGCCGAAGACCTCGGCCAGGGTGGTCACCCGCTCCTCGAAGGACTGCAGGAAGTTGCCGTTGTCGACCGTGAGGTCGATCGTGGGCGCGATCTCGGCCAGCTGCGGGTACGCCGCCGCGGAGCGGCCGCCCACGATGATGAGGTCGGGCTCGAGGGCGTTGACCGCCTCGTAGTCGGGCTCGAACAGCGAGCCGACCTTGGTGCGGTCGTCGCCGGCGTACTCCTCCAGCGACTCGGGGTAGGCCGCCTCCGGGACGCCGGCGACGTCGACCCCGAGGCTGTCGAGAGTGGACAGCGCTCCGATGTCGAAGACCACGACCGTCTCCGGGTCGACCGGGACGGTGCTCTCGCCCTGGGCGTGGGAGACGGTGACCTCCGCGGCCCCGGCGGCCGGGTCGCCGGCTGGGGCGGCGTCGGCGGAGTCACCGCAGGCCGACAGCGCCAGGACCACGGACAGGGCGAGGGCGAGGGCCGCGAGGGGCCGGGCGGCGGTGCGCATGGAACTCCGATCGCTACGGGAAGGCATGCCTTACTAAGGCAGGCCTAACCTGCCACACCTGTCGTCCACGATCCACACCGGGGGTGCCCGGACGGTTGGCGGGACCTCAGCCGGGCAGGAGGTCGGCATGCGAACGCGAGAGCTCGCCGGCCTGTCCGTCTCCGCCCAGGGGCTGGGCTGCATGGGGATGAGCGAGTTCTACGGGGAGCGGGACGAGGCGGAAGCGGTCCGCACCATCCACCGGGCGCTGGACCTGGGGGTGACCTTCCTCGACACGGCCGACATGTACGGCCCGTCCACCAACGAGCTGCTGGTCGGTCGCGCGGTCGCCGGCCGGCGGGACGAGGTGGTGCTGGCGACCAAGTTCGGCAACGAGCGCGCCGAGGACGGCTCCCGCCTGGGCATCAACGGCCGACCGGAGTACGTCCACCGCGCCTGCGACGCCTCGCTGCGTCGCCTCGGCGTGGAGGTCATCGACCTCTACTACCAGCACCGGGTGGACACCTCGGTGCCGATCGAGGACACCTGGGGTGCGCTGTCGGAGCTGGTGCGGGCGGGCAAGATCCGCCACGCCGGCATCTCCGAGGCCGCACCGGAGACCATCCGGCGGGCGCACGCGGTCCAGCCGGTCACGGCCGTGCAGACCGAGTACTCGCTGTGGGCCCGGGACCCGGAGCGGGACGGCGTGCTCGCGACGTGCGCCGAGCTCGGCATCGGATTCGTCGCGTACTCGCCGCTCGGCCGGGGCTTCCTCTCCGGCCGGATCAGCGGCACCGACGAGCTCGCACCCGACGACTTCCGCCGGACCGACCCGCGCTTCCGCGGCGAGGCGTTGGCGCACAACATGCGGCTGGTGGACCGGGTCGCCGAGCTGGCGCGCGAGCACGACGTGACGGCGGGGCAGCTCGCGCTCGCCTGGGTCATGGCCCGCAGCGGCGGGGACGGTGCACCGGCCGTCGTCCCGATCCCCGGCACCAAGCGGGTGCGCTACCTGGAGGAGAACGCCGCGGCCGCCGACCTGGAGCTGACCGACGAGGACCTGCGCCGCCTGGACGAGGTGGCGCCTCCCGGCGCGACCGCCGGGGACCGCTACGCGGACATGTCGACCGTGCACCGCTGAGGGCCGACCCGCGCCCCCCGCGTCGGTCGGCGGGAGGGCGGCGGGAGGATGGGTGGGTGCCGGCTCCCGTTGTCCGCCCCGGAGGGGTCCGGTGACGCTGCCGCTCGTCGTCGCCGTCACCGTCGTCGCGGCCCTCGTCGTCGTCCTCGGGCTCGGCTCCACGGCCGCGCGCCGGAGGATCGGCGTCCTGCACCTGGCCGGCGCGGGCCTGCTCCTGGCGCTGCTGCTTGTCCAGGCCGTGCTGGCCGGCGCGGCCATGGCCGGGGGCGACGCCCCCGCCGACACCCCCTCGTTCCTGGGCTACCTGGTCGGCGTGCTGCTCATCCCGGTCGCCGGTGTGCTGTGGGCCCGGGCGGAGCCGACCCGCTGGGCCGGCACGGTGCTCGCGGTGGCAGCGGCCGCCGTGGGCGTCATGGTGTGGCGGCTGCTGCAGCTCTGGGAGGCCACCGGTGCGTGAGCGGGGTCTCGGGCGGCCGGCGGAACCGGCCGCTCCGGGCGGCACCGCCGGACCAGCGCGCGTGCTGGTGCTGGTCTACGGCATCTTCGCCCTTGCGGCGGGGGCCCGGGCCGGGGTGCAGCTGGCCACCCGTTTCGACGAGGCGCCCGTGGCCTACCTCCTCTCGGCCCTGGCGGCCGTGGTCTACGTGGTGGCCACGGTCGGGCTGGCCCGCGGTGGGCGCGGTGGCCGGCGGACGGCGCTGGCCGCGATCGTGGTCGAGCTGGTCGGCGTCCTGGTGGTGGGCACCCTGTCGCTGGCCGATCCCGCGGCCTTCCCCGACGAGACGGTGTGGTCCGGCTACGGCCGGGGCTACGGCTACGTACCGCTCCTGCTGCCGGTGCTGGGGTTGGCCCTGCTGGCGCGGTCCCGGCGGAGCCGGGGTGCGGTGCCCGACTAGTCCCGCTCTCCTGCGGGACCCCCGCTCCGGCCGACGCGGCTCCTGCGACCGACCCGCGAGCGGGTGGGTCGGGCTACCCAGGGCTCAGAAGTCACCACCGCCGAAGTCCCCACCACCGAAGCCCCCGCCCCCGAAGTCGCCACCGGCGTAGTCGCCACCGGGGTCGCCCCAGCTTCCTGCGCCGTCCTCGTAGCCCGCGGCGTGGGCATCCTCGTCGCCCCCGCCGAACAGCCCGCCGTCGCCCAGGCCGGTGTCGAACAGCGCGTCGGCGACCGCAGTCCCCACGACGAGGCCGCCGATGGTGCCGAGCATGCTGCCGCCGATCATCCCGCCGATGCCGGGGCCGCCGTACCCGTAGCCGCCGCCGTAGCCACGACGCCCGTACCCGCCTCCGGCGGCGCCGAAGGTGCGCTCCATGAAGCCCGGCTGCCGCAGCTCGGCCCGGGTCGCGGCTCGGGCCAGCGTCCGCGGATCATCGCCGGCCGGCCGCTCGCCGGCCGGAACGGCGTCGCTCAGCTGGGCCAGCACCTCCCGGCGCTGCTCGGGGGTGAGCTGGGCGAACGCCTCCGCGTGCGCCTGCTCGATCTGGTCCGGCGGTGCGGTGCGGAGGAGGTAGCGGTAGCGCTCGATCGCCTGCTGGTCGGCCGACCCCGGCGCGGTCGGCCGGGCGGGGCGGTCGTCGTAGGCGTACCACCCGCCGTCGCGCCGGTGGTACTGCCGGCTGTCGCCGTGGTCGTCGCGCCGTCTGCGGCCGAGCAGCCGGTCGAGCAGTCCCATCGGGTCCCTCCTCCGTCCGGGGCGTGCGCATCCGCTCCGGACGGTGCCCCGGAACGGCTCCCGGGAACCGCAGTCAGTCCTCGCGGTCGCGCAGCAGCCCATAGGCGCCGCGGTGGAAGAGCAGGGGACGGCGGTCGGGCGCGGCCCCCAGGTCGAGCACCCGGGCCACGACGATCGTGTGGTCGCCGCCGTCGTACTCCGCCCACAGCTCGCCGTCGATCCAGGCCACCACGTCGTCGAGCACGGGGGAGCCGTGGGCGCTCACCCGCCAGGGCACGCCCGCGAACTTGTCGGCGCCGGACCGGGCGAAGTTCTGCGAGACGGCGTCCTGCCCCTCGGCCAGCACGTTGACGCAGAACCGCCCGATCTCCCGCAGGCGCGTCCAGGTGCGGGAGGTGCGCGCCGGGGCGAAGGCGACCAGCGGAGGGTCGAGGGAGAGGGAGCTGAAGGACTGGCAGGTGAACCCGATCGGCCCGTCCGGGGTGTTCGCCGTGACCACGGTCACCCCGGAGGCGAAGTGGCCCAGCACGTCGCGCAGCACCCGGGGGTCGACGATCCGCGGCGGGTCGGGTACCGCGTCGGCCGGCATCAGCGGTCCCCGGCGGCGCGCGGGACCGACCGGCCACCGGCGCGGTGCAGCGAGCTGGGGAGCTCGTGCCCGACGGCCTGCTCGGTGATCCGGGCCGCCGTCAGCAGCCGGTCGAGGTCCACACCGGTGCGGACCCCGGACTCCTCCAGCATGTAGACCAGCTCCTCGGTCGCGATGTTGCCGCTGGCGCCCGGGGCGAACGGGCAGCCCCCCAGACCGCCGACCGACGCGTCGAGCTGGGTGACGCCCGCTTGCACAGCGGCCAGCGCGTTGGCCTGACCGGTGCCCCGGGTGTCGTGGAAGTGCACGCCCACGGCGATGCCCGGGCAGGCCCGCCGGACGGCGTCGAGCAGGGTGACCACGCGCAGCGGCGTGGTCGTCCCGATGGTGTCGCCCAGGCAGAGCTGGTCGGCGCCGGCGGTGACGGCGGCGCGCGCGACGTCGACCGTGCGGACCACCGGTGTGCGGCCCTCGAACGGGCAGTCCCAGGCGGTCGCGATGATCACCTCGAGGGAGCCGCCGGCGCCGTGGGCGAGCCCAGCGATCTCGCCCACCGCGGCCAGGGCCTCGGCGGTGCTCCGCCCGGCGTTGGCCCGGCTGTGCCCGTCGGAGGCCGAGACGACGTACTCCAGGTCGGCGATGCCGGCGTCGACGGCGCGGACGGCGCCGCGCGGGTTGGCCACCAGCGCCGACCAGTGCACCTCGGGCCACCGGCCCAGCTCGGCGGCGACCTGGTCGGCGTCGGCCAGCGCGGGCACCGCCTTCGGCGACACGAACGACGTCACCTCGATCCGCCGGACGCCGGTGGCCACCAGCGCCTCCAGCATCTCCAGCTTGGCCTCCAGCGGCACGGGAGCCTCCAGCTGGAGCCCGTCGCGCATGCCCACCTCGCGGATGTCGACGGAGGTGGGCAGCACCAGGTCGAACTCGTTCATCTGCATCTCCTCGGTGCGGCAGCGGGTACATCCGCATCCTGCCCCGTCCGCCCGGCGTTCCCCCGATCAGGCGGTCCGGCTCGACGGCGGCCGGTCCGAGGAGCAGACCGACGGCCCCGTCCCGCAAGATGGGCGCAGCACGGGAGGTGTGGAGTGAGCGAGGTGGCCGGCACGCTGCCCCCGGCGGATCGGCGGAGCGTCTTCGCCAACGCGCCGATGGGGATCGCGTTGACGACCCCTGACGGCCTGCTCGTCGACGTCAACCCCGCGCTGTCGGAGATGGTCGGCCGAGGACCGGACGAGCTGCACGGGCGCTCGATGATGGAGTTCGTGCACCCCGACGCGGTCACCGCCGCGCAGGAGGCGCACGCCACGCTCACCGCCCACCCCGACCGGCCGATGCGGCACGAGACCCGGCTGGCGCGGGCGGACGGGTCCGACGTGCCGGTGCAGATCACCGCCTCGTGGGTCCCCGAGACCGACGGGCAGGCGGCGCACCTGGTGCTCATCGTCGAGGACATCACCGAGCGCAAGGCGCTCGAGGCGCAGCTGGTGCACCGCTCGCTGCACGACCCGCTCACCGGGCTGCCCAACCGGCTGCTGTTCCGCGACCGGCTGCGGCACGCCCTCGACCGCGGGCACCGGGAGAACACCCCGACCTGCGTGCTCATCATCGACCTGGACGGCTTCAAGGCGATCAACGACGAGCTGGGTCACCCGATGGGCGACCAGGTGCTCGTGTCCTTCGCCGAGCGGCTGCGGTCGGTGCTGCGGGCCAGCGACACCGCGGCTCGGCTGGGTGGCGACGAGTTCAGCATCGTCTGCGAGAACACCGAGCCGGCGGACGCCGAGGCGCTGGCCGACCGGCTGCGCACCACGGTCACTGAGCCGCTGGACCTCGACGGCACCCGGGTCCCGGTCGGCATCAGCATCGGCATCGGCACGGCGCTGGGCGGCGAGGAGCCCGGGGCGGTCGACGAGCGGGTGGTGCGGGCCGCCGACGACGACATGTACGCCGACAAGGCCCGCCGCCGGTCAGCTCCCCGCCGCTGAGCCGGACGTCCTCCCTCAGCCCTGCGCCCAGGCCGCGACCCGGCCGGCACCGGCTCCGACGCGGCCGGATCACCCGCCCGGGCGGGTGGTCCGGCCGCACGCCCGGCGCCACCTACCCGCCGAGCGCCTCGCCGACGACGGCCCGGGCCTCCTCCTGCACCTGCGCGAGGTGCTCGGGACCGCGGAAGGACTCGGCGTAGATCTTGTAGACGTCCTCGGTGCCGGACGGGCGGGCGGCGAACCACGCGTTCTCCGTCGTCACCTTGAGCCCGCCGATCGGGGCGTCGTTGCCGGGTGCCCGGGTGAGCTTGGCGGTGATCGGCTCGCCCGCCAGCTCGGTCGCCGAGACGGCCTCGGGGGAGAGCTTGCCCAGCGCCGCCTTCTGCTCCCGGGAGGCGGGGGCGTCGATGCGGGCGTAGGCGGACTCCCCGAAGTGGTCGGTGAGCTGCCGGTGCAGCTTGGAGGGGGACCGGCCCGTCACCGCCTGGATCTCGGCAGCCAGCAGTGCCAGCAGGATGCCGTCCTTGTCCGTCGTCCAGACGCCGCCGTCACGGCGCAGGAACGAGGCGCCGGCCGACTCCTCGCCACCGAAGCCGACCGACCCGTCCAGCAGTCCCGGCACGAACCACTTGAAGCCGACCGGCACCTCGACCAGTCGCCGGCCGAGATCGGCCACGACCCGGTCGATGAGCGAGCTGGACACCAGCGTCTTGCCGACGGCGACGTCCTTCGCCCACCCCGGGCGGTGGCTGAGCAGATAGGCGATCGCGACGGCGAGGAAGTGGTTGGGGTTCATCAGGCCGGCGTCGGGGGTGACGATGCCGTGCCGGTCGGCGTCGGCGTCGTTGCCGGTGGCGATCTGGAACTCGTTGCGGCGGTCGACCAGCGAGGCCATCGCCGACGGGGACGAGCAGTCCATCCGGATCTTGCCGTCCCAGTCCAGCGTCATGAACCGCCAGGTCGGGTCCACCAGCGGGTTGACCACCGTCAGATCGAGCCGGTGCCGCTCGGCGATGGCGGCCCAGTAGTCGACGCTGGCGCCGCCGAGGGGGTCGGCGCCGATCCGGACACCGGCGTCGCGGATCGCGTCGAGGTCGACCACCGAGGGCAGGTCGTCGACGTAGCTGCCGAGGAAGTCGTAGGTCTCCGCGGCCGAGCGGGCCTGGTCCAGCGGAACCCGGCGCACCCCGCTCAGCCCGGCGCGCAGCAGCTCGTTGGCCCGCCCGGCGATCCAGCCGGTGGCGTCGGTGTCCGCGGGACCGCCGTTGGGCGGGTTGTACTTGAACCCGCCGTCGCGCGGCGGGTTGTGCGACGGGGTGACGACGATGCCGTCCGCCATCCCCGAGGTGCGTCCGGCGTTGGCCCGCAGGATGGCGTGGCTGATCGCCGGCGTGGGGGTGTACCGCCCGCCGGCGTCGACCAGGACGGTCACGTCGTTGGCGACCAGCACCTCGAGCGCCGTCGCCCAGGCGGGCTCGGACAGCGCGTGGGTGTCCCGGCCGAGGAAGAGCGGCCCGTCATAGCCCTGCGCCGCGCGGTACTCGCAGATCGCCTGGGTCGTCGCGAGGATGTGCGCCTCGTTGAAGGCAGCGTCGAACGCCGACCCCCGGTGGCCGGAGGTGCCGAACGCCACCTGCTGCGCGGGCTCCGCCGGGTCCGGCTCCACCGTGTAGTAGGCGCTGACCAACGCGGCGACGTCGATCAGGTCGGCGGGCTGGGCGGGCTGTCCGGCACGTGCGTCGCTCATGCGGTGATCTTGGCGTGCCCACGGCCTCCGCCGCGACCCGGACCGCCGTCGGCGCCGCCGCGGACCTCCCGGGCTGCGCCACCCCGCGTTGCTCAGGACGGGTCGGTCATGGTCCCGTGCACCCAGTCGGCGACGACGTCGACGCGCGCGGTGGTCTCCTCCCGCCGGTGGGGGCAGGCCGGCCCGGTGCTCTCCACGGAGACCAGCACCGGCGCCGGTCCGGACGTGTCGAAGTACGGGGCGCCGGAGTCGTAGGGGCAGGCGCTGGTGTCCTTCGCCGGCCAGTGGCCCTTGACCATCACCGTCGTCGGCCGGACGTTGCTCACCTTCACCTGTCCCCAGTGCAGCTGCTCGCTCGGGCCGCCGTCGCTGGTCGTGGCGCCCCAGCCGGCGAAGGACAGCACCTGCCCCCGGCCGGGCTGCCGGGAGCTGAGCGCCAACGGCGCGACGCCGGTCACCGGGTCGGTGAGCCTGGCCAGCGCGATGTCGTTCTCCGGCGACTGCTCGACCCAGTCGACCGTACGGGTCAGTCCCGGGTCGGAGACCGTGTTCACCGTGCCGAAGGTGGCCGTGACCGAGTACCGGGGCGTACCGCTGACCCGGTTGCGATCGCCGTCGTGGAAGCAGTGTCCGGCGGTCATGAGCCACTGCTCGGAGATCAGCGCCGCTGAGCAGGCACTGTCGTACGGAGCGCCACCGGTGGGCTGGATCCCGGTCATCGTCAGCTTGACCGCGAAGGGGAACTGCCCGTCGTCTGCGATCGCGCCGTTGGCGATCGCCGCCGCCGGTGAGGACCCCAGGGCCCCCACGGTCAGCACCGCCAGAGCGCAGGTCAGCAGTCGGCGCACGCGCATGGGGATCTCCCGGGGGGATCGAGGATCGACGCGCGGCAGCTCGCACGCCCCTGGCGGGGGAGTGTGGCATGAGCGCACGCAGGAGTCCACGACCGCGCGCAGTGCAGGGCCGGCCCCGGCAGGACGGCGCGCCACGCGGTCAGCGTGGCCGTCGTGGCTCACCGCGGTAGGTGCCGAACTGCCACAGGTTGCCCTCCGGGTCACGGACCTCGACATCCCGCGACCCGTGGTCGGTGGTGTACGGGGCCCGCACGATCTCGGCTCCGGCGGCGCGCGCCCGGGTGTGCAGGCCGTCGGGGTCGGCGGTGACCACGTAGCAGGCGGCGGTGCCCGGCCGGGCCGGCCAGGGGTCGTCCGGGTCCTCGCGCGCCGAGCCGAGCATCACCCCGCCCCCCTCGGGCCAGTCGAGCTGGGCATGGTCGACGCGGTCGCCCTCGCCGTAGACGGCGGTCTCCTCGAAGCCGAAGGCGTCGACGAGGAACCGGATGAGCGCACGGGCGTCGCGGGCACGGAATGCCGGCCACACCTGCGGGGGCGGCGCGGTCTGCTGGGAGGTCGTCATGACGCCGAGAGTGCGCTGGTGACGGCCTGGATGTCTTGTACGTTCCCGAACTCCGCGGCCAGCCAGCGGGTGGGCGGCAACCCGGAGAAGGCGCGCCACTCACGGGTGAGGTGGGCCTGGTCGCTGAAGCCGCCGGCCACCGCGAGCGACGCGAGGTCGGCCGCCCGGCCCGCGGCGACGCGCGCGGCCAGCGCTCGCCGGGCCCGGTCGAACCGCACCACCCGGGCCGCCTCCTTGGGGCTCAGCCCCGTCTCGGCGCGGAACCGCTTCTCCAGGTACCGGACCGACCAGCCGGTCCGCCGGGCCACCTCGGCCACCGGCATGCGCCCTCCCGTCGCCGTCGTCAGCCGCCACGCCTCTGCCACCTCGGGCGGGAGGCCGGCATCGAGGTTCAGCCCCCGTCGCAGCACCTGCTCCAGGGCGGCGAACCGGTCCGCCCAGCCGCCGGCGGTTCGCACCCGGTCGGTCAGCTCGGTGCCCGCGGGACCGAGCAGGTACTCGAGCGGCACGTCGGTCGAGGCGAGCTCCCCGGCCGGGCAACCGAGCAGGGCCCGGGCGCCCAGTGGCGTCAACGACAGCTGCACGCCCGCCTGCCGGCCGGGATGCACGATCCGCGCCGGCCGGGTGTGCAGCCCGCCGACGAGCGCGTCGAACCGCCCGGGAGCCTGGGCCGGGTCGGGGTGGGCGGCCATCTGCAGCGGTTCGTCCAGCGTCACGACGACGGTCAGCCAGGGCGAGGGCAGGCCCAGGTGCTCGCCGGGCGGGAAGCCCTCGTGCCGGTAGCCGACCGCGGCTGCGACGTACGGGCGCAGCACGGGGTCCAGGCGGTGCACCACCGACTCCTGCCGCACGCGGTCAGGATGGCAGCGGCGTGCCGAGCTCTCCAGAGCCGCGGGCGCGGCCCAGAAGCCGGCGGACGCGATGCCGCAGGAGAAGCATCGGGGGAAGAACCCGACATCAGCCCTCTGCCGGGTCGGCCGCTCCCATGTCGTCCCGCAGGTCAGTGCGGCGGCACCGATCATTTCTGCCGATACGCCTGCTGACCTGCTCTTTTCTGTCCTACCCGCGGCCTAGCCCGGGTGCGTCGACGAGGTCGCGGACCGGAAGGAGGGGCACGGTGTCCGAGCTGCTGTCCGCCCTCGACGAGCTGGCCGGGATCGACCTCGCGGAACTGTCCGAGGACACGCTCCTCGACCTCGTCGGCGAACCGTCGGTCACCGCCAACCGGGTTGCGGCGGCGCTGACCTCCGCGGTCCGCGCGGCCGACCTCCGGGCGGCGTACCGCCGCGACGGTGCGGTCTCGATGAAGGCCTGGCTGCGCGGCAGCTGCCGGATGGCTCCGGAGCAGGCGACGGCGACGGTGTCGACCGGCCGACGGCTGGAGCAGCTCCCGCACACCGCGGCGGCCTTCGCCACCGGGGAGATCAGCGCGGTGCACGCCCGCGTCATCACGAAGGCCATGACGCCCGGCCGCATCGCCCGGGCGGCCGCTGCGGGGATCGACCTCGGCGAGACCGACGGCATCCTGGCCGGCCTCGCTCGTGCGACGGCCCCGCACGAGACGGCCTGGGGCGTCAAGCAGTGGGTCGCCGGGGTGGACCCCGACGGGACGCTGGACGACGCCGCCGACGTCCGCCGCCGGTTCACCATGTCGTCCGGGCTGGACGGACGCGTGCACGTGCGGGGCGAACTGGATGCTGTGGGTGGCGAGTACCTGCACACCACGCTCGGCGCCCTCATGAACGGCGACCGCACGGCCGGCGATCCCCGCTCGCACGCCGAACGGCAGGCCGATGCGTTGGTCGCGCTCGCCCGGGGAGCTCTCGACGGCGGCTCGCTCCCCGACGTGCGCGGCGAGCGGCCGCACGTACGCGTGACGATCGACTGGTTCGCGCTCTCCGCCGAGCGCGGCGCCCATGGCGTCGCGGGCGGTTCCCTGGGCCGGTCCCATCCACCCGGAGACGGCGCGGCGGCTGGCCTGCGACGCCAGTGTCGTCCGGGTCATCACCGGCCCGGACGGGCTGCCGCTGGACGTCGGACGCGCGCAGCGGACGGCGAGCGCGGCGATCCGCCGGGCCGTCGAGGTCCGCGACGGGCACTGCGTCTTCGCCGGCTGCGACGCCCCGCCCGAGTGGTGCGACGTCCACCATGTCGTGCACTGGGCGCACGGCGGGCCGACGAGCTGCGACAACGGCGCGCTCCTGTGCGAACGGCACCACGCCTCGTGCCACGAGGGCCGGTTCACGATGAGGCGAGATCCCGGCACCGGCCGCTGGCACACCTACCGACCGGACGGGTCCGAGATCCTCAGCCGCGCCGGCCCTTGACGCCAAGGCGGCTACGCCGCCCCGGTGATCACAGGGTCTCGACGAAATCCTCGTCAGTCGATGCAGCGTCACCACGACATCTGGCTGCACGCCCATCCCCGTGGCGCAGCATCAGCTCAGCGAGCCGCGAGCCCCGAGCCGTCATTGAGCTGGATGCCTGCGTCGACCTCTCCGCCTCGGTCCTGGTTCCCGAACGAGCAGGGGCCGTCCGCCCTCGCTACGCGCCGCGCGGGGCGTACATGATCACCGCGACGCCGACGAGGCAGAGAAGCGCGCCGGCGACGTCGTACCGGTCAGGGCGGAACCCGTCGACGACCATGCCCCAGGCCAGCGATCCGGCGACGAAGACCCCGCCGTACGCGGCGAGGATCCGGCCGAAGTGCGCGTCGGGTTGCAGCGTGGCCACGAGGCCGTACAGCCCGAGCGCGATCACCCCGGCCCCGATCCACCCCCAGCCGCGGTGCTCCCGGACGCCCTGCCACACCAGCCAGGCGCCGCCGATCTCGGCGAGCGCGGCGAGGGCGAACAGCAGCAGCGAGCGGGTGACGGTCACTTCTCCACCGCGTGGAGGAAGCGGCGCAGCGTCTCGAGGAACACCTCGGGCTGCTCGGAGTGCACCCAGTGCCCGGCGTTCTTGACCTTCACCAGCCGGGTGGCGGGGAAGAGCGCGTCCATGTGCGGCCGGTCCTCCGGCAGCACGTAGTGGGAGTTCGCGCCGGCGATCCAGAGCACCGGCCCGTCGAAGGTGGCGCCCGGCGGCGGCTCGGGAAAGCCGCGCAGCTCACCCAGGTCGCGGTCGAGCAGCTCGAGGTTGAGCCGCCAGTGCCACCCGTCCCCGTCCTCCTCGCGGCTCAGGCTCTGCAACAGGAAACTGCGCACCATCCGGCTGGGGACGGCGGTGCGCAGGGCGGCCTCGGCGTCGGCGCGCGACTCCAGGGCCTCCAGGTCGACGGCCCGCATGGCGGCGATGAAGGCGGCGAAGGGCGAGGCCTCCTCGTCGGGGTCCTCGGTGCGTCCTCCCTGCAGCGGGTACTCGACCGGCGCGATGTCGACGACCACCAGGGCCCGCAGCAGCTCCGGCCGGCGCAGCGCCAGCTGCATCGCCACCTTGCCGCCCATCGAGTGGCCGACCAGCGTGACCGGCTCGCCGTAGGACGCCAGCTCCGCGGCGACCATCTCCGCCATGTCGACGTAGTCGATGCGGTCGGTCCAGGGGGAGTGGCCGTGGTTGGGCAGGTCCAGCAGGGTCACCCGGTGGTCGTCGGCCAGGCCCTTCGCGATGGTCGTCCAGTTCTTCCCCTGGCCGAACAGCCCGTGCACGAAGACCACGCGCGGTCCGGTCTCGCCCAGCGTCCGGGCGGCGAGGGCTTCCTCGGGGTTCTCCGTCACCGGGCGATTCCACCAGACCGCCCGGTGACGTGCCCCCCGCCGCCTCGCTCAGTCCAGCACGACCTCCGTCTCGCCGGTGGCGCTGTCCAGCGTGATGTACCCGCCCTGGAAGTCGACCCGGCTGCCACCCGCGACGTCGTCGACCCCGCTGGTCGGGTAGCCCAGGGGCCCCCGCTCCCAGCCCGTCTCGGCCCAGCGGGTCCGGATCGCCCCGTAGATCTCGTGCGCACCGGTGTCCGCGGTCCAGTAGATCGAGGCACCACCGGGCCGGGAGAAGTGGTTGAACCGCCCCTGGCCGTCCGGCGTGCCCAGCTCACCGGTCACCGGGTAGCCCAGGGGCCCCCGCTCCCAGCCCGTCTCGGCCCAGCGGGTCCGGATCGCCCCGTAGATCTCGTGCGCACCGGTGTCCGCGGTCCAGTAGATCGAGGCACCACCGGGCCGGGAGAAGTGGTTGAACCGCCCCTGGCCGTCCGGCGTGCCCAGCTCACCGGTCACCGGGTAACCCAGCGGCCCCCGCTCCCAGCCCGTCTCTGCCCACCTCGCCCGGATCGCCCCGTAGATCTCGTGCGTGCCCGTCGCCAAGGTCGAGTAGATCGACGCACCACCGGGCCGGGAGAAGTGGTTGAACCGCCCCTGGCCGTCCGGCGTGCCCAGCTCACCGGTCACCGGGTAACCCAGCGGCCCCCGCTCCCAGCCCGTCTCTGCCCACCGCTGCCAGATCTGGCCGTAGATCTCGTGCGCCCCCGTGGACGGCGTCCAGTAGATCGAGCCACCGTCCGGCCGGCTGTAGTGCTGGTACCGGCCCACCTGGTCGGGAGCGGCGTGCTCCCACGTCACCGGCGCACCCAGGAGACCGCTCTCCCGGCCCAGCGCCCGGTACTTCGCCTCGACCGCCGACCAGTTGACCGGAACCCCCATGCGGGACCCCGCCTGCTCCCGTTCGGCGATCACCGGCCACACGTTGGCCCGGCAGCCCTGCAGCGAGATCGATTGCTGCTGCATCACCCAGGCGGTGCGGCCCGGGGTGGGGCAGTCGGTGTGCGGGATGCCGATCCAGTGCCCCACCTCGTGCAGGATCACGTATCGCTGGTAGAGCGACAGGTCGTGCGGCCAGGCGGCGGTGCCGAACCGCCAGCGCTCGTCGTTGATGTAGACCGAGCGCCCCACCCGGCAGCTCCACTGGGCGCTGCAGCCGGGCGACGCGGCAGCGATCACGGCCGGGGAGGCCAGGATCAGGTCGAAGTGGCTGCCCGAGCCGACCTCCTGGAACGCCACGGTGCCGCCGAGGCTCCAGCCACGGGGATCGGTGAGCGCGTCGCGGGCGACGGCCGCGAAGTGCCCGAGGTCGCCGGACACCCCGCCGCGCGAGGACACCGTGTAGGTGACCGTCCGCTCCGCCGCCGAGGCGCCGGTCGGGGTCAGCACGCCCGCCGCCAGCGCGACGAGGACGGCGAGGAGAAGGCGGGTAGCTCGGGTCATGGGGCCCTCCGGCGCGGACGGGTCGCCCACGCGTCCGGTCGGTCGGGGCCCGGCGCCGGGCGGTCGCTGCGGGCGCCGGCTTCTGACGGAACCGGTCTACCGCATTCACGGCGGCCGGAGAAGGGGGGGTTGCTGGCGATCCGGCGGCGCGCTCGGCCACCTGCGCGGCCTCGTCGGCCCCCGCCTCTACCGTGCCGGAGGAAAGCACGAGGGGGACGCGGATGCCAGGACGACGCCGGAGCGCCGGCAGCGGCCGGACGAGCAGCACCAGGCGCACCCGCCGGTCGCCGGCGAAGGCGGCGCCGAGAAGGGCGTCCCCGCACGCAGCCGCGCCGAGGAAGGCCGCCCCCGAGCTGCCCACCGCGGGTCCGGGGGAGCGGGTGTGGGTGCTGGCCGTACCGTTCCGCGCCCCCGCGCCGGGCGCCGTCTGGCACCCGGGCCTGCAGGCGCACGTGTGGGTCGGCCGGGAGCTCCCGGCCGAGCTCGCGCCTTACGACCCGCCGCCGTACGGCCTCGAACGCTTCCTCGAGGACGAGCTCAACGACGTCCCGCGACCGCTGCCCGAGGCCCGGCAGCTCACGCCGCGCGACCAGCAGTGCGACGGCGCCGACGTGGTGGCGACCCACGCCGCGTCGGGCGGCCGTGTCTTCCTGCTCGGCGACGACCCGGGCGTCGGGAAGACCGGCACGGCGATCCTCGCGGTGAAGGCGATCGCCGAGCAGCGCGACGTCCGCACGGTGCTGGTGATCGCCGACCGGCCGGCGGCCATCACCATCCCGCACTGGACGCGCTCGATCGGCGGGTTCGGCGACGGCGGGCTGCGCTGGTGCGTGACCACCTGGGACCGGCTGGGCAAGGTGGCGAAGCTGCGCTTCGACGTCGTCGTCGCCGACGAGGCGCACATGGTCCGGCACACGACGACCCAGCGGTGGAAGCACTGGAAGGCCGTCTCCGGCGCCGCCCGGGTCAAGGACCCCCCGTACGTGCTGGCCGCGACGGCCACACCGGCCCACACGCCGCTCGAACTGCCGTACCTGGCGCCGGAGTTCGCCGCCCGGCACGGGGAGCCGATCAAGGAGTGGGCCGACCTGCCGAAGGCGCTGGAGCGGCACAGGTTCCACGTGGAACGTGGCCGCTACGGCTGGCAGTGGACCGACGACGTCGACGACCGCCGGGCCGACCTGGCCCGACTGCAGGCCTGGCTGGCCGACGCCGATCCGCCGGCGACCCTCCACCGGCCGGCGCCGTGGGGGCCGGTCTCGGTCACCGGCACACCGGTGCTGCTGACGCCGGCGGAACGGGCGTCGTACGAGGCCGAGTGGTCGGAGTTCCGGGCAGAGATGCAGTTGGCCCGGCGCGGGCGGCAGGCCGCGCGCGGCCGGGCGGCGCTGCTGCGGTTCCGGCAGAAGGCCGGGCTGATCCGGGTGCAGGCCACCGTCGACTGGATCAGGGCGCAGGTGGAGGCCGAGCGGCAGGTGGCGGTGTCGGTGGAGTTCGTCGAGACCGCGGCCGACCCGATCCGCGAGGCGCTGCTCGACGCCGGCATCCCGGTCGCCGGCATCTACGGCCGCGACCGGTTCGACGTCGAGGCCGAGCGGCTGCGCTTCCAGCGCGGCGAGGCCAGCGTCTGCGTCTTCACCGTGACCGCGTCGATCAGCCTGCACGCCGGTGAGCTGCTGCCCGACGGCTCGTCGGCGTCGGAGGCTCCGCGGGTGGGGTTGTTCCACCAGCCGCGGTTCTCCGGCATCCAGGCCCGCCAGGTGACCGGCCGGACGCACCGCGACGGGCGCACCTCGCCGTGGCGGGTGGCGTTCGCCGCCGACACGGTCGAGGAGCAGGTGGCCCGCGTGATGGTGGAGCGGCTGGCCGTGAGCGGCTCCACCGCCGGGGCGGACACCTCGGCGCTGCAGGAGATCGCCGAGCTGCTCGACGCCGACTGGCTGCCTCCCGCCGCCTTCACCGAAGGATGAGGGGCGGCACGGCCGAGCGGGGGGCGAGGCGGCCGCTGCGCGCCCTTCCCGGCGCGGTCCTGCTGGCACTCGCCGCCCTGACGGCGCTGGGCACGCTGGCGGCGGCCTGGGGGCCAGCGCTCGGCGGCGGCCGCCACGAGGCGTGCACCTCACGCGGAGTGCCGTACGGCCCACCGCACGAGACGTGGCACGTCCTGGTCTCCGGATCCACGCTGCCGCTGGGTGTCTCATGCACCTGGACGAATCCGGCCACCGGTGATGCCGTCCGCCAGGAACCGCCGTGGACGCCCACGGTCGTGGCCGGTGCGGGCGCCGGTCTCGGCGTGGCATGGCTGGTGGCCGCGGGCCTGTCACGCCTCGGCCGTCGGGCCGCTTCCGAGGACGCGCGGCTCCCATGAGCCTGCTCGTCGGGGCGTCGACGAGCGTCGGGGGCGCGGCGACCGCGAGGTACGTCAGCCGCGCCCCGACGAACACGACGGAGAAGACGGAGGCCCGCCCGGCACCAGCTCGACGTGCGCACCCGCGCCGATGCTCGCCGCCTTCGCCGTCGCGACGCGCTGGAGTCCCCCGGCGCGCGGCGCCGCTCCGCGAGGCTGGGCCGCAGCGGGCCGGGCCGACCGGGCCCTGCGCCGAGCCGATACGGCGGGCCGCTCCCACCGTCGTGGCACCCCGGGGCGGATCATCGGAGGCATGCGGCGGGAGGCGAGCATCCTGCATCTGGACCTGGATGCCTTCTTCGCCGCCGTCGAGCAGCGCGACAAGCCCTCCTTGCGCGGCCGGCCCGTCGTCGTCGGGGGCGTCGGTGGACGAGGCGTCGTCGCCACGGCGTCCTACGAGGCGCGGGCCTACGGGGCACGCTCGGCGATGTCCACGGCCGAGGCCCGGCGGCGCTGCCCCCCGGGGACGGCGTTCCTCGGCGGCCGGTTCGCCGCCTACCGGCGCACCTCGGACGTCGTCATGGAACTCCTCCGCGGACTCTCCCCGTTGGTCGAGCCGGTCTCGATCGACGAGGCGTACGTCGACCTCGCCGCGAGGCCGGGGCACGACCTCTCCGTTTCCGGCGTGACGGAACTGGGGCTGAGCCTCAAGGAGCGGATCGCAGCGGCCACCGGGGGCGTCACCGGATCGGTCGGCATCGGCACTTCCAAGCTGATGGCGAAGATCGCCTCCGACCTCGACAAGCCCGACGGCCTCCTCGTCGTCCCGCCGGGCGGCGAGCTCGACGTGCTGCACCCGCTGCCGGTCACCCGCCTCGGCGGGGTCGGCCCCGCGACGGCGGAGCGGCTGCGTCAGGTCGGGGTGTCGACCGTGGCCGACCTCGCCGCCAAGTCGCTGCCCGATCTGGTCGCGCTTGCCGGGCGGGCCCACGGCGCGGGGCTGTACGCGCTGGCGCGGGCGGACGACGACCGCGGGGTCGTCCCCGACCGGGAGGTGAAGTCGGTATCGCACGAGGAGACGTTCGAGCGCGACCTCACCGACCTCGCCGTCCTCGGGCGGGAGATCGACTCGATGGCGACCCGGGTGGGCAACCGGCTGCGGTCCTCGGCGTACTCGGGCCGGACCGTCACGGTGAAGCTGCGGCGGTACGACTTCACCACGATCACCCGGTCCCAGACGCTGTCCCAGCCCACCGACGACGCCCGGCTGATCGCCGCGACCGCCCGTCGGCTGCTCACCGAGGCCGGCACCAGCGGAGGGCTGCGGCTGCTGGGCGTAGGGGTCTCCGGGCTCTCGCTCTACGCACAGGGCGACCTGTTCGCCCAGGACGCGGAGTCCGTGCCGGAGGAGCCCGCAGCCACCGGCACGGAGGAACCGGCGGAGCAACCCGAGCTGCCGGTCGAGAAGCGATGGTGGCCCGGTCAGGACGTGCGGCACGAGGAGCTGGGGGCCGGCTGGGTGTGGGGGCGGGGCCTCGGCCGGGTCACGGTGCGCTTCGAGGGACCGTCGACGCCCCCTGGGCCGGTGCGCACCCTGGCCGCCGACGACCCGCTGCTGCGGCCCGCCGAGCCGCCTGACTGGCGGGTCCCCGAGTGAGCGGACCCGCGACCCGTTCCCGGTGGGGCGTCGGCAGGTGGACGACGGTCATCGCCGTCACGAGGGTTCCGGCGAGCGCGCGGGTGATCGTCGAGAATGGCTGCTGGTCGGATCGAGGAGGAGGCGACGTGCCGGAGCCCAGCACGTGGACGCGCATGACCCAGGAGGACCCGGAGCACTCGGCGGCCTACGTGCAGCGGTTCCGCACGCTGGCCGAGCAGGGGATGGACCTGGTCGGTGAGGCGCGGTTGGTCGACGCGATGCTGCCCCGCGGGTCGCGGGTCCTGGACGCGGGCTGCGGGCCAGGGCGGGTCGGCGCCCACCTGCACGAGGTCGGGCACCACGTCGTCGGCGTCGACGTCGACCCGGTGCTCGTCGCCGCCGCGGAGGAGGACCACCCCGGCCCGCGCTGGCTGGTCGGCGACCTGGCCGAGCTCGACCTGCCCGCCCACGGCATCACCGAGCCGTTCGACGCGATCATCAGCGCCGGGAACGTGATGGCGTTCCTGGCTCCCTCGACGAGGGGTGCGGTGCTGCGCCGGCTCCGGGCGCACGTGGCTGCCGAGGGTCGGGCCGTCATCGGCTTCGGCGCGGGCCGCGGTTACGAGTTCGACGAGTTCCTCGCCGACGCAGGGGCGGCCGGCTGGGCACCGGACGTGCTGCTCTCCACCTGGGACCTGCGGCCGTTCACGCCCGAGTCGGACTTCCTGGTCGCCGTCCTCCGCCCCGTCTGACTCGCCCGCCCGCGGTCAGCGTGCGCCGCGCGGGCCGTCCGCCGGCGAACAGGTCGCCGGCTCCGCCCGGGCGTCGCCGTCACTGCTCGCCCGGCGTCGGCGGAGCCGCGGGCAACACGACGCCGAGGGCCACGGTGAGGTCCCGGACCGTCTGCGGGTCCTCCAGCCGCGGCCCGTAGAGCTGCCGCAGCTGCGTCATCCGGTAGCGGACGGTCTGCGGGTGCACGAAGAGGGCCGCGGCGACCTGCTCGCGCCGGCCGTGGTGCAGCAGCCAGGAGCGCAGGGTCTCGGTCAGCTTCTCGCGCGCGGTGTCCCCCACCGACTCCAGGGGCGCCAGCACCCGGGCCCGCAGGTCGGCCAGGGCGTCCTCGTCGGCGCGCACGACCAGCTCGGCCAGGCGGGCGTCGGTGTCCAGCGGCCCGCCGTCGCCCGGTGTCATCCCCAGGCGCAGCGCCCGCAGCGCCCGGCGGTACGACGCCTGGACGTTCCACCAGGGTCGCGCCGGCCCGACGACCGCCTCTCGGCCCCCGAGCCCGCGCAGCAGCGCCCCGCGGGCGGCACCCTCGGCGTCCGGCACGAGCAGCACGGCGAGATCCCCGGTCCGGTCCAGGTCGGGGACGTCCTCGGCGGCGACGAGCGTGCGCGGGTCGAGGGAGGCCATCGCGCCCCGGGTCCGGCCGTCCGGGAGCAGCACGGCCGTGAGGGTGCGCGGCGGGGTCCACTCGGCCCGCTGCGCCAGCGCCACCAGCTCCGTGTGCGGGCCGCCGGTGAGCAGCCCGTGCGCCAGGCGCTCGAGCATGCGCTGGCGGGCCCGGCCGCTGGACGCCAGCTCGTCGGCGTGGCCGGCGACGCTCGCGGCGGACAGCTGGTCGATGTAGGCGAAGACCAGCTCGGCGAACCGGGCGAGCGCCTCCGGCCCCAGACCGGCGGTGACCGCGGCGGCGCTCATGTCCCGCCAGGACACCCGGGCGCCGACCCGGTAGGCGGCCAGCAGCGCGTCCATCGAGCGCCCGCTGCGCGCCTCTCCCCTGCCGAGGGCGTACGCGGCCTCGACGACCGGCCCCCCGGGCGTGCCGGCGTCGGCGTTGCCGCCGGCCGCGGCCAGCTGGAGGAACCCACGGAGGGTCAGCTCGACAGCGGTGGAGATCTTGCGCCCCATCGGACCCAGGAACGCATCGGCGTAGCCGGGCACCGCGACGATGATCTCCTCGACCGCGCGCTCGGCCACCCTCGGCAGCTCGGTGCGCATCGCCTCCGCGACCGCTTCGGGGAAGGGCGCGGGGTCCGGTGTCATCTGACCTCCTTTGTCTTCGGTGAACAGAAGCTACCCGCCGATTCACGTCCGGAGCACAGGTATTTGACTGCCCGACTGGGAAAGCTATGTACATGACAGCAACCGCCCCCCGCCCCGCCGCGGCCCGTCCGCCGGCGCGGAGCGCGCTGCGCGACCGGGTGCTCAAGTTCGCCGAGCTCGTGACCACCCCGCTGCTGCCGGTCGACTACCTCGACCTGTTCGACCCGCTCCGCTCCGGTGCGGCCCTCCGCGGCCGGATCGAGGCCGTGCAGCGGGAGACCCGGGACGCCGCCAGCATCGTGATCCGCCCGGGTCGCGACTGGCTGCCGCACGTCCCGGGCCAGTACGTCCGCATCGGGATCGACATCGACGGCGTCCGCCAGTGGCGCGCCTACTCGATCACCTCGATCCTCGACCGCGCCGACGGCTGCTTCACCATCACGGTCAAGGCCATCCCCGACGGCAAGGTCAGCAACCACCTGGTGCACCGGGTCCGCCCCGGCACGATCATCCAGCTGGACCAGGCCACCGGGGAGTTCTGCCTCCCCGAGCAGCCGCCGGCGAAGGCGCTGTTCGTCACCGCCGGCTCCGGCATCACGCCGGTCATGGGCATCCTGCGCAACCACGCCGACCAGCTCACCGACACCGTGCTGGTCCACTCCTCGCCCACGGCCGAGGACGTCGTGTTCGGCGCCGAGCTGCGGCAGATGGCCGCCGAGGGCCGGATCCGGCTGATCGAGCAGCACACCGACAGCGCCGGGATGCTCGACGCCCGGTCCATCGCCGAGCTGGTGCCCGACCTGCACGAGCGCGCCACCTGGGCCTGCGGCCCCGTGGGCATGCTCGAAGCGCTGGAGGAGCACTGGGCCTCGGTCGGCATCGCCGACCGGCTGTACACCGAGCGCTTCCGCCCGCGGATCCTCGTGACCGGCGAGGGCGGCACGGTCAGCTTCACCGAGAGCGGGACCACCGTCGAGGCCGACGGCGCCACGCCGATCCTCGACGCCGCCGAGGAGGCCGGCGTCCTCATGCCCAGTGGCTGCCGGATGGGCATCTGCTACGGCTGCGTGCTCCCGCTGCGCGAGGGCGCCGTCCGTGACCTGCGCAACGGTGAGATCACCACCGCCGAGGACGTCGGTGACGGCGTCCTCATCCAGACCTGCGTCAGCGCCGCCGCCGGCGCCTGCGCCATCGACCACTGACCGCCTCGAGCCACAGGAGCCCGGACATGACCGTCATCCAGAAGAAGCCCGAGAACCCGATCGCCCACCTGTCCGCCGAGGACGTCGAGATGATCGGCAAGGAGCTCGACACCATCCGCCAGGAGATCCGCGACAGCCTGGGCGAGAGCGACGCGAAGTACATCCGCACCGTCATCGACGTGCAGCGCAAGCTCGAGCTGGGCAGCCGCGCCGTCCTCCTGTTCTCGAAGTTCCCGCCGGCGTGGCTGATCGGGACCGCCGGCCTGTCGGTCGCCAAGATCCTCGAGAACATGGAGATCGGGCACAACATTCTCCACGGCCAGTGGGACTGGATGCGCGACCCGAAGATCCACTCCACGACGTGGGAGTGGGACATGGCCAGCCCGGCCGAGCAGTGGAAGCACTCGCACAACGAGCTGCACCACACGTACACCAACGTGATCGGCAAGGACAACGACCTCGGCTACGGCATCATGCGCGTCGACGAGGACCAGCGCTGGCACCCGATGTACCTGGCGCAGCCGCTGTGGAACTTCATCAACGCCTGCTTCTTCGAGTACGGGATCGCCGCCTACGACCTCGAGCTGGGCAAGAACCTGGCCACGAAGAAGCGCCGCAACGACCCCAAGTTCCGGGCCGCCACCAAGCAGGTGCTGAAGAAGATCCGCAACCAGGCGGCCAAGGACTACGTCGTCCACCCGCTGCTCTCGGGCCCGTCGTTCCTGCCGACGCTGGCAGCCAACTTCACCGCCAACGTGGTGCGCAACCTCTGGTCGCACTCGGTGATCATGTGTGGGCACTTCCCCGAGGGCGTCGAGACCTTCGAGAAGACCTCGATCGACGGGGAGACCCGCGGCGAGTGGTACGTCCGCCAGATGCTCGGCTCGGCCAACATCTCGGGCAGCAAGGCCATGCACATCATGACCGGCAACCTGTCGCACCAGGTGGAGCACCACCTGTTCCCGGACATCCCGAGCAACCGCTACGCGGAGATCGCGCCGAAGGTGAAGGACATCTTCGACCGGTACGGCCTCACCTACCACTCCGCCCCGCTGTACAAGCAGGTCGCGAGCGCGTGGCACAAGGTCATCCGCCTGTCGCTGCCCAACGGCTGGCTGGCCGAGACGACGCCGAAGAACGCCCCGGCGCAGCTGGCCAAGCTGTACAAGATGACGACCGGCGGGCCCAAGGTCCGCCGCGCCCTGCAGCAGAAGGCCGCCGCCTGATCCAGCGGTAGCGCCGAACGGGAGAGGCCCAGGACCACGGTGGTCCTGGGCCTCTTCAGTTCGGCGCCGGGCCGGGCGGGAGGACGGCGACGAAGGGCAGGCGCTCGCCCTCGACGGGCGCCGGACCGTCGTCCCGGGTCGGCGTCTGGGTGACGGTGCCGTCGGGGGTGAGCCAGGACGGCGCCTGGTAGAGCCGAACACCGGAGCGGGCCGCGTGGTCTCCCGTGGACAGCCGCCGGCTCAGTACACCCTGCCGTTGCGCACCCGGAGGTCGCCGCCCGAGAAGCGCTGGGAGAACGATCCGTCGGTGAGCACGGAGGTATCCCACACCGGGTAGCCCAGCGGCCCGTTCTCCCAGCCGCGAGCAGCCCAGATGTCCCGGACGGGACCGAGGACGATGGAGGCCCGCGTCCCACCCCACCCGGTCACCGGGCCGGCCGCGTAGACGGATCCGCCCTGGAAGTGCTGCCCGCAGCCGCCGTCCCGCAGGCCGCAGAAGGTGTCGCTCGTCGGCAGGCCCAGCCGGCCGTGCTCCCAGCCCTGCCGGGCCCACGCCGTCTTGATCGATCCGAGGACGGTGAAAGTGCCGGTCCGCGTCTGGTAGACCGAACCGCCGTCGAAGTGCTGCCCGCACGCACCGTCGCGCAGGCCGCAGAAGGTGTCCGACGTCGGGCGCCCGAGGCTTCCGCGCTCCCAACCCTGCGCTCCCCACCGGTCGCGGATGGGGCCGAGGACGGTGAACGTTCCGGCCCGCGTCTGGTACACCGACCCGCCTTGGAAGTGCTGCCCGCGGACCCAGTCCAAGGCAGCCGCGGCGAACGGCTCGGAGGTCGGGTAGCCGAGCGCACCGTTCTCCCAGCCCTGACCCGCCCAGCGACCGACGACCTCCGACGCGACGACGCGGGCCCCCGATGACGGCGACCAGTAGACCGACCCGCCCTGGAAGTGCTGCCCGCAGCCGCCGTCGCGCAGGCCGCAGAAGGTGGACGTCGTGGGGTAGCCGAGCGCCCCGCGCTCCCAGCCCTGCCCCGCCCACCGGTTCCCGACGGGTCCGCGCACGGTCCGGGATCCCGTGGACGGGCTCCAGTAGACGGAGCCCCGCTGGAAGTGCTGCCCGCAGCCGCCGTCGCGCAGGCCGCAGAAGGTGGACGTCGTGGGGTAGCCGAGCGCCCCGCGCTCCCAGCCCTCGGCCGACCAACCAGCCCTGGTGACCTCGTCGACCCGCGCCGGTGCGGTGGTGGCCGAGCGGTAGATGGACCCGCGCTCGAAGTGCTGCCCGCAGCCGCCGCCGGGCAGGCCGCAGAAGGAGTCGGAGACGGGGTTGCCGATCGACTCCGGCACCGGCACGCCGGTCCCCCCACCGGCGCTCAGCCAGGCGTCGTGCAGGGCCTCATCGGTGAAGGCCCATGCCGCACTCGATCCGGAGAACCAGTAGATCGAGCCGTGCTCGAACGTCTGGAGGCAGTAGCTGAGGCCGCCGCACACCTTGACGTCGAGGGGAGCACCCAGGACGCCGGCGGAGCCGCCGAGGGCCGCGTACTTCGCCTCCACGAGATCACCGTCGATGCCCGGAATGCCGGCGGCTGCCGCCTCGGCCGGGGCGACGTCCCCGGCAGGCTCGCCTGCGCCCGGCGTCTCGGCGCCGGCCTGGCCGGTCCACAGCAGCGTCGCGGCGAGCGCGGCCGTGACCACCCCGGCGCGCAGCCGCCGCCTGCTCGTGCGTGCACGACCCGTCACGTCTTCCCCTTCTCTGACCTGCACCGACGCGGGCAGGCAGAAGCTACGGGGCACCGGCACCCAGACCCGCCGACGACACACCGCCACGCCGGCGCGCGGACCAGATCGGCCGGTCACCGGTTCACGTAAGTCGACCTGACGCCCACCCCGGGGCGCCGACCGCCGTCCGGCGCAGCGTCGGCCGCAGACGTTGCCGGGAGGGCTAGTTGGCCATGTCGACGAAGCGGCTGTAGTGGCCCTGGAAGGCGACCGTGACGTTGGCCGTCGGGCCGTTGCGGTGCTTGACCAGCATGATGTCGGCCTCACCGGCCCTCGGGGACTCCTTCTCGTACATGTCCTCGCGGTGGATCATCATGACCATGTCGGCGTCCTGCTCGATGGAGCCGGACTCACGGAGGTCCGACAGCATCGGCTTCTTGTCCTGGCGCTGTTCCGAGCCACGGTTCAGCTGCGACATCGCGATGACCGGGACCTCGATCTCCTTGGCCAGCAGCTTCAGGGCGCGAGAGAACTCCGAGACCTCCTGCTGACGGCTCTCGACCCGCTTGCCCGACGTCATCAGCTGCAGGTAGTCGATGACCACGAGCTTGAGGTCGTTGCGCTGCTTGAGCCGCCGGGCCTTGGCGCGGATCTCCATCATCGTCATGTTCGGCGAGTCGTCGATGTAGAGCGGGGCGTCGGCCACCTCACCCATGCGGCGCGCCAGCTTCGCCCAGTCCTCATCGGAGAGGGTGCCGGCGCGCATGTGGTGCAGCGGCACCTTCGCCTCGGCCGAGAGCAGACGCATGGTGATCTCGTGCTTGCTCATCTCGAGCGAGAAGATCACCGCCGGCATCTGGTGCCTGACCGTGGCCGAGCGGGCGATGTCCAAGCCCAGCGTGCTCTTGCCGACACCGGGTCGGGCCGCGATGACGACCATCTGCCCGGCCTGCAGGCCGTTGGTCAGCTCGTCGAGGTCACGGATGCCGGTGGGGACACCGCGCGCGGTGCCGCCCCGGGAGGCGATGGCGTCCAGCTCGTCCATCGTCGGCTGCAGGACGTCCTCGAGGCGCGCGTAGTCCTCGCTCATCCGCTTCTCGGTGACGTCGTAGATCTCCTGCTGGGCGCGGTCGACGATGTCGTCGACGTCCCCCTTGCCCCCGGCCGCGCCGTAGCCGAGCTGCACGACGCGGGTGCCGGCCTCGACCAGGCGCCGCAGCACGGCCTGCTCGGCGACGATCGCCGCGTAGTAGCCGGCGTTCGCGGCGGTCGGCGTCGAGGCGATGACCGTGTGCAGGTAGACGGCGCCGCCCATCTTGGACAGCTGGTCGGTGCGGTTGAGCTCCGCGGCGACGGTGATCGCGTCGGCGGGCTCACCGCGCCCGTAGAGATCCAGGATGCAGTCGAAGATCACCTGGTGCGCCGGACGGTAGAAGTCGTTGCCGTGCAAGACCTCCACGACGTCGGCGATCGCGTCCTTGCTCAGCAGCATGCCGCCGAGCACCGACTGCTCCGCCGCCACGTCCTGAGGCGGCTGCCGGTCGTACTCCGGCGCCGTCACGGACGGTCGGCTGAACTCGTCGGCCACCGCCACGGGGGTACCTCCATCTCCTTGCGGGCGCGCCCGCATGACCACTGCGCGCAGGGGAAGTACGCGAGCTCGGCGGGCGGCGCCGGACCGAACGTCGGTTCGATCAATGCCTACCGGAGGGGACCGACAGTTCGCCGTCCCCGTGGTGGCCGGAGAGGACGTTAGGAAGCCGCGGCGGGAGAGTCCACCACCGTTGTGCACGTCGATCTGCACAACTTGTGGACAAGTCGGTGGACGGAGGCGTGTCGACATGTGGAGGAGGCGGGGGACGGCGGGCTCCCCTCCGGGCGCGCACCCCGTGCGACCTGCACGCTTGCCGCCCACCGGGTGTGGACGGAAGAAACTTTTCGAGAAACTTCCGGCCGTCGCACCACGAGTCACAGCCTGCACCGGGCGGTCCCCGCGGCCGGGTGAGAGCATCGCCCGGCCTCCTGCGCGCTCCGGGAGCTCTGCTGCCGTTCCGCCGGGCACGCGGGAACCTCCCGGGTGGCCGCCACGCTCCTGGGGCCTTTGGAGGGCCGCGAACGCAACGAGGGGCGCCGGACAGGATGTCCGACGCCCCTCGTGGGCAGTGCAGCGACCCTCCGCGGGGGAGGGCCCCTTCCTTACTCGGCGACGACGTCGATCGTCAGCTGAGAGGTGACCTCGGGGTGCACCCGCACGGTGACGGTGTGCTGACCCGTGGTCTTGATGCTGCTGGGCAGCTCGATCCGGCGACGGTCGAGCGCCGGGCCGCCGGCCGCGGTGACCGCGGCGGCGACGTCGGCGGTGGTGACCCGGCCGAACAGGCGACCACCGTCACCGGCGCGCGCCGGCACCTGGACGGTCAGGCCGTTGATACGGCCGGCCAGGGCCTGCGCCTCCTCGTGGGAGGCCACCTCGCGGGCGGCACGCGCCCGGCGCAGGGACTCGACCTGCTTCTCGGCACCCCGGGTGGCCACGATGGCCAGCCCGCGGGGCAGGAGGTAGTTGCGGCCGTAGCCGCCCTTGACCTCGACGGTGTCGCCGGAGGACCCGAGACCGGTGACCTCCTGCGTGAGGATCAGCTTCATCGTGCTCATGATCAGCGCGCCGTCGAGGTGTAGGGCAGCAGCGCCATCTCACGGCTGTTCTTCACGGCCGTGGCGACGTCACGCTGGTGCTGGCTGCAGTTGCCGCTGACACGGCGGGCACGGATCTTGCCGCGGTCGGAGATGAACTTCCGCAGCAGCGTCGTGTCCTTGTAGTCGACGTAGGTCGCCTTGTCCTTGCAGAACTGGCAGACCTTCTTCTTGGGCTTGCGAACAGGGGGCTTGGGCACCTGGTTCTCCAGAATCGAACGGTTTGTGTGGCCCCGTCCAGAGGTCCACCGCGAGCTCGCGAGTGGTGAGGGGGACGGGGTCCTTGCTCAGAACGGCGGTTCGTCGGACGGCCCGGCAGGCGTCGACCACGGGTCGCTCGCCCCGCCGCCGCCACCACCGAAGCCGCCGCCGCCGCCACCGCCGAAGCCGCCGCCACCGCCGCCCTCACCGCGCGAGGCGCGGGTGACCTTGGCCGTGGCGTAGCGCAGCGACGGGCCGATCTCGTCGACCTCGAGCTCGACGACGGTGCGCTTCTCGCCTTCCTTCGTCTCGAACGAGCGCTGCTTCAGGCGGCCGCTGACGATGACGCGCGATCCGCGGGTCAGCGACTCGGCCACGTTCTCCGCGGCCTGACGCCAGACGTTGCAGCGGAGGAAGAGCGCCTCGCCGTCCTTCCACTCCTGCGACTGGCGGTCGAAGGTCCGGGGCGTCGAGGCCACGGTGAAGTTGGCGACGGCAGCTCCCGACGGCGTGAAGCGCAGCTCCGGATCGGCGGTCAGGTTGCCGATGACGGTGATGACGGTTTCGCCGGCCATGGTCAGTGGACCTCGGGCCGCATCAGCTTCGTGCGCAGGACCGACTCGTTCAGGTTCAGCTGCCGGTCGAGCTCGGAGACCGCAGCGGGCTCGGCATCGATGTCGATGACCGCGTAGATGCCCTCGGCCTGCTTGTTGATCTCGTAGGCCATGCGACGGCGGCCCCAGATGTCGACCTTGCCGACGTTGCCACCGGAGTTGGTGATGACGGTCAGGAACCGGTCGAGCGAGGGCGCGATCGTGCGCTCCTCCAGATCGGGGTCGAGAATGACCATCAGTTCGTAATGACGCACGGAGAACCCCACCTCCTCTGGTCTCAGCGGCTGCAGGGAATCTGCAGCAGGAGGGTCGTACACGCGTCGCGCGCCCCGGCTGGAGCCGGAACGCGCGGCTTCAGGCTACCAGCGCTGCGGATCCGGCCACCAGGCGCGGCCGCGGGGGACGACGACGGCCGTCGCGGTGACGCCTGGCGATCAGCGGGTCTCGCGCGCTGCCTGTGTGGTGCGGACGAGCGCCGGGGTGACGGCGGCCAGCGCGACGACGGCGGCGAGCGCGGCCGTCGGCAGGGTGACCGGGTCGGCCCCCGACACGGTGGCGACCTGGTCGGCCGTCTCCCCGTCCGGCCCGGAGGAGCCCAGACCGGCGAGCTGGCCGAACACCGGGACCGAGGCACCGTCGCAGGAGCCCGTGACGCCACCGGCACCGGTGCGGTCCGTGCTGCCGGTGCGGTCGGTGCTGCCGGAAGGCGAGCCGGGGACGACGGAGCGGGACGGGTCGAAGGCCGCGGCGGCCGAGCGGGTGCCCGGGGCGAGCTGCGCGGCACCCCGGCCGCGGTGTCGTAGGTGTACCGGCGGCCCGGGACGTCCTGCGGCGACGGAGCCGGCGCCACCTCGGGGCTCGGGGCCTGACCGGTCGGTGGGGGCGCCGGTGCGGCCGGGTCGGTGGGTGGCGGCGGGGTGCCCTGCGGCGCCTCGGGCAGCGCCAGCGGTGGGAGCGGCGGCAGGTTCGCGCCCGCGAGGTCGGGCAGCGGGAGGAGCGTGTTGACGACCAGCGGCTGCGGCCGTGGGAGCGGGGGCAGGAGCGCGGCCGCCGCGTCCAGGAGCGGCTGGGTGAGCGCCGCGCCGCTCTCGTACGTGTAGGTGAAGGTCAACCAGCAACCGGCGACGCAGCTGCGGTCGAACGTCTCGGTGAGAGCGGCGCCGGGGGCCAGCGCCTTCCGCCCCGACGGCACCGTGAGGGTCACCTGGGTCCTGGCCGTGACGTCGACCAGCGCCGGTAGCACGGCGCCGCCGACCTCGACCGTCCTGTCCCGGAGCTCGTTGACGAAGGTGACCGACCCGCCCTGGTCGACGGAGACGACCAGCTGGGTCAGGTCCCGGATCGGCACGGTCGCCGTCGGCGGGCAGTGCGACGGATGCGACCCGTCGCCATGTTCTGCTACCTCCACGTCGACGTCACACCGCTACCGGCGGGTAACCCCCGTCACGAATCCAACGTTCATGTGACACAAGCGATACGGGGAGACGAGGAACTCGACCAGAATCGGAGATCCGGCATGGCAGAGCACCCGATCGGCGTACACGTGGGCGCCGGCCTGACCGACGACGGCGAGCTGGACCAGGGCGGGCCGCTGGCCCGCGCGGCCGAGATGGATGCCGACGGCGTCCAGGTGTTCCTCGCCGATCCGCAGGGCTGGAAGGCGCCCCGCCCCCGCCCGGACGCCGCGCAGCTGCAGACCTCCGGCGTCGCGGTGTTCGTGCACGCGCCCTACGTGCTCAACGTGGCGACGACGAACAACCGCATCCGGATCCCCAGCCGCACGCTGCTCGGCAAGCACGCGCAGGCCGCCGCCGATGTCGGCGCCCGTGGCCTCGTGGTGCACGGCGGCCACGTCCTGGCCGAGGACGACCCGGCGGTGGGCGTGGACAACTGGCGCAAGACCTTCGCCCGCCAGGCCGAGCAGGGTGGGTTCCCCGTCCCGGTGCTGATCGAGAACACGGCGGGCGGCGGGAACGCCATGGCCCGCGACCTCGACGCCCTCGGCCGGCTGTGGGACGCCGTCGGGGAGTTCGGCGCCGGGTTCGTGCTCGACACCTGCCACGCCTGGGCCGCCGGCTGGGACCTCAGCACCGTCGTCGACGCGGTGCGTGCGGTCACCGGCCGGATCGACCTGGTCCACCTGAACAACAGCCGGGACCCCGCCGGATCGAGCCGGGACCGGCACGCACCGCTGGGCGCCGGGGAGATCCCCGCCGACGTGCTGATCGACGTCGCCCGGTCCGCCGGCTGCCCGATCGTGCTGGAGACCCCCGGCGATGCGGCCGGTCACGCCGAGGAGATCGCGGTCATCAGAGCCGCCCTGACCGGCTGACCGGACCAGGGGGCGGCGCCTGCTCCGTCACGCCGGGTGGGCCCGGAGGGTGCGCTCAGCGCAGCCCGGGACGGCACCTGGCCGCGGTGCGCTCCGGAGGACCGCCGTGCCACCGCCGTGCCACCGCCGGACGGACCGCGCGGTCACGGCGCCGTCGAGCACTCCCCCGGCCGGGTCGTCGACCCCCGGCCAGCTGGTGCGGACGACGTCCCGGTCGGGGTCGAGCACGTCCCGCACGACCAGCGCCATGAGGACGACGACGGCGACGTCCCGGACGACGACGGCGAGGAAGAACCACTCGACGTCGATGCCGTTGTTCTCCGTGCCCAGGTACCAGAGCATCCGGGGCACCCACAGCAGCGCCTCCGTGGCCTGCCAGGCGAGCAGGGAGCGCCATCGTGGCCGGGCCAGCACGGCCAGGGGGAGCAGCCACAGGGAGTACTGCGGGCTCCACACCTTGTTGGTGAGCAGGAAGATCGCGACGAGCAGGAAGGCGATCTGGGCCACCCGCGGCCGGACCGGTGCGCTCAGCGTGAGCCAGGCGACCACGCCCACGCCGACCAGCAGCGACACCGCGACGGCGACGTTGAGCAGCGCCGGCGCCCCGCCCCCGGCCGCCCCGCCGCCGAACACGTGCAGGGCCAGGTTCCACAGCGAGTCGGGATCCACCGGCCGGGTGCTGTTGAAGGCGAAGAAGTACCACCAGTTCCCCGGCTCGGCCAGGGCGACGGGCACGTTCACCGCGGCCCAGGCGGCGGCCGCGGCCAGCGCGGTGCGCAGCCAGACCCGCAGCTGCCCGGCGCGCAGGCACAGCAGGAACAACGCCGCCAGCACGAGCAGCGGGTAGAGCTTCGCGGCGACCCCCAGCCCCAGCAGGACGCCGGCCGGCACCGGGCGGCGCCGCGCCCAGGCCCACATCCCCAGGCCGGTGAGCGCGCCTGCGAACAGGTCCCAGTTGGTGAAGGCGTGCACGAGCAGCAGCGGGGACAGCCCGATGAGGGCCGCGTCCCAGGGCCGGCGGCCGGCGAGCGCCAGCGTGCTGCGCACCACCAGCAGCGCGCAGCCGGTGAGCAGCAGGCAGGTGACGACGTAGTAGCTCTGCACCGGCGGCACCGAGGGCAGCAGGTGCGAGGCGGCGGCCACGCTGTCGTAGCCGCCGGACAGGGCGGCGGCGAACGCCATGAGGCCCCCGGTGAGGACGGGGTACTCGACGGCGACGTCGAGGTAGGGGAGGGCCGCGTCGAGCCCGTACAGGCCGAACAGCGGCACGGCGTCCGAGTAGCAGAGGTGCGTGTACTGCACCTGTCCGGGCCAGTTGCCGTCGGAGCACGGTGCCTGCTTGACCCACGCCACCGCGAGGACGAGCGTGGCGAACAGCAGGCACACCCGGAGCGGCGTCCAGAACCACGCGCGGCCGGTCACGGCGTAGCGCCCCCACGGGCCGCCCACGGCCTCGCTGGCCTGCCGGACAACCGGATCGGTCCAGGAGGGGACGACCCGGTCGGGAGTCCCGGGCGCCGGCGTTCCACGTAGAACGACCACGGGCCCGTCCGCGGTGGCGGACGGGCCCGTGGGCGAGCTGCTCATGCGAGCAGTGTGCGGCATCGGTCAGCGTGCGGGCGGGGGGACGACAGGCCCCAGTGAGCCGCCGACGCCGCCATCGCCGGGGGTGGTCCCGCCGTCGTCCCCGGTCTCCGGCGGCGTCGGAACCGACGGCGTCGTCGTCTGCGCCGGGGTGCTCGGGGTGGACGGCGTCGTCGTCGGAACCGACGGCGTCGTCGTCTGCGCCGGGGTGCTCGGGGTGGCCGGCGCGGCGGGGGTGTTCACCGGCGGCGGCGGCGCGGTGGTCGGCTCCGGGACGCCCTCGCCGGAGTCACCGGTGATCAGCGCCCTGTCCGGCAGGTCCTCCTCGGAGACGCCCGCGAGGACGGCGTTCATGTACTCCTGCCAGATCGCGCCGGGCAGGCCCGCGCCGTAGACGATCTGACCGCGGGCGGTCCTGATCGGCTCCCGGACGTCGGTGCCCATCCACACCGCGGTGGAGACCGACGGGGTGTAGCCGACCATCCAGGCGTCGGAGTTGTCCTGGCGGTTGAGGCCCTGGGTACCGGTCTTGCTGGCCACCTCCCGGCCGCCGTCCAGCGCGCGGCGCGAGTAGGAGGCGACGTCCTTCAGCGCCACGGTGACGTCGTTGACGACGTCGGCCGGCAGCACCTGCTCACCGGGCCGACCCGCCTGCTCGAGGAGCACCGCGCCCGCGCTGTCGGTGACCTTCGAGACGAAGTAGGCGTCGCGGAAGACGCCATCCGCGGCGAGGGTGGCGAAGCCCTGCGCCTGGTCGAAGGGGCGCATCTCGTACTCGCCGATGCCGATGGACGAGCCGGTTCCGCCGTTGGCGTTCGCCAGCGTCGTGCTGCCTTCGAGGTTGCCGCTCTGCCAGGTGTCGGGCAGGCCGGTCGCCGCGAGGATGGTCTCCCGCACGTTCTCCGGGCCGACCTCGTAGGCCAGGCCGTAGAACGTGGTGTTGAGCGAGCGGGTGATGGCCTCGGTCAGCGTGCAGGCGCCGCAGCTCACACCGCCGGAGTTGGTCACCGCCTGCTCCCGATCGGGGAAGGTCTGCGGCGAGCTGCCGTCGCGCCGCGCGCGGATGCCGATGCCCTGCTCCAGCGCCGTGGCCAGGACGTAGGGCTTCACCGAGGAGCCGGGCTGCCGCTGCGCCTGCGCGTAGTCGGTGCCGGTGCCGTTCTGACCACCGTAGTAGGCGATGACCCCACCGGTGCGGGGGTCGATGGACACCAGGGCCGACCGCAGGTTCTCCGGCTCACCGTCCAGCACGTCCGCCGCGCTGGCGGTGGCGGCGTCCTGCGCCGGCTTGCTGATCGTCGTGGTGATCTGCAGACCGCCGGCGTTGATCTCCTGGTCGTCGTAGCCCTTGGCCTCGAGCTCGCGGCGGACCTGCGTGACGATGTGGCCCTCGGGGCCCTCGGGCGTGCCGAGCGGCGAGTCGCCGCGGGGCAGCACCTCCGGGTACACCGAGGCCTCGCGCTCCGACGCGGTCAGCCAGCCCTCCTCGACCATCGCGTCGAGCACCAGGCCCCAGCGGGTCCGCGCGCCCTCGGGGTCGGTCTCGGGGTCGTTGCCGGACGGGCTGCGGATCAGGACGGCGAGCACCGCGCCCTGCTGCGGGGTCAGCTCGGCGGCCGGGACGCCGAAGTAGGTGTTCGCCGCCGCCTCGATGCCGTAGGCGCCGCGGCCGTAGTAGATGGTGTTCAGGTAGTTCTCGAGGATCTGCTCCTTCGAGAAGTTGTTGTCCAGCTTGATCGCCAGGAAGAGCTCCTGGAACTTGCGGCTGAAGGTCTGGTCGGTGGTCAGGAACGCGTTCTTGACGTACTGCTGGGTGATCGTCGACCCACCCTGCGTCGAGCCACCGGTCAGGTTGTTCCAGGCCGCCCGGACGATGCCGGTGAACGAGATGCCCGGGTCGGTGTAGAAGCTGCGGTTCTCCGCCGCGAGCACCGCGCGCTGCGCGGCCTCGCTGACCTGGGACAGCGGAACGTTGGTCCGGTTCTCGTCGCCCAGCCGCGCCATCTCGGTCACGCCGTCGGAGTAGTAGAGGACCGTCGTCTGCTTGGTCGAGACCGAGTCGGGGCTCGGCACCTCGGTGCTGGCGTAGACGACGCCCACGAAGACGAGGAGGAGGGCGAGCATCCCGCCCATGACGGCGGCGACGATCTTCAGCCGGCGCTTGCGGCCCTGCTTCTTGGTGCGGGTCTTGCCCGTGGTCGCCGGCCGGGCCGGGGGACGGCCTGAGCCGGCGCGCGAGGCGCTCGTGCCGCCCCGGGACGGCGCGGTCCCACCGCGGGCGGCCGCGTTGCGGCCGGCGGGACGGCCCGAACCACCGGCCGGCGGACGGCCGGAGCCGCCACCGCCTCCGGTGTTGCGGGTACGGGCGGCCGGCGGCCGGCGGACCGAGCCGGCCCGCGGTGCCACGGGCGAGGTCTCGTCGTGGCTGGGCACGAGCACACCCCTTCCTGGACTCTCATGATCGACGCCGGGCACCTGCCCGGACACGGAACGTCTTCAGCTGTGGGAGCGGAGCGGGCCCGCGTCGCTGCGGGCCCCGGTCCGCGCGTCACGCGGGCCGGGTGTCGTCCAGCCGGTCACTGCTCGGTGGCTGCCCGACGCCGGCCGCGGCGGGGCCGGCGCCCCGGCTCGGGCTCGGCTCCCAGGACGTACGAGCAGTCCAGGTGGTTCCACCCGCAGCCGCGGCAGACCTCCACCCGGTAGACGGAGAACTCCTCCTGGGCGAGGTCCATACGGGCGAGCTCAGCCTCGGTCTTGGCCTGCCCGGCCACCGGCCCGAGGTGCTCGCCGTACACGTAGTTCACCAGCGTGAGCCGCTCCCGGCGGCACACCGGGCAGGCCACGTCGGTGGGCTGCCCGTGGTACTTCGCGGCGCGGGACAGGTACGGGCTCGCGTCGCACACCTCGAACAACCCGGTGCGACCGGCATGTACTCCCGCCAGGACGGCTCGCCGCTGCAGCGAGTAGTCCACGACGGATCGACGTCCGGGCACGGCGGCCAATGTACGCACCGGCCCGTCCGACGTGGGGTTCCTCGGCCGCAGACCCGTCCCGGGCGGCTCACCCGCCCCACCGGCTGCGGCTGCGGTCCATCACCGCCCCGATGTATCGTGCCGATACATCGACGCGCACGACCGATCGAGGAGGGCGACGTGCTCGAGTTCGCCATCCTCGGTCTGCTGCACCAGGCCCCGATGCACGGCTACGAGCTGCGCAAGCAGCTCGCCCAGGTGCTCGGTGGGCTGCGCAGCATCTCCTACGGCTCGCTGTACCCCGCGCTGCGGCGCATGCAGGCGGCCGGGCTCATCGGCACCGACGAGCCCGATCCTCGGGCGCTGCTGCCGGCGGACGCGCCGCCGCTCACCGGACGGCGCGGGAAGGTGGTCTACACGATCACCGCGGAAGGCAAGGAGCGCTTCCACGAGCTGGTCGGCCAGACCGGCCCGGAGGCCTACGACGACGGCGGGCTCTTCGGCGTCCGCCTGGCCTTCTTCCGGCACACGGCCCACGACGTCCGGCTGCGGATCCTCGAGGGCCGCCGGCGCACCGTGGAGCAGCAGCGGGAGGGCTTGCGGGCCTCGTTGAGCCGGACCCGCGAGCGGCTCGACCGCTACACCCTCGAGTTGCAGCGCCACGGCTTGGAGTCGGTGGACCGGGAGGTCCGCTGGCTCTCCGAGCTCATCGACAGCGAGCGCCGGGAGGCGACGGAGCCTGGAGGAGCGCCCCGGGAGGCGACGGAGCCGGGACCACTACGGGGGGAGACGGGCGGAACCACGCCGCCCGACCAGCACGAGGCGGAGCCACCGCCGACCACGTGAGCCGGCCGGCGGGATGTCCGTCCCGCCGGCAGTCAGCACCGGACCGCTCGCGGTTCACCTACACGGGACCGAACGGTCCAGGGAGAAGGAGAGTCATGGGGTCAGTCAAGGTCGCCATCGTCGGCGTCGGCAACTGCGCCGCGTCGCTCGTTCAGGGCGTCCACTACTACCGGGACGCCGACGAGACCACGTCGGTGCCGGGGCTCATGCACGTCCGGTTCGGCGAGTACCACGTCTCCGACATCGAGTTCGTCGCCGCCTTCGACGTCGACGCCAAGAAGGTCGGCCGGGATCTCTCCGAGGCCATCGTGGCCAGCGAGAACAACACGATCACGATCTGCGACGTCCCGCCGCTGGGCGTGCACGTGCAGCGCGGCACCACCCTCGACGGCCTCGGCAAGTACTACCGCGAGACGATCGAGGAGTCCGACGAGCAGCCGGTCGACGTCGTCGCGGCGCTGCGCGAGTCCGGCGCCGACGTCCTCGTCTGCTACCTGCCCGTGGGCTCGCAGGAGGCCGCCGAGTTCTACGCCCAGGCGGCGCTGGACGCCGGCGTGGGCTTCGTAAACGCGCTGCCGGTCTTCATCGCCGGCACCCAGGAGTGGGCGGACAAGTTCACCGCCGCCGGGGTGCCGATCGTCGGTGACGACATCAAGAGCCAGGTCGGCGCCACCATCACCCACCGGGTGCTGGCCAAGCTGTTCGAGGACCGCGGCGTCCAGCTCGACCGCACCATGCAGCTGAACGTCGGCGGCAACATGGATTTCAAGAACATGCTCGAGCGCGAGCGCCTGGAGTCCAAGAAGATCTCCAAGACCCAGGCCGTCACCAGCCAGGTCGACCGCGACATGGGCCAGGGCAACGTGCACATCGGCCCGTCGGACCACGTGCCGTGGCTGTCGGACCGCAAGTGGGCCTACGTGCGCCTCGAGGGCCGCGCGTTCGGCGACGTCCCGCTGAACCTGGAGTACAAGCTCGAGGTCTGGGACTCCCCGAACTCGGCCGGCATCATCATCGACGCCGTCCGCGCCGCGAAGATCGCCAAGGACCGCGGCATCGGTGGCCCGATCCTGTCGGCGTCGTCCTACTTCATGAAGTCCCCCCCGGTGCAGTACCGCGACAGCGAGGCCCGCGACCTCGTCGAGGCCTTCATCCGGGGCGACATCGAGCGCTGAGGGGGGACCTCCCGCACCTCGCCCGGGCCCGCATCTCCCCTCAGGGGGATGCGGGCCCTGCGCGTTCCTGCCGGGGTTCGGGTGGCTGCCCTGCAGGGACCCGCCGCGAGCCTGCGAGTGGCGGGGGCAGGACGGTCCTTTCACTACGCTTCGGCCATGCGTGCCCGCCGCCAGCTCGTCCCCCGGGCCGGCGCGGCCGGGCTCGCCGCGCTGCTGCTCGCCGGCTGCACCGGCGCCGAGCGGCAGCCCGGGGAGCCGATCACCGAGGACGACGCAGCCGTGCTCGCCGAGCTGCTGCACCGCAACCACGAGGAGGGCGGTGCGGACTTCGTCGTCACCGTGCCCTTCTCCGACGACGCGGTCCTCACCCTCACCGGGGAGATCGACTTCCGCCGCGCGGTCGGGCAGGCCCAGGCGGTGACCGTGGTCGACGGTGAGGACCGCGACACCCGCACCCTCTTCTTCGACCGCGACGCCCTGTGGTCCGGTGACTCCCCCGGTCTCCCGGAGGCCCTGGCGGCCGACGGCGCCCCCGCGGCGAGCTACCTCCGCCGGCCGCTGCCCACGGACTCGCGGGCGGTCGAGCTGATCGACGTCGTCGTCCAGGTGCTGCAGAACCTCTCCGCGGAGGCCCCCGACGACCCCGGGGCGTTCCTCGACGGCCCGTACCGGTGGCACGGCGAGCAGGCGATCGACGGGCAGCCGACCACGGTCTACCGGCTGCGGGACGGGCGCACGGTCGCGGTCGCCGACTCCGACGAGACGCTGGTGCAGTTCCGGACGCCGCTGCCCGACGGAAGCGCCGAGCTGACGGTCACCCTGGCCGACCACGGCACCCGCAGGCTGGCGCTGCCCGCCGAGGACGAGACGGCGGCGGCCGAGGACCACCCGGAGATCGCCGAGGCGTACGGGGTCTAGGGCGGGGGAACCTCACCCGCCGCAGGAAAGCGGGAAGGGGCGGTCTCTTCCCCAGACCGCCCCTTCCCGGGTCCTTCCTACCAGATCGCCGGCGATCGCGCCGCACGGCGCGCCGGGATCAGTTGACGGTCGGATCCGTCGTCGCCGACGACAGCACCGCCAGCCGGCCGGTCTGCCGGCCCATCACCTGGCGCCACAGCTGCGGTCCCGAGAGGCCGGCGAGCACGTCCCCCGGCCGGCTCGGGACGCACGCCCAGGCGCCCTCGGCGAGCTCACCGGCGAGCTGGCCGGGGGACCAGCCCGCGTAACCGGCGAAGACGCGCAGGCCGCTCAGCAGGCCGACGAGCGCCTCGGGGTCGGCGTCGAGGTCCACCAGGTGCACGTCACCGGCCACGGGACGCAGGCCGGGCGCGGGGACGTCTGCCGGCGCCGTGGCGAGGCACAGGGCGGTGTCGGTCTCGCACGGCCCGCCCACGTGGAAGACACCGGGGGCGACGGCGAGCTCGCTCCAGCCCGGCAGCACGTCGCGGATCTCCACCTGGCTCGGCCTGCCCAGCACCACGCCGAGCGTGCCGGTGTCGGAGTGGTCGAGGACGTAGACGACGGTCCCGGCGAAGGTCGGGTCGGTCAGGACCGGCATGGCCACCAGCAGAGCGCCCGCGCGGACGTCGTCGAGGCCGCCGATCGACAGCTGCGGAACGGCACCGGCACGCCGGCGACCTGTCGCGGGCCGCGTGGGCGGACCGGATTCGGGTTCGGGTGACGCAGGCGCCGGCGACATCTTTCCCAGTGTGCCTCAGATGCGCACCGCCCGGGACCTGCACCGGCCGTGATCCGCGTTCCCGCCGGGCGCCCGGCGGGGACCGGCCGCGACGGCCGCGGCGCGACGGGGCGGCGGTCACGCAGGGCCGATCCAGGCGCGCCCTAGGGTGACCGCGTGGCCGAGGCGGGGACGACCGTGCGCAGCCTGCTGGCGCGACGGGACTTCCTGCGGCTGCTCGGCACCCGGCTGCTGTCGCAGTTCGGCGACGGCGTCTTCCAGGCGGCGCTCGCCGGCACCGTGCTGTTCAACCCGCAGCGGGCCGCCGACCCGGTGGACGTCGCCGCCGGTTTCGCCGTGCTCCTGCTCCCCTACTCCCTCGTGGGACCGTTCGCCGGCGTCTGGCTGGACCGCTGGAGCCGCCGGCAGGTCCTGCTGCGCGCGAACGTCCTGCGCGCCGGCCTGGTCGCCGTCGTGGCGGCGCTGGTCCTCGCCGGTGTGCAGGGGCCGGCCTTCTACGTGGCCGGCCTCGCCGTCTTCTCGGTGAACCGGTTCGTGCTGGCCGCGCTGTCGGCCGGCCTGCCGCACACGACCGACGAGGCGGCGCTGGTGTCGGCCAACGCGCTGTCGACGACGTCGGGCGCCGTCGCCACGGTGACCGGGGGCGGCGTCGCGCTGGCGCTGCTGCAGGTCACCGGGTCCGACGACGCCGGTTACGCCTCCCTGGCGCTCTCGGCGGCGCTGCCCTACCTCGGGGCCGCCGCGGTCGTCGCCGGCTTCCCCCGGGCGCACCTGGGCCCCGACCACATGGCCCGCTCCGCCCGGCTCTCGGTCACCCAGGTGCTCGCCGGCATGGCCTCGGGCGCGCGGCACGCCTGGCGCGACCGGCATGCGGCGGCCGCGCTCACCGCCATCAGCCTGCACCGGATCTGGTACGGGCTCCTGACGCTGATGCTTCTGCTCCTCTACCGCAACACGTTCACCGGGGGGACCGGCCTGTTCCCCGGTGGGCTGGTCGGCCTCGGCGAGGTGGTCGCCGCCGGCGCCGTCGGGACCCTCACCGCCGCGGCGGTGACACCCCCGGCCGTCCGCCGGATCGGCAAGGAGCGCTGGGTCGCGCTGCTGCTCACCGTCGGCGGCCTGGCCCAGGTCGCCCTCGGTCTCCTGCTGCAGCCGCCGGCCGCCGTGCTGGCCGGCTTCGTCCTGGGCCTGATGGGCCAGGGCGTGAAGATCTGCGTGGACACCACGCTGCAGGAGTCGATCGACGACGACCACCGCGGCCGGGTCTTCTCCGTCTACGACACCCTGGTCAACGTCGGGTACGTCGCCGCACTCGTCGCGGGCGCCTTCGCCCTTCCCGCGTCCGGGGTGTCGCCCCCGCTGCTCGCCGTCGTCGGCGCGGGGTACGTGGCCACGGCGCTGCTGCACACCCGCATGGCCCGGCCCTGAGTCGTCCCCGCCCTCAGAGCTCGGGGATGCACGGCCCCCCACCCAGCGCGGCGAGGCCGGTCAGGTCCCCGCTCGCGAAGTCGGTCACCGCGCGACGCGTCTCGGGGAACATCAGCTCCCGGTCGTCGTCGACGTGGGAGAGGCCGACCAGGTGGCCCAGCTCGTGCAGCACCACCGATCGCAGGATCGCGGCCCCGTCCCGCTCGCCGAGGACCTGCGGTGCCTGCCCGGCGTCGAGGCTGACGGTGCCGGTCACGTAGACCCGCGGCCCGTCGCCCAGCGACACCGCGGTGCTGCCCGCCGCCCCGATGACATCGCCGGCCAGCGCCGGGTTCTCCGTCTCGGTCTGCCAGCCGATCAGCACCGGCGCCCACCGGTCGCCGTAGCGCTCCGGCTGGTACGGCAGCCGATCCCCGGCCAGCGGCTCGTCGGTGTAGCCGTCGAAGGAGAACCGCAGGCCGGTCAGCTCACCGATCCGGGCCACGGCGTCGTGCACCATCGGCTCGGTGCCCGGCGGCGCCGCGTCGGGGCGGAGGACGTAGCGGACCTCCCGGCAGGGGTCGTAGGCCACCGGGGTGACGCCGTCCTCCTGGACGGAGACGTAGGCGTAGGACCCGCCCTCCGGCGGTGCCGGGGGAGGGCTGCCCAGGGGCGCCGCCGCCCCCGCCGGCAGGGGCCGGTCGGTGGGCCGGGCCGGCGCGGTCGCACCCGGGACCCCCGGTGCGGCGGCCTGCTGGTCGCCCGGCCAGGGCGATGCCGGCGGGTCGGCGAGCACGAGGCCACCGGTGATCGCCACGACGGCCAGCGGCACGGCCCACGGCAGCCGGTGACGGCGGCGACGGGGGACCGGGGCCCGCGGCGGCGCTGCCCCACCGGCCAGCTCGTCGAGGAGCCACTGCGGGGTCCGGCCGGTCGGCGACACCGGGGGGCCGGCGGCGTCGTCGGGGCGCTGAGAGTGCACACCGGTCATCTCGGCACCCCCGTCGTCGTCCTGGAACCCCGCCCCTCCCGGGTGGCGCGCTCGCCCGCCTCCGCGCGGCGGATCAGGCCCCGCGGCCGGCCCACCACGCCCGCAGGGCGGCCTCGGCCTCGTCGGGGTCCAGCGGGCCCCGCTCGAGCCGCAGGTCCTTGAGGAACCGCCAGGCCGCGCCCACCTCCGGCCCCGGTCCGAGGCCGAGGATCTCCATGATGGCGTTGCCGTCGAGGTCGGGGCGGACGCGCGCGAGGTCCTCCTGCGCCTCGAGCTCGGCGATCCGCTGCTCGAGCGAGTCGTAGGTGGCCGAGAGGGCCGCGGCCCGGCGCTTGTTGCGGGTGGTGGAGTCCGACCGCACCAGCTTGTGCAGGCGGGCGAGCAGGTCCCCGGCGTCGGTGACGTACCGGCGGACGGCCGAATCGGTCCACTGCCCGTCGCCGTAGCCGTGGAAGCGCAGGTGCAGGAAGGTCAGCCGGGCGACGGCCTCGACGACGTCCTTGGGGTAGCGCAGCGCGGTCAGCCGCTTGCGCACCAGCTTGGCGCCGACCACCTCGTGGTGGTGGAAGGAGACCCGGCCGCGGTCCTCGTGCCGTCGGGTCGCCGGCTTGCCGATGTCGTGCAGCAGCGCAGCCAGCCGCAGCACCAGGTCGGGTGACTCGTGCGCGTCGTCGGCCCGCTCCAGCGCGATCGCCTGGTCGAGGACCGTGAGCGAGTGGGTGTAGACGTCCTTGTGCTGGTGGTGCTCGTCGATCTCCATGCGCAGGGCCGAGAGCTCCGGCAGCACGACGTCGGCCAGGCCGGTGGCGACGAACAGCTCCAGGGCCGCCCGCGGGGCGTCCTGCAGCAGCGTCTTGGACAGCTCGGCCTGCACCCGCTCGGGGGTGATCCGGGCCAGCTCGCCGGCCAGCGAGGTCATCGCGGCGACGACCTCCTCGTCCGGCGCCAGTTCCAGCTGGGCGACGAACCGGACGGCGCGCAGCATGCGCAGCGGGTCGTCGGCGAACGACTCGACCGCGGGTCCCGGTGTGCGCAGCCGCTTGGCCAGCAGGTCACCCAGCCCGCCGTAGGGATCGGTGACCGTGCGGTCGGGCCCGAGGGAGACGGCCATCGCGTTCACCGTGAAGTCCCGCCGGGCGAGGTCGTCGGTCAACGAGTCGCCCCACGCCACCTCCGGGTTCCGGGAGCTGCGGTCGTACCGGTCGGCCCGGAAGGTGGTGATCTCGACGCGGACCCCGCGGACGTCGGCGCCCACGGTGCCGAAGGCGATCCCGGTGTTCCACGTGGAACGCGCCCACCCGCGCAGCAGCTCGAGGACCTGCTCCGGGCGGGCGTCGGTGGTGACGTCGAGATCGCCGGGGACGCCGCGGCCGCCCGTACCGGCCGCGAGCAACGCGTCGCGCACCGAGCCGCCGACCAGGTGCGCCTCGAAGCCGGCCCCGGCGAATCGCTCGCCCAGCTCGGTGAGCACCGGGGAGACGTCCACGAGCTTCCGGACGGTCTCCTGGACGGCCGGGGGGACGGGTTCCGGCTCGGGACGACGCGGCGGGGTGGCGGACACGACGAGCCAGGGTAGTGCGACCGCCCACTCCCTCCGCCCGGCGCCGGCAGCGAGCTCGGTCCCCGCTGCGATGCTGCCGGAGCCCTCGACCGAGTCGCGCTACCCTCCTGGCATGGCTGGTACGGGCGGGCGCGGGCGCCCGGGCCGCCGGCTGCGACGGGTCGACGAGACCTCCGCCGGGGGCCTGGTGGTGGCCGACGACGGCGTGACCGGGCCCCGCGCCGCTCTGATCGGACGCACCGACCGCCGGGGGAGGCTGCTCTGGTCCCTGCCCAAGGGGCACATCGAGGCCGGTGAGACCCCCGAGGACACCGCCGTCCGCGAGGTGGCCGAGGAGACCGGGATCATCGGCGAGGTGGTCGCCCCGCTCGGGATCATCGACTTCTGGTTCGTCGCCGAGGGCCGCCGCGTGCACAAGACGGTGCACCACTTCCTCCTGCGGGCCGTGGGCGGCGCGCTCTCCGACGCCGACGTCGAGGTCACCGAGGTCGCCTGGGTGCCCCTGGAGGAGCTGAGCGCGCGGCTGGCCTACGCCGACGAGAGGGCGCTCGTCGAGCGCGCGCCCGGACTCCTGGCCGACAGCGCGTGACGCGGCCGGCTGCCGCCGGCGCCGGCGGCCGCCCCGCCGCCGAGCCGCCCGCACGGCCGGGTGCCGCCCGGCGTGCCGCCGTACTGGTCCCGCTGCTCGCCGCCCTGGCCCTCGGCGGACCGGCTCTGCTCCCCGGCGCCGGGCTCGCACCGGCGGTCGCGGCGCCGGGTGCCGCGGCCCCGGCCGGCGCGAGCGACGCCGACCGCCCGGTGCGCATCGACGTGGCCCGGTTCGAGCCCCGCACGGTGACGCCCGGCTCGCTCGTCACGGTGACCGGGACGCTCACCAACACCGGCACCGAGCCGGTCACCGACCTCGCCGTGCGGCTGCAGCGCGGCACCGTCCGCACCAGCCGACCGGCGCTGGCCGAGGCGGTGAGCGACCCCGACCCGGCCACGACCGTGCAGCCGGCGTTCGCGCCGCTGCCGGGCGCGCTGGGCCCCGGCGACAGCACCGAGTTCAGCTACACGCTCGACTCCGCGGAGCTGCGGCTGGAGCAGGACGGCGTCTACCCGGTGCTGTTGAACGTGAACGGCACGGTCGACGGCGACCACGAGCGCCGGGTGGGGGAGCTGGCCACCTTCCTGGTGCAGCAGCCGGTCCTGCCCTCCTCACGCACGACGGTCGCCTGGCTCTGGCCGCTGTCCGAGCGCAGCCACCGGAACGCCTCCGGCGACTTCGTCGACGACGAGCTCACCGAGGAGATCAGCCAGGGGGGCCGGCTGGACCGCGTCCTCGCCGTCGTCGAGCGGCTGCCCGCCGGTCTTCCCGACGGGGGCACCGCACCCGCCGCTCCGCTGCCGATCACCCTGGCGATCGACCCGGCCCTGGTGGAGGAGCTGGCCCTCATGGCCGATGGGCCCTACGCCGTCGACGGGGTGGCCGGCGCCGGAGCGGGCACCGAGGAGGCCCAGGCGTTCCTCGCCCGGCTGCGCGCGGTGGTGGCCTCCCGCCCGGTCGTGGCCCTGCCCTACGGCGACGTCGACGCCGACGGCCTCCAGGCGGCCGGACTGCCGTCGGTCGTCACCCGCAGCCTGCCGGGCTCCCCGGAGGGCACCGCCCAGGACCCGATCGGCCCGCCGCCGGTCGCCGTGGACCCGGCCGCCGAGGGCGGGACGCCCCCGGCCGACGCGCAGGAGCAGCCCACCACCGGCGCCGGGGCGGAGATCCTCGCCGAGGTGCTGGACGTCGCGCCCGCCACCGACCTGGCCTGGGCCCCCGACGGCTCCTACGCCCCGGAGACGCTCGCCACCCTGCGGGCCGGCGGCATCGACCGGGTCGTCCTGGGCAGCGGTGCACTGACCGGGGGAGGCTCCGCCGTGGGCCTGGACGGGTCCGACGCCGTGGCCCGGGCCGCGGTCCCGACCGGCGAGGAGCCGCTGGACGTGCTGGTCGCCGACCCCACCTTGAGCACCGTGGTCGGCGCGGCCGAAGCGACCGCCGGCGGGCCGCGCATCGCCGAGCAGCGCTACCTGGCCGAGCTGGCCGCCCTCACCCTCCAGGCGCCACCGGGCAGCGAGCAGACGGTGCTGGTCGCCCCGCCGCGGAACCTCGACGCGGGGCTCGAGGGCGCCGGCGCCATGATCTCCGACACCGCCGGCCTGCCGTGGCTGCGGGCGGGCAGCGTGGCGGCGCTGGACGCGGTGCCCGCCGCCGACGCGGGATCGCTCGCCCTCCCCGTCGAGCGGACCGGCCTGGACGGCGCCGGCATGACGGCGCTCGGCGCCGCCGTCGCCGCGCGGGAGGACCTCGCCGCGGCGATCGCCGGGGACGCCGACCAGGCGCTGCAGGCCTACGACGCCGGCATCGCCCGCGCCGCGTCGGTCCTGTGGCGCGAGGACCCGGAGCTGTTCGCCGAGGCCGCCGCCGGCGCACGCGCCACGCTCGCCCGGCTGCGCGAGCGGGTCACCGTCGTCGCCCCCGTGGACGGCACGTACAGCCTCGCCTCCAGCGACGCGCCCCTCGTGCTGACGGTGGACAACCCGCTGCCCTTCCCCGTGCAGGTCCGGCTCCGCGTCGACACCCCGGGCAACCGAGGGCTCAGCGTCGGGGACATCGGAGTCCAGACCCTGCCGCCGGAGCAGCGGACGACGTTGCAGGTACCCACCGAGCTGCGCCGCTCGGGCGGGTTCGCGGTGACCGCCCAGGTGACCACGCCGTCGGGCAGCCCGCTGGGGAGCCCCGTCGAGATGCAGGTGAAGAGCACGGCCTACGGCCCGATCTCGTTGTCCATCACCATCGGCGCCGCGTCCCTGCTCGGCCTGCTCTTCCTCCGCCGGCTCGTGAACTTCGTCCTCCGCCGTCGCCGCGGGACCCCCGCCGCCGACGGCGGGACCGGACCGGCGTCGGCCCGGTTGTCCGTGCCGCCCACCCGGAGCCCGGTGTGAGCGACCAGCCCCGGAGCAGCGAGGACGGCACGTCGTCGCCGGGCGGCGACGAGCCCGCCGACCGCGCCCGGCCGGCCCCCCTGCCACCGCCCCCGGCGCCGACCAGCGCGTCCGCGGGGCGGCGCACCTGGGGCTCGCCGTTCCCCGTGCCGCCGGCCCCCTACCTGGCGACCCCACCGAGCGACGCGGTCTTCGCCGCACGCCCCACCGTCGAGGGGGGTCCGGCCGAGGTCGCCGCCGACAGCGGACTCCCGCAGTCGCGTTCCCGGCCGCCGCTGCCTCCCGTGCCCCCGGTGGCGGGCCGGCCGGCCCGGCCGGCGGCCGCCCCCCTGCCTCCCCTGCCGCCGCTGCGGCACCGCTGGGTGCCGGCCGCGGACGACACCCAGGTCTTCCCCATGCCGGTGCTCCCCCCGGTACCGCGCACCGGGCAGGAGACCGACGAGGACGTCGAGCGGCGCGAAGGTGCACCGGGCGCGAGCGGGGGCATCCTGCGCGCGGCCGGCACGATGGCCGTCGCGACCCTGGTCTCCCGGATCACCGGGCTGCTGCGCACGATGGTGCTCGCCGCAGCCCTGGGCGTGGGGTTGTTCGCCGACGCCTACAACACCGTCAACACCCTGCCCAACATCGTCTACGAGCTGCTGCTCGGCGGCGTGCTGACCTCGGTCATCGTCCCGCTGCTGGTGCATGCGCAGGAACGCGACCGGGACGACGGCGTGGCGTACGCGCAGCGGCTGGCCACCCTGGCGATGACCGGCCTGCTGGTCATGACCGCGCTGGCGATCCTGGCCGCACCGCTGCTGACCTCGCTCCTGGGCCTCGACGAGAACCGCGAGCAGTACGAGGTGGCCAACTGGCTGGCCCGGATGCTGCTCGTGGAGATCGTCTTCTACGGGTTGGGTGCCTTCGCCCAGGCGATCCTGAACTCCCGCGGCGTCTTCGGGCCGCCGGCGTGGGCGCCGGTGCTGAACAACCTCGTGGTCATCGCCACGGGGCTGGCCTTCCTCGCGGCGGCCGGCCCCGGTGCGCTGGAGCCGGCCACCATCGCCCCCGGGCTGGTGTGGCTGCTCGGCATCGGCACCGTGCTCGGCATCGCGCTCCAAGCGGTGGTCCTCGTCCCGCTGCTGCGCAAGGTGGGCATCCCCCTGCGCCCCCGCTGGGGTCTGCGCGACACGGGCCTGCGCGAGGCCGGGGCGCTGGGCCTGTGGGTCATCGGCTACGTGGCCGTGAGCCAGATCGGCGTCGTGGTGGCGCTGCGGATCGCCAACGCGGCGCAGCGCGACGGCGGCCTGGGCTCCACCGCCTTCCAGTACGCCAGCCTGCTCTTCCAGATGCCCTACGGGATCATCGGCGTCGCACTGCTCACCGCGCTGGTGCCGCGGATGAGCCGGGCCGCGGCACGGCGGGACGTGCCCGGCGTGGTCGAGGACCTCTCGCTGGGCACCCGCCTGTCGGCGCTGGGCCTGCTACCGGTCACCGCCGTGCTGACCGTCCTCGGCCCGCCGCTCGGCGTGCTCGCCTTCGCCCGCGGCAACACCTCGGTGGACGAGGCTCAGGCCATCGGCACGGCCCTCGCCGTCGGCGCCTTCGGCCTGCTGCCGATGGCGGTGACCCTGCTGCAGCTGCGGGTCTTCTACGCCATGAAGGACGCCCGCACGCCCACGCTCATCCAGGTGGGGATGGTCGCCGTCCGGGTGCCGCTGCTGGTGCTGGTGCCCGTGGTCGTCGAGGCGGAGCTCGTGGTGGCCGGCCTGATGCTCGTCACCAGCCTGACCTACGTCGCCGGATGGGTCATCGGCGACCTCGCGCTGCGCCGCCGCTTCGGCGGGCTGCGCACCCGCGAGACGTTCGGCCCGCTGGCCCGGATCGCCGCCGTGGCGCTGGCTGCCGGTCTGGTCGGCGGTCTTGTCCGGATCGTGACCGACGACCTGCTCGGACGCTCCACCACAGGCTCGCTCCTGCAGGTGCTCCTCGGTACCGTGGTCGTCGGCGGCGTCGCACTGGTCGGTCTGGTGGTGGCCCGCGTTCCGGAGCTCCGGGAGCCCCTGGCCGCGGTCAGGGCCCGGCTGGGACGCAGGTGACCGGGGACCACCGGCCGGAGCCGACCGTGCCGGAGCGACCGCCTCGGCGGTCAGAGCAGCACGAGGAGTCGACAGTGTCGATGGCGTCCACGACCACCGGCCTGCCCGACCGCTACCGCCCGCTGGACCAGATCGGTCCCGACGAGACCACCCCCACCGGCATCATCCAGAGCTGGCGGGCCAAGGACCGGGTCCTCAACCGCGACGTCGCCATCCGGGTGCACATCCCGGCCGGTCCCGCGGCGCACGCCTGGATCACCCGCGCGCTCACCGCCGGCGGGCTGGCCACCCCCGCGCTGGCCATGGTCTACGACGCCTCGGAGGGCAGCGGCGACCCGCAGGCCCCCGGCGGCGCCGCCTACGTCGTCAACGAGTGGATCGACGGCGAGACCCTCGCCGACCGGCTCCGGTCCGGTCCGATGCCCGAGCGCGAGGTCCGGCTCGTCCTCCGCCGGCTCGCCGAGGGCGTGGCCGAGGCGCACCGCGTGGGCCTGGCCGTCGGCGGCCTCTCGCTGGACAACGTCGTCCTGCGACCGAACGGGCTGGTCGGGCTGCGGGCGGTCCCCGCGGCCGCCGGCACCGTCGAGGGCGACATCACCGCGCTCGGTGAACTCCTGGAGGCCTGCCTCACCGGCGTCGGTCCCGGCGCCCGCCCGGTGACCGGCCCCTCCGACCTCGTGGCCCTCGCCCGCCGCGCCCGGTCCACCGCACCCGGCCAGGGGCTCTCCAGCGTCGCGGCCATGGCGGCCCTGCTCGGGGAGCGCGGGCGGAGCGGCTCCACGCAGAACCTGCACCCGAACCGGGCCGACGACACCGACGGCGGCCGCCGGCGCCGCCGCGAGGCGGGGGCCCCCGTTCGGCTCGAGCGGACCACGCTGCCTCCCGTGCCGCCGGTCCGACCGGTCGGCGACGGCGGGCCGCTGCCCGCCTCCGCGCTGGGCGGCGACACCGTCGCGGCCGCCCCCTCGTCGCTCCCGCCTGCGCCGGGGAGCGAGGACGGGCTCTTCGGCGTCCTGGGCGGCCGAGGAGCCCGCGACGAGGACGACGGCTACGCGCCAGAGGACGAGAACGAGGACGCGGCCCGCGGGCGCCGGTTGGTGGTCGTGGGCCTCCCGCTGCTGGCCCTCGTCGTGGTGATCGCGCTGGCCTGGTGGTTGGGCTCCAGCGTCCTGTCGGTGGCCGACTCCGTCGACGAGGAGATCGCCGGCTCGACCCCGCCGACGGCCGGCGCCCCCGTGGCGGACGGGGGCGGGGAGGAGCCGGCGCCGGAGCCGGGCGCCGCGGCCACCGTCAGCGCCGCCCAGGTGTTCGACCCGTTCGGCGACGGCGAGCCGGAGAACGACGAGGACGTCCCGCTGTCCTACGACGGCGACCCCGCCACCGGTTGGTCCACGCTGGACTACCGGGGCTCCCCCGCGTTCGGCAACCTCAAGCCCGGCGTCGGCGTCGTGTACGACCTCGGCGACGTACACGAGCTGTCCGGCGTCACGGTGCAGTCGCCGGTGCCCGGCGCCACCGTGGAGGTGCGCACGGCGGAGTCGGCCGGCGAAGCCCTGGAGGACTTCTCGGTAGCGGCCGCCGGCACGCTGACCGGAAGCACCGACCTCGCATTCGACCAGCCGGTTCCCGCCCGGTACGTGCTCGTGTGGATCACCGGCCTGGTCGACGGCCCCAACGGGTTCTCCGCCGAGCTGGCCGAGGTCGAGGTCCGCACCGCCGGCTGATCGAGGCCGCCCCGGGACGGGGTCACGCGGGAATGGGGCCCTTACGATCGTGGTTGTGCCGCCCGTGACGACAGACCAGCCGACCCCCGGCCCCGCCGTGACCACCGGCGAGGTGACCCGACCGGTCATCCCGCCGGCCGAGCACGACGGCATCCGTGACCTGATCATCATCGGGTCCGGCCCCGCCGGTTACACCGCGGCCACGTATGCGGCCCGCGCGAACCTGCACCCGCTGGTGTTCGAGGGGTCGCAGTTCGGCGGCGCCCTCATGACGACCACCGAGGTCGAGAACTTCCCCGGCTTCCCCGAGGGCATCCAGGGCCCGCAGCTGATGGACGACATGCGGACCCAGGCCGAGCGCTTCGGCGCCGAGCTGGTGCCGTCGGACGTGACCGGGGTCGACCTCACCACGAACCCGAAGATCGTCAAGGTCGGCGACGCCGTCCACCGCGCGCACGCCGTGATCGTGGCCACCGGCTCCAAGTACAGGTACCTGGGTCTGGACAACGAGCAGCGCCTGCTCGGCCGCGGGGTCTCGGCTTGTGCCACCTGCGACGGGTTCTTCTTCCGCGACCAGGACATCGTCGTCGTGGGCGGTGGCGACTCGGCGATGGAGGAGGCCACCTTCCTCACCCGGTTCGCCAAGAGCGTCACCGTGGTGCACCGCCGCGAGGAGCTGCGCGCCTCGAAGATCATGCAGCAGCGGGCGCAGGACAACGAGAAGATCCGCTGGGCGCTGGGCAAGCAGGTCACCGACGTGCTTGGCGAGTCGACCGTCTCCGCCGTCCAGCTGACCGACACCGCCACCGGTGCCACCGAGACCATGCCGGTGACCGGCATGTTCCTGGCCATCGGGCACGACCCGCGCAGCGAGCTCTTCGTCGGACAGCTGAAGCTCGACGACGAGGGCTACATCCAGGTCGAACACCCGACCACCCGCACCAACATCGACGGCGTGTTCGCCTGCGGCGACGTCGTCGACCACATCTACCGCCAGGCGATCACGTCGGCCGGCACGGGTGCCGCCGCCGCCATCGACGCCGAGCGGTGGCTCGCCGAGACATTCGACGAGCGCTGAGCCGGCCTCCCCACCTCACGACCGCGCCGGGCATAACCACCCAGCCCGCACGGTTGTGCGGGCGGAGACTCGTCAGCGCCAGCAACGAGCCAGTCGACCGAGAGGGAGAACGACCATGGCAGGCAACACCGTGACCGTCACCGACGCCAGCTTCGCCACCGACGTGCTGGGCAGCGACAAGCCCGTGCTCGTCGACTTCTGGGCGGAGTGGTGCGGGCCGTGCAAGATGGTCGCCCCCGTGCTGGAGGAGATCGCCTCCGAGCACGGTGACAAGCTCACCATCGCCAAGCTCAACATCGACGAGAACCCGCAGATCGCCCGCGACTACCAGGTCATGTCGATCCCGACCATGACCGTCTTCCAGGGCGGCAAGCCGGTCAAGAGCATCATCGGCGCCAAGCCCAAGGGCGCCATCCTGAGCGACCTGGCCGACTACATCGGCTGACGCGCCGGTTCCGGCCTGCCTGCGGGGTCCGCCGCGAGCGTGCGAGCGGCAGGGGCGGGCAGGTCCTCCATCACGCTGTGCACCGCGAAGGCCCACCCGTCCACCGGACGGGTGGGCCTTCGCCGTCACCGGGGGAGGATCGCCTGCCCCCGGTGCGCCGTCCACGGCGGGAGGGACGACAATCGGTGACACGATGATGAGAACGGCAAAGCTCTCCAGTTCCCCAGCGGAGCTGTGATGGGAACCGACAGCCGCATGCAGCCTCTGAGGCCGGGGGACCGCGGGCCGGCCGTGGCCGACGTGCACGCCGCCCTCCGCAGCCTCGGCCTCCTCCCCTCCGCCGGCGACGGCGGCGATCCGGGCCTCGAGTCCGCGGAGTACGACGCCGCCACCGAACTCGCCGTCCGCCACTTCCAGCAGGTGCGCGGCCTGTCCGTGGACGGACGGGTGGGCGAGGAGACCTACCGGGCGCTCAGCGAGGCCCGCTGGTCGCTGGGTGACCGTCTGCTCCGCTACGACCCCGAGCGCCCGATGCGTGGCGACGACGTGACCAATCTGCAGGAGCGGCTGCTCGAGCTGGGCTACGACGCCGGCCGCGCCGACGGCATCCTGGGGCCCGAGACGGAGGTCGGTCTGCGGGCGTTCCAGCGGGACTACGGCCTCACCTCCGACGGCACCTGCGGGCCGGCCACGCTGCGGGCGCTGCGCCAGCTCGGCCGCAAGGTCACCGGCGGGCGGCCGCAGCTGCTGCGGCAGAGCGCCTCGTTCGTGGAGAGCGGACCGCACCTGATCGGCCGCCGGATCGTCGTCGACGCGGGGCACGGTGGAACCGATCCCGGATTCATCGCCGGTGAGACCACCGAGGCCGACCTCGTCTTCGACCTCGCCTCGCGGATCGAGGGCCGGCTCGCCGCTGCCGGGGCCACCGTGTACCTCACCCGGGGTCGCGCGCAGGCTCCGGCCCACGCCGAGCGCACCGCCTTCGCCAACGACGCCCGGGCCGACCTGTTCATCTCCCTCCACCTGGACGCCCACGGCTCCGAGCACGCCCGCGGCGTGGCCAGCTACTACTACGGGACCGGCTCCGGGGCGTCGTCCACGGTGGGGGAGCAGTTCGCCAACCTGGTGCGCCGCGAGGTCGTGGCCCGCACCGGCATGCTCGACCTCGGGTCGCACGCCAAGACGTGGGACATCCTCCGGATGACCCGCATGCCCGCGGTGCGGCTGGACTGCGGCTACCTCTCCCACCCGGTCGACCGGCTGCTGCTGCTCGACGCACGGGTCCGCAGCGCCATCGCCCACGGCGTCCTCGCCGCCGTCCAGCGGCTCTACCTCCCCGCCGAGGCCGATCCGCCGACCGGCACGTTCGTCCTCCCCGGGAGGGCGTGACGCGGTCGGCGTGACCGACCGGTCCGTCCTCCTGACGTGTTGCGCGCGGCCGCTGCCTCGGGGCTGCCTACACTCCTGAAGGTGGCCACCATCCCGCCCGGCACGCCTGCCGGTCCCGGACAGCAGGGGGCGCACCTCGGTGCGCATCCCCATCCCGCGCCGCGGCATCCGCGGCTCGACCCGCTGGCCGACCGGTACGCAGCACGGACCCACGGGATGAAGTCCTCGGAGATCCGGGCGCTGTTCTCCGTCGTGAGCCGGCCCGAGGTGGTCTCCCTCGCCGGCGGCATGCCCGCCGTCACCGCGCTCCCACTGGACGCCGTCGGCTCGATGATCGGCGACCTGGTGTCCGGGATGGGCGCGCAGACGCTGCAGTACGGCTCTGGACAGGGTGACCCCCGGCTGCGCGAGCGGATCTGCGACGTCATGGCCCTCGAGGGCATCACCGACGCCTCGCCCAGCGAGGTCGTGGTCACGGTGGGCTCCCAGCAGGGCCTGGACCTGGTCACCCGCGTCTTCTGCGACCCGGGCGACGTGATCCTCGCCGAGGGCCCGTCCTACGTGGGCGCCCTGGGGGTCTTCCAGGCCGCCCAGGCGCGGGTCCGGCACGTCGCCATGGACGACGACGGGCTCATCCCCGAGGCGCTGGAGGAGGCGCTGGTCGCCTGCCGCGCCGCGGGTGACCGGGTGAAGTTCCTGTACACGGTGCCGAACTTCCACAACCCGGCCGGCGTGACCCTCTCGGAGCCTCGCCGCGAGGCGATCATGGCGATCGCCGAGCGCTGGGACCTGCTGATCATCGAGGACAACCCCTACGGGCTGCTGGGCTTCGAGCAGGAGCCGATGCGCGCGCTGCGGGCCCGCGACGCCCACCGGGTCATCTACCTCGGCTCGTTCTCCAAGACCTTCTCCCCGGGGCTGCGCGTCGGCTGGGTCCTCGCCCCGCTGGCCGTCCGGGAGAAGCTGGTCCTGGCCACCGAGGCGCAGGTCCTCTGCCCGCCGTCCCTCACCCAGTACGCCGTCGCCCGGTATCTGGACACCCAGCCCTGGCGCGAGCAGATCAAGCTGTTCACCGAGCTGTACCGCGAGCGGCGGGACGCCTGCCTGGAGTCCCTCGAGGCCATGATGCCGGCCGGCACCACCTGGACCCACCCGCACGGCGGGTTCTACGTCTGGCTGAAGCTGCCGGCCGGTCTGGACGCCAAGCTGATGCAGCCCCGCGCCGTGGGCTCCCTGGTGGCCTACGTGCCGGGCATCGGCTTCTACGCCGATGGCAGCGGCCAGGAGTACATGCGGCTGTCCTACTGCTACCCGGAGCCGGACCAGATCCGGGAGGGCGTGCGCCGCCTGGCGCGCGTCATCGAGGCCGAGCTGGACCTGCACTCCACCTTCGACAAGGTCGACACCGGAACCTTCCGGGCCGTCCGGGCGGGCTCCGGCCAGGAGGCCGAGTCCATGGTCGGGCCGGCCAACAGCGACCGATACGAGGACGGCCGAGCATGACCGAGTCCGCCGCCGCGCCCGTACCGGCCCCCGGCACCCCGTCGGAGCCGTTACGCGCCGTCGTGCTCGCCGGTGGGCTGACGTTCGAGCGAGAGGTCAGCCTCTCCTCGGGCACCCAGGTGGTCGAGGAGCTGACCCGCGCCGGGCTCGACGCGGAGCTGCGGGACGCCGACGCCGAGCTCCTGCCGGGACTCGCCGCCGTGCCCGCCGACGCCGTCTTCATCGCCCTGCACGGCGCCACCGGAGAGGACGGCGCCCTCCGGGCGGTCCTGGACCTGGCCGGGGTCCCCTACGTGGGGTCGCCGGCTGCCGCCTGCCGCCTGGCCTGGGACAAGCCGGCCGCCAAGTCGGTCGTCCGGACGGCCGGGGTGACGACGCCGGACTGGGTCGCCCTTCCGCACAGCACCTTCCGCGAGCTGGGCGCCGGGGCAGTGCTCGACCTGATGGTCGCCCGCCTGGGCCTGCCGCTCATGGTGAAGCCCGCGTCCGGCGGCTCGGCCCTGGGCGTGCAGAAGGTCAGCCGGGTCGAGGACCTGCCGGCGGCCATGGTGAGCTGCTTCGCCTACGGCGACACCGTGATGGTCGAGCGGTACGTCGAGGGGGTGGAGGTCGCCCTGGCCGTCGTCGACCTCGGCAACGGGCCGGAGGCGCTGCCCGCCGTCGAGATCGAACCGGAGTCCGGCGTCTTCGACTACACCTCCCGCTACACCCCCGGGCTCACCGAGTACCACGCTCCGGCACGAATTCCCGACGCCGTCGCCGCCCGGGCGGCGGAGGTCGCCGTCCGGGTGCACGAGGTGCTCGGTCTGGCCGACCTCTCCCGCACCGACGCGATCGTCACGCCGGACGGTGACGTCCACTTCCTCGAGGTGAACGTCTCGCCGGGTCTCACCGAGACCTCCATGTTCCCGATGGCGGTCGAGGCGGCCGGATACGAGCTGGGCGATGTCCTCGCCCGGCTGCTGGCCCGCCGGTCCGGCTCCACCGGCTGACCACAGGCCCCGCGACGGAGTGAGGCACCTTACGTCAGTGACGCAAGGTGCCTCACTCCTGAGGATGGCGTCGCTCAATCCTCCGCGCGGCGTCCGGTGATCTCCGGCGCCATGACGCCGATGATCCGCTGGAGGTCGTCGACCGAGCCGAACTCGACGACGATCTTGCCCTTGGCCCGGCCGATCTGGATCTTCACCTTGGTCTCGAACATGTCGGAGAGTCGGGACCCCAGCTCCTCGACCCCGGGGGCGCTGAGGTTCCGCGCCCGGCGCTTGGCCGTCGGCTGCTCGGCCGCGGCCATCGCCACGGCCTCCTCGGTCGCGCGGACAGACATCCCCTCGGCGACGATGCGGGTGGCCAGCGCGTCCTGGGCTTCGGCGTCGTGCAGTCCGAGAAGCGCACGGGCGTGGCCGGCGGAGATCACCCCGGCGGCGACCCGGGTCTGCACCTTCACCGGCAGCTTCATCAGCCGGATGGTGTTGGTGACCTGGGAACGGCTCCGGCCGATGCGCTGCGCGAGCTCCTCGTGGGTGGCCCCGAACTCCTCCAGCAGCTGCTGGTAGGCGGCGGCCTCCTCCAGGGGGTTGAGCTGGACGCGGTGGATGTTCTCCAGCAGCGCGTCGCGCAGCATGGCGTCGTCGGTGGTGTCCCGCACGATCGCCGGGACGCTGTCCAGCCCCGCCGCACGGGATGCGCGCAGCCGGCGCTCACCCATGATCAGCTCGTAGCGGCCGTCGCCGGCCTCGCGGACGACGATCGGCTGGAGAAGGCCGAACTCCCGGACGCTGTGCGTCAGCTCCTCCAGCGCCTCGTCGTCGAAGACCTGCCGCGGCTGCTTCGGGTTCGGGACGACGTCATCGACCGCCACCTCGCGGAGCTGCGCACCGGGCACCCCGACGGCCCCGTTCTCCGCCGTGGCGGGAGGCGCGGGCACCAGGCTGACCGGCGAGGAGGACGACTCCGGTGTCTGCTCACCGGCACCGTTCGCCGCGCGCTCGCCCGGCCGGCCGGTCTCGTCACGCTCGGGGGCGGGCGCCGGGGCCGGTGCGGCCGCCACCGGGGCAGCAGTGGGGGGCGGTCCGGTCGGGATGAGCGCCGCCAGCCCGCGTCCCAGGCCGCCTCGCTTCGTCATGACTGCTCCTCGCTGGCGGTGGTGCTCACTGGGAATCCTGGGTGCGGAAGGGGACCGCGGTCTCACCGAAGGCGAGCGCGCCGACCGGGGTGGCCCCGTTGCTGCCGGCACCGCTGTCGAGCGGCTCCAGGGCGACACCGCGCTGGGCGAGCTCGCGGGCGGCCTCCACGTAGCTGGTGGACCCGCGGGACCCCGGATCGTAGGTCAGCACGGACTGCCCGTAGCCGGGCGCCTCGGAGACGCGGACGTTCCGGGGGATCACCGCGTTCAGCACCAGATCCCCGAAGTGGTTCCGCACCTCGTCGGCCACCTGGTCGGCCAGCTTGGTGCGCCCGTCGTACATCGTGAGCAGGATGGTCCGGACGGCGATCCCCGGGTTGAGGTGCTGGCGGACCAGGTCGATGTTGTTGAGCAGCTGCCCCAGGCCTTCGAGCGCGTAGTACTCGCACTGGATGGGGATGAGCACCTCGTCACCCGCCACCAGCGCGTTGAGCGTCAGCAGACCCAGTGACGGCGGGCAGTCGATCAGCACGTAGTGCGGTCGGCGGTCCTGTGGGAGCGCCGCGACGTAGGCCTCGATCGCGCGACGCAGGCGGTGTTCCCGGGCGACGACGGAGACGAGCTCGATCTCGGCGCCGGCCAGGTCGATGGTCGCCGGCACGCACAGCAGGTTCGGGCTGGCCGTGGTCGGGTGCACGACCTCGGACAGCGTGCTGTCGCCGACGAGCGCGTCGTAGATGCTCGGGGTGCCCACGGTGTGCTCCACCCCCAGAGCGGTGCTCGTGTTCCCCTGGGGGTCGAGATCGATGACCAGCGTCCGCAGCCCGTACAGGGCGAGCGCCACCCCCAGGTTCACCGTCGACGTGGTCTTGCCGACGCCGCCCTTCTGGTTGGCGATGGTGATGACCCTGATCCGCCCGGGCGCCGGAAAGGGCTCCTGATCGGCGGCGTGGAGGACGCGCGTGGCGCGCAGCGCCTCCATGGCGATCGGGCTGTCGAAGTCCGCCAGGCTTCCGGAGGACTGCGCCGACGACTGGTCTGCGGCGAGGTTGCTGCGCAGCCGCTCGCCCGGGTCAGTCATCGCGGATCCTTCCTCTGCCGTCGGAGTTCCACGTGGAACCCTTCGGGTAGCTGGACCTGTTCCACGTGGAACAGGGTCGCTCGCCCGAGCATCCTCACCGTTCTCCGCGCGTCATGACCACCACGGTAGTGGCAGCGTCTCCCAGGGATGCACCGACGGCACGCGCCTCGATGTCCCGCATTCCCGCAGCCCTGAGTTCGGGGAGCAGGCCGGGGAGCTCCTCCAGGGCTCGTGCCCCGACGAGCGCCACCAGCTGGGCTCCCGGGCGGAGCAACCCTCGGCACCAGCCGACGAGACGGGGGAGCGGCGCGACAGCCCGCGCGGTGACCACGTCCACCCGGCCGACAGCCGTGACGACGCCCCGGTCCTCGGCGCGCCCCCGCACCACCCGCCACGACGACGAGCCCGCCAGGTCCGCCACCGCCTCCTCGAGGAACTCGACCCGGCGAGCCATCGGCTCCACCAGCGTCAGCGCGATGTCCGGCCGGGCCAGACCCAGAGGGATCCCCGGAAGCCCCGCACCGCTGCCGACGTCGACGACGCGGGCGCCCCGCGGAACGGCCTCGGCGACCGCCGCGCTGTTGAGCACGTGCCGCTCCCACAGCCGGGGCACCTCGCGCGGCCCGATCAGGCCGCGGGTGACCCCGTCGGTGGCCAGCCGCGCCACGTACCGCTGCGCCACCGGCAGCGCCTCGCCGAAGACACCGGTGGCCGCGGCCGGTGGCGCGGGCGGAGCCGCCCCCCCGGACGCGGCCGCGCCCGGCGCCGGACGTCCGTCGGTCACCTGTCGGGCAGGACCACGACGCGGCGGTTGGGCTCCTCGCCCTCCGACTCGCTGTGCACCCCGGAGACCGAGGCGATGACGTCGTGGACGACCTTCCGCTCGAACGGGTTCATCGGGCTGAGCCGCTCCGGCTGCCCGCTGGAGGAGACCCGGCGTGCGGTCTCCCCGGCGAGGGTGGTCAGGTCGGCCCGGCGCTTGGCCCGGTAGCCGCCGACGTCGAGCATCAGCCGGCTGCGCACGCCGGTCGACTGGGCGACGGCGAGCCGGGTCAGCTCCTGCAGCGCCTCCAGCGTGGCGCCGTCGGGACCGATCAGGTCGTCGAGGCGGCCACCGACGATCGCGACCGATGCCCGGTCGCCCTCCACGTCCAGGTCGATGTCGCCGTCGACGTCGAGGATGTCGAGGAGGCGCTCGAGGTAGTCACCGGCGACGTCCCCCTCCCGGACCAGCAGGTCGTCACCGCTCCCACCGGCCCCGCGCGACTCGACCTCGACGGCCTCGACGACGGCGTCGTCGCTGGCCGGGTCGGCGTCGGGCAGGGCGGGCGCGTTGTCTGTCACGGGCTGCTGCGGAGCACTCACGGGTGTTCCTCCCAGTTCTGTGCGGCGGCCGGGTGTCCCCGGTGGTCGGTGTGCCGGACGTGCCGGCGGCGGAGCGGTCGAGCGGTGGTCAGCGCCGCTTCCGCTTTCCGCGGTTGGCCGGGCCCTGCCCCGGGCCCGGACGGGAACCGCCGCCGGCACGGGGCGTCCCGTTGGCCGAGCCGCCGGACGCGGGCCGCGCACCGTTGCCGCCGGCCGCCGGCGAACCGTCCGCGCCGGCCGCGGTGCTGCCGGTCGCCTCGGTCGTCGGAGTCGCCGGGGGCGTGGTGGGGGGCGTCGTCGGCGCGCCCTGCTTCGAGCGGACCGGCTTGGCGCCGGGCTTCGGCGCGAGCGTGCGCGGGTCGACCACGGGCTTGCCCTCGGCGGCCTTGGCCTTCGCCGCGTCGGAGCCGGGCGGCGGCATCTTGCGGAGGATGAAGAACTGCTGGCCCAGCGTCCACAGGTTGTTGACCATCCAGTAGATGAGGACGCCGATCGGGAAGATGAAGCCGGAGACGAAGAGGCTGATCGGGACGCCGTAGAGCATCAGCTTCTGGATCATGGCGGCCTGGCCCTCGACCGGGCCGGAGCGCGACATGATCTGCCGCTGCGTGAAGTACGTCGTGGCGCACATGACCAGGATCAGCGCGAAGGCGACGATCCGGATGTTGGTGTAGTTGACGCCCTGGATCCCCAGGATCGCCTGCTCCTTGGCGCCGCTCATGTTGAACGACGAGGAGATCGGGGCCCCGAAGAGCTTGGCGCGCGCCGCCTCGTCGGTGAGCTCGTCGGTCCACGAGTACAGCCCGTCCTTGCCCGGCGCCAGCCGGCGCAGGACGTGGAAGAGCGACAGGAAGATCGGGATCTGCGGCAGGATCGGCAGACAGCCGGCCAGCGGGTTGACCCCGCGCTCCTTCTGGAGCTGCTGCATCGCGACGGCCATGCCCTGGCGGTCGCTGCCGTACTGCTTGCGCAGCTTGGCGATCTCGGGCTGCAGCTCCTGCATCGCCCGCTGCGACTTCACCTGCTTCACGAACAGCGGGAAGAGGATCAGCCGGATCGTGACGACCAGGAAGACGATCGCCAGCACCCAGCTCAGCCCGCCGAGCGCCGTCTCCGGCGCGGGGTCACCGAGGACCAGGTCCCAGAGCGAGTGCCACCGGGCCATCACCCAGGAGATCGCGGTGTACAGCCAGTCAAGCAACGGAGGACTCCTCCTGCGGGGTCCGGCACGCGGCCGGCGGGGTGGCCTCGCGGCCGGGGTCATCGGACGGCGCACCCGAGGGGCGTGCCGCTGAGCTGGACGAGCGGGCGCCCGTCCCGGTTCCGCGCCGCCCGGTCACCGGCGGGACGAGGTCGACGCCCCCGGGGTGCCAGGGGGCGCACTTGAGCAACCGGACGATCGCCAGCCAGGTGCCGCGTCCCGCGCCGTGACGGGCCACGGCCTCGGCCGCGTAGGCGCTGCACGTGGGGTGGAACCGGCAGCGCGGGGGGAGGGCCGGGCTGATGGCGCGGGAGTAGAAGCCCACCGCGCGCAGCAGCAGCCGAGCGACGGGCGAGCGGTGCGGGGTCGGCACGCGGCCGGCGCTCATCGCGCCCGCGCCCGGTCGCCGAGCAACCGGTCCAGGCCTGCGGACAGGTCGCGGTGCAACACGGCGGAGTCCGCGGTCGCGGCCTCCGGACGGGCCCGGACCACCAGGTCGGCACCGGCCGGGAGCCGGCCGAGTTCGGCCCGGACGACGGCCCGCAGGCGACGGGTCACCCGGTGGCGGACCACCGAGTTGCCCACGCTCTTGCCCACCACGAAACCGGCCCGCGCAGCCACCGGCGACGGGTGGTCGCCGGTCGGCTGCTCGGGCCGTTCGGAAAGGAGGTGCAGCACCATGGTCGGCCGCCCGGCGCGCCGGCCGGAACGGACGACCGCAGTGAAATCCGGGCGCCGGCGCAGGCGTGCCTGCGCAGGCAGCACGTCAGGCGGAGAGCTTCTCGCGGCCCTTGCGCCGACGGGTGGCGAGGATCGCCCGGCCCGCGCGGGTCCGCATCCGCAGCCGGAAGCCGTGGGTCTTGGACCGGCGACGGTTGTTCGGCTGGAACGTGCGCTTGCTCACGAGGTACTCCCACTACACGACATCGGCGGTGCGCTCCCGTCGGTGGACGGGGGCGCGCAGGGTGTCGGGTCGGCACGACGGCCGCCCCTGCCACCCGGAAGCTGGCACTGCGGAGCGCCGGACCGGCACCCGACCGGCGCAGGCACGCTGCAGCGGCCGGGAACGGGCAGACCCGTCCACAGACTGCGGCAAGCATAGCCGAGGACCGGGACGTGCCGGCGAACGACCGCCCATGATGGCCCCACGGGACCGCGGCGGCTTCCCCGGCGCGCCGGGGAAGGGACGGTCCCGTCGACCCCGGGGCGCGCCCGACGGCCACGGCGGCGTTGCCCGGCTGTGGATGGAGCTGTTAGCGTCGCCGTCGCTCCGCGTCGGGCGTCAGGGTCACGACGCGCGGGCCGACCCCGTCGGTCGACCGACCGCCGAGCCACTCCTCCAGCCGCCCGATCTGGGCCGTGACCAGCGAAGATGCTGCACCGGCCGTAGTTCCTCGCGGAGCCGGCGCACCATCCTGCCGGCCGCGCACAGCCTGTGGACACCGATGTGGACCACATGCGTTCGTGTGTCCACAACCGGGGCATCCACCGGTGGACGGACGCGGGTCGCGGGGAGACCGGCACGGCAGGTGCCGGGACGCCGGGAGCGGCCGCGGGGTCGACTGCATGGGAGGACGACACGGCATGGCCGATGCCACGCTGGACCTGGCCACGGTCTGGGACCAGATCCGGGAGCGACTGGCGACCAGCCTGTCCCCGCAGCAGAACGCGATGCTGAACCTCACCCGGCCGCTGGGCCTGGTCGAGGACACCGCCGTCCTCGCCGCACCCAACGAGTTCACCCAGACGGTGCTCGAGTCGCGTATGCGCCGGGTGCTCGCCGAGGCGCTGTCCGAGCAGTTCGGCCGCGACATCCGCGTCGCCGTCCAGCTCGAGGATGCCCCTGCGGCACCGTCGGCCGACCACCGCGACGAGGAGCCCGTCCGCCGGCCCTGGTCCGCCGCCGAGGCGCAGCGGGCGGAGGAGGACCGGGCCACCCGCGACCGGGCCGACGACGGGCGCAGCGCGTTCGGCGTGCGCACCGACGTCGTCGGCACCGCCGCGCCCTGGGACCGCGGCGCGAGCGCCGAGCGGCCGGCGCGGGCCGACTTCCCCGAGGTGCGCGAGCTGCACCCCGCCGACGGACCGCAACGGCCGCCCGTGGACCGCGGCGCGCCGGAGGACTGGAGCACCACGGCCCGGGGCGCCGGCGCGGCCGGTGGCGCCGGGGCCCGCGACTGGGGCGGTGCCGACGACGAGCGCAGCGCGGAGGTGCTGCCGTTCGACGTCGACGCCTCGGCTGGTGAGCAACGCCGCTCCGGCGGGGCGTCCGGTGCCCGGACGCGCCGCCCCGAGGCCGGCCGCCCCACCGGCCTCGACCCGGGCCTGAACCCCAAGTACGTCTTCGACAGTTTCGTCATCGGCAACAGCAACCGGTTCGCCCACGCCGCCGCCGTCGCCGTCGCCGAGGCACCGGCACGGGCCTACAACCCGCTGTTCATCTACGGCGAGTCCGGGCTCGGCAAGACGCACCTGCTGCACGCGATCGGCCACTACGCGGCGCGGATGTTCCCCAACGTCCGGGTGCGCTACGTGAGCACGGAGGAGTTCACCAACGAGTTCATCAACCTGGTGCACTCCGGACGGGCCGAGGAGTTCCGCCGCCGGTTCCGGGACATCGACTTCCTGCTGATCGACGACATCCAGTTCCTCGAGCGGGCCGAGCGCACGCAGGAGGAGTTCTTCCACACCTTCAACACGCTGCACAACGCCAGCAAGCAGATCGTGATCACCTCCGACCGTCCGCCCAAGAAGCTGACGACGCTGGAGGACCGGCTGCGCACCCGCTTCGAGTGGGGCCTGATCACCGACGTCCAGGCGCCGGACCTCGAGACCCGCATCGCCATCCTGCGGAAGAAGGCGTGGGGCGAGCGGCTCCAGGTCCCCGACCCGGTGCTGGAGTTCATCGCCAGCAAGGTGCAGACCAACATCCGCGAGCTCGAGGGCGCACTGATCCGCGTGACCGCGTTCGCCAGCCTGAACAAGCAGCAGGTCGACCTGCCGCTGGCCGAGCTGGTGCTCAAGGACCTCATCAGCGACGAGCAGGGCCCGCAGATCACCGCCGCCATCATCATGGCGGCCACGGCGGAGTACTTCTCCGTGACGATGGAGGAGCTGCAGGGCACCAACCGCAGCCGCACGCTGGTGAACGCACGGCAGATCGCGATGTACCTGTGCCGGGAGCTCACGGAGCTGTCCCTGCCGCGCATCGGGGCGTCCTTCGGCGGCAAGGACCACACCACGGTCATGCACGCGGTCAAGAAGATCACCAACCTGATGAGCGAGCGGCGTGCCACGTACACGCAGGTCACGGAGCTGACGGCCCGCATCAAGAGCCGCGCCCGGCAGTAGGAGGACCGTCCTCCCCACCCCTGCGCGGACCCGCCGGCCCGACTCGGTAGGGGCCTGCCGGTGCCCTCCCGCCCCCGGATCCCCTGCGCTCGGGCGGCCCTGCCGGACACCGGTCGCACGGCCGCCGGCGGTGACGGTCCGGGTCCGATCCGGTCACCGTCCGGACGCCTGCCGGTCACGGTCCCGGCGCGGTCGACAAGTGGTTGTCCACACCTGTGTGGATCCCTGGGGACGGCGGAATCGCTGGTCTTCCGCACGATGAGCCGCAGGACGGCGGCGACCGGCATCGACTCGTCGAGAAGTTGTCCCCAGGAATGTGCACAGCTGGGGGAAAGTCGGACCGACGCCGTCACGCCGCGTCGCGGCCGGCCCGGCGGAGATCTGCACCGCTACGGCCGGGATCACCGTCGCACGCCGCTGACCTGCACCGATGCCCTCTAGGCCGGGCCGGGGACGCAGCGCACGGCGCGATCCCGGCCGCGCGCTGCACGCCACCTGGGGACGGACCGGGGAGACGCAGGGGACAGCAGGTGGACCGCCGCCGGTCACGGTGCACAACCGTCGATCTGTCCACGTGTCGACAACAGGAAGACGCTGACCACCCACAGTCGGCCAACACCCCCGATCGGCGGCTGACCTGCGAGAAGGGGCCCGATCCCCAGCTTCCACACCAGTGATGACGAGGATGAGGGAGTTGTCTCGAGGAATCCTTGAACCACACTCTGGGTGGGGACGCTGCGCTCCGCAGGCGCCCGGAGCGCAGCGAACAGGACCTCCCGGCACCCGTCGAGGGACCGGGGTTTCCCCACGGGGCACTGCAACAGGCACGATGAGCACCGCAGCGGAGCCCTCGCCCCGCAGCAGAACGAACGACGAGCTCCGTGCCGTGCCGGCCGCCCTCCCGGTGGCCCGCGGGGGGCGGACCGAACATGGGTGGGTCGAGAGATGAAGTTCCGGGTGGCACGTGAGGTGCTCGCCGACGCCGTCGCCTGGACGGCGCGCAGCCTGCCGCCGCGGCCGTCGGTGCCGGTGCTGGCGGGCATCCTGCTCGAGGCCGACGGCAACGTCTTGTCGGTCTCCGGCTTCGACTACGAGGTGTCGGCCCGCTCCGAGGTCGACGTCCAGACCAGCGAGAACGGCCGGGTGCTCGTCCCCGGCCGGCTCCTGGCCGAGATCACCCGAGCCCTCCCCCCGCACCCGGTGGAGATCACCGCCGAGGGCCCGCGCCTGGCCATCACCTGCAGCAACGCCCGGTTCAGCCTGCCGACCCTGCCGGTCGAGGACTACCCGTCGCTGCCCTCCATGCCGTCGGCGGCGGGGATCGTCGACAGCGACGTCTTCGCCGAGGCCGTGGCCCAGGTGGCCGTCGCCGCGGGGCGGGACGACACGCTCCCCATGCTCACCGGCGTCCGGCTGGAGATCGAGGACGACCTGATCACCCTCGCCGCCACCGACCGGTACCGCCTCGCGGTGCGCGAGTTCGCCTGGCGGCCGGAGACCGCGGGGCTGTCGGCCGCGGTGCTCGTCCCGGCCCGCACGCTCGCCGAGGCGGCCAAGACGCTGACCAGCGGCCCGGAGATCACGCTGTCGCTGTCCTCGGGCAGCTCGGGCGAGGGCATCCTCGGCCTCTCCGGCAAGGACCGGCAGACCACGACCCGCCTGCTGGACGCCGAGTTCGTGAAGTACCGCGCGATCATGCCCAACGAGTCGCTGGCCAACGCCACGCTGCCGGTCGGCCTGTTCACCGACGCCGCCAAGCGGGTGGCGCTGGTGGCCGAGCGGGGCACCCCGCTGCGCTGCGAGTTCACCCCCGGCCAGGTCACCCTGCGGGCCGGGGGCAGCGACGACGAGGGGCAGGCCGAGGAGCGCTGCGACGTCGACTTCGACGGGGACCCGCTGACCATCGGCTTCAACCCGACGTTCCTGCTCGACGGGCTGGCGGCGGTGCACACCGATCGTGTCCGGATGGACTTCACCAGCCCGTTGAAGCCCGCCGTCCTCTCCGGGGTCGAGGAGCCGGCGGCCGACGACGACAAGCCGGCGTCGGTCGAGCGGGCGGGGAGCTACCGGTACCTGATCATGCCGGTGCGTCTCCCGGGCTAGCGGACGGCCACCCGGCCCTCCGCCGCGCACACGTCCGCAGCGGCACTCTGCGAGGAGGCCCTGGGGCGAGCACGATGACAGGCAACGCAGTCGAGGTCGAAGAGGGGCGAGACGTGCAACTGGGTCTGATCGGGCTGGGCAAGATGGGCGGCAACATGGCCGAGCGGCTGCGCCGAGCCGGGCACGAGGTCGTGGGATACGACCGCAACCCCGGTAGGCGCGACGTCGACAGCCTGCCCGCGCTGGTCGAGGCGCTCGAGGCGCCCCGCGTCGTCTGGGTGATGGTGCCCGCGGGCGAGCCGACGAAGGCGACGGTCAAGGAGCTGGGCGAGCTGCTGAGCCCGGGCGACGTCGTCATCGACGGCGGCAACTCGAAGTACACCGACGACCAGGTGCACGACGTCATGATGCGCGAGAAGGGCATCGGCTACATCGACGCCGGGGTCTCCGGCGGCGTCTGGGGCCTGGAGAACGGCTACGCCCTGATGGTCGGCGGCACCAAGGAGGACGTCGCCACGGCGCAGCCGATCTTCGACGCCCTCAAGCCGCCGGCGCCGCACGACGAGTCCGGGCAGGAGATGCCCGGTGCCGGCTTCGTGCACGCCGGGCCGGTGGGTGCGGGCCACTTCAGCAAGATGGTCCACAACGGCATCGAGTACGCACTCATGCAGGCCTACGGCGAGGGCTACGAGCTGCTGGCCGCCGTCGACCTCGTCGAGGACGTCCCGGGCGTCATCGCGTCCTGGACGCAGGGCACCGTCATCCGCTCGTGGCTGCTCGACCTGCTGGTCCGGGCGCTGGACGAGGACCCGGAGCTCGAGGAGATCAGCGGCTACGCGGAGGACTCCGGCGAGGGCCGCTGGACCGTCGAGCAGGCGATCGAGAACGCCGTCCCCGTGCCCACCATCGCGGCCTCGCTGTTCGCCCGCTTCTCCTCCCGGCAGGAGGACTCGCCGACCATGAAGGCGGTCGCCGCGCTGCGCAACCAGTTCGGCGGGCACGCGGTGCGGGCCGTGCAGGCGCAGGAGGCCGAGCGCCCCGCGTGAAGAAGGACCCCCGTGCCCCCCACCGCTCGCAGGCTCGCGCCGGGGCCCTGCACGGGGGCCGTTCCAGGAACTCACCAGGCGGCTGACGTGTACCTCAGGCACCTGCAGGTCGGCTCCTTCCGCAGCTGGGACCGGGCGGACCTGGCCCTGTCCCCGGGGCCGACCGTGTTCGTCGGCCGCAACGGGGAGGGCAAGACCAACCTCGTCGAGGCGGTCGGCTACCTCGCGACCATGAGCAGCCACCGGGTCTCCGGTGACGCGCCTCTGGTCGGTCACGGTGCGAGCCAGGCGGTGGTCCGCGCGGCCCTGCGCCGGGGTGACCGGGAGCTGCTCGTGGAGATCGAGATCAACCCCGGCAAGGCCAACCGGGTGCGGGTCAACCGGGCCGCCCTGCCCCGCCCGCGGGAGGTGCTGGGGCTGGTGCGCACGGTGCTGTTCGCGCCGGAGGACCTCTCACTGGTGCGGGGCGACCCCACCGAGCGACGCCGCTTCCTCGACGAGCTGCTGGCCACCCGCACGCCACGGCTGGCGGGGGTGCGCAGCGACTACGAGCGGGTGCTCAAGCAGCGGAACGCGCTGCTGAAGACCGCCCGGCTGGCCCGTGGCAAGGCGATGGAGACCCTCGACGTCTGGGACGGCCACCTCACCGACCTCGGGGGGCAGCTGCTGCACGCCCGGCTCCGGCTGCTCGCCGACCTGGCGCCGCACGTCGCCGGGGCCTACGCCCGGGTCGCCGGGGAGGGGGCCGCGGTCGCCGGGCTCGGCTACAGCTCGACCGTTCCGCCGGCCGGGGACGGCGCGGCGCTGCGGGCCGGCGACGAGCTGCCCTCGGTCGCGGACCTGACCGAGGCGATGCGGGCCCGGGTCGCCGAGCGCCGCGGGGACGAGCTCGACCGGGGCATGACGCTGGTGGGGCCGCACCGTGACGACATGGTCATCCATCTCGGCCCCGCCCCGGCGAAGGGCTTCGCCAGCCACGGGGAGTCGTGGTCGCTCGCCCTGGCTCTCAAGCTGGCCACGTTCGCGCTGCTGCGCAGGGACGGCGAGGACCCGATCCTGATCCTCGACGACGTGTTCGCCACCCTGGACGCCGATCGGCGGGCGGCGCTCTCCGAGGTCGCCCGCTCGGCCGAGCAGACGCTCATCACCGCGGCGGTCGTAGACGACGTCCCCGAGGAGCTGCGGGGGACACGCGTCGAGGTGGGGAGCGGCATGGCCCTCGTGGTGAAGGATGCGGTCCCGGTGGGCGAGGGAGGCATGCCGTGAGCGACGACCGGCCGGCTCGGCCCAGCGACATCGCCCGCGCCGCCCTCGAGGCGGCCCGTGCGGCGTCGGCGGCCCGCCCCAGGCCGACCCGCCGGCGGATCGCCGGTCCGCGGCGCGCCTGGAGCGGGCCGCGACCGGGCGCCGACGACCCCCAGCCGCTGGGTCGCCTGGTCGACTCGCTGGTCAGCTCGGAGGACTGGTCGTCGCAGACGTTGGTCGGCTCGGTGTTCGGCCGGTGGGACGCGATCGTCGGCTCCGACATCGCCGCGCACTGCCGGCCGGAGACCCTGAGCGAGGGGGAGCTCCTGGTCATCGCCGAGTCCACGGCCTGGGCGACGCAGCTGCGCCTGCTCGCGCCGTCGATCCTCGGCAAGCTGCGCGCCCAGGTCGGCGGGGACGTCGTGACGCGGCTGCGCGTTGTCGGTCCGACGGCTCCCAGCTGGAAGAAGGGCCCGCGGTCGGTACGCGGGCGGGGGCCGCGCGACACCTACGGATGAGGCGCCCGGCCGGCGGGCCGGCGCCGGGAGGACGATGCAGCGATGAGCACCCCCCGCGACGGTGACCGGAACGGCTTCGACGACGGCGAGGGCCGCGGCTGGCGCGAGCCGCCGCACCTCGGGTCCGGCGGAGCCGGTGACGACGAGGACCGTCCCGACGTCACCGACCGGCGGAAGACGCCCCGGGACGAGCAGCCGGCCGGCCGACCCTGGCAGCCGCCGGGCTGGGACCTGCCCGCCGCCGAGCCGTCCCGCCCGGCGCAGCAGCAGCCGCCGGACCTGGCTCCGCACGACGCCCCGCCGCCGCAGGGACCGCCGGTCACGGGCCCGCAGCCGCCCGTCCCACCCGGCCGCTGGGGCGGCCTGTTCGGTCGACGTCGGCGGGAGCCCGGCGCCGTCGAGCGCGTGTTCGCCTACGAGGGCGACCCCGTCGGAGCCCAGGGCTGGGCGGTGCAGCGCGGCTGGACCGTGTCCGACGGCACGGCACCCGAGGACGCTGTCCTCGCCGACCTCATCTCGAGCGCGCCGGTGCGCGCCACCAAGGACCACCGGGCGGGCAACGTGCTGCGCGGCCGGGCGGACGGGCTCGAGCTGGTGGCGTTCGACGTGGTCTACGTGGAGCGCCGCCGCCTCGTCCCCGAGTACGCGGTCACCGCCGTCCCGATGCTCGGCAGCGTGCCCGGCTTCCGGCTCGCCCCGGCCCGGTTCTGGCGGCACGGCACCGGCGGCATGGTGCCGATGCCGAGCGGCGACCCGACCTTCGACGCCCGCTGGCTGCTGCTGGCCGCCGAGGACAGCCCGCAGCTGCGGCGGCTCGCCCAGGACCAGTCCGTGCACGGCCTGTTGCTCGGCAGCGACGACGGCGACGAGTTCTGGTCCGCCGCCGGGTTCGTGGCCGCGGTCCGGCCCGACGGGCACCGACCGGAGCTGCTCGAGCACCACGCCCGGCTGCTCACCGCCGTCGCCGGCGCCCTGGCCGCCGGCGCCTGAGAGGACGGAGCGCCCAGCAGTGAGCTCTCCGGCGGACGGCCGGGGGTGTGATCCTCCCGACCCGGCCGACCCTTTCCCGACCGGCTGCTGCGCCTGCAGGTGACGGAGCGCGACCACCGGCGCACCGGTGACGATCAGGTGACCTGGTCGTTCGTGGTGCTGGCTCACCGTGAACGCTGAGCCGGGACCACGCGAGGTGGGCCGGGACAGCCGGTGGACCGGGTCAGCCGCTGCGCTCGGCGGCGCGGACGACACCGCGCAGCATCCCGCCGAAGACGAACCCGTGGAAGACGGCGATCGCCCACCAGTACAGGTGCCCGGACAGCCCGCGCGGGGCGAAGGTGGCCCGCTGGCGCAGCGTCGTCCCCCCGGTCGCGGCGTCGTGTTCCACGTGGAACTCCAGCCAGGCCAGCCCGGGCAGCCGCATCTCAGCGCGCAGCCGCAGCAGCTGCCCGACCTCCCGTTCCTCCACCCGCCAGAAGTCCAGGGCGTCGCCGACGTAGAGCTGGTCGGGATCCCGCCGGCCGCGTCGCAGACCCACCCCGCCGACCGCCCGGTCCAGCCGGCCGCGCACCCGCCAGGCCAGCGGCCACGAGTACCAACCGCGGTCCCCGCCGATCCCCTCGACCACCCGCCACACCTCCTCCGCCGATGCCGCGGTGGAGCGGACCCGCTCGTCGACGTAGAGGCTGCCGCCGGCCCAGTCCGGATCGGTGGGCAGCGGGTCCGACGGGGCGCCGGGCACCGATGCCGACGACCAGCGGGTCGAGACGGCGGAGTCGCGGACCCGCTGCACGGCCAGCCGGACGGCGTCGTCGAACCCGAGCAGGCCCTCCGGCGGATCGGGCACGTACTGCGCGATCTCGTGCTCGGCGCAGACGACGGTGTTGCGGAGCGACTCGACCAGGGGGCGGGCGATGCCGGCGGGCACGGGCGTGACGACGCCGACCCAGTGGCTCGACAGCGAGGGCGTGAAGATCGGCACCGGCAGGATCCGGCGCCGCGGCAGGCCGGCCACCCGGGCGTACCGCTGCATCATCTCCGCGTAGTTCATGACGTCCGGGCCGCCGATGTCGAAGCAGCGGTGCACCTCGGCCGGCAGCCCGGCGCAGGCCACGAGGTAGCGCAGGACGTCCCGGACCGCGATGGGCTGGATGCGGCTGTGCACCCAGCGCGGGGTGACCATCACCGGGAGCCGCTCGGTCAGGTAGCGGAGCATCTCGAACGATGCGGACCCCGACCCGAGGATCACCGCGGCCCGCAGCACGACCGTCGGGATGCCGGAGCCCAGCAGGATCGCCGCGACCTCCGCCCGCGAGCGCAGGTGCGGCGACAGCTGCTCGTCCTCGGGCCCGAGCCCGCCCAGGTAGACGAGCCTGCCGACCCCTGCGTCGCGCACCGCCCCGGCCATCACCGTCGCGGTGTGCCGGTCGGCCGCCTCGAAGGAGCGGCCCGTGCCCAGCGCGTGGATCAGGTAGTAGACGACGTCGACCCCTTCGCAGGCCGCGGCGACCGATGTGGCGTCGGCGGCGTCGGCCCGCACGACCTCCACGTCCCCGGCCCACGGGTGGTCCCGCAGCCGCTCCGGCGAGCGGCTCATGACCCGGACGCGGTGGCCGGCGGCGAGCAGCTCGGGCACCAGGCGGCCGCCCACGTACCCGGTGGCCCCGGTGACCAGGCAGGTGAGCAGGGGGCCCGCGCGAGCGGTGGCCGCGGGGACGTCGGGGGGTGCCATGCGGCCGAGTCTGCTTCCCCCGGTACGAGCCCGCCCGGCGCTCCGGGCGGGCTCCGGGTCGCGCATCGGGCCGACGACGGCGTGTCGACCCAGGGGGCAGCCCCGATGGTGGCGGACCCTTCCGGAGAGGCGCAGACACGACGTCAGGGCGTGGACGACGCTGTTCCTGTCAGACCTCGCGGTATCGTGGGAGGCGAAAACCGTCAGCAACCGGCTGAGCGCCGTTCTGCGCCGTTCCGCCCCCGGCCCGGAGTCCAGTGCCCGAGGTCGCCGGTTGCTCGAGAGGAAGGCCCCACGTGGTCGCAGCACCCCAGACCGAGTCTGCCTACTCGGGCAGCTCCATCACCGTCCTCGAGGGTCTCGAGGCGGTGCGCAAGCGCCCCGGTATGTACATCGGCTCGACCGGTGAGCGCGGCCTGCACCACATGGTGTGGGAGGTCGTGGACAACGCGGTCGACGAGGCGCTGGCCGGCTACTGCGACACCGTGCGGGTGACGCTGCTGGCCGACGGCGGCGTCCGGGTGGAGGACAACGGCCGCGGCATCCCGGTGGACATGCACCCGGTGGAGAAGCGCCCCACCGTCGAGGTCGTGCTGACGATCCTGCACGCGGGCGGCAAGTTCGACGGCAAGAGCTACGGCGTCTCGGGTGGTCTGCACGGCGTCGGCGTCACCGTGGTCAACGCGCTGTCCACCCGGCTCGACGTCCGCATCTGGCGGGACGGCACGGAGTGGCACCAGAACTACGACATGGCCAAGCCCCGTCCGCTGGAGAAGGTCGGCCCGACGAAGAGGCGCGGCACCCAGATCACCTTCTGGGCCGACCCGACGATCTTCGAGACGACGACGTACTCGTTCGACACGATCAGCCGGCGCCTGCAGGAGATGGCCTTCCTGAACAAGGGCCTGACCATCGTGGTGCGCGACGAGCGCCCCGGTCAGGGCAAGGCCGAGACCGGCATCGGCGAGGAGTCACTGGCCGAGGCGGCCGCCCCGGTCGAGGCCGAGGACGAGGCGTTCGAGCCGACCGAGGTCACCTACCGGTACGACGGCGGCCTGGTCGACTACGTCGCCTACATCAACCGGCGCAGGACGGCGATCCACAAGTCGGTCATCGGCTTCTCCGCCGACGGCGTGGGGAAGAACGACACCGCGATGTCGGTGGACGTCGCCATGCAGTGGTCCGACGCCTACTCCGAGTCGGTGCACACCTTCGCGAACATCATCAACACCCACGAGGGCGGCACTCACGAGGAGGGGTTCCGTGCGGCGCTGACCTCCATCGTGAACCGGTACGCGGTGGAGAAGAAGCTGCTCAAGGAGAAGGACGAGAAGCTCACCGGCGACGACATCCGCGAGGGTCTGGCGGCGATCGTCTCGGTGAAGCTCGGCGACCCGCAGTTCGAGGGCCAGACGAAGACCAAGCTCGGCAACACCGAGGTCAAGGGCTTCGTCCAGCGGGTGTGCAACGAGCAGATCGGCCACTGGTTCGAGGCCAACCCGGCCGAGGCGAAGGTGATCATCACGAAGGCCGCCTCGGCCGCCCGGGCCCGCCGCGCGGCGCAGGACGCCCGCAAGCTGGCCCGCAAGAGCCTGCTGTCGGTCAGCGGCCTGCCCGGCAAGCTGGCCGACTGCCGCTCCACCGACCCGCGCAACTCCGAGGTGTACATCGTCGAGGGCGACTCGGCCGGCGGCTCGGCGAAGTCCGGCCGCGACTCGATGTACCAGGCGATCCTGCCGATCCGCGGCAAGATCATCAACGTCGAGAAGGCGCGCATCGACCGGGTGCTGAAGAACACCGAGGTGCAGTCGATGATCACCGCCTTCGGCACCGGCATCCACGACGAGTTCGACATCTCGAAGCTCCGGTACCACAAGATCGTCCTGATGGCCGACGCCGACGTCGACGGCCAGCACATCAGCACCCTGCTGCTGACCCTGCTGTTCCGGTTCATGCGCCCGCTCGTCGAGGGCCAGTACGTGTACCTGGCCAAGCCGCCGCTCTACAAGATCAAGTGGGGCGGCAAGGTCGGCGACGAGTACGCCTACAGCGACAAGGAGCGCGACGCGGTCGTGAAGGCCGGCGTCGAGGCCGGCCGCAAGATCAAGGACGAGATGATCCAGCGGTTCAAGGGGCTCGGCGAGATGAACGCCAGCGAGCTCTGGGAGACCACGATGAACCCGGAGACCCGCATCCTCCGGCAGGTCACCCTCGAGGACGCCGCCGCAGCCGACGAGATCTTCAGCGTGCTCATGGGCGAGGACGTCGAGGCCCGGCGCAGCTTCATCACCCGCAACGCCAAGGACGTCCGCTTCCTCGACGTCTGACCCACCTCCGGTGACGGAGACGAACAGCTCCGCTGTACCGACAAGCCAATCCGAACGCCGCCTCCGGCGGAAGGTGGATGAATGCGCCGGCCACTCGCACGCTCCCGGCCGGCGGATCCATCCACCTCTGTGCACCGACCTGTGGAGACCTGAACCGTGACGGAGACCCCATTCCGCGACCGCGTCGAAGCGGTCGACCTCCAGCAGGAGATGCAGCGCAGCTACATCGACTACGCGATGAGCGTGATCGTCGGGCGTGCGCTGCCCGAGGTGCGGGACGGCCTCAAGCCGGTGCACCGGCGCGTGCTGTTCGCGATGTACGACCAGGGCTTCCGCCCCGACCGCGGGTACGTCAAGTGCGCCCGACCGGTCGCCGAGGTGATGGGTAACTACCACCCCCACGGTGACTCGGCGATCTACGACGCCCTCGTGCGGCTGGCCCAGCCCTGGTCCATGCGTTACCCGCTGATCGACGGGCAGGGCAACTTCGGCTCCCCGGGCAACGACCCGGCGGCCGCCATGCGCTACACCGAGTGCCGGCTCACGCCGCTGGCCATGGAGATGCTGGCCGGCATCGACGAGGAGACCGTCGACTTCCAGGGCAACTACGACGGCCGCACCGAGGAGCCCGTCGTCCTGCCCGCGCGGATCCCGAACCTGCTCATCAACGGCTCCGCCGGGATCGCGGTCGGCATGGCCACCAACATGCCGCCGCACAATCTGCGCGAGGTGGCCCAGGCCGTCTTCTGGATGCTCGACCACCCGGAGGCGGAGGCCGAGGAGGCCCTCACCGCCTGCATGGAGCGGATCAAGGGCCCCGACTTCCCCACTCACGGCCTGATCGTCGGCCGTGAGGGCATCGAGGACGCGTACCGCACCGGCCGGGGGTCGGTGCGCATGCGCGCCGTCGTCACCGTCGAGGAGGACAGCCGCGGCCGGGTGCAGCTCGTCGTCACCGAGCTGCCCTACCAGGTCAACCCCGACAACCTCGCCGAGGCGATCGCCGAGGGCGTCCGCGAGGGCCGGCTGCAGGGCATCAGCGAGATCGCCGACGAGTCCAGCGACCGCGTCGGCCGCCGGCTGGTCATCACACTGCGCCGCGACGCCGTCGCCAAGGTCGTGCTGAACAACCTCTACAAGCACACCCAGCTGCAGACGTCGTTCGGCTGCAACATGCTCTCCATCGTCGACGGCGTCCCGCGGACGCTGCGCCTCGACGAGCTGGTGCGCAACTGGGTCCTGCACCAGATCGAGGTCATCCAGCGGCGGACCCGCTACCGGCTGCGCAAGGCCGAGGAGCGGGCGCACATCCTGCGCGGTTACGCGAAGGCGCTCGACCAGCTCGACGCCGTCATCGCCCTCATCCGGAGCAGCGAGTCGGCCGACGCCGCGCGTACCGGCCTGATGGAGCTGCTCGACGTCGACGAGATCCAGGCCGTCTCGATCCTTGACCTGCAGCTGCGCCGGCTGGCCGCGCTCGAGCGGCAGCGGATCCTCGACGAGCTGGCCGAGATCGAGGCCCGGATCGCCGATCTGCAGGCGATCCTCGAGTCCCCGGAGCGGCAGCGGCAGATCGTCCGCGACGAGCTCGCCGAGATCGTCGAGAAGTACGGCGACGACCGGCGCACCCAGTTCGTGGCCAACGAGGGCGACGTCTCCATGGAGGACCTCATCGCCGAGGAGGAGGTCGTCGTCACCATCACCCGCACCGGGTACGCCAAGCGGACGAAGAGCGACCTGTACCGGTCGCAGCGCCGGGGCGGCAAGGGCGTGATGGGTGCGCAGCTGAAGCAGGACGACCTCGTCGACCACTTCTTCGTGGGCTCCACCCACGACTGGATCCTGTTCTTCACGAACAAGGGCCGAGTCTACCGGGCCAAGGCCTACGAGCTGCCGGAGGCCAACCGGACCGCCCGCGGTGCGCACGTGGCGAACATCCTGGCCTTCCAGCCGGACGAGAAGATCGCCCAGGTCATGCAGATCAAGGACTACGGGGTCGCGCCGTACCTGGTCCTGGCCACGGCGAAGGGTCAGGTCAAGAAGACCCGGCTGACCGACTTCGATTCCCCCCGGCAGGGCGGCGTGATCGCCATCAACCTGCGCGACGGCGACGAGCTGGTCGGCGCGGCGCTGATCAACCCCGAGCAGGACCTGCTCCTGGTCACCCGCAAGGCGATGTCGATCCGCTTCACGGCCGACGACGCCGCGCTGCGGCCGATGGGCCGGGCCACCGAGGGCGTCCGCGGCATCTCGCTGGCCGACGACGACCGGCTGCTGTCGATGATCGTCGCCCAGGAGGGGGTCGACGTCCTCGTCGCCACCGAGCGCGGGTTCGCCAAGCGGACCGGCATCGAGAACTACCCGAACCAGGGCCGGGGCGGCAAGGGCGTGCTCACCGCCGACCCGAAGGCCCGCAAGGGGGCCCTCGTCGGCGCCCTGGCGGTGACCCTCGGCGACGAGCTGTATGCCATCACCTCGGGCGGCGGGGTCATCCGGACGCCGGTCAACGGGGTCCGGCACAACAAGGACCGCGCCACGATGGGTGTCAAGCTCATGAACTTGCCCGAGGACGTCAGCATCGTCGCGATCGCGCGTACGACGGACAACGACGAGGCCGCGGCCTAGGGTAAGTAGTTAGTCACGGAAGCGACTGCGGCTCCGCGACGGCTCCAGGCCGTCGCGGAGCCCGGAACTGAGGGAGCGGTATGGCCGCTGCGGAACGGGAGACTGGTATGAGCGACCGGACGCAGGGTTCGGTGCGCACCGACTCCCGGACCGGGGACGGTGCTCAGCCGGCGGGCGCACCCGCCGGCGGCAACGCCTCGAAGACGCAGTCCATCCCGACGACAGGTGCCCAGCGGGTCCAGGCCCCGGGCACCGGCGCGGCACCGGTGGTCCCCCAGCCGCTCGGCGCCCAGACCGGCCCGCCTCCGGCGCAGACCGGCGCCACCCCCGCGCAGACCGGTGCAGCTCCGGCGCAGACGGCGCCGGCCCAGGCCGCGACCGAGTCGTCCGGTCCCGGCGAGGGTCCGGGCGGGGCCGTGGGCCTCGGGGACGGCGCGACCGGTCCGGCCACCGGGTCCGCGGCGGCGACGAAGGCTGTCCGGGGGCGGCAGTCCAGCCGCGGCCCGCGGCGTGCCCGCCTCCAGCTCCGCCACATCGACACGTGGTCGGCCCTGAAGATCTCGCTGGTGCTCTCGATCGCCCTGTTCTTCATCTGGATGGTCGCGGTCGGCCTGCTGTACATGGTGCTCGGCGGGCTCGGGGTCTTCGACGCCGTCAACGACCTGGTCGGGCAGATCGGCAGCGCCTCCGGGTCGGAGTCCACTGGCGATCTGCTGACGCCCGGCGTGGTGTTCGGCGGCGCCGCGGTCATCGGCGCCATCAACATCGTGCTGCTCACCGCGCTGTGCACGGTCGGGACGTTCATCTACAACCTGTGCTCCGACCTGGTCGGCGGGCTCGAGGTCACCCTCTCCGAACGGGACTGAGCGAGGACCCCGTTCTCCTCACCCGGTTCGGCGGTCGGTCGCGTGTCCGGCTGCGGTATCGCGAGGGGGAGCCCGTCCGGCGCGCGCCCCGACGTCCTGGGGCGCTCCACCGGCCCTGCGGCGAACGAGGGGCCGGGACGGCCGCACCGCCCGCCTTCCCCGGAGCAGGGCTCGGAGCCCGGGCCGCGGCGGGGACGGGGCGGCGGACGGGCCGGGGGCCCCTGCGGGGCGGGCTCGGGGGTCAGGTACGCTTTTCGAGGTTCACGGGCCTGTAGCTCAGGCGGTTAGAGCGCATCCCTGATAAGGATGAGGCCGGAGGTTCAAGTCCTCCCAGGCCCACCCGTGTACCGGAGCCCGTCGGCTCCGTGTTCCTCCGCACGTCGCCTCCGCGGCGAGCGAACGCTCGAGGAGGTTCTCCGCGTGCTGAAGAAGCTGGCACTGCTCGCCGCCGCGGCCGGTGCCGTCACCGCCGTCCGCAAGCGTTCGTCGGGCAAGAACGAGGCTGACCTGTGGCACGAAGCCACCAGCGGCCCGGAGGCGGTCAGCACCCCCACCCGCTGAGCCAGGCCCCTCGGGGCCATCCCGGGGACGTAGCTCAATTGGCAGAGCACCGCCTTTGCAAGGCGGGGGTTAGGGGTTCGATTCCCCTCGTCTCCACTCCCCACGGTCGAGCTGAGCTGTTGCGGCAGGCACCGGCTCGTCGGGGCGCAGCTCGCCTCCGTCGGCAGCAGGTCCGCTACTTGTCCGCGGGCGGCGGCTCCCAACGCGCCAAGGCGGTCGGCCACGTCGTCCAGGTGGTCGTGAACAGGTCGGCCTAGCCGTCCGGTGTCACGGCCGCCGACGCATGGCCGAGCATCCGCTGAACAGCTTGAGGTTGGCGCCGGCCGTGATCGCCAGAGAGGCCGCGGTGACCGCAACTCGTGCGGCGTGAGCCCGGGCTTGCCGAGGGACCGGGCCGCGGGGCGAACCAGGCGGCACGGGCGATGCGGTTGCGCAGCACCGCCCTCTGCGGGGGACGGGAAGGCCAGCCCGTCCGCGGGACGGGTCGCCGCGGTCCGGGCGAGCACGTCGATGACGTGGGCTCGAGGTCGAACCTTCCGGGGAGCCAGTCGGGGGCTAACGGTGACGGCTCGACGCCCTCACTCGCCGTGCGAGTCCCACCGGGTGCGAGCAGGATCAGCGTCGGTTGATAGCGGGACGATCACGGGAGGCGGGCGCAGTGATCAGGCTCCTGATCGTGGATGATCACCCTTTCGTGCGCGACGCCCTTCGCGACGTGTTCGATGAGACGCAGGACATCTGCGTCGTGGGGGAATGTGAGGACGGCACCGAGGTGCTGCCGACGGCGATCCGCACGGAGCCCGACGTCGTGCTGATGGACGTGTCCATGCCTCGCATGACGGGTTTTGAGGCAACCCGGAAGCTGCTGACGAGCCGGCCGGACGTGCGAATCGTCATGCACTCGGCCACAGCCACCGTCGACACGGTCTGTGAGGCGAAGGACCTGGGCGTCGCCGGCTACCTGGTCAAGGGAGAGCGCTCGGACGACCTCCCCCGCATGATGAGAGCGGTGGTCACAGGACGGACCGTGTGGTCTCCGGTTGCCGCCCGATACCTGCGCGAGTGCGCCTGACCGCGGACGTCGAACGAATGGTTGTCCGAGCAGCGTCATCGCCTCGTGGCTGCGCCCGCCGGTACTCCGCCCAGCATGAGTGGACCATCCAGAGGCCCGCTCAACCGGGGAAGGATGCCGCCGGCCGCGGGTCGCGACCCGCCGTGCCGCGCAATTGACGCGGCGTCGGTTCCGGTTGAAGTGAGCTTCCAGACACGCTCGAGCACATTGTCCAGTCGGCGAAGAGGGCACGGACATTGCCAGGAGGCTGCCCACGTCTGCAGGTCTCGGTCGTCCACGGAATGCAGCCGTCGTTCCTGGGAGCCATTCAGGAGGCGCTAGGTCCGCGGAGCCGAGGCGGCGCGACCCGGCGACCCATCAGTCATCCGCGCTCACGGTGGCCGGCAGGATCTGCGGGCCTGCTTCGTCTGGGCGCGGTCGATCCTGGCGGTGCAGGCGGATCGCAACGAGGACCACGTCGTCTTCGGGCGTGCTCTCGACCAGCCGGTCGATGAGTTGGTCGCACAGGTCGTCCAAGGGTTGGTCGGCGAGCTCGGCGGCGGCAGTACGGAGGCGTTCCAGTCCGTCATCGAGGTCGCAGCGCGGCGCTCGATCAGTCCGTCGGTGTAGAGCAGGACAGTGGCGTTGCGGCGGAGGCTGATGACCGAGCCGTCTCGCTGCGTGGTGTGGTCGACCCCGAGCATCAGGTCACCGTGCCAGCTGGCGGGCTCGGCGATCGCGCCGTCGGGGTGAATGATCAACGGCGGCGGGTGGCCGGCGCTGGCCCAGCGCATGCGGGTGATGCCACGCTCCTTCTCGGCCTTCGTCTGCTCGAATCGGGCGAGCGCGGCGGTGGCGTAGGTGTTCAGTCGCAACTGGGTGATGGCGGCATCGAGTTGGGAGAGCAGCTGGGCGGGACTGACGTCGCCGGTAACGGCGATGCCGCGCAGCATGCTTCGTAGCTGACCCATCGATGCTGCTGCCGCCGTGTCGTGTCCAACCACGTCGCCGATGACCAGCGTGGTGGCGCCTCCGGGTTGCATGAAGGCGTCGTACCAGTCGCCGCCCACGCGGGCGGCCTCGGCGGCCGGTAGATGGCGCACCACGATCTGGGCATGGTCGGGTTCGGGAGGCGCGGTGAGCATGCTGCGTTGCAGTTCTTCGGCCAGCCGGCGCTGTTGCTCGTACAGGCGGGCGTTGTCCAGCGCGAGTCCTACCCGCTCGGCCACCTCGGTGGCGGTGGTGATGTCCGCCGCTTCCGGCGTGCGGTGCCTGTCGTAGCCCAACGTCAGCGCGCCGAGGACGCGGTCGCGGCCGCGGATGGGGAGGACGGTCATCGCACCGGGGGTCAGCGCCTGGAGCGCGGTGCGGGCGGCTCCGGTGGCGACGGTGCGCGTTGCGGTGCCAGCCAGCTGTGCCGCGGAGACGGTGACCGGGGCGCCGGTGGTCACGGCTCTCAGCACAGGGGCCGTCGTCGGGGACGACTCCTGGGCGGCGGCTGCGTAGCGCCGCACGACTGGTGTCTTCGACCGGTCGACGTGCCAGCCGCCGACGTGCCGCAGGATCCCGTCCTCACCGAGCAACGCGGCGGTCGCCCAACTGGCGACGGCGGGGACCAGGAGCCGGGGGATCCGGGCTACGGCAGCGGGGGCGTTCAGCGTACCGACCAGCTCGTCGCTCACGCGGGCGTGGCCCATCCTCAGACGGCGGAGTTGCTCGCGGTTGCGCGGCGACTGCTCACCGCCAATCTGCGGCAGGGCCAGGCGCTCCTCGAAGTACTGGACGGCGCTCAGGACGCCGTCGCGCTGGCAGACACGGCGCGTCCCGTCGCGAGCGCATCGACGAGCTGAGGCGCCACGGGGCCCCTCCTCCGCGGTGACACTTCGTCTCCACCAGGACGCCCGGCGAGGCGCCCCGCTCCACGTGAAACAACTCCCGCGGCGCCCGGGCGGCACGACGGTGGGACAGTGGAGCCGTGACTGAATCGACTCCCGCCCGCCGCGCGGTCCTGCACACCAACCACGGCGACATCACCGTGGACCTGTTCCCCGACCACGCTCCCAAGACGGTCGCCAACTTCGCCGACCTCGCCGAGGGCGCCCGCGAGTGGACGCACCCCGCCACCCGCGAGAAGACGACGGACAAGCTCTACGACGGCACGGTCTTCCACCGGGTCATCTCCGGCTTCATGATCCAGGGCGGCGACCCGCTGGGTCAGGGCATCGGCGGCCCCGGCTACCAGTTCGGCGACGAGATCCACCCCGACCTGGCGTTCACCAAGCCCTACCTGCTCGCCATGGCGAACGCCGGCCCGGGCACCAACGGCTCGCAGTTCTTCATCACCGTGGCCCCCACGTCCTGGCTGACCGGCAAGCACACCATCTTCGGTGAGGTCGCCGACCAGTCCAGCCGCGACGTCGTGGACCGGATCGCCGCGGTCCCCACCGGCCGCAACGACCGTCCGGCCGAGGACGTCGTCATCGAATCCGTCGAGGTGCAGCGCAGCTGACCACGGATCCGCACGGCGGGGGCGCGGGCGACCAGCCGGCGCCCCCGCCCCCGGCCTGCTACCGCCACCCCGAGCGGCCCACGGGCATCTCGTGCGCGCGGTGCGGCCGGCCCATCTGCCCCGAGTGCATGATCCCGGCGTCGGTCGGCTTCCAGTGCCCCGCCTGCGTGCGGGAGGGGGCGGCCTCGATCCGCGCCCCGCGCCGCGGCTCGGGGCTGCGCGCCGCGGCCTCGCGCTGGGGCACGGTCACGCTGACGCTGATCTCGGTCAACGTCGTCATGTTCCTGGTGACCGCGGTCTCCGCCGGGCTGGCGGGCAACGCACCGCTCGACAACTACCGGTCCCAGGTCTTCGTCGACCTCGCCCAGTACCCGCTGGCCGTGGAGTTCGGCGAGTACTGGCGGCTGCTCACCGCGGCGTTCCTGCACATCGGTCTGCTGCACCTGGTGCTCAACATGCTGGCGCTGCTCGTCTTCGGCTCCGAGCTGGAACGGCAGCTGGGCCGGTGGCGGTATCTCGCGCTGTACCTGGTGGCCGCCCTGGGTGGCTCCACGGCGATCCAGCTGCTCGGGGACCCGCTGCGCCCCGTGGCGGGCGCCTCCACGGCCATCTACGGGCTCCTGGGGGCGCTGGCGGTGTTCATGGTGGTCCGCAAGCAGGACGTCCGCGGCATCCTCGTCCTGCTCGGGCTCAACGTGTTCATCAGCTTCCTGCCCGGGGTCTCGCTCCTCGGGCACCTCGGCGGCCTCGTCACCGGTGCGGCGGTCGCCGCGCTGCTGGTGATCGCCCGCCGCCGGACGACGCTCCAGGCGGTCGGCCTGGCGGTGCTGGTCCTGACGCTCCTCACCCTGTCCCTCGGTGTGCCCACCGGCGCGGTGGCCTAGCTCGGGGCAGCAGGCCTACACCCGACCGGGTGCGGCCCGCTCCAGGTCCCGGGCCACGGCCTCCGGGTCGGTGCCGAGGTCCCACCGGCCGAGGACGACGAGGACGCCGTCGTCGCCCTCCAGCTCCAGCTCCAGCGTGCGCACCGTCGTCCCCCATCGCCGGGCCGGCCGGACCCGCACCCGGAGCAGCGCCCAGGGCAGCACGCGCGCACCGGTCAGCGTGCGCACCTCGACGCCCTCCGGCCCGGTGCGCAACCGCGGTCGCAGCACCGACTCCCGCGCGGCGAGCGCGAGCAGCAGCACGGCCGCGCCGCCCACCAGCACCCGCCCCGGCGTGTCCAGCAGCAGGGTGGTCGCACCCAGCAGCGCGGCGCCCGCCGCGAGGACGGCCGGGACGTAGGCGGGAGGGGACCACTGCACGAGACCAGCCTGCCAGGCGTGACGTGGAACATACGATCGCAGCGGGGTGGCCGGTCCCGGCCGCGCCGGACCGTCGTCGACGAGGAGTGGGTCCATGCGTGATGCCGTCATCTGTGCCGCCGTCCGTACACCGGTGGGAAAGCGCGGGGGAGGGCTGTCCGGCGTGCACGCCGTCGATCTCTCCGCACACGTGCTCAACGCGCTCGCCGAGCGTTCGGGCATCGACCCGGCCGTGGTGGAGGACGTCTTCTGGGGCTGCGTGAGCCAGGTCGGCGAGCAGACGTTCAACATCGGCCGCAACGCCCCACTGGCCGCCGGCTGGCCCGAGTCGGTGCCCGGCACCACCATCGACCGGCAGTGCGGCTCCTCCCAGCAGGCCGTCGCGTTCGCCGCAGCCACGGTCATCAGCGGTCAGGCCGATGTCGTCGTCGCCGGCGGTGTCGAGTCGATGAGCCGGGTGCCGATGGGCTCCGCCCGGGGCGACGGCGCGGCGGGCAAGCCGCTGGGCCCCCGGTTCCTCGAGCGCTACGACGGCGTCTTCCCCAACCAGGGCATCGGCGCGGAGATGATCGCCGAGCGGTGGGGCTTCTCCCGCGCCCAGCTCGACGAGTTCGCGCTGGCCTCCCACGAGAAGGCCGCCAAGGCACAGGCCGACGGTGCCTTCGACGAGCAGATCGCCCCGGTTCCGCTCGGGGACGGCACCGTGGTGAGCGCCGACGAGGGCATCCGGCCGGGCAGCACCTTGGAGAAGCTCGCCTCGCTGAAGACGCCGTTCAAGGAGGACGGCGTGATCAGCGCCGGCAACGCCAGCCAGATCTCCGACGGCTCGGCCGCCCTCCTGGTCACCACCAGCGAGAAGGCCCGCGAGCTCGGTCTGCGTCCCCTCGTGCGGATCCACACGACGGTCATGGCCGGCGACGACCCGATCATCATGCTCACCGCCCCCATCCCGGCGACGCAGAAGGTGCTGGCCCGCTCCGGCCTGTCGGTCGACGACATCGGCGTCTTCGAGGTCAACGAGGCCTTCGCGCCCGTCCCGCTGGCCTGGGTGGCCGACATCGGCGCCGACACGGCCCGGCTGAACCCCCTCGGCGGCGCCATCGCCCTGGGTCACCCGCTGGGCGGCTCCGGTGCCCGCATCATGACGACGCTCATCCACCACATGCAGGCCACCGGCACCCGCTACGGCCTCCAGACCATGTGCGAGGGCGGCGGCACCGCCAATGCGACGATCCTGGAGCTGATCGACGCCTGACCCCCGACGCACGCCGGTGCTCCGGTGCCCGTCCCCGCCAGCCCCCGGCCGCCCGGCCGGGGGCTAGCGTCGTTGCGCCGCCCCCGGGCTCCGCGGCTGTGGAGAGCCGTGTCCGTCCGTGCACACACCACAGCGAGGCGTGATCGGACAGGTCCGTCCGCACCGCCCTCGGGGCTGGGTGTATCCGCAGGTCAGAGCAGGTGCGGCGGCCGCGCGGTCAGCGGCCCGGCGGACGGACATGTCGACTCGTCCACAGCTGGGTACACAGCTGGGGACAGACTCACACTGCTGTAGTTACGGCCGTGGCCCTCATGTCACAGGAGTCCCAGGCGCGCGAAACCGCAGGTCAGCGGGGGAACGACCGGATCGGTCCCTCCACACTCGGTGGACAACCCTGGGGGCGGGGCGCCATGTCGACCTGTGGACGGCGCCGGTCGCTGTGCACAGCGTCCCCAGCCCCTCGGACGGGCGCCGGAACGAAACGAGGCCCCCGTCCCAGAGGGGACGAGGGCCTCGAGCGACTGGGCGGCGGTCAGCGCCAGCGCATAGACATGATCAGACCGGCCACCATGGCGCCGAAGCCGATGGCGAAGTTCCAGGCCGACAGCTCGACCATGAACGGGATGCGGTCGCCGGCGACGTAGTAGACGACGATCCACAGCAGACCGAACAGCATCAGCGCCACCATCACCGGCGCATACCAGCGCGGGCTGGGCTGCAGCGCCTTGGCCTGCGTGCCCCGCGAGCGGTCCTCGGGCGGCGTGTACGCCGACTTCTTGCGCACCTTCGACTTGGGCACGTGCGTACTCCCTCCCGGCGGCCGGGCCTCAGTCCTCCCCGGCCGGAACTGCCACCAGACTAAACTTCACCGGGACGACGACGGTGGTAGCTCGCCCGTGCGCGCCGCCGTCCGTGCCCATCGGAGGAGGTGCCCGTGACCCGTTCCCTGCTGCGTGGCCGGCGCCCGTCCGGCTGGAGCGCCCTGGTGCCCGTCGTGGCTTTGGCAGCGGGGCTGCTCTTCGCGACCTCCGGGCGGACCGCCCAGGGCACCGATCTGCGCGCCGGGGAGATCACCCAGCTCTCCGAGTTGATGGAGCAGCGCGACGCCGCCGTCGCCCGGCTGGGGCGTCAGCAGACCGAGCTCGAGGAGCGGGTGCAGCAGCTCACGCAGGAGGCCGCCACCCGCGACGGCGCCGTCGCCGAGGCGCAGGCCGTCGGCGCGGTGGGCGCCCCCTCGGCCGGCCTGACGCCGGTGGCGGGCTCCGGCGTGGTCATCACCCTCGACGACGCCCCCCAGCGCCCCGACGGCAGCCTCCCCGGCGGTGCCCGACCCGACGACCTCGTCATCCACCAGAGCGACGTGCAGGCGGTCGTCAACGCCGTCTGGGCCGCCGGGGCCGACGGCGTCGCGGTCATGGACCAGCGGCTGATCTCCACCAGCGCGGTGCGCTGCGTCGGCAACACGCTGCTGCTCAGGGGACGCACCTACTCCCCGCCGTTCGTGATCACCGCCGTCGCCGACGCCTCCGCGGTGCAGGCGGCGCTGGACGCCTCGCCGCAGATCACGGTGCTCGAGCAGGCCGTCGACGCGTTCGGCCTGACCTTCGAGCTGCGCGAGCGCCCCCAGGTGACCGTGCCCGCCTACGATGGCGGCCTCACCCTGCAGTACGCGACCGTCGGCTGAGCCGGGCGGCCGCATCCGTGGGCGCCCGCGTCGCCCGTCCGTCCACCGAGGAGCCCCGACCGCGATGACCGCCGCCGACCGACCGGTCCTCGTCGTCGACAACTTCGACAGCTTCGTCTACAACCTGGTCCAGTACCTTGGCCAGCTGGGCGTCCGCTGCGTCGTGCGGCGCAACGACGCGGTGAGCGTCGAGGAGCTGCCCGACCTGGACGTCGCCGGCGTGCTGCTCTCCCCCGGCCCCGGCACGCCGGCGGATGCGGGCGTCACCGTGCCGATGGTGCGGGCCGCCGCCGAGCAGGGCACCCCCGTGCTGGGCGTGTGCCTGGGCCACCAGGCCATCGCAGAGGCGTTCGGCGCCGAGGTCGTCCGCGCACCCGAGCTGCTGCACGGAAAGACCAGCCAGGTCGTCCACGAAGGCCACGGCGTCCTGGCCGGCCTGCCGTCGCCCTTCACCGCCACGCGGTACCACTCGCTCGCCGTCGACCCGGGCACGGTGCCCGAGGAGCTCGAGGTCACCGGCCACACCCCCTCCGGGCTGGTGATGGCCCTCCGGCACCGCGAGCTGCCCATCGAGGGCGTGCAGTTCCACCCCGAGTCCGTGCTCACCGAGGGCGGCCACCGGATGCTCGCCACCTGGCTGGCGGCCTGCGGCCTGGCGCCCGACGAGGAGGTCGTGGCCGCAGCCGCGGCCACCGTCCAGCGGCTGTCGTCCGCCACCGCCTGAGCCACGCCGGCGCCCGGATGCAGCGAGGCCCCCTCCTGTCCGTCCGGGAGCGGGCCCCGCTGGGCGCTGGCGCGGTCAGTCGACCTCGTCGTCGGGTGCCTCCGTGGTCGTGGCCGTGGGCGTGCTGGGCACAGGGGCGGTCGTGGTGGTGGGCGTGGTGGTGGGCGTGGCCGGCTCCTCTGCGGGGGGCGGGACCGCGACCAGCAGCGTGATGGTGTCGCCGGAGCCGACGTCCTGGCCGGCTGACGGGTCGGTCTCCACGACCCTGCCCGCAGGGACGTCGTCCCGCTCGACGTCCTGCCGCTGGATCTGACCCGCGCCGAAGCCGGCTTGTTGCAGCGCCGCCCGGGCGTCGCTCTCGGAGCGGTTGAGCACGTCGGGCATCTCGATGGTGCCGGTGGAGATGCTCAGCGTGATGACGTCGTCCACGCCGGCCTGGCTGTCCTCGGCGGGGCTGACCGCGGCCACCCGCCCCTCGGGCATCTCGATGGACTCGATCGGCCGACTGGAGATGTTGGAGAAGCCCTGCGCCTGCAGGTTGGCCCGCGCCTGCTCCTCGGTCAGCCCGACGACGTTGGGCACCAGGATCGTGTCCGGCCCGAGGCTGACGACCAGGTCGACCTCGCTGCCCTCGTCCACCCGGGCGCCGCTGGGCGGGTTGCTCGCCACGACCTGGCCCTCGGGGACGGTCGGGCTCGCCTCGGCCGCCACGTCGCCCACCACGAGGCCGGCATCGGTGAGGGCCTGCTCGGCGGCCGTCCGGTCGAGGCCCATCAGCGGCGGCACGGCCACCTGCGTCACGGCCGGCGCGTCCTCGCCCCGGCTGAGCGCGACGGCCGCGGCGACCGCGCCGCCGAGCAGGAGCACGGCGAGCACCGAGACGATCGTGATGATGCGGCGCCTGCGGCGCCGATCGGCGTCGTCGTCCCAGTCGTCGTCGCCGTAGCCGCTGGCGTATCCGCCCACCGGGGCGCCGATGATGGCGGTCTTCTCGGCGTCGCCCATGACCGGCGTCGCCTCGACCCGCTGCCCGGCGAGGGCCCGGAGCAGGTCGTTGCGCATGTCGGCGGCCGACTGGTACCGGTTGGCCGGGTTCTTGCTCATCGCCTTGAGCAGGATCGCGTCCAGCTCCGGCGGGACGTCGGGGTTGATCGACGAGGGCAGGCGCGGGTCCTCGCGCACGTGCTGGTAGGCGACCGAGACGGGGGAGTCGCCGGTGAACGGCGGCGCCCCGGTGACCAGCTCGTAGAGGAGGCAGCCGAGCGAGTACACGTCGGACCGGGCGTCGACGCCCTCGCCGCGGGCCTGCTCGGGGGAGAGGTACTGGGCGGTTCCTATCACCGCTGCGGTGGAGGTCATCGTGGCCGCGGAGTCGGAGACCGCACGGGCGATGCCGAAGTCCATGACCTTGACGGTGCCCTGCGGCGTGATCATGACGTTCCCGGGCTTCACGTCCCGGTGCACGATGCCGTTGCGGTGGCTGAAGTCCAGGGCCCCGCAGATGTCGGCGGCCAGGCTCATGGCCCGCTCGATGGGCAGCCGGCCCTCGCGGCGCAGCACGTCGCGCAGCGTCTCGCCCTCGACGTACTCCATGACGATGTACGGGGTGGCGCCGGTGGGCGTGCGGTCCTCGCCGGTGTCGTACACCGCCACGATCGCCGGGTGGTTCAGCGACGCCGAGGCCTGCGCCTCGCGGCGGAAGCGCACCTGGAACGAGGGGTCACGCGCCAGGTCGTGGCGCAGCACCTTCACGGCCACCTCGCGCCCCAGGCGCAGGTCGCGTCCGTGGTGCACCTCGGCCATTCCGCCGCGGCCCAGGACGCCACCGATCTCGTAGCGCTCGCCGAGCACGTTCGGCGTGGTCATCGGAGGTCCTCTCGGGCGGTTCGGTGCGGCCCGCGCAGCCCGGTGGTGCGGGGCGCTCCGGCGGCGGTCGCCGCGGACGGGGAGCCGGCGGCGAGCCTAATCGCCGGACCGGGCGGAACCGGGGATGCGAGGACCACGGGGCTCACTGGCCGCCACCCGTCACTCCCGCTGCGCCGGGGGTGCCGGAGCGGGTGGGTCCTCCGGCCTCGGTGTCGGTGTCGTCGTCGCCCTGCGGCTGGGTGCCGGTCGTCTCGGGGACCGGCGGCGGGGGCGCCGAGGTGCCCGGGGCTGACGACGACGGGGTCGAGGTGGTGGCCGGGCTGGAGGTCGTCGTCGTCGGGGGCGGCGTGGTGGTCGTCTCCGACGGCGTCGTGGTCGGGGGGGTGGACCCGGTCGTCGGCACCGCCTCTTCCTCCTCCTGCTCCTCCCGCTCGTCCTGGAGCGCCCAGCCGTCCTCGGCGACGAACAGCGTCACCTCGGTGTCCGGCCCGGCCTGCACGCCGGAGGGGTCGAGGCCGGCGACGTCGCCCTCGTCCAGGGCCCGTCCCAGCTCGGCCAGCAGCTCCTGCGGGGCAGCCCGCCGCGTGACGAGCGTGACGCCGGCCTCGCGCAGCTCCTCCTCCACCTCGTCGGCATCGCGGCCGACGAACAGGGCGGGGTCGAGGAGGATGCCTGTCGGCGCGGCGCTGGTGGTGGGCGCGCTGGTGGTCGCGTCGGCCTGCTGCCGTCCCGGGTCCGCACCGGACCCGGACAGCAGCAGGTAGGTGGTGCCGGCGAGCGCGAGCAGCAGGACGAGTGCGGCGCCCAGCCACGCCCACCGCCGGCCGCCGGCACGGGGCGGTGCCTCGTCGCCGGCGGACCAGTCGTCCTCCGGCGGACCGGACAGCGGGGGCATCGGACGGCCGGCGGTGGCCGGCGAGACCGTGGGGATACCCGCGGCCGGGGTCGCGAAGACCTGGGTGTGACCATCGGACCCGGCCCCGGCGCTGACGACCTGGGTGGGCGCGGTGGCCGGCCCGGCGACCGGCGTGGCCGCCGCGGACAGGGTCCCGCCGTCGGCGATCCGCCGGACGGCGGCGGCGAACGCGCCGCCGTCGGTGAAGCGGTCGGCCGGGTCCTTGGCCAGTGCGCGGTCCACGAGCAGCCGCACGGCCGGTGGGATGTCCCCGGGCAGTGGTGGCGGCGGTCGGTTGATGTGCGCGAGGGCGATCGCCACCTGCGAGGCGCCGTCGAAGGGTCGGACGCCGGCCAGGCACTCGAACCCGACGACCCCGAGGGAGTAGACGTCGGAGGCGGCGTTCACCTCCAGGCCCTGGGCCTGCTCGGGGGAGAGGTACTGGGCGGTGCCCACGACCATGCCGGTCTTGGTGAGCGGAGCGGCGTCCCGGGCCTGGGCGATGCCGAAGTCGGTCAGCTTCACCACGCCGTCGGGCCGGACGATCAGGTTGCCCGGCTTGATGTCGCGGTGCACCACCCCGGCCCGGTGGGCGGCGGAGAGCCCGTCCGCGGCCTGGCCCAGCACGTGCAGCGTCCAGTCGACCGGCAGCCGGCCCTCCTCGTGGAGGATCGTCACCAGCGGCTGCCCCTCGACGAACTCCATGACGAGGAAGGCCAGGGTCTGGACGCCGCTGTCGTCGGTGGTCTCGCCGTAGTCGTAGACCGAGGCGATGTTGGGGTGCGAGAGCGCCGCGGTGTGCCGGGCCTCGTTGCGGAAGCGGGCCAGGAAGCTCGGGTCGTTGGTGTACTCGGTCTTGAGCACCTTCGCCGCGACGATCCGGTCCAGGACCCGGTCGCGCGCCTTCCACACCTCGCCCATCCCGCCCGTGGCGATGGGCGCGGTGATCTCGTAGCGCCCGGCCAGCATGCTCCCGATGCCCAGCGCCATCAGCCGCCCTGCCCCTCGAAGTAGGCCGCCATGACATCGCGGGCGATCGGTGCGGAGACGTCCCCGCCCGTGCCGCCCCCGTTGGCGACGAAGACGGCGACGGCGATCTGCGGGTCGTCGGCCGGCGCGAAGCCCATGAACCAGTTGTGGTCGGGGACGTCCGGGCTCACCTGCGCGGTGCCCGTCTTGCCCGCGACCTCCATGCCCGGGAGGCGGGCCGCCCGGCCCGAGCCCCGGGCGACGACGCTGACCATCATCTCGGTGAGCCCTTCTGCGACCTCGGCGGAGATCGGCTCGCGCAGTTCTTCCGGGTCGGTGGAGTCGATCACCGACAGGTCGGGGGCGCGCAGCTCGTCGATCAGGTAGGGCTTCATCTGCACGCCGTCGTTGGCCACGGTGGCGGCGACCATGGCCGCCTGCAGCACGGTCATGCGGACGTCGCGCTGCCCGATCGAGGTCTGCCCGAGGGCGGCGGCGTCGACGATGTCGCCGACGGTGCTCGGGTCCACCTCGAGCGGGATCTCCAGGCCCTGGTCGTCGAGGCCGAACGCCTCGGCCATGTCCCGGACCCTCTCCTCGCCCAGGTCGATGCCCAGCTGGGCGAAGGCGGTGTTGCAGGAGATGGTGAGGGCGTCGAGGAGCCGCTGCTCCTGGCTGTCGCTGCAGCGGGAGTTGCCGAAGTTCCGCAGCGGCGTGGTGGTCTGGGGCAGCGTGAGGACGTCGACCGCGGGGACGACCGTCTCCGGCGTGTAGCCCTCCTCCAGCGCCGCCGCCGCGACGATCACCTTGAACAGCGAGCCGGGCTGGTAGTTGTCGAAGATCGCGCGGTTGTTGATCGGGCTGGGCCCGTCGCCCGCGGTGAGCTCCTCCATGTAGGCGCGGATCGCCGCCGGGTCGTGGCTGGACAGCACGGTCGGGTCGTAGGTCGGGGTGCTGGCCATGCCCAGGACGGCGCCGGTCCCGGGGTCGAGCGCCACGACGGCGCCGGTGACGCCCTCGAGGCCGGCCATCGCGGCGGCCTGCACCGCGGGGTCCAGCGTCAGGACCACGTCGCCGCCCGCCGGGTCCCGGCCGGTGAACAGGTCGGCGACGCGGCGCACGAACAGCCGGTCGTCCTCGCCGGACAGCACGTCGTTCGCGGCGCGCTCCAGCGCGGTGTTCCCGTACACCAGCGAGTGGTAGCCGGTGACCGGCGCGTACAACGGGCCCTGCGGATAGCTGCGCAGGTACTCCAGCCGGCCGTCGGTGGGGACCGAGAGCGCGACCTCGGTGCCCGCGACGATGATCGAGCCGCGTTCGCGCTCGTAGGACTCAGCGAGCACGCGGGTGTTGCGCGCGTCGGCACGCAGGGAGTCGGAGCGGACCACCTGGATGATGTTGACGTTGACGATCAGCAGCGTGAAGAGCACGAGCACGCTGATCGCGACCCGCCTCAGGGGGGCGTTCACGGGGTGACCACCTCGGTCGGGGCGTCCCCGAGCCGCACGGGCGACGGCGCGTGCGGGGTGGTCGGCCGCCGGGCGGCGTCGCTGATCCGCACCAGCAGGGCCACGAGGACGAAGTTGGCCACCAGCGACGATCCCCCGTAGGCCAGGAACGGCGTGGTCAGGCCGGTCAGCGGCAACAGGCCGGTGACCCCGCCGAGGACGACGAACACCTGCCACGCGATGGCGAACGCCAGGCCCGCGGCCAGCAGCTTGCCGAACGCGTCCCGGACCACCAGGGACGCGCGCAGACCGCGCTCCACCAGGATCAGGTAGACGACGATCACCGCGACCAGGCCGAACAGGCCCAGCTCCTCGCCCACGGCCGCGGCGATGAAGTCGCTCTTGGCGACCGGCACCTGGTCGGGGCGGCCGCCGCCGAGGCCCGCGCCGAACAACCCACCGGTGCCCAGACCGAAGAGCGACTGCATCAGCTGGTACCCGGCCCCGTCGTAGTACTCGGACGGGTCCAGCCAGGTGTCGACGCGGGCCTGCACGTGCGCGAACACCTGGTAGGCGATGAGCGCTCCGCCGGCGAACAGGGTGAGGCCGATGAACAGCCAGCTGGCCCGCTCGGTGGCCACGTAGAGCATCACCACGAAGATGCCGAAGAGCAGCAGCGAGCTGCCCAGGTCGCGCTCGAACACCAGCACCAGGATCGACAGGATCCAGGCGAGCAGGACCGGCCCGAGGTCCCGGCCCCGCGGCAGCTCCAGGCCGGCGACCTTCTTGCTGGCCAGGGCCAGCACGTCGCGCTTGTCGACCAGATAGGCGGCGAAGAAGACGACGAGGCAGATCTTCGCGAACTCGCCGGGCTGGATGGAGAAGCCGGCCACCCGGATCCAGATCTTGGCGCCGTTGACCTCGGAGATGGAGGCGGGCAGGACAGCCGGCAGCGCGAGCAGGACGATCCCCAGCAGCGCCAGGGTGTAGGCGAAGCGCGACAGCGTCCGGTGGTCGCGCACGACCACGAGCACGGCGACAAAGAGAGCGACGCCCAGCGTGGCCCAGATCAGCTGCACCGGGGCGTCCTCACGGCTCGCCGTGTCGCCGGCCTGCTCGGCGGCGAGGTCGAGCCGGTGGATGACGGTCAGGCCGAGCCCGACCAGGAGCGCGACGGCCGGGAGCAGCAGCGGGTCGGCATAGGAGGCCCACTTGCGCACGACGAGGTGCGCGACCACCCACAGGGCGCTGATCCACGCGCTGAACGCGGCCATCTCCGGGCGCAGCGAGCCGGTGACGGTGAGGTCGACGATCGCCTGGGCGACGACGGTGATGAGGACGGCGAAGGCGAGCAGCGCTGCCTCGGTACCCCGCCGGGTGGGCGTGGTGGCTGCGGCGCTGCGGGGGTCGGTGACGGGCCCGGGCATCAGCACACCTCCGGTGGGGAACCGGGGCCTGGGGCGCTCACTAGCTCGCCTCCCGGCAGTTCACCCCCGGCTCGGACGACGAGGTCGTCCGGGCCGACGACGGGGTGGTCGTCGTCTCCTCGGTCACCGGCACCTCGGGGAGGGCCGGCTCACCGGGGACGGGCTCCTGCGCGGTCGTGGGCGCGGCCACCGGCGGGGACTGCGGGAGGCCCGGCTGCGTCGCGTCGCTGTTCGCAGCAGTGCGGCACAGGGGCAGCCGCTGGTCCTCCAGCGCCGCGAGGATCCGGTCGGCGTCGCCGGAGTCGTCGGCGGTGATGCTGTCGCGGACCCGGCTGCGGGCCGCCGGCACCAGGTCGGTGACCGCGAGGTCCGTGCCGCGGTCCAGGCGGTAGAGGTCCATGCCCAGCACGGAGGCGTCCAGACCCCGGTAGACGGCGACCTGCTCGTCGTCGCCCGAGCCGCTCACGCCCACGAACCAGTGGTTGAGCGCCCACACGTACACACCGATCGCCCCTGCCACCAGCACGGTGAGAAGGGCCCCCGCCACCAGGAGGATGCGAAGCGGGCGGCGGCGGGCGGAGGGGCCGCCGCCCGTCGGCAGTGTGGGGGGCGGCGGAGGAGGAGGGCCTGGATCGGCCAGCGCCGCCCGGCCCGCCGCCGAGCGGGGGTCGACCTCGCGCTGGCCGATGTTGTCACCGGCCGCGCCGTCGATGACGGGGTCGAAGCGCCCGTTGCTCCCGGTGTCCTCGAGGACGTCGGCGACGATCACGGTGATGTTGTCCGGCCCGCCGCTGCGCAGCGCCAGCTCGATCAGGCGGTCGGCGGTCGCTTCGGGGTCCGGGTCCTTGAGCGCTTCGGCCAGGGTCTCCTCGCTGACGACGCCGGAGAGCCCGTCGGAGCACAGCAGGTAGCGGTCGCCGTCGCGCGCCTCTCGCATGGAGAGGTCCGGCTCGACCTCCTGACCGTTGAGGGCGCGCAGCAGGAGGGAGCGCTGCGGGTGGGTGTTGGCCTCCTCCGGCGTGATCCGGCCGTCGTCGATCAGCGTCTGCACGAACGTGTCGTCGTGGGTGATCTGCGAGAGCTGGCCGTCGCGCAGCAGGTAGGCGCGCGAGTCGCCGACGTGGCACAGCGCCAAGCGCCCCCCGGCGAAGAGGATCGCGGTGAGCGTGGTGCCCATGCCTTCCAGCTGCGGGGACTCGCGGATCACCTCGCGCAGGTGCTCGCTGCCGTCGAAGACGGCCGAGCGCAGCGACTGCAGCATGTCGCCCGACGGCGTGTCGTCGTCGAGATGCTCGAGGGCGGCGATGACCACCTTGCTCGCGACGTCACCGGCGGCGTGCCCGCCCATGCCGTCGGCCACGGCCAGCAGCCGGGGCCCGGCGTACACCGAGTCCTGGTTGCTGCCGCGGATGAGGCCGCGGTCGGAACGCGCGGCGTAGCGGAGGACCAACGTCACGAACGGAGCTCCAGTGCGGTCTGGCCGATGCGGATGGGCTGGCCGGGGGCGACGAGCAGCGGGCCCTGTACCCGTTGCTGGTCCAGGTAGGTCCCGTTCGTGGAACCCAGGTCCTCGACGTACCACTGGCCGCCCCGGTTGGTCAGGCGGGCGTGCCGGGAACTGGCGAAGTCGTCGGTGAGCACCAGCGTCGAGTCGTCGGCGCGGCCGATGAGGATCGGCTGGTCACCGAGGGTGATCTTGGTGCCGCTCAGCGGACCGGCAGTGACGACCAGCGACCTCGGCCCGCGGGCGCCGCGCTTCTTCGGCGCCGACGCGCGCGGTGGCACCGCGGCCACGCGTCCCGGGCGCCCCCCGAACAGGTCGGCCCGGACCACGCGGAACGCGGCGAAGATGAACAGCCACAGCAGCAGGAGGAAGCCGAAGCGGAAGATCTGCACGACGAGCTCGGTCACGACGTCACCCCGGCAGGGAGCGGTGCGGCATCCCGGCGGAATGCGTCGCGCCCGATCCCGTCGTGCTGCGACCGCGGGTGACCGGTCACGCCCCGTCCTGCCGGTAGACCAGGACCGAGTGGCCGATGCGGATCACGTCGCCGTCGCTGAGTGGCTGGCGGGTGATGCGGCGGCCGTTGACCAGCGTGCCGTTGGTCGATCCGAGGTCCTCCACCGTGGCGACGTCGCCGTCGAGGACGACGTCCACGTGCTTCCGGCTGACGCCGGTGTCGGGCAGCCGGATGTCGGCCTCGGTGCCCCGGCCGATGACGTTGCGGCCGGTGGAGAGCTCGTGGCGCGTGCCCGGACCGTCGACGACGAGCACGTGCGTGGCGGCGGCCCGCGCGCCGGCCCGCCCGAGCACCGAGGGGTTCTGCTTCCCGGTGTCGGTGGCCATCCGGCCGCGCAGCGGCGGGAGCGGGGGCAGCGGCGGGTGACCGCCGACGGGGGCCGACGCCATGGGAGGGACGTCGGCACGGGCGGCCGGACGCGCCGGGTCGGCGACCTGGGAGCTGACCTCGAAGACGCCGGTGGTCAGCTCGTCGTCGCGCTGGAGCTCGACGGTGACCTTGTCGAAGACCTGGTAGCCCTCGTCCTCGATGTGCTCGGTCACCATGTCGGCGAGCTCGCCGGCGAGCTGGTCGGACCACTGGCCCAGGTGGGCGAAGTCGGTCTCGCCCAGGCGGACGACGTAGACGTTGGGGGCCAGGACGCGGCCCTCGCCGAGGATGGAGCGCTGCTCGTCGGCCTCGCGCTGGAGCGCCTTGGCGATCTCCGCCGGGTGCACCTTGCCCTTGAAGAGCCGCGCGAACGCCAGGCCGACCATGCCTTCGAGCCGGCGCTCGAAGCGCTGGAGCACACCCACAGTCGCTCCTTCGCGCTCGCACCGGACGTCCCACTCTGCCACCCGTGATCGTAGCCGGACCGGGCGCGACTGACCGGCCGGTGACGTGCGACGCCCCGCACGGCGTTTGCGGACCCGCCCGGCGACCGACCCCCCGCCGAGGATGCGGCTGGCTGCTGCTACTGTCTCCCCTCGCCAGGGCAAGTGGCGGAATGGCAGACGCGCACGGTTCAGGTCCGTGTGTCCGAAAGGACGTGGGGGTTCAACTCCCCCCTTGCCCACCACGACACGACGAGCGCCGGCCCTTCGGGGCCGGCGCTCGTTCGTCGTGCGGGCCCGGTGCGTGCCCTCGGACGAGACCTGGTCGGCTGGGTCGCCGACTCGGTCCGTACGGGGGGACAGCACCCCGGGGGACGACCACGGTCGGGGTCGTGTGGACGACCGCCCCCGTCGTCACCGCCGCTCGAGCATTGCTGCTCCGTTCCTCGCGATGAGGAGATCCCTCACCACCGAGGGTGGCGCGGGACGGCCGAACCGGTAGCCCTGGGCCCGGTCGCAGGTCATGCCCTGCAGCGCCGCCGACTGGGCGCAGGTCTCCACGCCCTCGGCCACGACCCGGAGCCCGAGTCCGTGCGCGAGCCCCACGATCCCGGCGACCAGGGGCGAAGGGGGAGCTGCGTCGGAGAGCTGCGAGGTGAAGGACCGGTCGATCTTCAGCTCGGTGACCGGCAGCCGCTGGAGCTGGGCCAGCGAGGAGTATCCGGTGCCGAAGTCGTCGATCGAGATCCCGATCCCCAGTGCGCGGAGGAGCTCGAGGTGCCCGTGACGGGTGGCGACCTCGGAGAGGACCTGGCTCTCCGTCACCTCCAGCGTCAGCGACGCGGGCGGCAGCCCGGTCGCGGTGAGGACGCGGAGCACGGACCCGGCGAAATCGGGATCGGTCAGCTGGACGGCGGAGACGTTCACGGCCACCTCGAGCTCCAGCCCGTCTGCCCGCCACCCGGCGACGGTCCGGCACGCCTCGTGGAGCACGTGCTCGCCGATGGTGGTGATCTGGCCGCTCGCCTCGGCGACGGGGACGAACACGTCCGGCCCGACCGGGCCCAGGGTGGGGTGGTCCCACCGCGCCAGCGCCTCGACGGCCACGATCCGGCCGCCTGGCAGCTCCACCTGCGGTTGCAGGTGCACCACGATCTCGCCGCGGGCGACCGCGCCGTGCAGGTCGGTCTCGAGCCGGAGCCGCTCCCGCGCCTGCTCCTCCTGGCCGGCCGAGGCGCCGGTCCTGCACCGCTGCATGTCCTCCTCGGCGCGCTCGACCAGATCGCGTGCGGCGTGCCGCACGTCGTCGTCGGGCATGCCCTCGCACGCCTCGGAGACGGCGGTACCGATGGCCAGGGCGACGAACACCTCCTGGCCATCGACGCGCAGCGGTGCCGACAGGGACCGTCGCATCCGGTCGGCCACCTCACGGGCGGTGGGCTCGGTCGCGCCAGGCAGCAGGACGACGAACTCGTCGCCGCTGTAACGCGCCACGGTGTCCTGATCGCGGACCACCGACCGCAGCCGACGGGCGACCTCCCTCAGCACCTCGTCCCCCGCGCCGTGCCCGAGGCTGTCGTTGACCCGCTCGAGCCGGTCGACGTCGCAGAAGAGCAGGGCGGTGCGGCCGGTCGGGCACTCCGGTCGGCTCAGGGCGGTGTGGAGCCGTGACTCCAGCAGTGCACGGTTCGGCAGGCCGGTGAGGGAGTCGTGGGTGGCCTGGCGCGCGATCTCGTCGAGCAGCTGCGTGTTGTCCAGCGCCACGCCGGCCAGGCCGGCGAGCCCCCACATCCGCTCGGTGGTCCCCTCCCCGAGGGCGGTCGGTGGTGCGCTGTGCGCCCAGTGGGCGAGGACGATGCCCACCAGCCGGTCGTCGACCTTGATCGGCACCCCGCCCATCGCGGTGATGCCGAACGTGCCGAACACCTCGTCGGCCCAGACCGAGCTCGACCGCTCGACCAGCATGGGTGCGCCGACGGCGATCAGCTCGCACAGCTCGGGGCTCTGCTCCGTCGTGGTCACGTACCCGGCCAGGTGCTCGGCCAGCTCCTGCGGCCAGCCGCTCAGGCCGGCGATCCAGACCGCCTGCATCCCTGGCTCCCACAGCGCGACCGCGGACCGGTCGGCTCCGCAGAGCGCCGGGACGGCGTCGGCGATGGCCTGCGCGATCGCCTGGGGCTCCCGCCGCCCCGCCAGGGAACGCGCGACGCTGAGCAGGAGGCGCGCCGTCTCCTCCTGCTCCCGTGCCTCGACCAGCGACGCCGACATCTCGATGGCGGCCGCGGCGTGGCGGGCGTAGGCGGTGAGCAGCTCGACGTCCCCGGGGAAGGTCGCCTGCCCGGGCCAGGCGATCACGGCCAGGACCCCGTAGTCCCGTGTCGCGGAGCTCACCGGCACGGCGAGCACCGAGGTACCGCCGATCCGCCTGCAGCCGACCTCCAGTCGGCCGTTCCCGAGCCCGGCCAGCATCGACGACCCCAGACCGCGTGAGCGCACGTGCCGCGCCCCGTCCGGCAGGCGGACGTCGAGGACGTAACCCGGGGCGTGCACGGCCCGGTCCGCACGCGACGCCACGCGGTCCAGCGTGTCCGCCAGGGAGTCGCCGCCGAGGAGGTCCGTCGCGGCTTCCTGGAGGTCGCGCAGCCGCTCCTCGGCATCGGGGACCGGCGCGTGCGTGCGGTTCCGGGCCGCCGGCCGGCGCCGGCGACCCCACCGGGAACGTGCGGGCTGTTCCTGCCAGGTGACGGCGTAGTCGCACTGCGGGGCGCCGTCGACCTGACAGGCCCAGTGCTCGACGGCAGCAGGCTGGAGACCGAAGAGCACGGGGGCCTTCCTCAGCAACCCGATGTTGTAGTCGCAGTCCACGCGACTGGGCCGGTGCGGTGACAGCACCCGCCAGGTCAGCCGCGCCGTGCCCGCTGCGGCGGACTCGCAGCGGAACACCGCCGAGCTGTCCATGCGGGTGGAGATCCGGGACACCTGCCGCAACAGACCCGTGGGGGAACCGAAGGTGACCAGCACCCGCCGCAGCGCCGCGACTGCGGGGTCCGTCACCGCGGCATCGCCCAGGGCGAGCCCGATCCGTGGATCACCGAGCTCCTGGACGGCGGCGTCGAACAGCCGCAACTTCTCCGGGTAGGACACCCGGCCCCGAAGGCTCTGCAGCTGCGTCCGCCGGCCGGCCAGGCCGGCGCGGACCAGCACCCGCTCGACGGCACCCTCTCCGCCCCGCTCGACCACGATCCGCAGCAGCAGCCGGGTGGTGACCGTGGACGTCCCCGCCAGCGCCCCCATCTCGTCCACGGCGCCTCCCGTCCCGTTCATCCTGTCCGGCGTGGCTCGGTCGGCACCGGACCGTCGCCTTCCCGGCGGACATCGGTCGAAGTCGTCGCGGGCTGAGCGGACGAGACGCGGGTCGCCCCCTTACGGGGGAGTCAGCGGACTCCCGGTGGTTCCTGCCGGCTCGTCGGGGCTCCCGGACACCATCCTCGACGTGGCCGGCGGCCTACCGGTCCGTCACGGTGCTGCCGCCGCATGCGTCGCTGCCCATCGCCGATGGCCACCTGCGCAGATCGAACGGTGCGCGACCGGGGCCGGTCACCATTCCGTCCCGAACTGCAGTTGGGCACGACAATGGCCACCGACTTTCCGCTGTCGACAAAGCGATGACGCCACCGGGGATCGACGTCCCCGGTGGATGTCGGAGGTGATCGCCATTTCGGGTCGACAAGCAGATGTCGTGTCGAGAAAGTTGCACTTCGCCATTCCGACACGCCCGGCTATTCCGGCCACTGTGTTCTCGGAAAGCTCTACCGTCCGGCGTCACCGGGGATGAGAACCGCACCGTCGCGGAGCTGGCGCCGGAAACCCGCAACCCCGTCCGTCTCAGCGGACCACCGTAGGAGCACCTGATGTCCATGCACGACACCGTCCGTACCGGCGACCAGCCGACCACCCAGACTCCTCCGCGTGCTTGGTGGGGTGACCGCGGCGTGAGCACGAAGACCCTCACCGCAGTGGGGACCGCGGCGGCGGTGGCCGTCGGGGTCGGCGTCATGGGCATCACTGCCCTGGGCACCTCGGCCGACACCAGCCAGGCGCTGTTCGAGAGGAACATCGCCGGCCTCGAGATGGCGGCGGACATGAAAGAGGCGCTCCTGCAGATCCGCATCGACTCGCGGAACGCCCTCCTGACGCCCGATGACGCGGACAGCGTGCAGATCAGCGAGGTCACCATTCCGCAGTTGGCCGATGATTTCCATGTCGCGGCCGACGCCTATGCCGACACGTTCCCGACCGCGGACAAGCAGGCTCTGGTCGACGAGGCGGCCGCGGCGTTCGACAAGTACGTCAGCGCGACGCAGACGCGCCTGGGTCCGCTCGCACTGGCGCTGGACCACCAAGGATGGTGGGCCGCCAACGAGACCGACGTCGCGCCGCTGGCCGTGCAGGTCGACGAGAACCTCGCCCAGGTCCGGGAGATGGAGGGTGCGGACGCCGAGGCGGCCGCCGCCGCAGCGCAGGACCAGTACACCTCCCAGCGCACGCTCTCCATCGTGGTGCTGCTCGCCGGCATCGCGCTCGCGGCGGTGATCGGGCTGGTCGTGGCCCGGGGGATCGCCGGTGGCGTCCGGCGGGTGCAGCGGGTCGCCGAGGCCCTCGCCGCGGGCGATCTCACCCAGAGCAGTGGCCTGCAGACGCGGGACGAGCTCGGCCGGATGGGTCAGGCCCTGGACACCGCGGTGGCCAACATGCGGGAGGTCCTCTCGGGGGTCGCGTCCTCGGCGGATGCGGTGGCGGCCTCGTCGGAGGAGTTGAGCGCGTCGTCGTCGCAGATCTCGGCGGGTGCGGAGGAGACCAGCGCGCAGGCAGGCGTGGTCTCGGCTGCGGCCGAGGAGGTCTCGCGC
>NZ_JBJHAN010000011.1:0-100100 GCF_054051055.1 Blastococcus sp. SYSU DS0973
CATCTCCGGGGTCTCCACGGCGGCGGACTCGACCACGCAGGCGCTGACCCAGACCCGCACCGCGGTGGACGAGCTCTCCCGCATGGCCGCCGACCTGCGCACGACGGTGGGCCGCTTCACCTACTGAGAACGGCGTCCCCGCGGTCGGCCCCGGCGGCCGTCCGCGGGGAACCCGCCGGGCTCGGCTGGACGACGGCCTCGCGGGTAAAGTGCTCCGGCACTGCGGTGGTCCCAGCCGCTGTGCGGGGGCGTCCGCGGGTCAGCCGGTGAGCTGCCGGTTCGCCCCGCCGCGGAGGCGCTCGCCCAGCGAGCCGGCCGCGAGCATCGCGCCCCACGGGACGATCACCCAGAACGGCCAGAAGTACAGGAACTCCCGCGCGGCCAGGGAGGTCACGCCCCAGATCGCCAGCACGATCAGCGCGGTGGTCGACCACGAGCCCCATGCCGGCCACCCGTGCGCACCCCGGCCGGCCGCGCAGGCGGCCGCCGCCGTCGTCCGATCGGGGGTGGCCGCCGCGGCCCGGGGTGCGGGTGCGTCGGCAAGGTTCGGCAGGTCGGCGGTGAGCGGGGCCAGCTCGCCGAACGTGCGCGCCGCGTACGCCTGGGCGAGCCGCTCGTCGTACTCCGCGACCGTGAGCCGGCCTTCCGACATGGCCCTGCCCAGGACGGTGGCTACCGCGGCCCGGTCGGCATCGGCTGCACGCAGGTGGGGCTCGGGCATGGCGTCTCCTCGCTCGGGTGCCCCAGTCTGTTCCGGCTCGACGGGCCGGGTCCACTGACAGCTGTCACCGGTTCCACGTGGAACCCGTCAGGTGCGGGGCAGCGGCTCAGCCGGCGGGAGGCACCGCCTCCGCGGTGAGGTGGCGGCCGATGACCATGCGCTGGATCTGGTTGGTCCCCTCGAAGATCTGCATGACCTTCGCCTCGCGCATGTAGCGCTCCGCCGGGTGGTCGCGGGTGTAGCCGGCTCCCCCGAGCACCTGGACGGCGTCGGTGGTGACCTTCATGGCGGCGTCGGTGGCGACGAGCTTGGCGATGCTCGCCTGCCGGGAGAACGGCTTGCCGGCGTCCTTGCGGCGGGCGGCGACCAGATAGGTGGCGCGGGCGGACTCCACGGCGGCGGCCATGTCGGCGAGCAGGAACGACACGCCCTGGTGCTCGGCGATCCGGCGGCCGAAGGCCTCCCGCTCGACGGCGTAGGCGACGGCGACGTCGAGGGCGGACTGGGCCAGCCCGACGGCGACGGCGCTGATGCCCAGGCGCCCGGAGTCCAGCGCGCCGAGGGCGATGGCCATGCCGCGCCCGGGCTCGCCGACCAGCCGGTCGGCGGGGATCGGCACGTCGTCGAGCCGGATCGCGGAGGTGGTCGAGCCGGTCAGGCCCATCTTCTCCTCGGGCTTCGCGGCGCTGAACCCCGGCAGGTCGGGAGTCAGGTGGAAGCAGGAGATGCCGCGTTCCCCGTCGGCAGGGGTCCGCAGGAACGTCGAGTAGAAGTCGGCGTGCCCGCCGTGGGTGACCCACGCCTTCTCCCCGCGGGCGACCCAGCCGTCCTCGGCGGGCGTCGCGCTCGCGCGCATGGCGGCCACGTCGGAGCCGGCGTGCGCCTCGGACAGCGAGTAGGCGCCCAGCAGCGTCCCGCCCACCATCTCGGGCAGGAGCTCGCGGCGCTGCGCCTCGGTGCCGAACGCGGCGACGGGGGAGCAGGCCAGGGTGTGCACGCTGATGCCGAGGGCGACGCTCGCCCAGCGGGCCGCCAGCTCCTCGAGCACCTGCAGGTAGACGGCGTACGGCTGACCGCCCCCGCCGATCTCCTCCGGGAAGGGCAGCCCCATCAGCCCGGCGTCGCCGAGGAGGCGGAACACCTGGCGGGGGAAGCGCTCCTCGCGCTCGTACGCCGCTGCTTTCGGCGCCAGTTCGGCGTCGGCGATCTCGCGGACGAGGGCCAGCAGGTCCTCGGCCTCGGGGGTGGGCAGTTCGCGGTCGACCGGCACGGTGCTCCTTCGGTGGGGCGTCCAGCGGACGGTACCTCCGGAGCGGTTCCGGGCCGTTGGGATGATCGACGGCGTGATCATCGAGCCGGCTGCCTGGGACGACCGGACGTCCGACGGCTCACGACCGACCAGCAGACCGAGGTCCGGGGCTGCTACGACGGCAAGGAGGAGCCGGCCGGCCCCCGTCGGCCGCCGACGTCAGCGTGGTCCCGGTGGCCTGGGATGACGACGGGACGGCGCTCGGCTGCGGAGCAGTGCGCGCGCTGGGGAACGGCGCGGCGGAGGTGAAGCGCATGTACGTGGTTCCCGCCGCCCGCGGCCGGGGGGGGGGGTGTCGAAGGCGGTCCTGGCCGGGCTCGAGGACGCCGCCCGGGCGCGGGGCTGGACGACGCTGCGGCTGGAGACCGGACCCCGCCAGCCCGAGGCGATCGCGCTCTACTCGGGCGCCGGGTACCGGCCGATCGGGGCGTTCGGCCACTACGTGGGCGACCCCGACGCCGAGCACTCGCTGTTCTTCGAGCGGGTCCTCGCGGCCTGACCGGGTTCGGGTACCGGGCGGCTCCGGTCCGGGAACCGGATGTGTGAGGGTGGGCCGGAGCCGCCGACTGGGCGGTCCGCCCCGCTCTGGAAGGAATGGCCGTGCGCCTGCGGAGGATCGCCCGGGCCGCCACCGCGGCGCTGCTGTCGCTGACCGTGACCGCGTGCGGCGGCCCGGGCGTCGATGACTTCTGCGAGCAGTACCTGTCGACCGCCGAGGTGGAGCCGGAGGACGGCGCGCAGGTCCGAGAGGTGCTGGAGGAGCTGGCCGACAGGGTTCCGGACGAGGCCGGCGACGAGGTGCGCGAGGCCGCGGAGCACATGGTCGAGGCGTTCCCGGAGGACGGCGACCTCGCGGGGGCCCTCGAGGCCGGGGAGCTCTCCGAGCAGGAAGCGGAGGAGTTCTTCGCCGCCGCCGACACCGTCTTCGCCTACGGCGACGGGAACTGCGGCGACTGACCGGTCCCGGCCGCACCGACCGCCCGTGAACCGAATCCGGCGCACCGGACATCAACGGGTGTGACGACTTCACCGATCGCGGCCGGATCATCACCTCCCGTGACCCCGACGGCGATGCACCGGTCCGCCGGTCCTCCCGCCGAGCCCCCTCGGCTGCGGGCGCTGCCCGACGCGCTCCCCAGGGACGCCGAGCTGATCGCCCGCTCGGTCGACGACCCGGCGGAGTTCGCCGCGCTGTTCGACCGGCACGCCGCGACCGTGCACCGCTACCTCGGCCGCCGCGTGGGCGAGCTCGCCGACGACCTGCTCAGCGAGGTCTTCCTCGTCGCGTTCCGGCGCCGTGCGGCCTACCGCCCCGAGCACGTCGAGGTCCGGCCGTGGCTTCTCGGCATCGCGACCAACGTGGTGCACGGCCACCGGCGCACGGAGCAGCGCCGCTACCGCGCACTGGCCCGGGCGGCCGCCGAACCCGAGCGGCACGGCGAGGACCCGGGTGACGCCGCGGACCGGCTGGACGCCCAGGCCCTGCGCGGCCCGCTCGCCGCCGCGCTGGCCGGGTTGAAGCCACGCGACCGCGACGCCCTGCTCCTGCTCGCCTGGGGCCAGCTCGGCTACGAGGAGATCGCCGCCGTCCTCGACGTCCCGGTCGGCACGGTGCGCTCGCGGCTGCACCGCGCCCGCCGCCAGACCCGCGCCGCCCTCGGCGACGTCTCCCCCTTGGCGCCGACCTCCGAGGAGGAGGACCGATGAACGACCTCACGCTGCTCCGCGAGGCCGGGCCCGAGGCCCCGCCGCTCGCCCCCGCCGCCCGCTCGGCCGCCCGGGCCGCGCTCCTCGCCGAGATCGAGGGCCCTGCCCTCCACCGTCGCCGCCGGCCGAGCCGGAAGGCCACCGTCCGCACCGGGCTGGCCGCCGTCACGGTCGCGGCCGCCTGGGCCGCCGCCGTCGTCATCGCCGCCCCGGACGGGCCGGGGACGCCGGCCACCAGCGTCACCCTCGTCGACTTCCAGATGCCGACCTTCCCCCTGTCGCTGGAGCCGGAGCCCGAGGGGATGGCGCCGGCCTTCGACGGCAACGGGGAGGGCGCTTCGATCGCCTCCTACGACGACGCGACCGGGCGGAACGGGTTCACCGTCTACGTCGCCGAGGACGAGCACGAGAGCCCGGACGAGGACTCGGCCGACTACCGGGAGCTGTCGGCCGGGGAGGTGTCGGTGGACGGACGCGACGCCGAGCTCGTCCGGTACTCGCGCACGTGGTGCACCGGCGCCGGAGTCGGGGAGGACTGCGGCCGGCGGACCTTCGCCCGGCTGAACTGGGAGCGGTCCGACGACCACTGGGTGATGCTCCTCGGGTACGGCCGCTACGGCTCAGCGGAACGCCTCGTCGCCGTCGCCGAGTCGCTGGTCGACCAGCCGCAACGGGTCACCCTGACCGCCGAACTGGCGCCGGCGGGGTGGTCGGTGCAGTTCTACAAGATGGGGCGGGTCCTCACCCTGGTCAACGACGCCTACGAGCAGCAGACGATCACAGTGCACGTGCCGCTGCCCGAGGACGTCTCTCCGCCGGACGAGCTGCGCGACCAGCTCATGGGGCCCGTCGGCGACGTGGTCCCGGTGACCGTCCACGACCGCCCGGCCTATCTGGTCCGCATCGACGCCGGGTACGCGGACCAGCGGCATGCCTGGTTCCTGCAGGGTCAGTTCGAGGACGGGACGACCTTCGAGATTCAGGTGCCCGACGCGTTCACTCAGGAGCAGGTGCTGGAGTTCGCCGAGCAGGTCACCTACCACCCCTGACGTCGCGCGAGATCTGCGCACCCGGGGCCATCAGGGCTCGATGGGCCCCGACTGTGCGGATCTCGGGGGGAGTGCTGGCGGCGGGTGTGGTGAGGTGGCGCCATGCCCGACGTCTGGCCCCGTGCCGACCGCACCGAGGTGGAGCTCGCCGCGGGCGGTGCCGTCCTCGCCGTCGACCTGCGCGGCGGGACGTTGCGCCGCCTCGCGGTGGGGGACTGGGAGGTGCTCGACGGCTACCCGGCCGGTCGCGTCCTGCCCGGCTGGCGCGGCGCCACCCTGGTGCCCTGGCCCAACCGGCTGCGGCACGGCCGGTGGACGTGGGGGGGCGAGGAGCTGCAGCTCGACGTCCGGTCGCCCGAGGAGCCGCACGCCATCCACGGGTTGGTCGCCTGGCAGCCGTGGTCGGTGCTGGCAGAGGCGGACGGGTTCGTCACGGTCGGGACCACGGTCGAGCCGCACCCGGGTTACCCGTTCCGGCTGGCCGTCGCGGTCGACCACCGACTCGCCCCCGACCGGCTCACCACCACCCTGCGGGTGCGGAATGTGGGTGAGGCGCCCGCGCCGTTCGGCGCCGGGTTTCACCCCTACCTCTCCGTCGGGGCGACGGCGGACGGCGGCATCGCGGACGCCGAGCTGACCCTCCCGGCCCGCACCGAGCTGGCCGTCGACGGCGGACTGCCGACGGGGGAGCGGCGGCCTTTCGACGGCGCGGCCGGCCGGATCGGCGACCGGGCGCTGGACACCCCGCTCACCGGCCTGGAGCGCGATGACGACAGCTGGGCGCACGTGCGGCTGCGGGGCCGCGCCGGCGAGCTGGTGCTCTCGGTCGACGGCTCGTGGCCCTGGCTGCAGGTCTACAGCGGGGACACCCTTTCCGCCGGCCAGTGGCGCCGCAGCCTGGCCGTGGAGCCGATGACCTGCCCGCCGAACGCGCTGGCCGACGGCGTCGACCTGGTCGTCCTCGCGCCTGGGCAGACGTGGTCGGGCACCTGGTCGCTGGCCTGGGCCCCGGCGGCCTGAGGTGCGGGTGCAGGAGCTCTGGCGCTACCCGGTGAAGTCGCTGCACGGCGAGCGGCTGACCGAGGCGTGGATCGGCCCGCTCGGCATCGTCGGGGACCGGGGCTGGGCGTTGTTCGATCGGGTCACCGGCCTGGGGCTGACCGCGCGGCGGGTGCCCGAGCTGCTGTTCGGTGCCGCCCGGCTGCGCCCCGGCGGCGGTGTCGAGGTGGTCCTGCCCGACGGCACGGTCACCGCCGACGACGGCGTCTTGTCGGCCTGGCTCGGCCGCCGGGTGGAGCTGCGCGCGGCAGCCGACCACGACGCCGCACCCACCTACGAGACCCCGGCGGACGAGGACGTCCCCGACCCCGCCGAATGGCTGCAGTGGGAGGGTGCGTCGGGCCCGTTCCACGACAGCCCGCGCATCCGGCTCTCGCTGGTCTCCACCGGCACGCTCGGCACCTGGGACCGCCGCCGGTTCCGGGCCAACGTCGTCCTGGACGGCGGGGGGGAGGACGACCTGCGCGGCCGGGAGGTGGAGCTGGGTGGCGTGCACCTGCGCGTCGGCACCGGGATCCCCCGCTGCGTGATGACCACCCGCCCGCAGCCGGGCGGCATCGCCCGCGACACCTCGGTGCTCAAGACCGTCCACCGCGAACGGGGCGGGCTGCTGGCGGTGCGGGCCGCCGTCGTGGAGCCCGGCACCGTCCGGGTCGGCGACGTCCTGGCACCGACGGCAGACTGACGACCGTGCGCACCATCGACCTGCGTCCCGGCGAGGACAGCATCCGCCTCGGCCAGCTGCTCAAGCTCGTCGACGCCGTCCCCACCGGCGCCCAGGTGAAGGACGTCCTGCTCTCCGGGGCGGTGACCGTCAATGGCGAGCCGGAGGAGCGCCGCGGCCGGCAGCTGCGCTCCGGTGACGTCGTCGCGATCGAGGGTGCCGAGGACGTCCGGATCGGCTGATGCCGGGAGGCTCGCGGCCCGGGAGGCACGGCAGCGGTTCCACGTGGAACCGCGGGGAGGAGCACGGTGAGGGATCCGCTGGCGTCCCGGCTGCGCGGTTTCGGTACGACGGTGTTCGCCGAGATGAGCGCCCTCGCCGTCGCGACCGGCTCGATCAACCTCGGCCAGGGCTTCCCCGACTACCCGGGGCCGCCGGAGGTGCTCGACGTCGCCCGGGCCGCGATCGGCACCGCCGCCGACCAGTACCCGCCCGGCCCGGGCATCCCGGAGCTGCGGGCCGCCGTCGCCGAGCACCAGCAGCGGTTCCAGGGCCTCGCGTACGACCCGGATACCGAGGTGCTGGTGACCGCCGGTGCCACCGAGGCGCTGGCGGCGGCCATGCTCTCGCTGCTCGAGCACGGCGACGAGGTCGTGGTCCTCGAGCCGATCTACGACAGCTACAGCGCGTCGGTGGCGATGGCCGGCGGCGTGCTCCGCCCGGTGCCGCTGCACCCACCCGCCCACGGCGTGGGGCCCTGGACCTTCGACGAGGCCGAGCTGCGCGCTGCCGTCACGCCGCGCACCCGGCTGCTGCTGGTGAACACGCCGCACAACCCCACCGGCACGGTCCTGACCGTGGCCGAGCTCGCGGTGCTGGCCGAGCTGGCCACCGCCCACGACCTCCTGGTGCTCACCGACGAGGTCTACGAGCACCTGGTGTTCGACGGCGCCCGGCACGTCTCCCCCGCCACGCTGCCGGGCATGCGCGAGCGGACGCTCGTCGTCTCCAGCGCCGGCAAGACGTTCGACGTGACCGGCTGGAAGGTGGGCTGGGTCTGCGGGCCCGCGCCCCTCGTCACCGCCGTCCGCACCGCCAAGCAGTTCCTCACCTACGTCAACGCCGGGCCGTTGCAGCCCGCGGTGGCCGCCGGGCTGCGGCTGCCCGACGCCTACTTCGACGGGGTGGCTCGCGACCTGGAGGCCCGGCGGGACGTCCTGGTCGCCGGCCTGCGGGACGCCGGGCTGCCGGTGATCAGCCCGCAGGCCACCTACTTCGCGACGGTCGACGTGCGTGGGGTGCAGCCCGACGGCGACGGGCTGGCCTTCTGCCGGGCCCTTCCCCAGCGGGCCGGCGTCGTCGCCGTCCCGACCGTGGTCTTCTACACACCGGAGCACGCCTCCCTGGGGCGGCACCTGGTGCGGTTCGCGTTCTGCAAGAGTGATGCGGTGCTCGCCGAGGCGGTCGAGCGGTTGGGGAGGCTGGCATGAGGATCGCGGCGGTGCAGCACGACATCGTGTGGGAGGACCGGGAGGCCAACTTCGCGCGGCTGGCGCCGCAGGTGGGACGGGCGGTCGCCGCCGGTGCGGAGCTGGTGCTCCTCACCGAGACGTTCTCCACCGGCTTCTCCATGACGCCGGGCATCGGGGAGCCCGAGGGCGGTCCGTCGGCGGGGTTCCTCGCCGCCCAGGCGGCCGAGCACGGCGTGTGGGTGGGCGGCAGCTGCCCGGAGATCGCGCCGGGGGAGCAGCTGCCCTACAACTCCTTCGTCCTCGCCGGGCCCGACGGGACCACGCACCGCTACCGCAAGCTGCACCCGTTCGCGCATGGCGGGGAGCACGAGCGTTTCCGGGCCGGCGAGGGGCCGGTCACCGTCGAGATCGGGGGTCTGCGGGTCACCCCGTTCGTCTGCTACGACCTGCGCTTCGCCGACGTCTTCTGGCGCGCGGCGCCCGGCACCGACCTCTACGTGGTGGTGGCCAACTGGCCGGGCGCCCGGCGGCTGCACTGGCAGACGTTGCTGCAGGCCCGGGCCATCGAGAACCAGGCCTACGTCGTGGGCTGCAACCGGGTGGGCACCGCGGGGGACGGCACCGAGCACGCCGGTGACAGCCGAGTCGTGGACCCGATGGGCGAGCTGCTCGCCACCGCGGCGGGCGCGGAGACCCTCGTGCTGGCCGACGTCGACCCCGCCGAGGTGACGGCGACCCGCGACCGGCTGCGCTTCCTCCAGGACCGGCGCGGCTGATCCGGTGGCCGCTCAGGTCCGGGGCGTGCCGTCCTGGTCGACGACGACCTGCTCGCGCTGGATCTGCTCGGTGACGGTCTCCTGGCCCTCGACCAGCTCGGTGCGCAGCCGCACCCGCTCGGTCGGCACGACCTCGACGCTGACCACCGGGCGCTCGGTGTGCAGCACGATCTCGTCCGGCAGCCCGGAGCCGGCCGATGCGCCCGCCGGTACGAGCGACTCACCGGGGACGTCCTCCGTCGCCGTCCCGGTCGCGTCCGACGGCACCTCCTCGAGGCGAATCTCCTCCCGCCGGACCGGCACGGTGATCTGCACCTCCTCGGTGACCACGTACTTCACCAGGCGCACCCGTCGGGTGACCGCCTGCTCGGTGCGCACCCGCAGCTGCTCCTCGCTGCGGGTCATGGCGCCGTCGGTGCCCCCGGCGGGCGCGGCTCCGGCGGCCGGGGGCGGGGGGACCGCGCCTGCCGCCGGCACGGTGTCGGTGGGCCCGGCCAGCGGTGCGGCGGCGACGGGCGTGACGGCGTCGGGGCTGCGCTCACCGTCCTCGTCCAGGTCGGTGCCGCGGCCCTCGGCGAGGCCGTAGTGGCGGCGCAGCTCGGCCTCCTCGCCCGGGTCGAGGTGGTTCCCGCCCACGGACGGGGCGGTCTTGACCGCCTCGGCGCTCACCGGCAGGTGCAGCCGCCCGTCGTCCCACGCGGCGTTCCCGGCAGGCACGATCGAGTGCCGCGTGCCGAACAGGCCGGTGGTCACCGCCACCCAGGTCGGCTTCCCGGTCCGGTCGTCGACGAAGAAGTGTTCGACGGTGCCCAGCTTGTCGCCACCGTCGCCGTAGGCGGTGCTGCCGATCGCGGCGGCCACCTCGCGCTCGCTCAACATGGGTCGGCTCCCCTCCGGTGCGGCGCTCGGGGTGCGCCGCGTCCCCGAGCCTGCCCAGTCGGGAGCGTGGATGAACATCGACGCCCGGTCAGCGGCCCGGCAGCACCAGATCCACGACCAGCGACCGGTGGTCGCTGCCCTGCACCGGCGCCGCCGCGAAGCCGGTGACGGCGAGGCGCAGGTCGACCAGGACGTGGTCCAGCGCCAGCCGTGGAAAGCGGAGGCGCAGCGGTCGCCAGGTCCACGTCAGCCCCCGACCCGCCGCCCGGGCGGCGTCCCGGTACCCCTGGCGCAGCACCGCCCGCAGCGCGGCGTGGTCGAGGGTGGCGTTGAAGTCGCCGGCCAGCACCCGCAGCACCACCGGGTCGGGCGGCGGCAGGGCGGCGAGGTCCTCGCTCCAGCCGCGCACGGCGGCGGGGGAGGTCGACGGGGGCCGGGAGTGGATCGAGGTGATCTCGACGTCGGGCCCGTCGCCGCCCGGCAGGCGGACCACGGGCTGCTCGTAGCCACCGGGCACCACCCGCCGCCCGGTGACCGGCCACCGGCTCCAGACGCCGCCGGAGGCGGATACGACGCTGCCCGGCCGGGCGGGGACGACGTGGACGTGGGGGAGTTCCCGGTCCAGGCCGGCCGCGGTCAGCCGCCGGTGGGCGTCGGGGGTGAGCTCCTGCACCGCCAGGACGTCGACGTCGTGCTCGCGCACCAGCTCGACCACCGGTCCGGCCGGAACCCGGCCCAACCGCAGGCTGACCGTGGCGATCCGCAGCCGGGTGCCCGCCGGAGGGGGACCGGTGGGCGGGCGGCCCCGGTGCGACACGACCGCGGCGCCGAGCGTCGCGCCGGCCGCGGCGGCCAGCAGGGTGCCGGGCAGCGAGCGGGCCCGGACGGCGGCGGCCAGCGGGAGAACTGCGGTGGCGGCCGCGTACGGGGTGAAGGCCAGCGCCGGCACGAGCGGGTAGCCGCGTTCGGCGCCGGTGGCGCGCAGCGCCGCCCACACCGCCCACGGGAGCGCCGCCCCGGCTGCCCATCGCGGATCGAGGGGCGTCGGGGACATGGCCGCCACGGTAGCCAGCGCGCGGAGCGGCCGCCGACCGGTGGCTGCCCTACGGTCGGGTCCGTGGTCACCGAGCAGCTGGAGGTCGAGCGCAAGTTCGACGTCGACACGGATTTCGTTCTGCCGGCGCTCGACGCGGTCCCCGGCGTCGCCGTCATGGACGCACCGGTGACGCACGAGCTGACGGCGGTCTACCACGACACCGCCGACCTGCGGCTGGTCCGCGGCCGGGTGACCCTCCGCCGCCGCACCGGCGGGCCCGACGAGGGCTGGCACCTCAAGCTCCCGGCCGGGGCCGCCCGCCGGGAACTGCACCTGCCGCTCGACCACGGCACCGGCACGGCCCCCGCCGAGCTGCTGGACGTGGTCGCCGGTCTCCTGGCGGGCGAGGTCCCTGGGCCGGTCGTGACCATGCGCACCCGGCGGGTGGTCACCGTGCTCCGGAACGCCGCGGGCCGCGCGCTGGCCGAGCTCGCCGACGACACGGTGACGGCGACGGTGCCGGCCACGGCGCCGGGCGGATCCCCGGAGGTCCGGTCCTGGCGGGAGGTCGAGGTGGAGCTGGTGGAGGGGGAGGAGCCCCTGCTGGCCGCGGTGGGCGAGGTGCTGGTGGCCGCGGGCGCCCGTCCCTCGCCGCGCGCCTCGAAGCTGGCGTCCGCGCTCGCGTCCCGGCTGGGCACCGCCGGCTGACCCCCGGGAACGCGGCGCCGTCCCCCGTCGTCAACCCTCTGCACCGGTGCGTACCGCCCGGGCGCCCACGCCGCTCGACGCCTCCGGAGGCCTGCCCTGTCCCTCATCGGTCTGCTGGGCTTCGGGACGGTCGTCCTGCTGGCCGTGGGGTCGCTGCACGCCTACCTGTGGGTGCGCGTGGTGCGCGGGACCACGCGGCCGGGACGGCTGCGCCGGCGGCTGACGGCGCTCACCGCCGTCCTCGCGGTGCTGCCGGTCCTGGCCGTGACGCTGCGCGGCGTCCTCTCCGTGGAGGCGATCACCCCCTTGAGCTGGGTCGGCTACAGCTGGCTCGGCATCGCGCTCTACGCCGTCCTGGCCCTGGTCGTCCTCGAACCGGTGCGGCTGGTCGGCAACGCCTCGATCCGCCGGACGCGGGAGAGGGTCGTCCCGAACGGGCTCCGGGGGGGTCCGCGCAGGGACGACGCAGCGGCTCCGGCTGACGGGGGAACGGAACCCGGCCGGGTCGCGGTCCAGGAGGACCGCGGCGTCACGGACACGGACCTCCCCCGGCGGCTCTTCCTGGCCCGGGGGCTGGCGGTGACCGCAGGCGCGGTGGCGCTCGGCACGGCCGGCGCGGGCGCCTGGTTCGCCAACTCCGCGCCGGTGGTCCGGCGGGTCCCGGTGACCCTGCGGGGGCTGGACCCGGCGCTGGACGGCCTGCGGATCGTCACCTTCTCCGACGGCCACCTCTCGGCGACCTACGGCGGGCGCCGCTTCGAGCGGGTGGTCGAGATCGTCAACCAGCAGCGCCCCGACGTCGTGGCGATCGTCGGCGACCTGGTCGACGGCGACGTCGACGACCTGCGGGAGGACGTCGCCCCGCTCGCCGACCTGGTGAGCGAGCAGGGCGTCTACTTCGTCACCGGTAACCACGAGTACTTCGTCGACACCCGCGCCTGGATGCGGCACCTGCCGACCCTGGGCGTGGACGTGCTCCGCAACGAGCGGGTGGCCATCCGCCGGGGCGGCGCCTCGTTCGACCTCGCCGGCATCGACGACCGGACCGCGGCGATCTCGGGGCTGCCCGGCCACGGCGCCGATCTCGACGCCGCGCTGGACGGACGGGACGACGCCACGCCGGTGGTCCTGCTCGCACACCAGCCGGTGCAGGTGCAGCAGGCCGCGGCGGCGGGGGTCGACCTGCAGCTGTCCGGCCACACCCACGGCGGGCAGCTGTGGCCCTTCGACTACGCCGTACGCCTGGACCAGCCGGCGGTGGAGGGCTGGTCCCGGCACGGCGACACCCAGCTGTACGTGACCACCGGAGCGGGGTACTGGGGTCCGCCGATGCGGATCGGGGCCCGGCCGGAGGTCACCGTCATCGAGCTCCGGGCGCCGGGCGGCTGACCGCTCACGCCTTCTCCAGGGCGGCGAACGCCGCCCGGATGCACTCCTCCAGGCTCGTCTCGCTGCCGTCGGCCCAGACGAGCAGGCCGGTCGTGAAGGCGGCGAGGTAGGCGCTGGCCACCACGAGGTCGGCCGGACGAGGGGCCCCGTCCTCGGTGAGGGAGGCGGCGACCATCGTCGCGGTGATCCGGTCGAACTCGCCGGCGCGGTACCGCAGCGCCGTGCTGCCGGCGATGATCTGCCAGCGGGCGTTCAGCTGCGCGCGGGTCTCGCCGTCGATCCCGGTGAGCAAGTCGTACGCGGCCTGGCGGATGCGCGCCGCCAGGGGCAGCGACGCCGGCTGGGCGGCGATGAGCGCGGCCACCTGTTCGGGGGCCATCAGGCGCATGACGACGTGTTCCTTGCTCGGGTAGTGCGCGTAGAAGGTCGGCACCGAGACGCCGGCCGCCGTGGCGATCCTGCTGACGCTCACCTGGTCGAAGCCCTCGTCCTCGAACAACCGCACCGCGGTCGTGAAGATCCGCTCGTGGGTCGCCTCCCACCTGCGCCTTCGCCAGTCCGGGGATCCGGTCACCCGGTGATCTTCTGCCCCCGCCCGGATGCGTGCCACCCGCCGCCTCCAGGTTCCGTGCGCCCGTCACCGGGAGGGTTCGGGACACGTGGAGGTGACGTCTCATACGACATGACGACCAGACGTCTGTTCGGGCAGTACCTTCGGGGCGTGGCGAGCCCCGTGTCCGGACCGAAGTACCTGTCGGTACGGGAGCACCTCCGGCGCCGCGTCGCCGCCCTGCCGGAGCTGACGCTCCTCCCTCCGGAGCCGGTGCTCTGCGCCGAGTACGGGGTCAGCCGGATCACACTGCGCCGCGCGGTCGACGGCCTGGTCGCCGACGGCCACCTCGTCCGCGAGCAGGGCCGGGGCACCTACGTGACCCGCCCGGCCATCCGGCACGAGTACCGCGAGAGCTTCGTGCACCGCATCGCCGGGTTCAACTCGGTCATGACCGAGCAGGGGGCCCAGGTCGGCACCACGGTCCTCACCCAGCGGATCGTGCCCGTGCCGGCCACCGTGGCCACCGAGCTGAACCTCGAGCCGGCCGCGGACGTCGTGGAGCTGGTGCGGCTGCGCAGCGTGGACGGCACCCCGAACCACGTCGCGCACAGCTTCCTCCCGGCCGGCCTCTACCCGCGGGCGGCAGATGCGGACTTCGGCGAGGGATCGCTCTACGACTACCTGCGCGCGGAGTACTCGGCCGACCTGGCCCACGCGCGGATCGTCGTGGACGTCGGCACCGCCGCGCCGGAGGAGGCCGATCTGCTCCGCGTGGTGGCCGGCTCCCCGCTCCTGGTCGTGCGGACCACCGTCCGGGACAGCGACGGGCGGCCGCTGGTGCACAGCTTCTCCCGGCTCCGGCCGGACGTCAGCCAGGTGGAGTTCGAGGTCTCCGTGGGAGGGCGCTGAGGTGACGACCGCGACCGGTGCCCGTGAGGTGCCCGAACCACGCGCCGAGGTCTGGCGGGCGCTGGCCGTGCTGGAGCCCTACTGCGCCGTCTGCGACGTCTCCTACGTGCTCGACGCTTCCAGGTCCCCGGGAGCCGGGACGACGTTCGTCTGCTCGCCCGGGAGGCTCGACGGCGCGGCGCCGCGCCCCGGCGCGCCCCGCGGCGAGATCGTCGCCTGGGAGCCCCGCCGCCGGGTGACCACGCGCCTGGAGCTCACTCCCGAGACGTGGACGACGGAGATCGAGCTGTCCGACACCGCCGCCGGCGGCACACGGATCGCCATCGCGATCACCCACCAGCCCACCGCCGGCAGCCGGATCGTGCGCCGGCTGCAGCGGGGTGCGTTGCGGCGGCTCGTGCAGCGGACCGTCGACGCGGAGCTGGCGAAGGTGCCCGACCACGTGGCCGCGGCACGCACCTCCTGAGCGGCGCTGATCACCACCTCGATCGGGGGAACGACGCATCACCGTCATGTGGACGGGTACTGGCTCTGGTCGTGCACCGGCGTGGTGCGCCCGGCTCCCTGCCGGTGCCGCAGCGCCGGTCGAACGAAGGAGAACGCTGTGCTCTTCGACATCCTCGGCCTCATCGTGATCGGCCTCATCATCGGCGCGCTCGCCCGCCTGCTCCTCCCGGGGAAGCAGCACATCAGCATCGTCGCCACCCTGGTGCTGGGTGTCCTCGGCGCGATCATCGGTGGACTCATCGCCAGTTTCCTCGGCACCGGAGACATCTTCGAGCTCAACATCCTGGGCTTCGTGCTCGCCGTGGTCGCGGCGCTCGTGCTGGTCGGCGCCTACGCGGGCACCGCGGGTCGTTCGAACCGCTCCGTCCGGCACTGATCCGGTCGGCCCCGGGGGACTCAGAGCTCGACCGTGTCCCCCGGGGTCAGCAGGCTGACGGGGGTCGGGGTCCCCGGACCCCGCTCCCCGAGCAGCCCGCCGACGACGCCCCGCCCGGTGTCGTTGAGCAGCCCGTCGTGGACCGCGAACGCCTGGTCGGCGTGGACCGCCCGCAGGTAGTCGACGACCTCGGCGGTCCGGGACCACGGCGCGTGCAGGGGCAGCAGCAGCGTCGCGACGGGCGTATCGGGCACCGTGAAGGCGTCACCGGGGTGGAATACTTCGCCGTCGACCAGGAAACCCACGTTGGCCACCCGGGGCAGCTCCGGGTGGATCTCGGCGTGCAGCTCCCCGTGCACCTGCACCTCGAACCCCGCCACCGTGACCACGTCACCGGCGCCCACCACGTGGACCCGGTTCCCGGCCCCCTCCAGCTGGGCGGCCACCGACCGGTTCGTCCACACCTCCAGTTCCGGGCTCGCCGCCATGGCCGCGCGCAGCCGGTCGGCCACGAAGTGGTCGGCGTGCTCGTGCGTCACCAGCACCGCCGTGGCGCCGTCGAGAGCCACCGGGTCGGTGAAGGCGCCGGGGTCGACGACCAGCCGCCGCTCCCCGTCGGCGAGAACAACGCAGGCGTGACCGTGCTTGGTGAGCTCCATGCGCCCGATCCTGCACCCGACCCGGGGCCCTCACCCGTCGGGGGGAGACAGGTCCGCGGCCCCGTCACCCGGGACCGCCGACCTGCCGACGTCCTGCGCATGATGCTGCAGACGACCGTCTTCGCCGCCGCACGCAGCCGCACCCACGGGCCCACCGCCGCACTGTGGCACGCCGTGGAGCTGCACCGGCCGCCGGCCGAGGTGGACGGCGCCTGCGAGCTCACCGTCTGCGGCTCGCTGGCCCGCGTCACCCCGGAGCGGGAGTGGCCGGTCCGCGCCGCCGACGCCTGCTCCGCCTGTACCACCCTCGCCGCGCCGTCGCCGGGGACGGCGACCCCCTGACGCCCCTGCTGTCGGGTCGGACCCACCCGTCCGACGGCGGAGGTGCAGACGTCCCGGGCCCGCCGGGAGCGCCTCAGCGGCCGGTGAAGCGGGGTGCCCGCTTCTCCAGGAAGGCCTCGACCGCCTCCCGGTGGTCAGCGGTCCGCCCGACCTCCGCCTGTAGCCGCCCCTCGAGGGCGAGGGTCTCCTCCAGCGAGTCGGTGGCCGCGGTGGCCAGCACGGTCTTCACCGCCCGGTAGGCGGCAGTGGGGCCCGCGGCCAGCCGCGCGGCGAGCTCCTGCGCCTCCGGCAGCACCTGCTCGGGGGCCACCACGCGGTGCACCAGCCCCCACTCGGCGGCGGTCTCGGCCAGGAACGGCTCGGGCAGGAGCAGCAGCTGCGCGGCGCGCGAGCCGCCCACGCTGTGCACCAGCCGCGCCGCCAGCGCCGAGTCGCTGGACAGGCCGATGCCGGTGAAGGCCGTCGTGAACTTGGCCCCGGCGGCCGCGACCCGCAGGTCCCCGGCCAGCGCGATGCCCAGGCCGGCGCCGGCGCACGCCCCGTTGATGCCGACGACGACCGGCACCCGGAGCCCGGCCAGCGCCAGGACCAGCGGGTTGTACTCGCGTTCCACGACCGACAGCGGCGCATCGCCCTCGCCCCCGCCCTGCAGCTTCTGCAGGTGCTCGCCGAGGTCCTGGCCGACGCAGAAGGCCCGCCCGGCCCCGGTGAGGAGCACGGCCCGCACCGACTCGTCGGCCGCGACGTCCTCCACCGCGGCCCGCAGGTCGCGCCGCAGCGCCGACGTCAGCCCGGCGCGGAGCAGGGTGAGGGTCGCGACGCCGCCGGCGTCCTCCCGGGTCACGGTGTCGGACATCGTCGCCCCGCCTTCCGGCTCGTTCGGTGCGGCCGCAGGAGCGGCCTGTGTCGCCGGTCACCTTGCCAGGCCCCGGGGGGCCGATCACGCGGTCCTCCACGGCGCTGGCATCCGGGACTGCGACGGCCGGTCGGGCGTGGCTCGCCGGAGCGTCACTGTTCCCGTGGCCCTGCGTGCACGTGGTGCGACCGGCGCGCCGGAGGCGGGCGGCGCCGCAGCGGGACGGGTCCGGAGCGACCCCACCCGTCGGGGACGATGTGGCCGAACCGTGATGTGTAGCCCGGATGCGGACTGGACACCGCACGGCGGGGTGCTGCGCGGCTCCCCGGACGGACATGCACCGGCCCGAGCGCACGGGCCGGACGGACGAGGAGCGACCACCGTGGTGGAACCAGGACGCAGGTGCCTGGGCAACCGCTACGAGCTCCACCAGCTGATCGCCGCCGGGGGCATGGGCCAGGTCTGGCGGGCGGTGGACACCGCCCTGGACCGCGCCGTCGCCGTGAAGGTGCTGCGCAGCGAGTACACCGGCGACGCCACCTTCGTCGCCCGCTTCCGCGCCGAGGCCCAGCACGCCGCCGCCCTGAGCAACCCCAACATCGCCGCCGTCTTCGACTACGGCGAGGAGACCGCGCAGGACGGGTCGGGGGAGACGCTCGCCTACCTGGTCATGGAGCTCGTGGAGGGCGAGCCGCTGTCGTCCCTGCTCCGGCGGGAGGGCCCGCTCGACCCGCGGACGACGCTGTCGCTGCTCCACCAGACGGCCTCGGGGCTGGCCGAGGCCCACCGGATGGGCATGGTCCACCGGGACGTCAAGCCCGGGAACATCCTGGTCCGCCCCGACGGCACCGTGAAGATCACCGACTTCGGCATCGCCTGGTCGGCGCGCAGCGTGGCGCTCACCCGCACGGGCCAGGTCATCGGCACCCCGCAGTACCTCTCCCCCGAGCAGGCCGAGGGCCGGCACGCCACCCCCGCCAGCGACGTCTACGCCCTCGGGCTGATCGGCTACGAGTGCCTCACCGGGCACCCGGCGTTCGAGGGCGACAACGCGGTCACCATCGCCCTCAAGCAGGTCCGGCAGGAACCGGAGCCGCTGCCCGGTGAGCTGCCCCCGGGTGTCCGGACGCTGATCAGCCGGTCCCTGGTCAAGGACCCGGACGCCCGCATCCCCGACGGCGCCAGCTTCGCCGCCGCCGTCGCCGACCTCCAGGCCGGTCGTCGGCCGGCTCCCGACCCGGCCGTGGCCGGCGCGCCGCGGCGTCGCCGGACCGCCGGTGCGCGCCCGGCCGGACGACACCCGGCGGGGCCGCCGACCGAGCCGGGTGTGGCTCGTCCGCCGGTGGCCCGTCGGCGCGGCCGGCTGGCCGTGGCCCTCCTGCCCCTGCTCGGCCTGCTGGTCGGGGCGGGGATCACCGCCGCTCTGCTGCAGTCGCTCACCGACGGGACGCCGCCGGCCACCGCCGCGGCGGCCGAGCAGCGCATCAGCGGCAGCATCGTGCTCACGGAGGACGACTACGTGGGCCGGCCGGTGGGCGAGGTCGCCGAGCGGCTCGCCGCGCTGGGGCTCACCGTCACCGTGCGGGCCGAGGTGCGCGACGACGTCCTCCCCGACCGGGTGACCGGGATCGACCCCGCGGGCCGCCCGCTGCGGAACGGGGACCGGGTGGTCGTGCACTACGCCGCGGCCACGCCCGAGCAGCGCGAGGAGCCCCGGGGGCCGGTGGTGACCGGCGCGGCGCTCGACGGCGCGGCGCCGTCGAGCGGGGGACGGACCTTCGAGCCTGCGGCCCCCCCGGCCACCACCCCGGCGGGGACGACGACGTCCACGCTCCCGGCGACGCCCACGACCACGGAGCCCGAGGAGACGACGACCGGGCCGACCGGGACGGTGGAGCCGACCGGGCCGACCGGGACGGTGGAGCCGAGCGAGCCGACCGGGCCGACCGGGACGGTGGAGCCGACCCAGCCGACCGAGCCGACCGAGCCGACGCCGACCACGCAGCCCACCCCGAGCCCGACGACGTCGTCGCCGACCACGTCCCCGGTCCCGTGACGCCGGGGCGCCGGCCGCCCTCGACGGGGCTGCTCGGCGGTCGGTACGAGCTGCTGTCGCTGCTCGCCACCGGCGGCATGGGGCAGGTCTGGCGCGCCCGGGACGTCGTCCTCCAGCGGCCGGTCGCGGCCAAGGTGCTGCGTAGCGAGTACACCGGGGACGCGACGTTCCTCGCCCGCTTCCGCGCCGAGGCGCAGCACAGCGCCCTGCTCACCCACCGCAACATCGCCGCGCTGTTCGACTACGGGGAGTCCACCGCCGAGGACGGTGAGCCGCTGGCCTACCTGGTGATGGAGCTGGTCGAGGGCGAGTCTCTCGCGCAGCTCCTCCAGCGGGAAGGGCGGCTGGGCGTCGACCGCACGCTCGAGGTGCTCCGCCAGACGGCCGCGGGCCTGGCCGCCGCGCATGCCGCCGGGCTCGTGCACCGCGACGTCAAGCCGGGCAACGTGCTGGTCGGCTCCGACGGCACGGTGAAGATCACCGACTTCGGCATCGCCTGGTCGGCCGCCAGCGCGCCGCTGACCCAGACCGGTCAGGTGGTGGGCACCGCCCACTACCTCTCCCCCGAGCAGGCCGCCGGCAGCAAGGCCGGCCCCGCGAGCGACGTCTACGCGCTCGGCATGATCGGTTACGAGTGCCTCGCCGGGCACCGGGCCTTCGACGGCGAGAACTCGGTGCAGATCGCGCTGCGCCAGTTCCGAGAGGTGCCCGCACCCCTGCCGGCCGACGTCCCGGCGCAAGTGCGCACGCTCATCGACCGGGCGCTGCTCAAGGACCCCGCCGAGCGGTTCCCCGACGGCGCGGCCTTCCGGGACGCCGTCGACGACGTCCGTGCCGGGCGACCGCTGCCCCCGGTCGATAGCCGCGTGGACACCCGGCCCTTCGCCGCGGGGGCGGTCGCGGCCAGAACCCGTGCCCCCCGCGCGGGCTCCCGGCGGCTCGTGGCCCTGCTCGCCGCGCTGCTGGTCGGCGCGGGGCTGGGCGTGGCCGCGCTGCAGGTCTGGGGCGACGCCCCGGCCGACCCGGGCACCGGCACCACGGAGGCCCCGGAGGCGGTGGTCGTCACCGCGGCCGACTACCTCGGGCGGCCGGTGGCCGACGTGGAGGCCGACCTGACCGGTGCCGGGCTGGGCGTCGACCTGGTCGGGGAGGAGAGCACGGCGGTGCGCCCCGACCACGTACTGGCCGTCGGCCCGGTGGGCACGTTGGCCCGCGGCTCCGTCGTCACCGTCACCTACGCAATCGCGCCGTCGGAACGCGCGCCGGCCCCGGCACCGGCGCCCTTGGTCCCCCAGCAGGTCGACTCGGGTGCTCCCACCCCGCCGCCGGCCGACGAGGACGCCGAGGAGCCGGAGGACGAGGGGAACGACGAGCTGCCCGGAAGGGGCACCTCCGGCGACGACCCGGGGAACGCGGGCGGGAAAGGGAACGGGAACGGCAACGCGGGCGGGAACGGCAACGCCGGCGGGAACGGGAACGCCGGCGGGAACGGGAACGGAGCCGCCGACGGACGGGGCCGCGGGCGGGGCCGGACCTAGCGGTCCGCTCCGGCGGCCCGGTCGTCGCGAGCCCTGGTGAGCCACAGGGCGCCGCCGAGGGCGCCCAGGGCGGCGGTGAGCAGGAAACCCCGGTCGCTGTCGGCGTTCGGCAGCACCACCAGCACCCAGAACACCGCAAGGCCGACCAGCCCGCCCGCGGCGATCCGCCAGCCCGTCCGCCCGCCCAGCCGCCGGCCGGCGGGCACCAGCCCCGCGGAGGCGGCGAGCCCCAGGACGACGCAGGCGGTGGCGAAGGCCGACCACAGCGGGATGGCCGACCACGCCGACACCGTGCCGAACCGCAGCGAGAGTCCCAGCTCGAGCAGCAGCAGGGACAGCACCACCAGCCCGGCGCCGGCGAGCGCGACCCGGTCCCGGGGGGCCTTGGCTCCCTGCCCGGCACCGGCGTCGTCACCCGCCTCGCCGGCGTCGAGGATCTCCGGCCACGACGACCCCTCGGGCTGGTCGGCCCGGATCGGCTGCACCGGTCGAGCCGGCGGGGGAGGGGAGCCGGCGCCGGGCGGGCCCGGGACGAAGTCGACCGGTCCGGTCGGCTGTGCCGCCGTCGCGGGGGCCGGCTGCGGCGCGGAGCCCGCCGACGGGGACGGCGACGGCGAGGAGGGCGGCGGAAGCTGCTGCACGGTCGTCCTGGCCGAGGCGGGCGGGACCACGGGGATCTCCTTCGTCACAGGCTGCGCGAAGCCGGCGCCGGGCGTCTGCGGGTCGGACGGCGTGCTCACGGGTGCCTCCTCGGAACGGCTCCGGCTCCGATCGCCGGTCGGTGCTGTGCGCTCCGCACGCTATCGGCGCCGGGGTCCCGCGTCCGCGCGCCACCCGGAGCGGGCGTCCCTCGTCTGCCGGGGCCGGTCGGCGCGCCTAGGGTCGGGCCGTGGTCATCCGAGCGGGAATCGTCGTCACCGGGACCGAGGTCCTCACCGGGCGGGTCGCCGACCGGAACGGTCCCTGGCTGGCCGAGCAGCTGCGCCGGATCGGCGTCGACGTCGGTCACGTCGTGGTGGTCGGTGACCGGCCGGAGGACCTCGAGGCCGCCCTGTCGTTCCTGACCGGCACCGGCGCCGACCTGGTCATCACCACCGGCGGGCTCGGCCCGACCGCTGACGACCTGACCGCGCAGGTCGTGGGCGGGTTCCAGGGCCGACCAGCGGCTCTCGACCGCGGGCTGGAGCAGCGGATCGGGCAGATCGTCGAGCGGCTGATGGCGCGCCGCGGCTGGCGGTCGGATCCGGAGTCGACCGCGGCCGGCGTCGCCAAGCAGGCGATGGTCCCCGAGGGGGCCACGGTGCTCGAGCCGGTCGGCACGGCGCCGGGTTTGGTCGTGCCCCCCGCCGCGGGCCGCACCGGCCCGCCCGTGGTGGTGCTCCCCGGCCCGCCGGGGGAGCTGCGCGGGATGTGGGCGGCGGCGCTCGCCGCGGAGCCCACCCGCGCGGCGCTGTCCGGCGCCACGGAGCTGCGGCAGGAGACGCTCCGGCTGTGGGGCACCCTGGAGGCGCAGCTGGCCGCGACCCTGCGCGACCTCGAGCCCGAGCTCGCGGGCCTGGAGATCACCACCTGTCTGCGCGAGGGGGAGCTGGAGATCGTCACGCGCTTCCCCGCCCCGGCCCAGGCGGCCTACGACCGGTTCGCCGCCGTCCTCGGCGAGCGGTACGCCGGCACCCTCTTCTCCACCGGGCCGACGCTCGACGAGCTCGTCACCGGGGCGCTGACCGACCGGGGGCTGACGGTGGCCACCGCCGAGTCGTGCACCGGCGGCCTGCTGGCGGCCCGGCTCACCGAGCGTCCGGGCGCGTCGGCCGCCGTGCTGGGCGGGGTGGTGGCGTACGCCGACGGCGCCAAGGAGCAGCTGCTCGGCGTTCCGGCCGCGGCGCTGGCCGAGCACGGCGCGGTGAGCCCTCCGGTGGCCCGCGCGCTGGCCGCGGGCGCCCGCACCCGGTTCGGCGCGGACATCGGCGTGGGCATCACCGGCGTGGCGGGCCCGGGCGGGGGCACCGCGGCCAAGCCGGTGGGCACCGTGCACCTGTGCGTGCTCGGTCCCGACGACGAGCGGACGCGGTCGCTGGCCCTGCCCGGCTCCCGGTCGGCGATCCGGAACCGGTCCGTCACGATGGCGATGCACCTGGTGCGCGAGCTCCTGCTCGGGGGTCCGCCGGCCTGACCGCGAGCGGACGCACCACCTTTCACGCCGCCCACCTGGCCGGGGACGCCGGAGCCGTCATCGGCGGCCGACCGGGCGCGCGGACGGCGCCCGCGATGGGGGGTCGTCCCGCGCTGAGGCCGGCCCCGGGCTATTACTCTCGGGGACGGCGCACGTGCTGCCCGTTCCGACGGCGAGGCGGTCCGTGCCCAGGTCCGTGCGCGGACGCAGACCACCACCGGACGAGAGCGGGCAGCGTGCAACCAGGTGACGACCGGCCCCCCGAGGACCGGCCCGACCCGTTGAACGGCGTGCCCGACGCGGTCTACCGCCTGGACGCGCAGGGGCGTTTCGCCTACCTCAACGAGGCCGCCGAGCGCCTCCTCGGGCACCGCGCCGACCAGCTGATCGGCCGGGACGCCCGTGACGCCTTCCCGGGGCTGCGCGACTCGGTGGCCGAGGAGCAGTACCGCCAGGTGCTCGACGACGGCCGGTCGCGGGAGTTCCAGTTCTTCTACGAGCCGCGGTCCCGGTGGTACGAGGTCCGGATCTTCCCCGACCACGCTGGGGCGGCCGTACTCTTCCGCGACGTCGATTCCCGCCATCGGCGCGACCTGAGGCGCGACGCGCAGGTGCGCCAGCTGACCGCGGTCCTCCAGGCGCTGCCCTCCCCCACCGTCCTGGTCGACCGCAACGGCCGGATCCTCTCGACGAACGCGGCCTGGGTCCGCGCCGGCGAGGACCTGCCCGACGTCGTCCTGCCGGGCCGCGCCGGCGAGAACTACCTGATGGTGATGTCCCGCGGCCTGGAGCCGGAGATGCACGCCGGCCTGGCCGCCGGTCTGCGCGCGCTGCTGGCCGGGGACGACGCCGCCGACGGCGACACGTTCCGGTGGGACTACTCCTGCACGACCCGCCAGGGCATCGGCTGGTTCCAGCTCCAGGCCACCCGGGTGGACGACGAAGGGCGGGTGGTGATCACCCACACCGACATCACCGACCAGGTGCGGGCGCGCGACGAGCTGGTCTGGCAGGTCCGGCACGACGACCTCACCGGGCTGCCCAACCGGTCCCGGCTGCTCGAACTCACCGGGATGGCGCTCGCCGCCGACCACCGGGCGGGGGTGGCCCTGCTGGTGCTGGACCTCGACGGCTTCAAGACCATCAACGACTCGCTCGGGCACCAGATTGGCGACGAACTGCTGCGCCTGGTGGGCGGCCGCCTCTCCGAGCAGCTCCGCCCCGGGGACGCCGTCGCCCGGCTGGGGGCCGACCAGTTCGTGGTGCTTGCCCACGGGTGCGACGCGTCCGAGGCCGCGGCGCTGGCGTTCCGGTTGCAGACGGCGTTCGCCCGCCCCTTCGCCGTCCGGGAGATCACCGTGCCGCTCAGCGCCAGCATCGGCGTGGCGGTCGCCCGCCCCGAGGTGCGCGACGCCCACCACCTGCTCAGCGACGCCGACGCGGCGATGTTCGCGGCCAAGAGCTCCGGCCGGGACCGCGTGCACCTGTTCTCCCCCGCCCTGCGGGAGGCGGCCCGGTGGCGGCTGGAGGTCGCCACCCGGCTGCGCGGGGAGGCCATCGACCAGCTCGTCGTGCACTACCAGCCCGTCGTCCGGCTGGACACCGGGGAGATCGAGGGTGTGGAGGCGCTGGTGCGCTGGCAGCACCCGGAGCGCGGCCTGCTCTCCCCGGACACCTTCCTGTCCGTGGCCGAGGAGACCGGCCAGATCATCCCGATCACCCGCTGGCTGCTGCGGGAGACCACCCGGAAGGCGGCCGAGTGGGCCGCCCAGGGCCTGCGCCTGCGGATGTCGGTCAACGTCAGCGCCCGGCACTTCTCGGCCGAGACGCTGGTGCGCGACGTGCGGGTGGCGCTCCAGCAGTCCGGCCTGCCCGCCGACCAGCTGGTCCTCGAGCTCACCGAGACCAGCGTCGCGGAGGACCCCACCCGGGCCGAGGACCAACTGTCGGTGCTGCGGAGTTTCGGCGTCCGCGTGGCCATCGACGACTTCGGCACCGGCTGGTCGTCGCTGGCGCAGCTGTTCGCCCTGCCCATCGGCACCCTCAAGATCGACCGCTCGCTGCTGGCCGCGGCCGAGCGGGTGGCCGCCGGGGAGACCGGCGCGGTGCTCGCGGCGATCGTCGGGCTCACCCGCACCCTGGGCATCCGCTCGGTGGCGGAGGGGGTCGAGACCCCGGAGCACCTCCGGATGGTCCGCGAGGCCGGGTGCGACCTCGCCCAGGGCTGGCTGCTGGGCCACCCGATGCCGGCCGACCGGCTGCCGGGCTGGGTCCGCGAGGTCCAGCAGGCCGGAGGAGACCTGTGCGCCCTCGCGATGGCCGGTCACGCCGTTCCGGCACCCGGGTGAACCTCCGCCGTCCCGGCCGCCGTGCGACCTCTCCCGCCGGCCCGCCGCGGCCGGTCGCCGCGCCCGCACCGCCCGCGGGGACGCCGGATGCCGGCGCCGGGCAGACTGTCCCCGTGCTGGACACTTCCGAGGCCACCGCCGGGATCGGCGAGGAGCCGGCGCGGGCCGCCGACGACGGTCGGCCGCGTCCCCCGCTCGACCTGCTGATCTGGGACGCCCCGAACATCGACATGACCCTGTCGACGGTCATCGGTGCACGGCCGACGGCGGCCTCGCGTCCGCGCTTCGACGCGATCGCGGCCTGGTTCGTCGAGGGGGCGGGCGACCCGTCGGCACCCGACTCGTCCGACGTCGAGGCGTGCGTCTTCGCCAACATCCCGCCGCAGCCGGGCTCGCTGCAGCGCTGGGTCGAGGCGCTGCGGGGCTTCGGCTACTCGGTGTTCGCCCGGCCGAAGTCGCAGCCCGACGACGACATCGACCAGGCCATGCTGGACCACATCGCCGTCCGGCAGCACAGCCACCGGCTGCGGCGGCTGGTGGTCTTCTCCGGCGACGGCCGCAACTTCGCCGAGCCCCTGGAGGAGCTCGCCCGGCAGGGCACCCAGGTCGTCGTCGTCGCCTTCAGCGAGGTGGCCGGCTACGCGATCGGCTCGGACCTGCTGGAGTTCATCGACATCGAGGACGTCCCCGGCGCCTTCGTCGAGCCGCTGGACCGGGTCCGTCTCGACGCCCTGCCGCCGAACGGTGCATGGCTGCGGCCCACCCGCAGCCTGCGCGACTTCGTCGCCGGGTTCACGGCCCGCCGCAACGGCTGACCGTCGGGCCGGCCACCCGGCGGTGCAGGAAACCGGCGGGTAGCGGGAGGTGTCCCGGGGCAGAGGAGCAGACGTGACCACGTCGCCGCCCCGTCTGCCCGAGGCCCTCACGGTGCTCCGCGAGCTGCTGACCGCCGCACCCCTCGGGCTGGCGACGCCGGGGCGCGACGACGCGGCCAGGGTCGCGCGGGGCGTCGCCGACCAGATCGACGACTACCTGCTGCCGCGCCTGCTCGACCTGGACGCGCCGCTGCTCACGGTCATCGGCGGATCCACCGGCGCCGGCAAGTCCACGCTGGTCAACAGCCTGGTGGGTGCGCCGGTCACGACCGCCGGGGTGCTCCGCCCGACGACGCGGGCCCCGGTGCTGGTCTGCGCCCGGGCCGACGCCGGCAGCTTCTCCGGCGACCGCGTCCTCCCCGGCCTGGCACGGGTCACCGGCGGCGACGGCGGGCCCGGCACGGTGCAGCTGGTCGTCCGCGACGACGTCCCGACCGGCCTGGCGCTGCTCGACGCGCCGGACGTCGACTCGGTGGTGGCCTCCAACCGCGACCTCGCCGGGCAGCTGCTGGCCGCCGCGGACCTGTGGGTCTTCGTCACGACCGCGGCCCGCTACGCCGACGCGGTGCCCTGGGACCTGCTGCGCACCGCCGAGGAACGGGGGACGGCGCTCGCCGTCGTCCTGGACCGGGTGCCGCCGGAGGCGGCCGCGGAGATCTCGGCGGACCTCACGGCCATGCTCGACCGGTCCGGGCTGGCCGCCGCCCGGCTGTTCGTGATCGAGGAGCGCCCGCTCGCCGACGGCCGGCTGCCCGAGGAGCAGGTGGCCCCGCTGCGGAACTGGCTGCACGGCCTGGCCGCCGACCAGGAGCAGCGGGCGGCCGTGGTCCGCCAGACGCTCGGTGGGGCGCTGGACAGCCTGCAGGAGCGCACCGCCGCGGTCGCCGCGGCGGTGGAGGAGCAGCTCGCCGTCGCCGGTGCCCTGCACGACGCCGCGGCGGCCGCGTACGACGCGGCGCGCGACGGGATCGACCAGGGCGTCCGCAGCGGCAGCCTGCTCCGCGGAGAGGTGCTGGCCCGCTGGCAGGAGTTCGTCGGCACCGGGGAGTGGATGCGCACCCTGCAGAGCCGCGTCGGCCGGGTGCGCGACCGCGTCGCCGCCGCGCTGACCGGGCGTCCGGCGCCGGCCGAGAGCCTGCAGGGCGCGCTGGAGAGCAGCGTGGAGCAGCTCCTGCGGGCCGAGGCCGACCGGGCCGCGGAGCGGACCGTCACGGCCTGGCGGGCGCTGCCCGCGGGTCCGGCGCTGCTGGCAGGGCAGGAGCGGGAGCTGGCCGGCGTCTCCCCGGACTTCACCGAGGCCGCCGCGGCGCAGGTGCGCGACTGGCAGGGCACGGTGCTGGACCTGGTGCGCAGCGAGGGCGCCGACAAGCGCTCGCGGGCCCGGCTGCTGTCCTGGGGCGTCAGCGGAACGGGCGCGGTGGTGATGGTGGCGGTCTTCGCCCAGACCGGGGGGCTGCTCGGCGGCGAGGTCGCGGTGGCCGGCGGGACGACGGCCGTGGGGCAGCGGGTGCTCGAGGCCGTGTTCGGCGATGCCGCGGTCCGGGCGCTGGCCGAGCGGGCACGGGCCGACCTGGACGAGCGGGCCGAGGCGCTGCTGCGGTACGAGCAGGACCGCTTCGACGGTCGGGTGGACGCCGTGGCGCCGGCTCCGTCCGCGGCCGACGACCTGCGTGCGGCCGCCCGGGCCCTGGCCGAGGCGCGCCGGGCATGAGAGCGGGGGAGAAGTCGCTGGCCGATCGGCTGGCGGCGCTGCGGGAGGCCGTCGAGCTCGCCGACGGGCGGCTGGAGGTGCCGGAGGTCGCCCAGGCCCGGGCCGTGCTGGCCAAGGCCGGTGCCCGCGAGGCGCTGGGCGACGCCACGGTGGTGGCGCTGGCGGGCGCCACCGGAAGCGGGAAGTCCACCCTGTTCAACGCTCTCTCGGGCAGCGAGGTCAGCACACCGGGCGTGCGGCGCCCGACCACGGGCGTCGCGCACGCCACCGTCTGGGGCCGGCCCGATGACGGCACCGACCGGCTGCTCGACTGGCTGGAGGTGCCCCGGCGGCACCGGCGGGAGCCGGAGCCGGCCCTGGACGGGTTGGTGCTGCTCGACCTCCCCGACCACGACAGCGTGCGCGTCGAGCACCGGCTGGAGGTGGACCGGCTGGTCGGGCTGGTCGACGTCCTGGTCTGGGTGCTGGACCCGCAGAAGTACGCCGACGCCGCCGTGCACGAGCGCTACCTGGCGCCGCTGGCCGGTCACGCCGGGGTGCTGCTGGTCGTGCTGAACCAGGTGGACCGGCTCGAGGCGGCGGCCGCCCGCGCGTGCCTGGCCGACCTGCGGGGCCTGCTCGACCGGGAGGGCCTGGCCGCCACCCCCCTTCTGGCGGTCTCCGGGCGCACCGGGGCCGGGCTCGCCGAGCTGCGCGGGGAGCTCGCCCGCCGGGTGGGTGCGCGCCGCGCGGCGGGCGAGCGGCTGCTGGCCGACGTGCGCACCAGCGCCGCGGGCCTGGCGGCGCACTGCCCGGAGATCACGGCGGGCGGCGGCCGGCGGTGGGGCCGATCGGCCGGCGCCTCCTCCACCGGCGGCCTCGCCGACGACCTCACCGATGCCCTGGCCGACGCGGCCGGGGTGCCCACGGTGACCGCCGCCGTCGAGCGCTCGACCCGGCGGGAGGGTTCCGGGCGCACCGGCTGGCCGCTGCTCCGCTGGACGCGCAAGCTGCGCGCCGACCCGCTGACCCGGCTGCACCTGGGGGACGAGCGGGCCCGCACGTCGCTGCCGGCGGCCGGTGCCGTGGAACGGGCCCGGATGGCGACCGCGGTCCGCGAGGCGCGGGACGCCGTGGGCGACGGGCTGGCGCCGGCCTGGCGGGACGAGCTGCGGCGCACGGCCGAGGTGTCCGAGGACCGGCTCGCCGATGCGCTGGACCGGGCGGTCGGGGGCACGGAGCTCGGCCCCGACCGGGTGCCCCTCTGGCAGCGGGCGGCCGCGGGGTTGCAGTGGCTGCTGGTCGTCACCGCGCTGGTCGGCGCGCTCTGGCTGCTGGCCCTCGTCGCGCTGGGCTTCTTCCAGCTGGACGAGATCGTGCCGCTGCCCCGGGTGGAGGGGCTGCCGCTGCCCACGCTCCTGCTCGGCGGGGGGCTGCTGGCCGGGCTGCTCCTGGCGCTGGTGTGCCGTCCGTTCGTGGCGTTGCGCGCGCGCCGTCGCGCCCGGACGGCCGACCGGCGGTTGCGCGCGGCCGTCCGCGGGGTGGCGGAGGAGGAGCTGTTGGCCCCCATGGCCGAGGTGCGCGCCGATGCCGGCCGGTTCTGCACCGCGGTGGCCGCCGCGGCCCGGTGACGCGCTGGATCGGCCCCCTCCGGAGGCTCGCCCCGAGCGAGGTGACGTGCTGGAGCGGCCTTCCTGCAGGGCCCCGCCGCGAGCCTGCGGGCGGTGGGGGGCAGGGGGGTCCTTGCTCAGTCCCGGGGCACGCCGGGCGAGCGCTGCTCGGGGAGCCGGTCGCGCAGCGGCTCGGCCACCTCCCGGCCGGTGGGCAGCAGCGCCCAGACGTGCTTGCGGCCGGGTCGCTCCTCCCAGCCGTAGGCGGTGGAGAGCTGGGCGACGAGGTGGAGCCCCATGCCGCCGAGTGCGGGATCGCGGTCCACGGCGGGGACCGGCGGGCGGTCGGGGGCCTCGTCGCTGAGATCGAGCAGCCAGCCGGCCGGGCCGGCCACCACCAGGGCCCGCACGTCCCCGCCCCCATGCCGGAGGGCGTTGGAGGCCAGCTCCTCGAAGACGAGGAGCAGCCCGTCGCGCGCGTCCTCCGTCGACGCCGAGGAGACCGACGGGTGGGCGATCCGCGCGCGCAGGTCGGTGCGCACCCGGGAGACCACCTGCATCGCCTCCAGCTGCCAGTGCCAGACGTCGCCGGGGACGGACGGCACGGGGGCGCTCGGCCACGCGTGGTGCGCCAGCTCGTCGGCCATCGCTTCCTCTCGCGTCTGCTCCGCAGGCGGCGCGGGGACGGGGATCCGGTCGCACCATCCTGACCGATGGCGACCCGGTGCGCGAAGGGGGGCGACCGGTGAGTCGCCCACCGGGCACACTGTCCGCGTGGAAGACGCCCTGCGAGAGCTCAGCCTGGTCAGTCTCGGTGGCCGTGAGCTCGCCGACGTGCTCACGGAGATCGCCGCGATCGCGGCCCGCGTGATCCCGGGTGCCGAAGCGGTGTCGACCACCCTGGTCCGGGACGAGGTCGCCTTCACCGCCGCTCACTGGGGCGCGATGGCGCTGGAGGCCGACGAGCTGCAGTACGCGGAGGGCAGCGGCCCCTGCCTGGACGCCGGCCGCGGCGGAGTCGTCCTCCGCATCGACGACACGCACGTCGAGGAGCGCTGGCCGGCCTACATCGCCCGTGTCCGCACGACGGCGGCGCGCAGCTCGCTGTCGGTGCCGCTGCCCTACCAGGGCACGAGCATCGGGGCGCTGAACGCTTACTCGACCGAGGTGGCGGCGTTCGCATCCCCGGACTCGCTGGCCGCGGGGCTGGGCGCCGCGGAGATGATCGCGGTGGCGGTCGCCAACGCCGACGCGCACGCCCGGCTGGCCGACGACGCCCGCAACATGCGCATCGCCATGGAGTCGCGCGCCGTCATCGAGCAGGCCAAGGGGGTGCTGATGGCGCAGCAGCGGATCGATGCGGAGCAGGCGTTCGAGGTTCTCCGGCAGGCCTCCCAGCGGTACAACCGCAAGCTGCGGGACATCGCCGCAGGGATCGTCGACGGGGTCGTGCGGCGGGCCTAGGTGGAGTCCAGGCGGGCCAGCCGGGAGACGAGGAACTCCACGGCGGCGTCGCTGTCCACGGTCTCCGCCACCTGCAGGGCGGTGGTGGACGTGGCGACCGACCGCCGGTCGACCAGCGTCTGGCCGCGGCCGGCACCCAGCGTGGTGTCGACGACGACGTCGCGCCGCACCGTGCCGAGGCTGCCCGGGGCGATCGCCTCGGTGAGGGCCAGCGCGTCGTGCACGACGACGCCGGCCGTCCCGTAGGCGTTCCGGGCGTGGTCGACGTACTGCTGCAGGATCGCTGCGGCCTGCCGCCCGACGGGACCTGCCGCGGCGAAGCGGGCGATGCCCTCCTCCGTGAGGACCGTGGGCAGGGTGACGTCGAGCCCCACCATCACCGTGGGCAGCGCGGAGGTGAAGACCGCCTGCGCCGCCTCCGGGTCGGACCAGATGTTGAACTCCGCCGCCGCGGTGACGTTGCCGCCGCGGCCGGCGGACCCGCCCATGACCACCAGCCGTCCGATGCGCCCGGCCGCCTCCGGGTGGACGGCGAGCAGCAGCGCGATGTTGGTGAGCGGGCCGATGGCGGCCACGGTCACCGGCTCCGGGGAGGCCAGCAGCAGCTCGGCGAGGGCCGTCACGGCCGGGCGCGGGTCCACCGCCGCCGGGGACGGCGCCAGCTCCACGCCCCCGAGCCCTGCGGTTCCGTGCACGTGCCCGGCCCGCTCCGGCTGCGGGTGGACGAGCGAGGCCCCCGCCCCGACGGCGACCGGCACGTCCGAACGGCCGGCCAGGTGTAGCACCCGCAGCGCGTTCTCGGTGACCTGCGCCAGCTCGACGTTGCCGTGCACCGTGGTCACCAGCCGCAGGTCCACTTCGGGGCTGGCCAGCGCCAGCAGGATGGCGAGGGCGTCGTCGATGCCCGGATCGGTGTCGATCACCAGCGGGATGCGGTCGGTCACCGCGGCATCTTCCCAGCCGGCTCCGCGGACGCGTCCGGGCCCTGGGTGGCGGGGTCGGGCCGTTCCACAGGAGGCCCGCGCCAGTGGGTGGAGGAGCGCGCGCCCGATCGGGGAAGACGCCCGACACGCGGGCGCGCCGCGGCGGGTCCCGGGACGACCGAGCCCTCCGAAAGCCGTTTGTGCGCTCGGCGAGCACCGTCAAGTCGACAAGGTCATGCGCGGGAGAACGGGTCACCGGCCGTTCGGGAACGGCTCGGCAACGGTTCGGTCACGCGCGTTCGGAGGGGCGCCCCGGAAGCGCTTGCCGGACGTTTCCGGTCCCTACCTTTCTCCTTGTCCGCGGCACCTTCCCCGGCTGCGGACACGACTTCGGGAGGCGACATGAGCAGCAGCCAGCGGGCCGGTCGGTCGGCCTCCGCGGCCGTGCGCGCCGACCTGCCCGGCCGCGAGCCGGCCAGCACGCTGGCGGGCCTCATCGACCTCCTCGACCGGGCCGACGACGCCCGTCCGCGCCAGCGCCCCCGTCCGGCCACGCACCGCACGGCCGCCCGCCCCGTGCCGCTGCGATCGGTCCAGCCGGCTCCACCGGCCCGTGCTCCGCGCGCGCCCGCCCCGCTCACCCCGCGCGTGTTCGTCGTTCCCGAGCACGTCCGCCAGCCGCTGGGCGGGCTGCGCGGGATCACCCGCCGGATGGCGATGTGGGGTGCGGGAGAGCAGGGCGAGAACCTGGCCTGGCGCACTCCCGCGCACCCGGTTCCCGTGCCGGGCCGCCGCCGCGCCGCGGTGCGTACGTTCGGCCGCCGGATGGCCCTGTGGGGCGCCGGCGAGCGCGGCGAGCACCTCGCCTGGGGCTGCCCCGCCCGACCGGCGCCGCGCGACGTCGACCCACCCGTGGTGCTGCGCGAGCTGCCCAGCACCCCCTCGATCCAGCCCGTGGCGCCTTCCCCCGCCGCGGCGCTCCTTCCGGCGGGACCGGCCTCCTCGCCGGGGTCGCGAACCGGTACGGCCGAACCTGACGCGACCGCCCGTCCCCCTCACCCGGGTGCCACGGAGCCCTCGACACGGTCGCAGCCACGCGTCGGCTCGCGTCCACCGCGGGAGCGGCCGTCCTCGGGTCGGTACGGGGCGCGGTCCACGGCGCAGTCTCTCCCGGTCCGCACCTCCGGCCTGTCCGGCCGCACCTCCCGGGTACCGGCACCGAGATCCCCCGGGGGGCCGGGTGGAGCCGGGGCACGGGGCGACCCGTCCGGGTGCCCGGTCCGGGGCTCGCCCCTCCCCCCGCGACGAACCCGGCCCGCGGACGACGCCGATCCCGGCCCGTCCACCGAGCGGGCACCCCCGTCGCACACCCGCCCGGCGCCGCCCGCGCCGAGCTGATCCGCGCAGCGCGACCACGGCAGCCAGCCGCGGAACGCCGTCTTCCGCTCTCCTGTCGAGCACGCCGGAACCGGCCGCCCTCTTCCCCGGGTGGCGCGGATCGTCGACTCGGTTCTGCGAGCACGTCCCCCCTCGGCCGACCTCGGCCGCACCTGGCCCACCTCCGACGGTGCCCCTCCGGGCGCCGCAGACCGCTCCGCTCGTCCTACCCGGCTTCGTTCCCCGCACCGCTCCTGCACCGCAGGATGCGCGCGGACCCTCCAGGGAGGCCCGGATGGCCGACGGCGTGGACCGCGGACCCGGAACCGTTCCGCGAGGTGGACGACAGGCCTCCTGCCGGTGCCCGCTGGCGCGATCCCCCTCGCGACCACCGGGTCTCTGACCGGCCGGTGCCTGCCCGGTTGCGGCGCGGCGCGCCACCGGCCTGCGGCCGGAAGGGGTGTCGACGTCTCCGGGCCGACGTCCGACGTCCAGGTACCGGCGCTCCGGGGCAGCGTGGGACGACGTCCCGGGGAACCGTGCGCACGTGCCGGTGGACGGGACCTCCCGTCCGCTTCCCGCCGATCGGCGGGCGCCCGCCGGAGCGGGCCGGACCGCCTGGCGGTCCGGTTCCCGGCCGGGCGCCCGCCCCGGCTCGCGGGCACCGCCCCGGCCCCCTCCCTCGGTTCCGCGCCGCTGATGCGCACGGCCGGCGGCGGGTGTGAAAGCCTCTACCTCTCGCCGCGTACCGGAGCAACCGTGCCGTCGGCCACCCCGCGGACCGCCTGTGGAGGCAAGCCCCCGTGACCGCCGCCGAGCTTCCCGACGGGCCGGCCCCTCTGGGCGCCCACGACGGTGCGGCGTCCGGCTCGGAGGACGTCGCCGAGCTGGTGCGCCGGCTGGCCGGGGAGGCCCTCGGCGACCGCAGCCTCCAGCGCCTGACCGACCTGGCCACCCGGCTGCTGGAGTGCGACTCCGCACAGGTCTCCCTCGTCGGCGACGTGCAGACTGCGGTGGCCGGGACCGGGCTGCCGCCGGGCGGCATCGGGGCCCGGCTGCCGCTGGCCGAGTCGCTGTGCGCCGTCGCCGTCGCCGCCGACGCGCCCGTCGTCGTGCCGGACGCCGCCCGGGACCAGCGGGTGTCCGGCCGGGCCCCGGTCCGCAGCGGGGAGGTCGGGGCCTACCTCGGCATCCCGCTGCGCGTGACCGGCCGGCCGATCGGCGCGCTGTGCGTGTACGAGTCCCGGCCGCGGCGCTGGACCGACCGGGACGTCGCCCTGCTCCGCCAGCTCGCCGACTCCGTGGGCACCGAGCTGCAGCTCATGGCGCTCACTGCCGAGTACGAGGCCCACCGGCTGCGCTTCGAGCTGGCCATCGACGCCGCGGGCATCGGCAGCTTCGACTGGAACCTGGAGACCGGGCGGCTGCTGTGGGACGACCGGATGCTCGCCCTGTTCGGCTATGAGCGGGCGAACTTCCAGGAGACGATCGAGTCGTTCGCGGCGCGTCTGCACCCCGACGACCGCGAGCGGACGTTGGAGGCCCTGCAGACCGCCGTCGAGACGGTCGGCGAGTACGACGCCGAGTTCCGCGTCGTGCTGCCGGCCGGGCAGACCCGCTGGGTGCGTGGCCGGGGCCGGGCGGTCGCCGACGACAGCGGGGCCGCGGCGCGGCTGCTCGGGGCCGGCTACGACACCACGCCACAGCGGCAGGAGGACGTCCGCATCGCCCGCCTCCTGGAGGCGATGAAGGCGTCGTTCTTCTCCCTGGACCGGGAGTGGCGCTTCACCTACGTGAACGCCGAGGCCGAGCGGGTGCTGGGCGCCTCCCGCGAGGAGCTGCTCGGGGGCGTCGTCTGGGAGCTCTTCCCGGCCGCCGTGGGCAGCGACTTCGAACGGCAGTACCGGGCGGCCGTGGCCAGCGGTGAGGAGCGGCTGTTCGAGGCCTACTACCCGCCGCCGCTGGACGCGTGGTTCGAGGTGCGCGCCTGGCCCACGCCCGACGGGCTCTCGGTGTCCTTCCTCGACGTGAGCGAACGCCGTGCGGCCGGGGAGCAGGCCCGCCGCAGCGCCTCCCGCCTCGGCCTCGTCGCGCACGCCACGACGGCGATGGCCGCCTCGCTCGACAGCCGGGAGAACGAGAAGGCCGCGCTGCAGCGGGTCGCCGGGCTGCTCATCCCGGAGCTCGGGGACTGGGTCATCATCAGCCTCGTCGACGCCGACGGGCGGATGCGCGACGTCGCCAGCTGGCACCGCGACGCGGAACGCCGGGACGTGGTGGCAGCGTACGCGGCCACCCGGCTGGCGGCCCTGCAGCCGGACGCGCCCGTCCTGCGGGCGCTGGCCTCCGGTCAGTCGCTCGTCGTTCCCGACGTCGGCGCGGCCGTCGGCCGGACGCTGCCGCCCGGCCCGGTGAGCGATGCCTTCTCGGCCCTGTGCCCGCGATCGGCGATGACGCTGCCCATGACGGCCCGCGGCCGGACGCTCGGTGCGCTCAGCGTCTACCGCTCGCCGGACCGGCCGGTGCCCGACGACGAGGACGTGGCGACGGCGCGGGACATCGCCGGGCGGGTCGCGCTGGCGCTGGACAACGCCCGGCTCTACGAGCAGCAGCGGCGGCTGGCCGAGGGGTTGCAGCGCAGCCTGCTCACCGCGCCGCCGCAGCCGGACCACTCCGAGATCGTGGTGCGCTACCTCCCGGCGATGGCCGTCGCCGAGGTCGGCGGTGACTGGTACGACGCCTTCGTGCAGCCGTCGGGCGCCACGATGCTGGTCATCGGCGACGTCGTCGGCCACGACACCGAGGCGGCCGCGGCCATGGGGCAGCTGCGCGGGATGCTGCGGGGGATCGGCTACCGCGACAGCATCGGCCCGGCCGCGGTGCTGGCCGAGCTCGACGCCGCCGTCCAGGGCCTGGGCATGGGCACGCTGGCGACCGCCGCGATCGTGCGGATCGAGCAGACCGCCGAGGAGCGTGCCGCGGGCGTGACCCGCTTGCGCTGGTCGAACGCCGGGCACCCGCCGCCGCTCGTGCTCCGGCCCGACGGCCGGATGGAGGAGCTGGCCGGGGAGCGGGCCGAGCTCATGCTCGGGGTGGATGCCGGCGCTCGGCGGAGCGAGACGGTGGTGACCGTGCCGTGGGGGACGACGGTGCTGCTCTACACCGACGGGCTGGTGGAGGGACGCGACCTCTCGCTCGACGAGGGCACGGCCCGGCTCAGGGCGGCGCTGGGGGAACTGGCCGACCGGCCGCTGCCCGAGCTGTGCGACGCGGTGATCGAGCGCTTGCGACCCGAGGGGCTGCAGGACGACGTCGCGCTCGTGGCCATCCGGCTGCACCCCCAGGACTGAGCGGGCGGCACGGCGCGAGGCTCAGCCGGCGAGCAGCGCCCAGACGTGCTTGGCGCCGCCGTCGACGTACCAGCCGTGCTGGGGCGCGAGTTCGGCGATGAGGTACAGGCCCAGGCCACCGAGGCTGGGATCGCGGCCGACCGCCGGCGTGGGCGGCGTCTGCGCCGCCTGGTCGGAGACCTCGACGAGGTAGGCCCCCCCGGTGCGGCGGACCGCTGCGCGCACGTCCCCGCCGCCGTGCCGTAGCGCGTTGGAAGCCATCTCGTCGAGCGCGAGCACCAGCCGGTCGAGGAGGTCGTCGGCGTCGGCTCCGTCCACGCGCGCCCGCACCTGCGCGCGGACGGCGGGGAGCTCGGCGACGTCCCGCAGCTGCCAGGAGAGCACCGGATCAGCGGGCGGCGGGAACGCCGACGGCCAGCTGGTGCCGGCCGCCTGCCCTGTCACGTGTGTGCCCCTCGGTCCCGGGCCGACGCGATGCCCGTGCCGACCGAACAATCCCCTATCGGCCTCCGCGAAGCGGAACAAACCCGAAGTCGCCCAGATCACACCGCCGAGGGAGATCAGCCGACGAACACCGGTGACCAGTAACCGGTCAGGTCGGCGCCGGCGAGCGCCCACGCGCGCGGTGAGGAGTGCCGGACCGCCGGGCTGCGGGCCACGACGCGGGCCGGGGGTGTGGTCGGTGGACGGTCGGTCTCTGCTTCCCCCTGTAAGCAGAGACCGACCGTTCGGTGGGCTTCTCTCGAGCACCCCCGGGTCAGACGCGCTGACGGCCCGCGGCGGAGGACCACAGCGCATCAGGATCCCGCACTCCCGGCGCCGAGGCGGTCCCCTGCTGGTACGTGGCTCCCGCGAGCGCAGCGAGGTGGTCGGCCACGACGGCGGGCTCCCGCATGGCCGCTCCCATGACGGCGACGCCGTGCGCGCCGGCAGCCAAGCAGCCGGGGACGTGCTCCGGTCGCACGCCGCCCAGGGCGAGCACCGGCGGCGCCGCCGGGGCCAGTGCGGCCAGCCCGTCCAGGCCGAGCGCCGGGCCGTAACCGGGCTTGGAGGACGTGGGGAAGATCGGGGAGAGGGACACCCAGTCACAGCCCTCGGCTGCGGCCCCGGCCAGTTCGGCCGCCGAGTGGCAGGAGCGCCCCACCAGCGGCGGGCGTACCGCTGGGAACGGGTCGTCGGCCGACAGGTGCACCGCCGTGCCTGCCGGCGCCCCGGCCGCGCCGCCCCACACCAGCAGGCCGCCCACCGGGTCGAGCACCGCGCGCAGCTCCCCGGCCAGGGCGCGCCGCTCCCCGAGGGACAGGTCCTTGTCCCGCAGCAGCACCGCGCGCGCGCCGGCGGCCACGGCTGCGGCCACCACGTCCGGCAACGGCCGGGACGCCTGCGTCCGGTCGGTGACGACGAGCAGCCGGGGAACGGTCACAGCCCGGGCAGACCCTCGAACGACGTCGAGGCCTCGGCGTGCCAGCGGCGCGGGATGCGGCCCGCGAGCTTCGCCGAGCGGCCGCCCTCGACCGCCTGGCGCATCGCCAGCGCCATGCGCTCGGGATCGCGGGCGCGGGTGACGGCCGAGGCCAGCAGCACCGCGTCGCAGCCGAGCTCCATGGCCAGCGCGGCGTCGGAGGCGGTGCCGATGCCGGCGTCGAGGACCACCGGTACGGCGACCGCCTCGCGCAGGAGGGCGATGTTGTGCGGGTTGCGGATCCCCAGACCGCTGCCGATCGGGGAGCCCAGCGGCATGACCGCGGCGCAGCCGGCGTCGGCCAGGCGGCGACCGAGCACCGGGTCGTCGGTGGTGTAGGCCAGCACGGTGAAACCCTCGGCGACCAGCTGCTCGGCGGCGTCGAGCAGCTCGACCGCGTCGGGCAGCAGCGTGCGGTCGTCGCCGATCACCTCGAGCTTCACCCACGGGGTGCCGAACGCCTCGCGGGCCAGCCGGGCGGTGCGCACGGCTTCCCTGGCGGTCCGGCAGCCGGCGGTGTTGGGCAGCAGCTGGACCCCGGCACGCTGCAGGACCTGCATCATCGAGCCGGACGCCGAAGCCTCCACCCGGCGTAGCGCCACGGTGACCAGCTGGGTGCCCGACGCGCGCACCGCGGCCTCGAGCGCCTCCAGGCTCGGTACCCCGCCGGTGCCGAGAAGCAGCCGCGAGCGGAAGGTCTGCCCGCCCAGCAGGAACGGGTCGGCCGTCTCCTCCTGCGCCAGCGCGGACGCCAGGCCCTCGGTGTGCACGTCGTCGGTCGTCATCTCACCCTCCTGCGGTCGGGGCCAGCACCTCGACGGCGTCGCCGGGGGCCAGCGGGGTCTGCGCCCAGCTGCTGCGCGGGACGACGTCGCCGTTGCGGGCCACGGCGATCCGGTCGTGCCCGCCGGCGCGGGCGGCCACCAGGTCGGCCACGGTGGCGCCGTCGGCCAGCTCAGCCGGATCGCCGTTGACGGTCACCTGCATCCTCGGACCTCCCCTGACGAGCCGACGGCGAAGCGGTCGGCGGTGAACGGCGCGGCCACCTCGGGCAGCGCGCCGGTGGCCAGCAGCTCGGCGATCGCCTCCGCGGTGACCGGGGTGAGCAGCACGCCGTTGCGGTGGTGGCCGGTGGCCAGCACCAGGCCGGGCAGCGGCGACGGCCCGAGCAGCGGCGCGTTGTCCGGCGTGCCCGGGCGCCAGCGGGCCAGCGTCTCGGCGAGCTCCAGCTCCTCGACCTCGGGAACGACCTCGATCGCGTCGCGCAGCAGGTCGTGCACGCCGCCGGCGGTCACCCGGGCGTCGAAACCACGGTCCTCCACGGTGGCGCCGACGATCAGCCGGTCCGCGCCGTAGGGGACGAGGTAGACGTGCCGGCCGCGGACCAGCGCGCGCACCGTGCCCTCGAGCAGCCCGCCCGCGCCGGCCAACCGCAGGATCTGCCCCTTCACCGGTCGTACCGGCAGCGGCGGCACGCTGGGCAGCCCGCCGCTGTGCGCGCCGAGCGCGAGCACCACCCGGTCACCCGGCACCGTCGTCCCGTCCTCGAGCCGCAACCCTCTGGCCCGGCCGCCGGCCACGGCGACGTCGGCCACCCGCCCGCGCGCGACCGCGACGCCCGCGGTCTCTGCGGCGGCCAGCAGCGCGGCGTGCACGGCACGGCCGTCCACGGAGTGGTCGCCCAGGACCAGGAGCCCACCGCGCACCCGGGTGGCCAGCGCCGGCTCCCGGCGGCGGGCCTCGCGCGGGGTCAGCCGCTCGACGGCGAGGCCGAGCTCGCGCTGGAAGGCGTGCAGTGCGTCGAGCTCGCGCACGTCGTCCTCGTCGAAGCCGACCACCAGTGTGCCGGCGGTGCGCAGACCCACCGTCCGGCCGGAGGCCGCCTCCAGCTCCGCGGCGAAGGCGGGCCAGCGCTGCAGCGAGGCCGTGCCCAGCCCCAGCAGCGCCTCCTCGCGGTAGCCCGCCTCGGTCACCGGCGCGAGCATCCCGGCCGCGGCGGCCGAGGCACCGGTTCCCGGGGCGTCGTCGACGACGGTCACCGACAGCCCGCGCAGCGCCGAGCGCCAGGCCACCGCCATTCCGACGAGCCCCCCGCCCGCGACGGCAACGTCGGTCACCGGCGCCGGCCCGCCAGCACCAGCGGCAGCGTCAGGGCGACGGCCACGGCCAGCCCCACCAGCGACGCCGACCAGCCGTTGCCCGCATCGATGCCCAGGTCGGCCTGCCGCGCGCTCCACCACGCCGTCCAGCCCGAGCCCGGACCGGGGAAGTACGTGGGCAGCGTGAGCTGGTAGGCGGCGAAGCCGGCGAGCCACGGCAGCAGGTACAGCGGCCGGGCCGGCGCGGTGTCGGAGGTGTCCCAGCCGCCGCGCGGGGTGAGCCAGTAGGCCACCAGCAGCACGCCGGCGAGCGGCACGAACACCGCGCCGATGAGGAAGAGGAACGGCTCGTAGGCGACCACGTCGAGGCTGAGCGCGAGCAGCGTCGCGACGCCGCCGACGGCCACCGCCAGCACCCGCCGGTCGAGCCGGCCGACGACGTTCTGCGCAGACACCGCGGTCGAATAGACGTTGGCGAAGGCTTCGTCGAGCTCCACGGTGACCAGCACCAGCACCGCCAGCGCGCCGAGCGGCACGGCCAGCAGCGCGTCGATCACGTCGAGCCCGCCGCTGCCGTAGGCGGCCAGCGCCAGCACGCCGAGGGTGAACATGGCGACCGTGGCGAGCCCGTAACCCACGCCCGCGCCCACGCCGGCGGCCCGGGTGCTGCGCGCGTGGCGGGTGTAGTCGGCGGCCAGCGGCAGCCACGAGACCGGCAGCGCGATGACGACGTCGGCCGCCGTCCAGAACGACGTCGCCCCGCCGCCCTCGAGCGGGGGCAGCGGCTCGGCCAGCACCTGCACGAACAGGTAGACCACGGCGGCCAGCGCGGCCCAGACCGCGTAGCGGGCCAGGACGCGGACGACGCCGAGCGGCCGCAGCGCCATCGCGGTCGCGAGCACCCCCGCGGCGAGGACGAACGGCCAGCGGGGTGCATCGAGCACCCGCGACGCGGCCTCGGCGATGATGACGATCTCGAACGTCGCCCAGCCGATGCACTGGACGAGGTTGAACGCGGTCGGCAGCCAGGACGTGCGCCGGCCGAGCAGGCCGCGCAGCAGCACCATCCCCGGTACGCGTTCCCGCGCACCCGCTGCCGCGACCAGCCCCAGCAGGACCGATCCGATGACCGCGCCGACGACGATCGCGGAGAGGGTCACCGACAGCGGCCGGCCCGGCAGCACGACGAAGACGGCCGCCACCGGCAGCAGCAGGCTGACGCCGAGGTTCGCCCAGAGGCCGACCGTGTCCCGGAGGCCGAGCGTGGGTGGTGGCGCCTCGCCGAGGGTGAGGGGTGCATCAGGGGTACGGACGTGGTCCGACGTGCTCATGGTCGCTCCCTACGCCGGCATTACCCGGTCAGGTTCCAGCGGTCGGCGACGTGTCCAGTCGCCCTCTCAGCCCGGTCGATCCGAGCTCCCGCACATGGCATGGTCACCATACGCACGTCGTAGGTTGGCCGGCATGCCGGTTACCGACCTGCTCGCCCGCCACGCCGACGCCTGGCGCGGAGCCACCCGCCATCCCTTCCTCGGCGCCGTCCGGGACGGCACCGTGCCCGCCGCCGCGTTCGACACCTGGCTGGTGCAGGACGCGCACTTCGTCGCCGACCTCCTGCACTTCCAGGCGCGGCTGCTGGCACGCGCCCCACGCGCCGCGCAGCCGGTGCTGGCCGCGGGGTGCGTCGCGCTGGTCGAGGAGCTGGCCTGGTTCGAGGAGCAGGCCGCCGTGCGGGGGCTGGACCTCGGCGGGCCGCGGCTGCCGGCCACCGAGGCCTATGCGCGGCTGTTGGAGCGGTTGGACGGCGCCGACGTCGCGACCGCGCTGACCGCGCTGTGGACGATCGAGCGGACGTACCTGGACGCATGGTCCTCGGCGCTGCCCGGCGCGCCGGCCTACCGCGCGTTCGTCGAGCACTGGACGGTTCCCGGCTTCGCCGCATACGTCGCGCTGCTCCAGGAGGCGGCCGATGCGGCCGTCCACGCGGCGGCCGCCGACGCGGCGGCCGTCGACGCGGTCTTCCTCGAGGTGGTCGACGCGGAGACGGCGTTCTGGCCGACGGCGCTGCCCGCATGACGCTCTCCGCCGCGCTGTGGGCCGGCAGCGCCGACCTCGCGCGGGCCGCCCTGGCGCACCCGTTCGTGACGGGGATCGCCGACGGGTCGCTGCCCCGCGAGCGCTTCGCCGGATACGTCGCCCAGGACGCGTTCTTCCTCGAGGCGTTCGCCCGCGGCTACGCCCTCGGGGTGGCGCACAGCCGCGACCGGGACACGCTGGAGACGTTCGCCGACCTGCTGGCCGGCGTCCGGGACGAGCTGCGGCTGCACGACGGCTACGCCGCCCGGTGGGGCATCGACCTGGCCGACGTGGAGCCCGCGCCGGCGACGCTGGCCTACACCGAGTTCCTGCTGGCCACCGCCGCGCTGGGCGGTGCCGGGCAGACGTGCGCGGCGATGACGCCGTGCATGCGGCTGTACGCGCACCTCGGTCAGGCGCTGGCTCCACGGGCGACCGGGCCCTACCGGGAGTGGGTGGACACCTACGCCGACCCCGGGTTCGACCAGCTCGCCGCGACGCTGGAGGCGCTGCTCGACCGGACCGCCGCGGACACCCCGGAGGTGCGACGGGCGTACCGCCGGGCGATGCGGCTGGAGTTGGACTTCTTCGACGCCGCTGCCCGGGGGTGGGGTACCGTCGCCGCCGAGTGACACGGGGTGTCCGCCGTCGCGCGGGCTGAGACCACACCCGTCGAACCTGACCAGGTCATGCTGGCGAAGGGATGTCACGGCGTGGATGCCGCTGCGTTGACCACCGCCCGATCGGCGCTGACCGGCGCCGCTCCGCTCGTGCACTGCCTGACCAACACCGTGGTGCAGACGCTCACCGCGAACGCGCTGCTGGCCGTGGGTGCGGCGCCGGCCATGGTGGACGAACCGCTGGAGGCCGAGGGCTTCGCGGCCGTGGCCTCGGCGGTGCTGGTGAACCTCGGCACGGTGCACGAGCGCACCGCTGCGGCGATGCGCCTCGCCGCCCGCTCGGCCTCGGGGGCGGGCACCCCCTGGGTGCTCGATCCGGTGGCGGTCGGCGGACTGCCCTTCCGCACCGGCCTGGCCGCCGAGCTGCTCGACTCCCGGCCGGCCGTCGTCCGGGGCAACGCCTCCGAGATCATGGCGCTGGCCGGTGCCGGTGGGGGCGGGCGCGGGGTGGACTCGACGGCGACTCCCGACGACGCGCTGCAGGCCGCCACGGCGCTGGCAGGGCGCACCGGCGGAGTGGTGGCCGTCAGCGGGCAGGTCGACGTGGTCACGGACGGGTCCCGCACCGTGCGGATCGGCGGGGGTTCGGTCCTGCTGACCCGCACCACCGGCGCCGGGTGCGCCCTCGGCGCGCTGGTCGCCGGCTACGTCGCGGTCACCGGCGACCCGCTGACCGGCGCGGTCGCCGCCCACGCGCACGTCGCCCTCGCCGCCGAGGCCGCGGCTGCCGTCGCCGCCGGGCCGGGCACGTTCGCCCCGCTCTGGCTCGACGCGCTCCACGCGGTCACCGACCTCGGCCCCGCGCAGGTGACCGGATGAGGCCGGCCTTCGACCCGACGCTCTACCTGGTCACGGACACGGAGCTGGTCGGAGCGCGGAGCGTGCCCGACGTCGTCCGGGCCGCGGTGGCCGGCGGCGTCACCGCGGTGCAGGTCCGGGACAAGACGGCGTCCCGGCGCGACCTGTACGCCCTCACCCTCGCCGTCCGGGAGGCGCTGGCCGGCACGTCCGGCGTGGCGCTGTTCGTCGATGACGCCGTCGACGTCGCGCTGATGGCCGGGGCCGACGGCGTGCACGTCGGGCAGGACGACCTGCCGCCGGCCGAGGTGCGCGCCCTCATCGGCCCCGACCGGCTGCTCGGCTTCTCGACCGGCGACGAGGCGGAGATGGCCGTCGCGCTGGCCCTGCCGCCGGGCACGGTCGACGTCGTGGGCATCGGCCCGGTGTGGTCGACGCCGACCAAGCCCGACGCGGGAACCGGCATCGGACCCTCCGGTGTGGCCGTGCTGGCGGCCGCCGCCCGCGCCGGCGGGTTGCGCTCGGTGGCGATCGGGGGCATCGACGCCGCCCGGGCGCCCGAGGTGACCGGCGTGGACGGGATCTGCGTGGTCTCCGCGATCTGCGCGGCGGCGGACCCGGAGGCGGCGGCCCGGTCCCTGCGGGCCTCCCTCGCCGTGGCGGGGCCGGCATGACCCCCGTGGCGCTCACCGTGGCCGGCAGCGATCCCAGTGGCGGCGCCGGGATCCAGGCCGACGTCAAGACGTTCAGCGCGCTGGGGGTCTACGGCACCGCCGTCCTCACCGCGCTGACCGCGCAGAACACCCGTGGCGTCACCGGCGTGCACCCCGTGCCGGCGGCGTTCGTGGCCCAGCAGATCGGCACGCTCCTCGACGACGTGACGGTGCACGCCACCAAGACCGGCATGCTCGGCACGGCCGACGTCGTCCACGCCGTGGCCGCCGGACTGGCCGGCCGGGCCGCCGGGCCGGTGGTCGTCGACCCGGTCATGGTCGCCACCAGCGGCGACCGGCTCGTGGACGACGACGCGATCGCCGCCGTGCGCGACGTCCTGCTACCGGTGGCCGACCTGATCACACCCAACGTGCCCGAGGCCGCGGCACTGCTCGACGTACCGCCGGCTGCGACGGCCGACGAGCTGCCCGCCCAGGCGCGCGCGCTGCTGGAGCTCGGCCCGCGGGCGGTGCTGCTCAAGGGCGGGCACCTCGGTGGGGCCGACAGCGTCGACGTCCTGGCCACCCCGGCCGGCGTCCTGACCACCGTGCGGCCGCGGATCTCCACCCGGGCGACGCACGGCACCGGCTGCACGCTGTCGTCGGCGATCGCCGCCCTGCTGGCCCGCCGTCGCGCCGGATCGGTGGACGTCTCCGTCGAGGTGGCCGACTGGGCGCCGGTCGTCGAGGGCGCCCGCGACTACCTGCAGGCCGCGCTGGCCGGGGGTGCGGCGCTGGGCGTCGGTTCGGGGCACGGGCCGGTGCACCACTTCGCCGGCATCTGGGACGCCTAGCGGGTCAGCCGGTCACCAGGCCGAGCAGCAGGTGGCCGTTCAGCCCGATGATCAGCGCCGCGACGACGCAGCCGACGACGGTGGTGACCCGCCGGTTGACCCAGCCGGCCATCAGGTCGCGGCGGCTGGTCAGCCACAGCAGCGGTACCAGGGCGAACGGGATGCCGAACGACAGCACGACCTGGGACCACACCAGCGCCGTCGTCGGGTCGCCGCCCAGCACGAGCACCGCCAGCGCCGGCGCGAGGGTGATCAGCCGGCGGGTGAGCACCGGGATGTGCTTGCGCAGGAACCCGGCCATGACCACCTGGCCGGCGTGCGTGCCGACCGAGGAGGAGGCGAACCCGGAGGCCAGCAGCGCGACGGCGAAGGCGAGCGCCGCGCCGGTGCCCAGCTGGTCGCCGAGCCCGGCGTGCACGCCTTCGAGGGTGTCGGCGCCGCTGCCGCTGGTGAACAGCTGCGCGGCGATGACCAGCATCGCCGCGTTGACCAGCCCGGCCAGGCCCATCGCGAGCAGCACGTCCAGCCGCTGGGCTCGCAGCAGCCGCCGTCGTCCCTGCCGGGTGCGGCCGGCGGTGACGGCGTCGCCGTAGCGGCCGGGGGTGAGCGCGGAGTGCACGTAGATCACGTGCGGCATGACCGTGGCGCCGAGGATCCCGGTGGCCAGCACGACGCTGTCGGCGCCGTCGAACGAGGGCACCATCCCGCCGGCCACTCCGCCCATGTCGACGCCGGCGCCGATCAGCGTGTAGCCGAAGCCGAGGCCGACGACCAGCAGCAGCCCGGTGATGACCCGCTCGAAGGGCCGGTGCCCGCGGGACTGGGCGGCCAGCAGGATGAAGGCGACGGCCGCGGTGATCAGCCCACCGATCGGCAGCGGCACCCCGAACAGCAGGTTCAGGGCCACCGCGCCGCCGACGATCTCGGCCAGGTCGGTGGCGATGGCCACGGCCTCCGCCTGCAGCCAGAGGCCCCAGGTGACCGGCCGGGGAAGGCGCTCCCGGCAGAGGGTGGCCAGGTCGCGGCCGGTGGCCAGCCCGAGCTTCGCCGTCAGCGACTGGATGAGCATCGCCATGAGGTTCGCCGCGACGATGACCCACAGCAGCGTGTACCCGAAGGCCGCACCGCCGGAGAAGTTGGTGGCGAAGTTCCCGGGGTCGACGTAGGCGACGGCGGCGACGAAGGCCGGGCCCAGCATCGACCACAGCCGCCGGCGGCCCGGGGCGGGCGCGTAGGGCCGCGGAGCCGGCCCCAGCGTCGTGGGCAGGACGGCGGCCTCGGTCTTCGACAGGTACACGGCGGCCTCCGGGGCGGGCGGACGGTGGGTGATCGCTCCTTTCCTGCCCGGCGGAGGTGTCACGCCGGGGCCGACCGGTGGCCCCCCGGGGCCAAGGTCAGGCTGGCCTTGCCCGCGCCCCCGCTGCGCGCACGAGGGCGTTGATGCGCCGGGCGTGCGCGCCGCGCCAGTACACCTGCTTGCAGGCGGTGCACCGGGCGAACTCGTCGACGCTGCGCCGCGTGCCCGGCTCGAGCAGCTCGGTGACCTCGGCCTTCGGCACCGGCCGGACGACGCCACCGCAGGCGGGGCACCGGGTCAGCGGCGCCAGGGCGGGCGCGAAGCGGTCGAGGACGTCGGCGAGCTGGGCCTGGGTGCCCGCGCCGCGGACGAGGGCCCCGTGCCGCACGGCCGCGCGCATCAGCAGCCCGCGGTCCTGAGTGAGCAGCACCCGGTCCTCCGCGGCGGCGCGGGCCACGAGGTCGGCGTCCTCCGCCCGGTTCGACCAGGCCGCGTCCAGGCCGAGCAGCCGCAGCCGGCGGGCCAGCGTGCCGAGGCCGACGTCGAGCAGGTAGCCGCCCGGCGGCGCGGCCTGCGGGCGGGCGCGCTCCTCGATCACGAGGGTGCTGCCCGGCCGGGCCCGGGCGGCGGGGGCGGCCGGCTCCCCGTCCAGCCGCAGGGAGCCGACCTCGGTCGGCGGCACGCCCGCCGCGCGCACCAGGTGGCCGAGGGTCGCGTCGGGATCGAACCGCAGTCGCCGGACGCCGACGGCGCGGTCCCGCGCCGGGAGCAGGAACCGCAGCGCGGGTGGCACCGCGACGGTGACGTCCACGGCCATGCCGGGGCCCCTACCCGGCCGGTCCGCCGGGCGACACGTGCGGCCGGCCAGGAGTGGGCCGCGCCGTCCCTGGGCACGGATCAGCCGTTCCCCGTCCGACCGTGGAGGTCCCGTGCCCGACACCGCAGTCCGCCCCCTCGCCCTCGTCACCGGTGCCTCCAGCGGCATCGGGCTCGAGCTGGCCAAGCAGTTCGCCGAGCATGGCTACGACCTGATCGTCGCGGCCGAGGACACCGGGCTGGAGGCGGCGGCCCTGCAGCTGCGCCAGCGCGGCGCCGCCGTCTCCCCGGTGCGTGCCGACCTCGCCCGCCGCGAGGAGGTGGAAAAGCTGGTGGCCGCCGTGCGGGGCGCCGGCCGGCCGCTCGACGCGGCCGCCCTCAACGCCGGCGTGGGCGTCGGCGGCCGCTTCGTCGAGACCGACCTCGAGGCGGAGCTGCGCCTGGTCGCGCTGAACTGCGTCTCGACGATGCACCTGGCCAAGCGGATCGCCCAGGACATGGTGGTCCGCAACGAGGGCCGGATCCTGTTCACCTCGTCGGTCGCGTCCCAGGCGCCGCAGCCCTTCCAGGCGGTCTACGGGGCGTCGAAGGCGTTCGTCCAGTCGCTGGCGCTGGCGCTGCGCGAGGAGCTCGCCGACACCGACGTGACGGTCACGACCATGCTCCCCGGTCCGACCGACACCGAGTTCTTCGACCGCGCCGACCTCACCGACACCAAGCTCGGCGCGTCGGACAAGAAGGACGACCCGGCGCAGGTGGCCGAGCAGGGCTTCGCGGCGCTGATGAAGGGCGAGGCCACGGTGTTCGCCGGCTCCCTGGCCAGCAAGGCCATGGGGCGCATGTCGGCGGTGACCCCCGACACGGCCGCCGCGAAGACGATGAAGCCGATGGCCGCCCCGGGCTCCGCCGAGGGGTGAGCCGTCCGGCACGATCGGGGACGTGACGCCGCCGCAGCCGCCCGGGCCGCTGGAGCGCGTCGAGCTGCCCGTCGGCCCGCTCCTGCTGCGGCCCTGGCGGGAGGACGACGTCGAGGCGGTGTGGACGGCCTTCCAGGACCCCGGCATCCGGCTCTGGAACGGCGGCGGCGTGGCCTCCCGCACCGACGCCCTGGTGCTGCTCGGCCGCCGGATGGACTGGACGTCGGGCGACCACGCGTCGTGGGCGCTGGTGGAGCCGGTGACCGGGGAGCTGCTGGCGTCGGTGTCGCTGCACTCCATCGACCGGCTCCAGGGCGGTGCCGAGGTCGGCTACTGGACGGTGCCCGCCGCCCGGGGCCGGGGTCTCGCCGCCGCGGGGGTCGACGCCGTCTGCCGGTGGGCCTTCCGGGCGCTGCCGATCGACCGCATCGAGCTGTGCCACGCGGTGGAGAACACCGCCTCCGGGCGGGTCGCGAAGAAGGCCGGCTTCGGCTACGAGGGCCGGTTGCGGCGGTCCTTCCGCTACGGCGACGGCGTGAAGCACGACGAGCTGCTGTGGGCCCGGCTGGCCGGTGACCCCGCCCCGGAGGTCGCCGTCCGCGGCTGAGCTCCGGAGCGGGCGGCGTCCTCAGAGCGGAACGGCCAGGCCCTCCGGCGCAGGCCGGGCCAGCGCCTCGGCGACGTCGGGCCGCATCGGCGCCAGCCCCGCCCCGGCCAGGACGACGTCGCGGGTGAAGCCGTGCCAGCGGTGCGCGGAGCGCACCATGCTGTGCCCGCCCGCGACGGTGAACCGCGCCACCCGTGCCCCCGCCTGCTGGGCCCGCACGGCGAACTCTGCCGAGAGCTGCGCGGGCACCCAGCGGTCGCCCCGGCCGTGCAGGATCGCGACCGTGCGGTCCCGCAGGTGCGCCACCGGCTCGCGGGGCGGCGTCCAGGGAGCCAGCGCGCAGACCGCGGTGACGCCGTCGTGCCCGCCGGCGCGCAGCGCCGCCCGGCCACCCATCGAGTGCCCGACGAGGACGACCGGCAGGTCGCCGTGCTCGGCGCGGATCCGGTCGAGGGCCCACCGGACGTCGGCGTAGGCGTCGGCCGCCGCCCCGTTCCAGCCGGCCACCCGGTAGCGCAGCAGGCTGGTGGTGAGCCCCTGGCCGGCGGCGGCCGAGGAGACGAAGTGCTCGATCGCCCGCATCCGCACCAGCGACAGGGCGCGCTCCTTGGGCGGCTCCACGCTGGCCACCGTCCCGCCGTGGCAGAACAGCGCGACCGCGCGGGGCCCGGTGGTCGCCGGCCGGGTCTCGAGGACCGGCCCGGTCACGCCCGGCGGGATCGGCGGGACCGGCGGCCGCCACCCAGGCTCGCCCGGGCGCGGTCGCCGAGGTCCCCGGCCTTGAGCAGGGCGTTGCTGACCGTGGAGGGACCGCGGCGCTGCTCGATCCCCCGCCCGAGACGGCGCAGCGCGCCGGTGGCCAGGGGGACGACGACGGTCAGGATCAGCCACATGCGCAGCCGGCGGGTGAAGAAGAGCCACATGACCCGCACTCTGCCCCGCCGTCGTCCCCGGGAACCGCGGGGTCAGTCGGCCAGCTTGACGATCATCTTCCCGGTGTTCCCGCCGCGGAGGAGGTCGAGGAAGGCGTCGACTGCGTCGTCCAGCCCCTCGCGGACGGTCTCGCGGACGACGAGCTGCCCCGAGGTGAGCAGCGCGCCCACCTTCTCGCTGAACTCCGGGGCCAGATCGGCGTGGTCGCCGACGATGAACCCCCGCAGGCTCAGCTTCTTGGTCACCATCATGAACATGTTGCGCGGCCCGGGTGGCGGCTCGGTGGCGTTGTAGCCCGAGATCGCGCCGCACAGCGCGCCCCGGCCGTGCTCGTTGAACGCGCCGATGGCCGCCTCGAGGTGCTCACCGCCCACATTGTCGAAGAGGACGTCGATGCCGCCGGGCGCCGCCGCCGCGAGCTGCTCCGCGACCGGTCCGTCGTGGTAGTCGAAGGCCGCGGTGAAGCCGAGCTCCCCGGTCAGCCAGCGCACCTTCTCCGGCGTGCCCGCGCTGCCGATGACCGCCGAGGCACCGTGGAGCCGCGCGAACTGGCCGACCAGGCTGCCCACCGCGCCGGCGGCGCCGGAGACGAAGACCGCGTCGCCCTCCCGGAAGGCGGCGAGCCGGAACAGGCCTGCCCAGGCGGTGAGGCCCGGCATGCCGAGGACGCCCAGGTGGTAGCTCGGCGGGATGCCCGGCAGCTCGGGCAGCACCCGGACGTGCGCGGCGTCGAGCACGGCGACGTCGCGCCAGGCTGCGTCGGCGAGGACGAGGGCGCCCTCCGGGACGTCGGGGGAACGGGAGGCGACCACCCGGCCGACCGCGCCGCCCCGCATCGTCTCGCCGATCTCCCAGCGGGCGGCGTAGGACTTGCCGGCGTTCATCCGGCCGCGCATGTACGGGTCGACGCTCATCACGAGCATCCGGACGACGACCTGTCCGTCGGCCGGATCGGGTCGCTCCAGCTCGACCAGGCGGAAGTCGTCGGGGGTCGGCTCGCCGTGCGGCCGGGCCGCCAGCTGCCATTCACGCGTCGCTACGGGCACGACCGCGATCCTGCCCGGTGCAGGTCAGCGCCGCAGACGGCGGTCCGGTCGCGCGCCGTCGGGTTGCGGCCCCGGCCTACGCTCGGGGCATGCTCTTCTCCCGGTTCAAGACGCAGCCGGTCTCGGCCGAGGACGCGCTGCCCGGCCGTCCCGACCCGCTGCCGCACGTGCCCGAGGTGCACGCGATCAACGGCAACCGCATCCAGCCGCCGTTCCCCGACGGCATGCAGACCGCGGTGTTCGGCGCCGGGTGCTTCTGGGGCGTGGAGAAGGTGTTCTGGGAGCTCCCCGGGGTCTACTCGACGGCGGCCGGCTACGCGGGTGGTCACACGCCCAACCCCACCTACGAGGAGGTCTGCTCGGCGCGCACCGGGCACACCGAGGTCGTCCTCGTCGTCTTCGATCCCGCGGTGACCTCCTACGAGCAGCTGCTCAAGGCGTTCTGGGAGGACCACGACCCGACGCAGGGCATGCGCCAGGGCAACGACATCGGCACCCAGTACCGCTCGGCGATCTACTACACCTCGCCCGAGCAGGAGAAGGCCGCGCTGGCCACCCGGGACGCCTACCAGGAGCGGCTCACCGCCGCCGGCTACGGCGAGATCACCACCGAGATCGCGCCGCTGGGGGAGTTCTTCTACGCGGAGGACTACCACCAGCAGTACCTCTACAAGGTGCCCAACGGCTACTGCCCGGTGCACTCGACCGGCGTCTCCTGCCCCGTGGGGCTGCCGAACGTGTGACCCGCCCTCCGGAACAGGAGGCTGTGCACACGGTTCTGCCGACGAGACCGGATGCATGGGTTCGGCGTGCCCGAGGCCTGGGAAAGGCGGCTTCATGGAGATCCTGCGGACGCCCGACGAGCGGTTCACCGGCCTGCCCGACTTCCCGTACGAGCCCCGCTACGTCGAGGTCGACGACGGCGACGGCGGGCGGCTCCGGATCGCCTACCTCGACGAGGGCCCCGCGGACGGCGAGACGGTGCTGCTCCTGCACGGCGAGCCGTCGTGGTCGTTCCTCTACCGCCGGATGATCCCCGTGCTGACGGCGGCGGGCCTGCGCGTCGTCGTTCCTGACCTGGTCGGCTTCGGCCGCTCGGACAAGCCGGTCGACCGCGCGGACTACACCTATGCCCGGCACGTGGAGTGGATGCGACAGGCGCTGCTCGACGAGCTCGACCTGCGCGACATCACGTTCGTCGGCCAGGACTGGGGAGGGTTGATCGGCCTCCGGCTGGTCGCCGAGAACCCCGACCGGTTCGCCCGCGTGGTCGCCGCCAACACCGGCCTGCCGACCGGTGACCAGAAGATGAGCGAGGCGTTCCTGGCCTGGCAGCGGTTCTCCCAGGAGAGCCCGAAGTTTCACATCGGCCGGATCGTCGGCAACGGCACCGTCGCCGGCCTCGCCCCCGAGGTGGTCGCCGCCTACGACGCCCCCTTCCCGGACGACCGGTACACCGCCGGGGCCCGGCAGTTCCCCGCGCTGGTGCCGACGTCGCCCGGCGATCCGGCGGCCGCGGCCAACCGAGCCGCCTGGGAGGTGCTCACCCGCTGGGAGAAGCCCTTCCTGACGGCCTTCTCCGACGGCGACCCGATCACCGGCGGGGGCGAGCGGGTGTTCCAGAAGCTCGTCCCCGGGGCCCGGGGGATGGCACACACGACGCTGCGCGGGGGAGGGCACTTCCTCCAGGAGGACGTCGGCCCCGAGCTCGCCCGGGTCGTCGCCGACCTCGTCGCCGCCACTCCCCGGCCCTGAACGCGGACGTGCCCGTCTCTCCGGCCGAGGTCCTCGGGGCGCTCCGGCGGGAGCCGGACGTCGAGGCCCCCGACCTGGTCGCCGTCGACGCGACCGACCGGCTGCTGCTCGACATCGCGGCCGACCTCGTCGCCGGCTGCGGCGGCGGGGAGGTCGCCGTCGTCGACGACTCCTACGGCGCGCTGGCCCTGGGGCTGGCGGCCCGGCACGGGCTGACCGGCCTGCGGGTGAGCCAGGACCTGCTGGTGGGGGAGCGGGCGCTGGCCGCCAACGCCGAGCGGGTGGGCCTGGCCGGCAGCTTCCGCTCGCTGCCGCTCGGCGAGGAGCTGGCCGCCGGGGCCCGGGTGGTGCTGGTCAAGGCCCCCAAGGCGCTCGACGCGCTGCGGGAGATCGCCGAGGTGGTCGCCGCCTCGGCGGCTCCCGGCGTCACCGTCCTGGTGGGCGGCCGGGTGAAGCACATGACGCACGCGATGAACGACGTCCTCGGCGCGTCGTTCGGCGAGGTGCAGGCGACGCTGGCGCGGCAGAAGTCGCGGGTGCTGGTCGCCCGCGGGCCGCGGCCGCGACCGTCGTCGTTCCCCCGGCAGCAGGTGCACCCCGACCTGGGGTTGACCGTCTGCGCCCACGGCGCCGCGTTCGCCGGCACGAAGATCGACATCGGTACCCGGGCGCTGGTGCGCTCGCTGCCGGAGATGGCCGCCGACGCGCGGACCGCCCTGGACCTCGGCTGCGGAACCGGGGTGCTGGCCACCCTCCTGGCGCGGAGCCGGCCGGAGCTGCGGGTGCTCGCCGTGGACCAGTCCGCGGCGGCGGTCGCCTCCGCGGCGGCGACCGCCGCGGCCAACGGGGTGGCCGACCGCGTGGCAGCCCTCCGGGACGACGCCGCGGCGACGGTGCCCGACCGCAGCGTCGACCTCGTCGTCTGCAATCCGCCCTTCCACGTCGGCGCCGCGGTCGTTCCCACGGCGGCCGACCGGCTGTTCGCGGCCGCGGCGCGGCTGCTCCGGCCCGGAGGTGAGCTCTGGACGGTCTACAACTCCGCGCTGCGCTACCGCCCGGTGCTCGGTCGCGTGGTGGGGCCGACGCGCGTGGCCGGGCAGGACCCCAAGTTCATGGTGACGGTGTCCCGCCGCCGGTGAGGCGGGTGGGGCGGCCGGTGATCGGGGAACGGGACAGGCCCGCGGTCCGGCCGCTCCTCCCGTGCTGCGGCCCACCCGCGCATTGCTCCACGTGGAACATCCGGCGGGGCGCCTCCGCCGCAGGCCGCCCTTCGGAGTGAACGGAGCTCGTTCCGCCGCGCCCCGGCGGCGGCGCGTGCCGGATGATGTCGGAGAATGCTCAACCAGTTGGCCGGGACGGTTCCGGTCCCGGATGGTGCAGGGGTCGGGATGTCTCAGGTGGCGGGCGGCGACGCGGCCGGCGCTGTCGCCGGGACCCGTCCGCGCGGCAGCCACGTGGCGGCGCTGGTCGGCTCCGACGACGACCTCCTCGCCTGCGCCCTGCCGTACCTGGACGAGGGGCTGCGCGACGACGACCTCGTCGTCCTCGCGTGCGCGCCGGACACCGCGACGCTGATCTCCGGGGCGCTGGGTGAGCGCGCGGGGGCGGTCGAGTCCGACGCCCGGCTGCGCCTGCTGGACACCGCCGTGCCCGACGCCGTCGCGGCGACGTGGGAGCTGATGCGGCGGGCGAAGGCGGGCGGTTCCGGCCGGCTGCGCATCGCCGGCCAGCTGGACTTCGGCCCCGAGCCGCGGAACTGGCGGGAGGGCCTGCGCTACGAGGCCGCCATGAACCTCCTCCTGGCGGCCCGCCCGGTCTCGGCGCTGTGCCTCTTCGACCGCCGGGCGCTGCCCGCCGAGGTGCTGGCCGGCGTGCCCGCCACGCACCCCACGCTGCTGGACGGGGTCCACCCCCGCGCCGTCCCCAGCCCCGGGTTCCAGGAGCCGGCCGACTTCGTCCGCCGGCTGCCCCTGCCGCGCGAGCCGGTGGAGGACGCCGCGCCGGACGTCGCGATCGAGGACTCCCCGTCGCTGGCCGTGCTCCGCCGCGAGCTGCGGGGGGTCGTCGAGAGCCGCGTCCCCGACCCCGACCAGGCCGCCGACCTGCACTTCGCGGTCAGCGAGATCGCCTCCAACGCCTTCCGGCACGGCTCGCGACCGGTCTCCGCCCGGGTGTGGGCCACCGCCGACCGGTTGGTGTGCACGATCAGCGACCACGGCGGCGGCTTCGACGTCCCCTTCGCCGGCTTCCGGCCGGCCCACGGGGTGGACCTCGCCAACGGTGGCATGGGCCTGTGGCTGGCCCGCAAGCTCTGGGACCACGTCGACGTGCTGCCGGAGCAGGTGGGGTGCACCGTCCGGCTCAGCACGCGGCTGCGCTGACGCGCGCCGCCCGAGCCGTGTGGGCTGGCCCACTACGGTGAGCGACGTGGAGGACGCCGTCGACCAGATCCTGCGGCAGTGGGCCCGGGAGCGGCCGGACCTGGACTGCTCGCCGATGGGGATCGTCGGGCGCATCACCCAGCTGCAGCGCGAGGTGCACCTGGCGCAGCGGGCCACCTTCGCCCGTCACGGCCTGGACGCGCCGTCCTTCGACGTGCTGGCCGCGCTGCGCCGGGCGGGGGAGCCCTACCAGCTCACGCCCACCGCGCTGATGCGCACCGCCCTGGTCACCTCCGGCGCCATCACCCAGCGGCTGGACCGGCTCGAGGAGAAGGGCCTGATCACCCGCGAGCGGAGCGAGGCCGACGGCCGGGCCGTCGTCGTCACGCTGACCACGGCCGGCCGGGCGGCCCTGGACGCCGCGCTGCCCGACCACCTGGACACCGAGCGGCGGCTGCTCGACGCGCTGCCGTCGGAGGACCGCGAGCAGCTCGCGGCGCTGCTGCGCCGTCTCCTGGTCGGCCTGGGTCGGGTGCCGCAGGAGCCGTAGGGCCCGGGTTCAGAAGGGGACGTTCCCGAGCGGCCGGCGAGCTGTGGCAGCGGCTCGGCACAGAGCTGCTCAGACCGGGGAGAGGTCCTCGGGGCGGAGATCGGGCCGGACCCGGACGAAGCGCAGGGGGTGGCGGAACACCCCGGCCTGCAGAGCGGCGTCGGCGCTCACCTCGACGACGGCGGCCGGCTCGACGCGGGTGAGCGGAACCGACAGCCGCCCGCCGCCGAACCGGCCGGTGCCGATGCGCTCGGGCCAGGGGTGGTCCTCGCCCGCCGGGCGCAGCACCGCCGCCAGCTCCGCCGACTGCGCGGGCGACAGCGGGCTGGTGCGCCCGACGACGACCAGCTCGCCGTCGCGGTAGCGGCCGGCGACCAGCTGGCCTGGCCGCTCCAGGGAGCCGATCACCCCGCCGGCGAGTACCTCGGTGGTCTCCCAGCTCTTCACCTTCAACCACTCGCGGCGGCCAGGGGCGTAGCGGGTGGCCGCGCCCTTCACCACCAGGCCCTCGACGCCGGCGGGCCGGAAGTCGTCGAACCACTGCCGGGCCTGCGCGGGGTCGGCGGTGATCAGGGAGAGCTGCAGCGGCGGCGCCCAGCGGCCGGCCAGCTGCTCGAGGGCGGCCCGGCGGCGGGTGAGGGTGCGGCCGCGCAGGTCCTCCCCGCCGGCGGCCAGGAGGTCGAAGGCGACGTAGGAGGCCGGCGTGGCGGTGGCCTGCGCGGCGATGCGGCCGCTGGAGGCGACCATCCGGCGCTGCAGCAGCCCGAAGTCCAGCCGGTCGCCGTTCCAGATGACGACCTCGCCGTCGACCACCGAGCCCGGGGGCAGCTGGGCGAGGGCGGCCGCCGCGACGTCGGGGAAGCGGTCGGTCAGGTCCCGTCCCTGCTTCGACCACAGCCGGGTGGAGCTCCGGTCGCGCACGATCACCAGCCGGTAGCCGTCCCACTTGGGCTCGTAGCGGCAACCGCCGGCCAGGGCTCCCGGGTGCGGGATCTCCCGGACCGGCTTGGCCAGCTCCACGGCGACCGGACCGGCCAGCTCCGGCGGCAGCGCGGGCAGACCCGGGACGGACAGCGGCACGGCGACCAGCCTGTGGGGTGCCGAGCCGGCTCGCAGCCCCGTGAGCGGCCGGTTCACTCCTTCGTGGCAGGTCGCCACGCTCCGCTGTGACGCCGGTGGGCGGCACGCCCCGGCGGCGGCGTCAACCCGCCGGAGCGCGAGCCGGCAAGTCCTGGTCAGGCACGGTCGAGGAGGAGCAGCGCGAAGGCGGCCAGTGACGGTCCGTCGGTGAACCGGCCGTCCCGGATCATCGCCCGCAGCTCTCGTTCCGGCACGAACGCGGAGACCATGTCTGCCTCGGTCGCCTCGCGCGCGGTGGAGCCGGGCGTCAGGTCCGTGGCCAGCCAGACGTCGAACTCCTGGGTGGACAGGCCCGGTGCCAGGTCGAGGTGGCCGAGGTGGGTCAGGGTGCCGGCCCGCAACCCGGTCTCCTCGGCGAGCTCCGCCCGGGCGAGCTCCTCCGCGGTCCCGTCCACGCCCTGCGACCAGGTGCCCTGCGGGAACTCCCAGGCGCGCCGGCCGAGCGGGTGACGGAACTGCTCCACCAGCCAGAAGCCGTTCCGCTCGGCGGGCAGCACCAGCGCGAAGTGCGGCTTCTCCACGACGCCGTACACCCCGCTGGACCCGTCGGCCCGCTCGACGGTGTCCTCCCGCACCCGGATCCACGGGTTGCGGTAGACCTCCCGACTGCCCGTCGTCCGCATGGTGGCGAGCCTGGCACAGGCGTGGACCATGGACGGTGATGACCGAGCGAAAGCCGCCGGGGGTCTCCTTCGAGACCTGGGTGGACACCCAGATCGCGCGAGCCCGGGAGCGCGGTGACTTCGACCGCCTCGGCGGCGCGGGCAAGCCGATCGCCGACCTGCACCGGGAGATGACCGCCTACGACTGGGCGGTCGCCAAGGCTCGCCGCGAGGGCATCGAGACCGCGGAGATGCTGCCGCCGGGCCTCGCGCTGCGCCGCGAGCGGGACGTGCTGCCCGAACGCGCGGCGCGGCTGGACAGCGAGGTGGCCGTCCGGGCGCTGGCCGAGGACTACAACGCCCGCGTGGAGGCCTTCTGGCGCACACCCCAGCCCAGCCGCTGGGCGCCGGTGCCCGGCCTGGCCGACGTCGAGGCGCTGGTGGCGGGATGGCTGGCGGCCCGCCCGCCGGAGCCGCCGCCGGCACCCCCGGTGGCGGAGGTGGCGCGGCGGCGGCCCTGGTGGCGGCGCCTGCCCCGCCGGACCTGAGCCCGGCTCGGTCGTCGGCCGCGTGCCTGCCACCGGCCGACGGGGTAGGGAACGCGGATCCCAGCCCGAGGAGGTCCCATGACCGAGGTGCCCGGCACCGACCGCGACCAGGCCCGCGAGAACGTGGACGAGCAGACCCCGCTCGTCCCCGACGACGTCGAGCGCGCCGACGACGAGGCCCGCCCGACGGGGGACGAGGGCGTGACCGGGGACGACGCCAAGCCTGCGTCGGGGAGCACCGACCCCGTCACCTAGCCGGCGCGCGGTCGGTCTCCGCTTCCCATGCGAAGCAGAGACCGACCGTCCGCGGCAGGCCTACAGGACGTCGAACTCGTTGAAGGCCGCGCCGCCGGAGAGGGTGGCGTACCCCGGGCCGCGGTCGAAGAACGGCTCCTCGCCGGTGCGGGCGCCCCGCAGCTCCGCGCGCAGCGTCTCGGTGGCGGCCTCGTCGGCGGTGCCGTCCTCGCGGACCACCACGCCGTAGTCGTCCCGCGCGCCCTGGACCGACACCTTGCGCCAGGCGATGTCGCGCAGCACCTCCTCGACCGGCCGGTCCAGCGGGTCGCCCCAGCCGCCGCCGCCCGTCGTCCGGATCCGGACGACGGTGCCGGCCTTGAGCGGCTCGGCGTCGGCCAGCGCGTCCACCTCGTGCTCGTCCGGACCGCCCGGGTCGACGGTGATCTGGAACGGCCGCCCCGCCTTGCCGCCTCTGACGCCCCAGCAGGCGAGGATCGAGCGGTCGGCGATCGACATGAAGTGGGCGTCGCGCAGCACCCGGATGTGCTTCTCGTAGCCGCAGCCACCGCGGTAGCGCCCAGGGCCGCCGGAGTCCGTCGCCAGACCGAGCCGCTCCACGCGGAGGGGGAAGCGGCCCTCGGTGAACTCGGTGGGCAGGTTCCGGGAGTCGGGGACGACGTGGATCGTGTCCTCGCCGTCGGCGTAGTAGCGCCCGCCCGAACCGCCGCCGAGCACCTCGCGCATCAGGTAGGGCTGCCCGTCGAAGTCCGTGCCGTAGACGCCGGTGTAGCGGATCGTCTCCTGGTCGGCGGGCATCCGGCCGCCGGTGGCCTTGGCGAGCACGCCCGCGAGGACGCCGAGCAGCCGCAGGATGACGAACGTCCGGGCGTTGGTCGGCGCCGGGAAGATCGGGGTGAGCAGCGTGCCCTTCTCGGGGAAGCGCATCTCGATCAGCGGGACGACGCCCTCGTTGACGTCGAGCTGGGCCATCCGCTCCGGGCTCTCGGCCAGGTTGCGCAGGATCGGCGCCAGCCACTTCTTCAGGAAGTTGCCGTCGGCGTAGTCGCCGCAGTGGTTGATCGGGCCCTTGGCCTGCGGGCCGGTGCCGGTGAAGTCGATGACCAGCGGGGTCTCCCGCGCCGAGTCCATGGTCAGCGTGATCCGCTGGCGGTGCAGCTGCGGCTCCTCGACGCCGTCGTGCTCGGCGTAGTCCTCCCAGACGTAGGTGCCGTCGGGGATCTGCGACAGGATCTCGCGCCGGTAGATCTCGGTGGAGCCGTCCAGGATCGCGTCGAAGCAGGCCTCGACCGCGGTCACGCCGTACCGGTCGAACAGCTCGCCCAGCCGCCGGGCGCCGGCCAGGCAGGCCGAGCACTCGGCGTCGAGGTCGGCGGCCAGCGAGTCGGGCATCCGCGAGTTGCGGGTCATGATCTTCAGCGCGCTCTCGTTGGGCACGCCGCGGTCCCACAGCTTGATCGGGGGGACCATCAGCCCCTCCTCGTACACGCTGGTGGCCGCGCTCGGCATCGAGCCGGGGACGGCGCCGCCGATGTCGTCGTGGTGGCCGAACGCCTGCACGAAGGCGACCACGCGCTCCGCGCCGTCCACGTGCGCGAACACCGGCACGGTGACGCAGAGGTCCGGCAGGTGGCCGATGCCCCCCTCGGACAGGTAGACGTCGTTGTGGAAGTAGACGTCCCCGGCGTTCATCGTCTCGATCGGGTAGTCGCGCACCACCGGGTGCACCAGCGCCGAGTACGAGCGGCCGGTGAGCTTGCGCAGCTGCCGGTCGTGGATGCCGGCCCGGAAGTCGTGGGCGTCGCGGATCATCGGCGAGCGCGAGGTCCGCCCGATGGAGGTCTCGACCTCCTTCTCGATCGCCGCGAGCGTGCCGGCGACGATCTCGACGAGAACCGGGTCGGCGGCGACGCTGCTGTCGGTGAGGCTCATCGGCCGGTCTCCTTCGTGAGCAGCGGGTCGCTCGTGGTCTCTCGCGTGAGGATGAGGTTCCCGTGGGCATCGACGGTGGCGGTGAAGCCGGGGTGCACCGGGACGGTCGAGCCGAACTCCTCGACGATCGCCGGGCCGTGCACGACGTCGCCGGGGGCGAGGCCGAGCCGGTCGTAGGTCGGGGTGTCCACCCAGTCGTCGAAGAAGACCGGGCGGGAACCGGTGACGGCGCGGTCCACGCCCCCCGGCTTCGCGGGCAGCTCGACGAGGTCGGGACGGCGGATCGGCCCGATCCCGCTGACCCGGAGGTTCACCCACTCCACGGCCTGGCGCGGGTCGTCGGCGAAGTCGTAGCCGTAGAGCTGGCGGTGCGCGGCATGGAACGCCTGCGCAACCGTGTCACTGCCCTCGGCGTCGAGTCGGCCGTCGGGCACGGGCACCCGCACCTCGAATGCCTGGCCGACGTAGCGCAGGTCCGCCGTCCGCTGCATGCGCTGCTCGTCGCGGCCGAAGCCCTCGCCGTCCAGCGCCTCGCGGGCCTGGTCCTCCAGCGCGCCGTAGACCGAGCGCACCCGATCCAGGTCCAGGTCGAGGTGCTTGCTGACCACGGTCTGCACGTAGTCGTTGCGGACGTCCACGGTCAGCAGCCCGAACGCGCTCACGTTGCCCGGGTTCGGGGGAACCAGCGTGCGCGGCAGGTTGAGGATGTCCATCAGCCGGCAGGCCAGCAGCGAGCCCGAACCGCCGAAGGTGGTGAGCGTGAAATCGCGGACGTCGAGGCCCTTGGCCACGGTCACCTGGCGCAGCGCGTTCGCCTGGTTCCACGCGGAGATCTCCAGGATCCCGGTGGCGGTGCGCTCCAGCGTGAGGTCCAGCTTTCCACCGAGCTGCTCGAGGCCCGCGCGCGCCGCGTCCACCGACAGCGGGATCTCCCCGCCCAGCAGGTGCGGGGGGATGCGGCCGAGGACGACGTGCGCGTCGGTGACCGTCGGCTGGTCGCCGCCCGACGGGTAGCAGATCGGTCCGGGGTCCGCGCCGGCCGACTTCGGCCCCACCTTCAAGGTGCCCTCGGGGGACAGCCAGGCGATCGAGCCGCCGCCCGCACCGACGGTGACGACGTCGATCATCGGGATCTTCGACGGGTAGTCACCGACCGAGCCCTCGGTGGTGAGCGCCGGCTCACCGTCGATGACGACGGTGACGTCGGTCGAGGTGCCGCCGCCGTCGCAGGTGAGTACGCGGTCGAACCCGGCGGTTCCCGCGATCAGCGCCGCGCCCAGGGCGCCGGCCGCCGGGCCGGAGAGCATCGTGGTGATCGGCTGGTGCACCACCTCGGTCGCCGACAGGACGCCGCCGTTGCTCTTCATCACGTAGAACGGCACGCCCGGCGCGATCTCGTCCAGGCGGGTGCGGATGTTGGTGACGTAGGCGCCGACCTTGGGCTTGACCGCGGCGTCGACGAGCGTGGTCACCGAGCGCTCGTACTCCCGGTACTCCCGCAGCACCTGCGAGCTGATGCTCACCACGGCGCCAGGGTGCTCCGCGCGGATCAGCTCGAGCATCGCCCGCTCGTGGGCGTCGTTCGCGTAGGCGTGCAGGAAGCAGACGCCGATGGTGGTGATGCCGGCGTCGCGGAAGAAGCGGGCGGCCGCACGCGCGTCGTCCACGTCGAACGGGCGGACCTCGGCGCCGGTGTGGTCCAGGCGACCGCGCACGGTGCGCACCAGGTCGGCCGGGACGATCCGCGGCGGCTTCACCCAGAAGTAGCTGTTGCCGTAGCCGTCGGGCACCGACTGGCGGGCGATCTCCAGCACCGACTCGTAGCCCTCGGTGGTGATGAAGCCGATCCGGTCCAGCTTGCCCTCGAGCAGCTGGTTGGTGGCGACCGTCGTGCCGTGGCTGACGGCCGTGACGGCGGACCCGTCCAGGCCCATGATGCCCAGGACCTTCCGGACCCCGTTCAGGAAGCCCTCGGCCGGATCGGCGGGCGTGGACGGCGTCTTGGTGGTGGTGGTCGCGCCGGTCTCCTCGTCCACCGCGACGACGTCGGTGAACGTCCCGCCGGTGTCGATGCCGATGCGGACCCGGCGCGCAGTCATGGGTGAAAGCTTAGCGCTGAGATACCTGCTCGGGAAGCACCGGCGTCGAGGTTCCGGCCCGCCGGTGCCCTGCGCCCCGGACCGCCCCTCCCGCCGCGGAAGGCGGCCGGCCGCTCGACCCGGACGGTGGCGAGCGGTCCCGACAGCCCGGGGCTCCGCCGTGCGCGGTCGCCCCGCGCTTCCTACCGTAGGCGGATGGACACCCGGGATCTGCTCGCCCTGCGCTCCGACGACCGCGCCGCCCTGCTCCTGGTCGGTCTGCGCGGCGACTGGTAGCCCTACTGCTGCGCCCAGGCGGTCCGCCTGGCCCGGTCGCTGCCCCGCCTCGCCGCCGCCGGCACCGAGGTCGTCCTCGCCTCGGTCGACCCGACGGAGGTCCAGCTCGCGTTCGACCGCACCTGGCACGTCCCGTTCCGCTGGGCGAGCGACCCGGACGGTGCGCGGCTGGCCAAGCCGCTGGGCGCCTGGGACGAGGACGCCGCGATCTTCCGGCCGGTGGTCGTCGCCGTGGCCCCGGACGGCGCCCAGGTCTTCTTCGAGCTCTCCCGTGACTTCACCGACCGGACCGACGACGAACCGTTCCTGGCCGCGCTCGAGGGCCTGGGCCTTCCGGCGCTGCGGGAGCCCGCCCCGTGGGCGCCCGACGGCGTCGAGCCCCGCCCGTCGAAGCGTGCCTTCACGCCGGGCTCGTTCATCCCCTACTTCCGCGCCATCAAGTTCAACACGCTGGCGCTGGCCGACCGGATGCACGACGAGCGGGACCAGGCGGAGGTGCTCACCGAGAACCGGATGGCGGTGTCGTTCCTCGACGCCTTCGACGCCTGGCGGGCCGAGCACCCGCCGGAGCGGCAGTAGTCAGGACGACGTCGGCCGCCCGCCGGGCTCCTCCGCCCCGCAGAGGTGCTCGGCACCGGGCACGTCGGAGAACAGCCACGGGTCCAGCGGCTCCGACCGGCGCACCACGCTCACCGCCCCGGTGCGCTCGAGGACCACGCACCGCACCTCGGCGAGGTTGCGGATCCCGGCCAGCCGCAGCTTCTGGCGCAGCTCGTCCTCGGCGACGTGGGCGGCGCGCATGTTCTCCCGCAGCGGGGTGTCCCCGGCCATGAGCAGGACCGGCGGCCGGTTCATCAGCCGGTCGGCCCACCGGCTCTGCCGTAGCCGGGCGAGCGCGGTCTGGGTCGCGAACAGCGTGACCATGGCGACGGCGCCGGTGGCCAGCGTGGGGTCGAGCAGCAGCACCGTGCGGCCGACGACCGCGCCGAGCGCGATGGCGCAGCCGAGGTCGAAGCTCGACATGGTGGCGAGGCTGCGCTGCCCCACCAGCCGGACGCAGAGCACCAGGAGCAGGTACATGGCCACGGTGGTCAGGACGACGAACCCGGCCGTTCCCGCGTCGATCCCCAGCTGATCCATCATCGGCCTCCCCGGACGGCGAACGGGTGCCCATTGTCGGCGCAGCGGAGGTTCAGTCGGCGAGCGCGCGCAGGATCCGGGTGAGCGCGTCCTGCTCCTCGGGCCCGAGGCGGCCGAAGAGCTCGGCGGAGTCGGCGGCCCGTGCGCGCCCGACCTCGTCGCGGACGCGCCGGCCCTCGGCGGTCGGGCGGAGGAGCACCGCCCGGCGGTCGCCCGGATCGGGGGTGCGCTCGACCAGGCCGCGCTCCTGCAGCCCGTCGGCCACCTCGGTCGCCGAGCGGGGGGCGATGTGCAGGGACTCGGCGAGGTCGGACAGCCGGACGCCGTCGCGCTCGCAGATCACCCGCAGCGCCCGCGCCTGGTGCGGGGAGAGGTCCCAGGGAGCCAGAGCGTCCCGCCAGCGGCGGCGCTGGCTGCGGGCCACCCGCATCAGCAGGTCACCCAGCTCGCCGGCCCCGTCATCCGCCACGGAGGAATGGTAACGACGGTCCTGAGGTTGGGGGACAGTGAGGTAACCTCAACAACCCACGGCGGGAGGTGGCGACATCAGCGGGATGATGATGACCGGTGGCCGGGGTGGCGGGCCCGGTGGTGGCGGCGGCAACGCCGGGCGGAAGCCCGACCCCGCCGACCGCGCCCAGCTCGAGCGCTCCCCGGTCCGGTGGAGCCGGGTGGCCACGCTCTTCCGGCCCTACCGGTGGCAGCTGGCCGTGGTGGTTGCCCTGATCGTGGCGTCCTCGGCCGTCGCGCTGGCCACCCCGTTCCTCATCCGGCTGGTCATCGACGAGGCGATCCCCGAGCAGGACGTTCCCCTGCTGCTGTGGGCCGTCGGCGGGATGCTCGCCGTCACCGTCGTCACGGCGGTCCTCGGCGTGGTGCAGACCTGGCTGTCCACCACCGTCGGGCAGCGGGTCATGCATGGTTTGCGGACGGCGGTCTTCACCCACCTGCAGCGCCAGTCGCTGGGCTTCTTCACCCGCACCAAGGGCGGTGAGGTGCAGTCCCGGCTGATGAACGACGTCGGCAGCATGCAGTCGGTGGTCACCTCGACGGCGACCTCCTTCGCATCGAGCGCCACCACGGTCATCGGCACGGTGGTCGCGATGGCCGTGCTGAGCTGGCGGCTGTCCCTGCTCTCGTTGGTGGTGCTGCCCCCGGCGGTCTGGCTCACCCGCCGGGTCGCCCGCATGCGGCGGGCGATCACCGCCCAGCGCCAGCGCCACCTGGCCGACCTGCACTCCCAGGTCGAGGAGGGCCTGAGCGTCAGCGGCGTGCTGCTGGGCAAGACGCTGGGCGCGGGGCCGGCGCAGTCGCAGCGGTTCGCCGGCACCTCGGAGTTCCTGGTCGACCTCGAGGTGCGCTCGCAGCTGGCCGGCCGCTGGCGCATGGCCACGATGAGCATCGTGTTCGCGGGCATCCCGGCGCTGATCTACCTGGCCGCGGGCCTGCCGGCGACCTCGGGCGGCATGACCATCGGCACCCTCGTCGCCTTCACGACCCTGCAGGGCGCTCTTCCGCCCGCTCATGCAGCTGCTGGACATCGGCGTCTCGCTCACCGCCTCGATGGCGCTGTTCAGCCGGGTGTTCGAGTACCTCGACCTGCCCGTCGACATCGCCGACCCCGCCGATCCGGTTCCGCTCGAGGCCACCGCCGTCCGCGGCGAGGTGCGGTTCGAGCACGTCGGCTTCCGCTACCCCGACGGGGCCCGCCCCGCGCTCTCCGACGTCGATGTCACCGTCCCCGCCGGCTCCGCGCTCGCGCTGGTCGGCGAGACCGGCTCGGGCAAGAGCACGCTGGCCTCGCTGGTGGCCCGGCTCAACGACCCCACCACCGGGCGGGTGCTCATCGACGGGGTCGACGTGCGCGACGTGTCGCTGGCCGACCTGGCCCGCGTCGTCGGCGTCGTCTCGCAGGACACCTACCTGCTGCACGGCACCGTCCGGGAGAACCTGCTGCACGCCCGGCCGGAGGCCACCGACGCCGAGCTGGTCGACGCCGCCCGCCGGGCGCAGGTGCACCAGGTCATCGCCGCGCTGCCCGACGGGTACGAGACGGTCGTCGGCGCCCGCGGGCACCGGTTCTCCGGCGGGGAGAAGCAGCGGCTGGCCATCGCCCGCACGCTGCTGCGCGATCCCCGGGTGCTCGTTCTCGACGAGGCGACCAGCGCCCTGGACAACGAGACGGAGCGGGCGGTGCAGGCGGCGCTCGACGAGGCCAGCCGCGGCCGCACGACGATCACGATCGCGCACCGGCTCTCCACGGTGCGCGACGCCGACCGGATCGTCGTCCTGGACGCCGGGCGGGTCGCCGAGCAGGGCTCGCACGAGGAGCTCATGGCCCTCGGCGGCCGGTACGCCCGGCTGGCCGGCATCGCGCAGCGGGACGCCGTCCTCGCCGGCTGACCAGGCCCGCCGAGGACGCCGCCGGCCACCCTCGCGGGGCCGGCTGCAGTACCGCGAGGTCGAGGACCTCGTCCGCGGACGGCGACGGCGTGACGATCGCCGCACCGCGGAATCCCTGCCGCTCGGCGGGTGGTTGCGGCCGGCATGGACCTGTTCTCCCCTGTGCGGCTCGGTGACCTCGAGCTGGCCAACCGCGTCGTCATGGCCCCGCTGACCCGGATGCGCTCCGGCCGCGCCGGCATCCCCCGCGACATCGTCGTCGAGCACTACGAGCAGCGGGCCGGCGTCGGCCTGATCATCACCGAGGGCACCTTCCCGAACGACGAGTCGCGCGCGTTCGCCGGCCAGCCGGGCATCGTCACCGACGAGCAGGCAGAGGGCTGGCGCAGGGTCGCCGACGCCGTCCACGCCCGCGGCGGCCGGATCGTCCTGCAGCTCATGCACGGCGGGCGGGTCTCCCACCCCGAGCTCACCGGCACCCGCGTGGTCGCACCGAGCGCGGTGGCCATCCGGGGCGAGGTGCACGTCGGCGGAGGTGTGAAGAAGGCCTTCCCGGTGCCGCACGCGCTCACCACCGAGGAGGCGCGCGCGACGATCGCCGACTTCGTCGCCGCCGCGAAGCGGGCCGTGGAGGCGGGGGTGGACGGCGTCGAGGTGCACTCGGCCAACGGCTACCTGCTGCACGAGTTCCTGTCGCCGGCCGCCAACCAGCGCGACGACGTCTACGGCGGGAGCCCGGAGAACCGCGCCCGCTTCGTCATCGAGGTGGCCACCGCCGTGGCCGAGGCGGTCGGGGCCGGCCGCGTCGGCCTCCGGATCTCCCCCGAGCACAACATCCAGGACGCCCTGGAGACCGACCGCGAGGACGTGCTCGCCACCTACGGCGCGCTGGTGGACGGGCTGCGCCCGCTCGGCCTCGCCTACCTGAGCGTGTTGCACGTGGAACCTGCCGGCGACCTGGTGCAGGAGCTGCGCCGCCGGTTCGGCGGTCCGCTGGTCGCGAACAGCGGCTTCGGCACCGTCACCACCCGGGACGAGGCCGTGGCGCTGGTCGACGAGTCGCACGCCGAGGCCGTCGCCGTCGGGCGCCCCGTGCTGGCCAACCCCGACCTCGTCGAGCGGTGGCGGGGCGAGCACCCCGAGAACGAGCCCGACCCGCTGACCTTCTACGCGCCCGGGCCCGAGGGCTACGTCGACTACCCGTTCCTGGCCGCCGCCCGCTGACCCGCTCCGCTGCACCCGCCGGGGCCCAGGCTCCTCCGGCGGGTGCGCGGCTCGGCGCTCAATCCAGGTCGGCCTGCCAGAGGTCGGGGCCGAACACCTCGTACTGGATGTCCTTCGCCGGAACGCCCTCGTCGATCAGCGCGCTGCGCAGCGCCTGCATGAACGGCAGCGGGCCGCAGAGGTAGTAGACCGCGCCCCACGGCAGCTCGACGTCGGCGAGGTCCATCTGCCCGGCGTGCACCCCGGTGACCGGCAGCGAGCACTCGGCTCCCCGCTCGAACCAGACGTGCACCGAGGCCTTCGGCAGCTTTCCGAGGTCGCCGAGCACCTGCTGCCGCAGCGCCCAGGACTCCTCGTCCACGTCGGCGTGCCACAGCCGGACGTCGAGACCCGAACCCGCGTGCGCGAGGTGCGAGAGCATCCCGGCCATCGGCGTGATGCCGATGCCGGCGCTGGCGAACACCACCGGCCGGCCGGAGTCGTCGAGGACGACGTCGCCGAAGGGGACTGACAGCTCCAGCCGGTCGCCGACGTCGACGGAGTCGTGCAGCAGGTTGGAGACCTCCCCGTCGGGTTTGTCGCCGCCGCGCACCCGCTTGACGGAGAACTGGCGGTGCTCGCCGTCGTCGGCCCGGGTGAGGCTGTACTGCCGGGGCTGGCGGACGCCGTCGGGCATGACCGGCCGCACGGTCACGTACTGGCCGGGCAATGACGTCTTGACCAGCCGGTCGTCGACCCGCCGCACCCGGAAGGTGACGACGTCGTCGGTCTCGGCGACCTTCTCGGTGACCTCCCACGGCCGCCAGACGGTGTCCGGCCGCACCCCGCGGGCGCTGTAGAGGCCGCGTTCCTGGTTGATCAGCGCGTTGGCCATCAACCAGTAGACCTCGTCCCAGGCGGCGGCCACCTCGGGTGTGACGGCGTCGCCGAGGACGTCGACGATCGCCCAGAACAGGTTGTCGTGGACGACCTGGTACTGCTCGGGCGTGATGCCCAGCGAGGTGTGCTTGTGCGCGATGCGGCTCATCAGGTGCTCGGGCAACCGGTCGGGGTGGTTGACCAGCGCGCTGGCGAAGACCGCGACCGAGCCGGCCAGCGCGAGCTGCTGGGTGCCCTCGGTCTGGTTGCCCCGGTTGAACGTGCCGTCGAGCAGCTCCGGGTGCTCTCCGAACAGATGCGCGTAGAAGCGCCGGGCGATCTCCTGGATGTTCTCCGCCACCACCGGCAGCGTCGCCTGGATGACGGGTGTGGACCTCTCGGAGAGCATGCGGGTTCCTTCCCCCTGGGCTGCGGCGTGCTGGTTCCGCGATCCACGTTAGGCAACCCGGGGTGGCGGGGCAGCTCCGGAAAGGGTCCGGGGAACGCCGCGGCGTCGTATGTTCGCAGCTCCGGGTGCGGAACGAATCCGTCTGATGACTGCCAGGAGTGAGGCCTGATGAAGGCGCAGGGAGGCTCGGCCCAGCAGGGCGAGGCGGGCCCCGCCCTGCTGCAGGTGCAGATGGCACACGCCTTCGTGCAGGCGGTGGACGCGCTGCTGTGCATCATCGACGCCGAGGGCCGCATCGTGCTCGCCAACCCGGCCCTGCAGCGCTTCACCGGCCGCGACGACGACGCGCTGGTCGGCCGGCGGTTCGTCGACGTGTGGGTGACCCCGGCCGACGTGCCGTACGCCGAGGACGCCGTGCGCCTGGCGATCGCGAGCGGGAAGGCTCACCCGCAGGAGGCCGACTGGATCGACGCCCGGGGCGAGCTGCGCCGGGTGACCATGCGCAACACCGTCCTGCTCGACGACGACGGGCGGCCCTACGGGATCGCCTGCGTCGGCCTCGACGTCACCGACGACCGGGCGCGCGAGGCCCGGCTGCACGAGCAGACCCGGACCGACCTGCTCACCGGCGTGGCCAATCGGGGCGCGCTGTTCGACATGCTCGCCGTCCAGCTCGGATCGGGCGGCTGCGGGGTGCTGTTCTGCGACCTCGACGACTTCAAGACGGTCAACGACGAGTACGGGCACGGGGTCGGCGACCGGCTGCTCGCCGAGGCGGCCACCCGCCTGGTGGAGGTGGCCGGAGCGGACCACCTGGTGGCGCGCTTCGGCGGCGACGAGTTCGTCATCCTCAGCCCCCGCAGCGACGAGCAGGAGCTCGCCGACCTCTCCCGCCGCGTCGTCGCGCGGCTCGGCGTGCCCTTTCCCGGGCCGGACGGACCGCTGGTCATCGGGGTCAGCGTGGGTCTGGCCGTCGGGCACCCCGACGAGGCGGCCGACGACGTGATCGCCCGCGCCGACCGCGCCATGTACGGGGCGAAGAGCTCCCAGCGCCGGCGGACCGCGCGCGCCTGACCGGGCCGATGTGTGCCCGCGCCGCCGGCCGTACCGACGGCTGAACGGAGCTCCGCGCGAGGACCTGGACGACCCGGTCCCGGTGCACGCCCCGGGTTCCGCGGATCAGTAGGCGACGGTGAAGCGCGCCCGGCGGTGGGCCGGCCGCTCGATCTCGTCGACCAGGGCGAGGGCGAAGTCTGCGCCGCCGATGAAGGAGTTGCCCTGCTCGTCGGTCAGCAGGACGTCGTCGCCCACCCGGTAGGTGCCCCGCGGCTCCCCGGGGGCGAAGGCGCCGTAGCCCGCCGGTGGGCAGAGGTAGAACCAGTCCAGGCTTTCGGTGGCCCGCAGGTCGTCCAGGGCCCCGGCCATCTCCAGGCTCTCGGGGCGGTAGTCGGCGGGGAACTCGGAGGTGTCGAACAGCAGCGGTCCTCCCTCGCTGACCTGCAGCGACCCGGCACCGCCGATGACGCCCAGCCGGACGCCGGCCCGCTCGGCGTCGGCGGCCAGGGCGGCGATGCCACCGCGCACGGAGCCGGCCATGTCCCCGCGGGGGGCGACGGCGACCACGATCACGTCGGCGGCCTCGACGGCGGTGCGGCGGGTGCCCTCGTCCAGCAGCGACCCCGCCACGTACTCGACGCCGTCGACCCGCTGGTCGGGGAGGCTCCGGCTGTAGGAGGTCACCGCGTGACCCCGCCGGGCCGCCTCGGCGACGAGCGCGCCGCCCGCGTAACCGGTTCCGCCGAACACGCCGATCCGTGCCATGTCGATTCCTCCGTGCTGCTCGAGTGGTCGTTCCGGGCGGGGCAACGGGCACCGATGGTTGAGCATTCCATCACTGACCGGGGTCTGTGCCGATGAGAACGGAGCCGGCCGGGGCGTAGCCGCACCACGTGGCGCGGTACCGCTGCCGCTCGACCGGGGAGCCGACGTCGTCCGGGGTTGCCGGCGGCCCACCCGGCCGAACGGGCGCTCTCCTCGGCGGGCGGGCCCGCGCGGTGGCGGGCACCGGTCCGGGCGGCGAGTGTGTGGTGGTCTCATCCACAGCAGGCGGCAGTCGGGGTCGCGACGAGGAGGGCTCATGGCGGAGGTCCACGGCAGGTGCGACGAGCGGTTCGCCGGGGTGCGCGAAGCGCTGGCGCAGCAGCTGGACGGCGAGGAGCTCGGCGCGTCGATCGCCGTCGACCTCGACGGCGAGACCGTCGTCGACCTCTGGGGCGGCTACCGGGACGAGGCCCGCACCCAGCCGTGGTCCGAGCACACCATCGTCAACGTCTGGTCGACGACCAAGTGCGTGCTGGCGCTGTCGGCGCTGCTGCTGGTCGAGCGCGGCGAGCTGGACCTCCACGCGCCGGTGGGCGACTACTGGCCGGAGTTCTGCGCCAAGGGCAAGAAGCACGTCCAGGTGCGCCATCTGCTCTCGCACACCTCCGGCGTCTCGGGCTGGGAGCAGCCCTTCTCCATCCGCGACATGTACGACTGGCCTTCGGCCACCGAGCGGTTGGCCCAGCAGCGTCCCTGGTGGGAGCCGGGAACGGCCTCGGGCTACCACGCCAACAACCAGGGGCACCTGGTCGGCGAGGTCATCCGGCGGATCACGAACACGACGTTCAAGAAGTTCGTCGCCGACAACGTCGCCGATCCGCTGGGGGCGGACTTCCAGGTCGGGGCGCGGGAGTCCGAGGTGTCCCGGATCGCGCCGGTGGTGCCCCCACCGCGGCCCGACGTCGACCCGCGCACGCTGGACCCCGGGTCGGTGAGCGTCAAGACCTTCACCGGGCCGACCGCGTCGGCGAAGGCGGCGAACTCCCCGGAGTGGCGGGCCGCCGACCTCGGCGCGCTGAACGGGCACTCCAACGCCCGCGGCGTCATGCGGGTGCTGCGGATCCTCTCGCTGGGCGGCGAGGCCGGTGGTGTCCGGCTGCTGTCGCCGGAGACGGTCGAGAAGGTGTTCGACCAGCAGGCCGACGGCGAGGACCTGGTGCTCGGCGCGCCGTTCCGGTGGGGGATGGGCTTCTGCCTGGGTTCCCCGACGGTCCCCTACGTGCCCGCGGGCCGGACGTTCTTCTGGGGCGGCTGGGGTGGCTCGCTGGTGGTGATGGACCTCGACCGGCGGCTGACGATCAGCTACATGATGAACAGGATGGGCAGCGGGTTGATCGGTTCTCCGCGGAGCGAGGCCTACGTCCGCGCCGTCTACGCCGCCCTGGGCTGAGGGGGCTCGGCGCCGCCCGGTTGCTGCCGGTGGTGGCCGGAGCCCTCGTCCCCCGCGCGAGGCGCGTCCGGTCAGTGCCCGCCGGGAACGTGCCGCTCGGTGTCGCGCCCGACCGGCTCGCCGCAGACGTCGCACACCCAGGAGGCCGAGATGCGGTGCCCGTGGTGGTGGAGCTCGACCGGCGGGGTGTCGGCGACGTGGCGGTCGCCCCACTGCATGAGCGCCTGCAGCACCGGGAGCAGGTCCCGGCCGGCCTTCGTCAGGTGGTAGTCGGCCCGCGGCGGGCTCCGGCTGTACTCGCGACGCTCCAGCACGCCGGCGGTCACGAGGGCGTTCAGCCGGGCGGTCAGCCGCTCCCGGGGCGCACCGGTGCCCCGCAGGATCTCGCTGAACCGGTGGGCACCCAGCGACACCTCGCGGACGATCAGCAGCGCCCACCGGTCGCCGACGACGTCGAGCGCGCCCGCGATGGAGCAGCGCCGGCCCGGTAGCTCGTCCAGTCGCGTCATGCCTCGAGGTTCGCATGTCGAACCAAGTCGTGTAACGTCCGACTCCCTCGGTTCGGATGTCGAACCGTCGGCGGCAGGGGTGCGCATGAGCACGACGGCGGGTCGTCCTCCCCGGCCTGGGCACCTGCGGTGCCGGCTCGCTGGGCTGCGCGCCCGCCTGGGGCGTGGGCAGCCTGGTCGCCTTCCGGGTCGTGCTGTCTGCGGGTGCGGCGATGGTGACGGCGACGTCGTCGGCCCTGCTGCTGCGCACGCCTTCATGGCCGCCTTCGCCGCGATGCTGCTGGGCACCGTGCTGTGGCTGACCGGCGGCTGGGGCTACTCGGCGATCGAGGCGGGCTCCGCTGTTCGCCCTCGGCGGGCCCTGGTGGCTGGCGCAGGTGGGCACGGATCCCCAGTACGTCACCGCCTTCCTCCCCGGGCAGCTGCTCACCGGCCTGGGCGTCGGGCTGACGCTCGCCAACCTGTCGGCGGCGGCGGCATCGTCCGCCCTGCCCCCGGGCGCGCCGCCCACCGGCACCCCGACCCCCTTCCGTCCGCTGAGAGGACCCCATGACCCTCGCCACCACGTCCGGACGTCGGCTCTCCTTCGACCCGAGCTGGCGGTCGTTCACCCACACGCAGGGCGGGCTGGTCGTCGGCCACCTGCTCGCGGCCGCCGCGGCGCTGGCCGGTGCGCCCCCGCGCGCGGTGACCGCGCACCTGACGGGCGGCGTCGCCCCCGGCGTCGAGGCGGTGGTGACGGCGACCGCCGACCGCGGCGGCCGCACCGGCAGCGTGCGCAGCGAGCTGGTCCAGGACGGCGTCCTCCGCGCGGTGGCCCAGACGCTCACCCTGGCGCGCCCGGCGTCCCCGGGGATCGAGCACTGGGCGGCGGCCGAGCCGCCGCGGATCGCCGACGGCGTTCCGTTCGAGCTGCCGCCCGAGTACGTGCCGGTCGCCGAGCACACCGAGATCCGGGCGCTGGGCACGTCGCGCCCGCTGGCCGGGGGCGCCGAGCCGCGCCTGCACGCGTGGGTGCGCATCCGGGGCGCGGAGCTGGAGCCGCTGGTCCAGCTCGGGGTGCTGCTGGATGTGCTCCCCCCGTCGCTGTTCGCCGTCCGTACGGTGCCGGCGGCGATGCCCACGGTCGAGCTGACCGCCCACCTCGCGGGGCCGGTGCCCGGGACCGGGGCGTGGGTGCGGGTGGACCAGCGCACCGTCTGGTGCGACGCCGACGTCGCGATCGACGACGTGGGGCTGCGGGCGGAGGACGGCTCGCTGGTCGCCCTCGGCCGCCAGACCCGGCGGCTGCTCGCGGGCTGACGCCGACGAGAACGTACCGAGGGCTGCCCGGACCGGTTCGCGGACAGCCCTCGGTGGGTGCTGATCACCTGGCCCGCGGGCACGGTCCCCGGCGTGGCCCGCCCCGGCTCAGCCCTTGCTGCCGTGCGCCGCCTTGGAGAGCGGCTCCCATGCGCGCCACTCGGTCAGCCGGGACTCGTAGTCGCGCTCGGCGATCGCCAGCGGGCCGTCGCCGAAGAAGATGCGCAGCGGCGGGTTCTCCGCATCGACGAGCTGCAGCACCGCCTCGCGGGTGGCGAGCGGATCGCCCGGGTTGCCGGCGCGGACCTTCCGCTGCTCGGCGGCCTTCTCGCGGAAGTCGTCGTAGGCCGGATTCGGGGTGGCGTGCTTGGCCGAGGCGCCGCCCCACTCGGTGGCGTAGGCGCCGGGCTCGATGATCGTCACCTTGATGCCGAAGTCGGCAACCTCCGCGGCCAGTGACTGGCTGAACCCCTCCAGCGCCCACTTGGAGGCGTGGTAGATGCCGATGTTCGGGAACGCGCTGATCCCACCGATGCTGCTGACCTGCAGGATGTGGCCGGAGCGCTGGGCCCGCAGGTAGGGCAGGGCGGCCTGGGTCACGAACAGGGCGCCGAGGACGTTGGTGTCGAACTGGGCGCGGGCTTCGGCCTCGCTGATCTCCTCGACCATGCCGAACTGGCCGTAGCCCGCGTTGTTGACGACGACGTCCAGCGCGCCGAAGTGGTCGTGCGCCTGCTGCACGGCCGCGAAGACGGCATCGCGGTCGTCGACGTCGAGCTCGACCGGCAGCACCCTGTCGCCGAACTGCCGCACCAGGTCGCCGAGGCTGTCGGTGTTCCGGGCGGTGGCGGCGACGGCGTCGCCGCGCTCGAGGGCGGCGATCGACCACTCGCGGCCGAAGCCACGGGATGCGCCGGTGATGAACCAGGTCTTGGGCATGCGGAATCTCCTTCGTCGGGCGTCCGCCGTCGTCAGCGCCCGCGTTCCCCGTCCTGTTCCGCTCCGTCCCCGCCGGCGTGGCCCGGATGACGGGAGTCCGCCAGGGTCGGTGGTCGGAGGACAGCTCGTCGACGATGTCGGCGCCCGACCCTGACAGGGATCACAGGACGGGCGACGGGACTACACCCGGCGGCCGAGGCGGTAGCCCACGAGGACACCGATCAGCGTCAGCAGGGCACCGCCGGCGGCGCCCAGCGCGAGCGTCTGCGCATCGCTGGACGTTCCCGCCGGAACGCCGGCGGCCGTGCCGGCGAACACGGGGGGTGCAGCAGTCGGGCTCTGCTCCCCAGTGGAAGCAGAGACCGACGTGCCGCTGACCGCAGCGGCCGTCGGCCGGGCCGCTGCCGGAGCAGCCACAGCCGCGCCCGTCAGCTCGTCGTCGATCGCCTTGAAGAACTGGCCGGCCATCCGCTTGGCCACGCCGGTGATCATCCGCTGGCCCACGCCGGCCACCGGTCCGCCGATCACGGCGTCGGCCGAGTAGGTCAGGTTGGTCCTGCCGTCCTCGGCGGGTGAGAGGTTGATCGTCACCGTCGCCCGTGCGTTCCCCGGGGCACCGGCGCCGGAGGCGTGCATCACGTAGGACGCCGGGTGCTGCTTGTCGGACAGCTTCACCTCACCGGCGTACGTGCCGCGGATCGCGCCGACGCCGACGGAGACGTTCATCTTGTACTCGTCGTCCCCGACCTGCTCCAGCGATTCGCAGCCCGGGATCGTGCGCGCCAGCACGGCCGGGTCGGTGATCACCGACCACACCTTCTCCGGGTCGCCCGAGAGAACCGCAGAGCCGTCCAGGTTCACGCCATCACTCCAGTCCCCGCCCGGCGCCCGGCCGCAGCGGTCTTCTCCGAATCAGGGGAACGCACCAGGTCGTACAGCTCGGTCGGCGAGATCGGCATCGAGGCGATCCGCCGTCCCACCGCGTCCTCGATCGCCGAGGCCAGGGCCGCCGTCCCCGGGATGACGCCGGCCTCCCCGGCGCCCTTGATGCCCAGCGGGTTCAGCGGTGACGGCGTCTGCTGGTGGTCGATGTCGATGTCCGGGACCTCCGACGCGTAGGGCATCAGGAAGTCCATGAACGAGGCGTTCTGCAGCTGCCCGTCGGCGTCGTAGGCCATCCGCTCGTACAGCGCCCCGCCGACGCCCTGGGCCACGCCGCCGTGCACCTGGCCCTCGACGATCATCGGGTTCACCACGTTGCCGCAGTCGTGCACCACCGCGTACTTCACGACGTCGATCTCCCACGTCGCCGGGTCGATCTCCACGATCGCCGCGTGCGCCCCGGAGGCGAACGTCGACCGGATCGGCGAGTAGTAGTCGCGGTGCTCCAGCCCGGGCGCGTCGCCCGGCGCCACCGGCGGCTTGGAGTCGTCGTTCGGGCCGGCGAACTGGGTCGCCTGCCGGGCCGCCTCGTCGAAGGCGTACCGCAGCGGGTTCGACAGCACCGCCACCGTGCGCAGCGGGATCGAGGTGCCCGGCACGCCCTTCACCTGCACGAGGCCCTCGTCGATCTCCAGGTCCTCGGGCGACGCCTCCAGCACCTCGGCGGCGATCCGCAGCGCCTTCTCCCGCACCCCGCGCGCGGCCAGCGCGATCGCGTTGCCGCTCATCACCGCGGCCCGCGAGGCGAACGTGCCGACGGCGTAGCCGAAGCGCCGGGTGTCGCCGGTGGTCACCTCGACGTCCTCGATCGGCACACCGAGCTCGGAGGCGACGATCTGCGCGAATGCCGTCTCGTGCCCCTGTCCCTGCGAGGTGAGCCCGGTGGACACCAGCACCTTGCCGGAACCCAGCACCTGCACGTGCCCGCCCTCGTACGGCCCGGGCCCGGTGCCCTCCACGTACAGCGCCATCCCGACGCCGAGGAGCTTCCCGCGCGCCTCGGCTCCGGCTCGGAGCTCGTCCACCGAGGACCAGCCCACGAGGTCCTTCAGCTTCACCATCAGCCCCGGGTAGTCGCCCGAGTCGTAGATGACCGGCCGGCCGTCCTGGAACGTCAGGTGGTGGTCGTAGGGGAACTGATCGGGCTGGATGAGGTTCCGCTCGCGCACCAGCGCCCGGTCCAGGCCGAGCTCATCGGCGATGCGGTCCATCGTCCGCTCCATCGCGTAGCAGCCCTGCGGCCGCCCGGCGCCGCGGTACGGCGTCACGATGACGGTGTTGGTGAACACCGACTCCACGATCACCCGGTACACCGGCAGCGCGTACGGCCCGACCAGCTGGGTCGCCGTCACGATCGGCACGATGATCCCGTAGGGCGTGTAGGCGCCGTTGTCGTGCCAGATGTGCACGTCGAGGGCGGTGATCCGGCCGTCGTCGTCGTACCCGACGGTGATCTCCTGTCGCTGCTGGCGCTCGTGCGCCGAGCCGATGAAGTGCTCGCGCCGGTCCTCGGCCCACTTCACCTCCTGGCCCAGGGCGATGGCGGCCATCGGCACCAGCAGCTCCTCGGGCCACGGGTGCACGATCTTCACGCCGAAGCCGCCGCCGACGTCGGGCGCGATCACCTCGACCTTGTCCAGCGAGAGGTTCAACTTCGCCGCGATCGCCGCGCGCACCGACGTCGACGCCTGGGTGCTCGTGTAGACGCGCAGCGAGGAGTCGTCGGCGTCCCAGCGGGCGTGCACGCCCTTGCCCTCCATGGGCATGCAGGCGCTGCGCTCGATGTACTGGGTGAAACTCAGCGTGCGCGGCGAGGCGGCCAGCACCGGCTCGACGTCGCCGGTCTCCTGGTGGTGCCGGGCCGCGACGTTGTCCGGGATCTCCTCGTGCACCGCGTGGCGCGCCGCGCGGGCGGCGTCCACGCCGACCACGACGGGCAGTTCCTCGTACGTGACGACGATCTTCTCGACGGCGTCCTCGGCCACGTACCGGTCGGTGGCCACCACCATGACGACGGGCTCGCCGACGTGGTTGACCTCGCCGTTCGCGAGCGGGAACCCGGTGCGCGGGGCGTGCAGCTGCGGGTGCGGGATGAGCACCGGCAGCGGCTCGGCCATCGGGCCGGTCAGGTCCTCGTAGGTGTAGATGGCCACCAGACCCTCGACGTCCAGCGCCTCGTCGACGTCGACGGAGACGATGCGGGCGTGCGCGTGCGGCGAGCGCACGAACGCGGCGGCCAGCGCCTGCGAGCCGATGTCGTCCAGGTAGCGGCCCTTGCCGGTGATCAGCCGCTGGTCCTCACGCCGGCGGACCGGCTCGCCGAAGAGCTTCGTCGTCACGCGTCGTCCCTCATCGCGGCGGCCGCGGTGTGCACGGCCTTCTTGATGTTGGCGTAGCCGGTGCACCGGCAGAGGTTGCCGCCGACCATCTCGTCGACCTCCTCCTCGGTGATCTCCACCGAGTTGTCGCGCCCCTCGAGCCCGGCCGCGATCGTCATGAGGAAGCCCGGCGTGCAGAACCCGCACTGCAGCGCGTGGCACTCGCGGAAGGCCTCCTGCACCGGGTGCAGCACCTGGCCGCCCTGGTGGTCGTCGTGCGCCAGCCCCTCCACGGTGCGCACCTCCGACCCGTGCACCTGGACGGCGAGCATCAGGCACGAGCGCACCGGAGCGCCGTCGACGATCACCGTGCACGCTCCGCAGACGCCGTGCTCGCAGCCGACGTGGGTACCGGTCAGCCCCAGGTCGTGCCGCAGGGCGTCGGACAGCAGCCGGCGCACCGGCACGGTGGCTTCACGGGGAACACCGTTCACGGTGACGGTGATGGTCCGCTCGGTGTCGACGGCGGTCATGCGGCCCTCCCAGCGGCTTCGGCGGCAGCCTCGGCCAGAGTTCGTTCGGTGAGCACACCCACCAGCAGGCGCCGGTAGTCGGCGCTGGCGTGGATGTCGGTGTCCGGGTCCACCAGTGTCCGCGCCAGCGCGCCGGCAGCCGCCCAGTCGGCCTTCTCCACCGGCGACCCGGCGACGGCCTCGGTCAGATCATGCACCTCGGGGGTCAGGCCCACCGAGACGTAGGAGGCGCGGGCCGACTCCACCCGCCGGTCGGCGTCCAGCGTGACGACGACGCCCGCGCCGCAGACCGCGTAGTCGCCCTTGCGGCGGGCGACCTCGGCGAACGCGGTGCCCGAGTGGGCCGGCAGGGCGGGGAAGAAGGCGGAGGTGACGACGGCGGGCCCGGTGATCGACGTCTCCAGTGGGCCGACGAAGAGGTCCCGCCACCCGACGGTCTCGCTGCCCGCCGCGGTCGCCACCGTGACGGAGCCGCCGGTCAGGGCGAGCACCGACGTCATCTCGCCCGACGGGTCGGCGTGCGCGATCGACCCGACGGTGGTTCCTCGGTTCCGGATCGCCGGGTGGGCGACGTTCGCCGTGGCGCGGGCCAGCAGGGGCTGGACCCGGGCGGCGCCGTCGTCGTGCAGGAGGGCGTGGTGGCGGACCAGCGCCCCCACGGTGACCCCGTCGTCGGTGGCCTCGACGGAGCCCAGGCCCGGGACCCGGTTGATGTCCACGAGCGTGGCCGGCGCGGCGAGGCGCATCGAGAGGAGCGGCAGGAGCGACTGGCCCCCGGCGAGCACCTTGGCGCCCTCCTCGGCGAGGACCTCGAGGGCCTCGTCCAGGGAGCCTGGGTCGGCGTAGCGGAAGGGGGCGGGCTTCACCGGCTGCGGTCACCTCCGTGCGAGCGGCTGGCGGAGAAGTCACTCTGTCACCCGGGTGGAGGCGGGCGAAAGTACCTCAGCGCTAAAACTTCGTAACGGCGGCCGCGGAGCGCCACCCGCTCCCCGCCAACCGCCCGTATCCGGCACCGCACGTCCTCGGCGACGTCTCCGGACGAACGCCGCCCCCGGCGCCCGGACGGTGTCGTCCGGGCGCCGGGGGCGGCGGGGGGTGGTGCGGGCGTCAGCGGCGGTGTGCGTCCGAGCCCGGGGTCTTGCCGTCGAGGACGCCGGGGCGGCCGACCTCGTCCACCGACGACGGGTCGGAGCTGACCTCGTCGCCGACGCCGTGCCCGAAGGTGCTGCCGGCGGCCGGGTGCGCGCCCTCGCGGAGCAGCGCCGCCTTCATCTCGGCCGGCGCCAGTGCCCGCGCCACGTGCCAGGCGACGACCGCGACGATCGAGCCCAGCGCGATGCCGTTGAGCACGTACTCGTCGGTGAAGGTCAGGGTGACGTTGCCGATGCCGATGATGATCCCGGCCGCGAGCGGCACGAGGTTGATCGGGTTGGCGAAGTCGACCCGGTTCTCCTTCCAGATCTTGGCGCCCAGCAGGCCGATCATCCCGTAGAGGACCACGGTGATGCCGCCGAGCACGCCGCCCGGGACGATGTTGATCAGCGCGCCGAACTTGGGGATCAGGCCCAGCAGGATGGCGACGACCGCGGCCACGTAGTAGGCCGCCGTCGAGTACACGCGGGTGGCAGCCATGACGCCGATGTTCTCGGCGTAGGTGGTGGTGGGGGAGCCGCCGACGGAGGTGGCGACGACGGTCGCGATGCCGTCGGCCGCGACGGCACGGCCCATGTACGGGTCGAGGTCGCGCTTGGTCATCTCGGAGACGGCCTTGACGTGGCCGGCGTTCTCCGCCACCAGGGCGATCACCGCGGGGATCACCAGCAGCGAGAAGTTGAGCGAGAAGGTCGGCCCGGTGAAGTCGGGGAAGCCGAACCAGTCGGCGTCGGCGACCGAGTCGAAGTTGATCCGGTCACGGGTGCTGACCGCGCCCGTGCCGTCGACCGAGGTGATCTGGCCGGCGGTGGCGTCCAGCAGGACCGACAGCAGGTAGCCGAAGATCAGGCCGAGCAGGATCGAGATGCGGGCGAGGAAGCCGCGCAGGGCGAGCGAGGCGACGATGACGAAGGCCATCGTGGCCAGCGCGACCCACTGGTCCTGCGGCCAGTACACGCCCGCGGCGACCGGGGCGAGGTTGAAGCCGATGAGCATGACCACCGCGCCGGTGACGGCCGGCGGGAGCACCCGGTTGATGACGCCCAGGCCCGCGAAGTGGATCAGCAGACCGACCAGGGCGAGGACGACGCCGGCGACCAGCAGCGCGCCGACGACGTCGCTGGAGTCACCGCCGTTGGCCCGGATCGCGGCCACACCGCCGACGAAGGCGGCGCTGGTGCCGAGGTAGCTCGGCACCCGGTTCTTCACGATCAGCAGGAAGATGATCGTGGCGACGCCGCTCATCATGATGGCGAGGTTGGGGTCCAGCCCCATGACGATCGGGAAGACGAACGTCGCCCCGAACATCGCGACGACGTGCTGCGCGCCGATGCCGACCGTGCGTGGCCAGGAGAGGCGCTCGTCGGGTGCGACGGCCTCCCCGAGCGGGGGCGTCTTGCCGTCCCCGTAGAGCTTCCACCCGAACGCCATGAGTGCCTCCTCGACGTGCACTTTCGATGCGGTGCGGTGTCGGGCGACGGGTCGTCGTCCCCACCGGGAGGCGTCAATGTGGCACGCCCCACCCGGTGGGCGGAAGTACCTCAATGCTAAATCGTTATTGCACGCAGATGCCGATACTTCACCGCTGAGAGATCTGTCGGTACGGTTTCGAGGATGAGCCCCTCAGCCCCCTCCTGTGGAGACGCCGCGGTCTCGGTGCAGCTGCGATCCGGGGTCTATGCCGACTCGGTGAAGTTGATGCAGGTGAGCCGCCGCGTCGGCGCCCGCGACGGCGTCTCGGCCGTGCTCGTCGCCATGGCGACGCCGCTGAACCTGGAGCTCGCCGCGAACATGGGGCTCGCCCCTGCCGGCGACGCCTCGCCCGAGCAGCTCCTGATCGCCGTTCGCGCCGAGGACGACGCCGCGCTGGCCGATGCGCTCGCCGACGTCGACGCCGCGCTGGCCGAGCGGGAGCGCTCCACCGGCAGCGCCACCGCCGTCGCGCACCGCACGGTCGGGGCCGGGCTCGACGAGCTCGCGCCCGACTCCCCGGCGCTGGCCATCGTGAGCGTCCCCGGCCAGTACGCCGTCGCCGAGGCCGCCGACGCCATCGCCGCCGGCCGCAGCGTGCTGGTCTTCTCCGACGGCGTTCCCGTCGAGCACGAGGTCGCGCTCAAGCGCGCCGCCCACGACGCCGGCGTGCTCGTCATGGGGCCCGACTGCGGCACCGCGATCGTCTCCGGCGTCGCCCTCGGCTTCGCCAACGTCGTCCGCCCCGGCCCGGTCGGGCTCGTCGCCGCGTCGGGCACGGGCGCCCAGCAGGTGTCCTGCCTGCTCGACATGGCCGGCGTCGGGGTCTCCCACGTGCTCGGCGTCGGCGGCCGCGACCTCAAGGAGGAGGTCGGCGGGCTGGCCACCCTCGACGCGCTCGCCGCGCTGGACGCCGACCCCGCCACCGAGCGGGTGCTGGTGGTGTCCAAGCCGCCGGCGCCCTCGGTCGCCGCCGCGGTGACGTCGTTCGCCGACGGGCTCTCCGTCCCCGTCAGCAGCGCCGCGCTGTCGGCGGAGACCCCGGATCTCACCGCCGCCGTCGAGGCGCTGCTGACCGACATGGGGCTCGACGTCCCGGTGTGGCCGTCGCGCCCCGGGCCCGCGGAGGCCGCCGTTCCCGGCGCGGCGCTCAAGGGCCTCTACTCCGGCGGCACGCTCGCCGACGAGGCCATGTTGATCGCCGCCCCGGCGCTCGGCGGCATCCGCTCGAACACCCCGCTGGAGCCGGAGCTCGACCTCGGTACGGACCTGTCCGCCTCCGGCCACCTGGTCGTCGACTTCGGCGACGACGCCCTCACCGTGGGCCGCGCGCACCCGATGATCGACCCGACGCTGCGGCTGGAGGCCATCGCCGGCGTCGCCGCCGCCGACGAGCCGGCGGTCCTGCTGCTCGACGTCGTCCTCGGGTACGGGGCCGACCCCGATCCGGCCGGCGCGCTGGTCCCTGCGCTGCAGGCGGCCCGGGCGCAGAAGCAGCTGCCGGTCGTCGTCGCGCTGATCGGCACCGAGGGCGATCCGCAGGGCTGGTCGCGCCAGGCCGACGCCCTGGCCGCCGCCGGCTGTGCCGTCTTCTCGTCCAACGCCGCGGCCACGCGGTACGCCCTCGACCTGCTGGGAGCATCCGCATGAACCTCGGGAACCTGCTCTCCGGCCCGCCGTCCGTCGTGGCGGCCGGCGTCGATGTCTTCTCCGACGCGCTGCGCGCCCAGGGCGCCGAGGTGGCCGACGTCGACTGGCGGCCGCCGGGCTTCGGCGACCCGGGCGACCTCGCCGCGCTCGCCCTGGACACCCGCCGCGCCGCCGCCAACCGCACCGCGGTGGAGCGGCTGCTCGCCGCCGGGTCGGTGCTGGTCGACGTCCGGCCCGCCCGCGAGGTCATCGGCCTGGCCGACCGGATGTTGCTCCACTCCGGCCCGCCGCTGGAGTGGGAGAACGCCTCCGGCCCCATGCGCGGCGCGCTGATCGGCGCCTGCCTGTTCGAGGGGTGGGCGGCGGACGTCGAGGAGGCGGAGATCCTCCTCTCCACCGGCGCGGTGACCCTCGATCCCTGCCACCACCACCGCACGGTCGGCCCCATGGCCGGGGTCACCAGCCCGTCGATGTGGATGTGGTGCCTGGAGGACCCGGTCACCGGCGGGCAGGCGTTCTGCAACCTCAACGAGGGCCTCGGCAAGGTGCTGCGGATGGGCGCCTTCAACGAGGAGGTGCAGGCCCGGCTGCGCTGGATGCGCGACGTGCTGGGCCCGGTGCTGTCCAAGGCCGTGCGCGGCTCGATCGACGCCGGCAACGACCCGCTCGACGTGAAGGCCGTGCTGGCGCAGATGCTCCAGATGGGCGACGAGGGGCACAACCGCAACCGCGCCGGCTCGCTGATGGCGCTGCGCGAGCTGTCGCCGTCGATCGTCGCGGTGGAAGGCGTGCCGTCGTCGGACATCGCCGCGGTGCTGCGGTTCATCGGCGGCAACGAGCACTTCTTCCTCAACCTCGGCATGCCGACGGCGAAGCTCGCGCTCGACGCCGCCCGCGACGTCCCCGGCTCCACGATGCTCACCGTGATGTCGCGCAACGGCACGGAGTTCGGCATCCAGACCGCCGGCACCGGCGACCGCTGGTTCACCGGCCCGGCGAACACCCCGGTCGGGCTCTTCCTGGGCGACTACGGCCCGGACGACGCCAACCCCGACATCGGCGACTCCGCGATCATGGAGACCTACGGCATCGGCGGCTTCGCCATGGCCGCGGCCCCGGCGATCGTCCGGTTCGTCGGCGGCACCGTCCCCGACGCCCTGGCGACGACGGAGCGCATGTACCAGCTGACGCTCACCGAGAACCCGGCGATGGCGATCCCGATCATGGGCTTCCGTGGGTCACCGACCGGCATCGACGTGCTCAGGGTCGCCCGCACCGGCTGGCTGCCGCAGATCAACACCGGCATGGCCGGGCGGATCGCCGGCACCGGCCAGGTCGGCGCCGGGCTGGTGCAGCCCCCGCAGCAGTGCTTCGAGCAGGCCCTGGTCGCGCTCGCCGAGGAGGCGCGGAAGGCCTGAGCCGACCCGGCAGGACCCGGGGTCCTCCCAGCCGGACGCCCCGGGCCCTGTGCCGGTGTCGGCTCACAGCAGGCCGCGGGCGCGCAGCGAGCGCAGCCCGGCGAAGACGTGCCGGCGGATCAGGTCCTGCGTCTTGTCCGGCATGCCGACGAAGCGCAGGCTCACCTCCGTACCGCCGTCCTGGCGCGTGACGCGCCGGATCACCTCGCCCTGGCAGGGCAGCTCGTCCTGCTCCAGGCACACGGCGAGCGGGAGGACGGCGCCCACGCGCAGCGCCTGCTCCGTGCCGCCCGCGCCGTCCGTCGCCGCCGGCTCCGGTGTGGTGTCCGTGCCGGTTCCGGGCTGCTCGGTCGTCGTGGCTGCGCGGGGCGCGGCGGGACGTCCGGCGTCGAGCCGCGGGAACAGGGCCCGGATCCCGCCCTCGCTGATGTCCACCGTCACGCCGTGCAGCGCGTCGGTGCCGACGGTCATCCGCACCTGCAGGGTCAGCGGCGCTCGCACCGCGGACCGGCGCTGGCCCCGGGTGGAAGGGCCGACGGGGCGCAGTCGCCACTGCGGCGGGCCGAGTTCCGCGGCGACGAGCTCGGTCGGGAGGGACCGCAGCTCCTCGGGTCCGCGCCAGATCACCTCGACGTGCTCACCGGGCTCCAGCCGCACCCGCCGTCTCGAGCGGTCCTCGCCGATCGACACCACGATCTCGGCGCTGCCCGACGACTCGACCAGGCTCATCAGGACGTCGCCCCTGCTGGTGGCCAGCAGGTCCACCACCGTCCGCGGCTCCGGGTAGTCCACCCCCGGGTTCTCCGCCATCATTGCCCCCCTCTCCTTCTAGAACGGACGCGTCTTGGAACCCGCGCAGGCTATCGGGGCGGGATGCCGTCCCAGGCCGGTTGGCCGGGGTGTCGCCGTCGGGCGTGTCGTCCGCCCCGGGCGGGAGGTCCGGGCGGAACTGAAGCGGGGCCGCAGGTGGGCAGGGGGTCACGGCGGAGGCAAGTCCGTCCACGTCGTCCAGCGGGGCGGCGAACGGCACCCGGGAATGTCCTGACCGTGCACGCGGGTTGTCACGCCCGTCTCCTGCACGAGCTCACGAACCGGGTGGCGCAACGGAACGGCGCCTTGCCCGGGGTGGTCAGCTGCGCGGGGACGTCGCCGTCGCGGGTGGCGGTCGCCTCCGCCACCGCCGAGTTGGAGATCTGAGTGAACACGCCCCGTCCCAAGGTCCGGCTCAGTCGCGCGCTGGGCATCCCCCTCACGCCGAAGTCCGTCCAGTACTTCGAGCGCCGCCCGTACCCGCCGGGCGAGCACGGGCGGAAGCGTCGCAAGGACAGCGACTACTCCACCCGCCTCAGGGAGAAGCAGCGCCTGCGCGCCCAGTACGACATCAGCGAGACGCAGCTGCGAGCGGCCTTCGACCGCGCAAGGCGGTCGGGCGGCAAGACCGGTGAGGCCCTGATCCAGGACCTCGAGTCGCGGCTCGACGCCACCGTCCTGCGCGCCGGCTTCGCCCGCACGATCTACCAGGCTCGCCAGTTCGTCACCCACCAGCACGTGCTGGTCAACGGCAAGCGCGTCGACCGGCCCTCCTACCGGCTCGTGCCGGGTGACTTCGTGCAGATCGCGGAGAAGTCCCGCACCAGGGAGCCGTTCGTCGTCGCCGCCTCCGGCGCGCACGCCGAGGCGCCGAAGTACCTCGAGGTGCGGCTGGCCGACCTGGTGGCCCGCTACGAGCGGACGCCGAACCGCGAGGAGGTCCCGGTCGTCTGCGAGGAGCAGCTGGTCGTGGAGTACTACTCCCGCTGACCCCCGGGCGGGAGCTGCGCCACCGACCCGCGGTGGGGGCCACCTGGCGGACGGTGCGCGCAGATCCCGAGTCGGGCTCCGGTGGCCCCGGACGAACGGAATCCCGGCCGCCCTGCCGGTGAAGGCGCTGCTGGCCCGCACGGACGACGCCGCGATCGCGCTCGTCGGCCTCCAGGTCTACTCGCCGACGGCCGGCGGGCCAGCACGGTCGGCTCCGCGGACGAGCTCGACGACGGCATCGTGCTCAACCAGGGGTCAGGCTCCGGCGGGGAGCTGGAGCTGGACTGGTGGCTGCACTCGCTGCCGCCCGAGGGTCCGCTCCGGGTCGTCGTCCCGCGCGGCCGAGAACGTCGTGACGCTCTGGCGTGGGCGCCGCCCGCCCCGCGAGGTGAACAGCACCGGCCCCGGCCCGACCTGCCGCCGGACAGCTGGTTCGCCGGCTGAGGCCTCTGGGCGAGATCGGCGATCTCGCCCCCATCCGGCCGGGAAAACTGGCGAGATCGGCGATCTCGCCCCGATCCAGCCGGGTCGGGCCGCCGCGAGCAGGTCGTCGACGGCGGCGACGTCCCGCGGGCCCCAGCGAAGATGCGGTAGGTAGTGCCCAATTAGCCTGCCCGTCACGCGGATGCGATGATGCTCGGTACACGATCGAGCGGCCGCTGGAACGGCGGCGCAGCGCCCCGGCCGCGTGGGGGAGCGAAGCTGAACAGGCACCTGGCGGAGCTGATTCCCAGCGGTCCCCGGACCGGGCTGCAACGACTGGTCCTCGAGCACGACTGGGGGACGACCGCCCTCGGGCCTCAGGCGGACTGGTCACCGACGCTCCGGACGGCGGTCAGCACCGCGCTCAACTCGCGGTTCCCGTTCCTGCTCATGTGGGGCCCGGAGCTCGTCATGATCTACAACGACGGCTACGCCCCCATGCTCGGCGCCCGGCACCCCGCCGCGCTGGGCCGGTCGGCGCGCGACGTCTGGTCCGACATCTGGGCCGCCCTCGAGCCGATGGTCGCCGAGGTGATGGCCGGACGAGCCACGTACTCCGAGGACCTGCCCCTGGTCATGACGCGGCACGGCTACGAGGAGGAGACCTACTTCTCCTTCTCGTTCAGCCCGGTCCTCGAGCCGGGTGGCCAGGTGGTCGGCCTGCTCGACACGGTCGTCGAGACCACCCAGCGCGTACTGGCGGCCCGCCGGCTCGGCGTCCTGCAGCGGCTGGGCAGCCTGCCGCGCGCCTCGCACGGGGACACGACCGAAGCGGTGTCGACCGCGCTCGGGGTGCTCGCCGATGCCCGGGCGGACTGCCCCTTCGGTCTGGTCTACCTGGCCGACGGCGACGACGGGACCCCGCGGTTCGTCGCCGGGCAGGGCCTCGACGTGCGCGGGGAGCCGGCCGGCGGCGTCGTCCCCGGGCAGGTGCTCCGCGCGATGGCGACCGGGGAGGCGCAGACGGTGACCTCGCTGGCCGCGCTCCTGCCGGGGCTGTCCAGCGCCGCCGCGAGCCCCGCCGGGCAGGCCGACGTCCGCACCGCGGTCGTCCTACCGCTCACCGCCGCCGGTGCCGAGCGGCCGATCGGCGCGCTGGTCCTGGGCGCCAGCCCGCACCTCCCCCTGGACGAGGGCTATCGCATCTTCATGGCCCTGGCGGCCGGGCAGGTCGCCGCGGCGGTCGCCGATGCGCAGGCGGTCGCGGCCGAGCGCCGCCGGGCCGAGGAGCGGGCGCGGTCGGACCAGGCGCGAGCGCAGTTCTTCACCGACGTCGCCGTGACCCTGCAGCGCGCGGTCCTCGGTCCGACCGTGCTGCCCGAGGGCTTCGCCGTCCACTACGAACCGGCCACCGGCACGCTGGAGGTGGGCGGCGACTGGTACGACGTGGTGGACCTGCCCGGCGGCGGCTACGGCGTGGTCGTCGGCGACGTCGTCGGCCGCGGCCTGCCCGCCGCGGCCGTGATGGGCCAGCTGCGCAGCGCCGGCCGGGCGCTGCTGCTGGAGAGCCGGTCGCCCGCCCACGTGCTGTCGGCCCTCGACCGGTTCGCGGCGCTGGTCCCCGGTGCGGCCGTGAGCACCGTGTTCTGCGCCGTCATCGACCCTCGTGCGGGCAGCCTCTGCTACAGCAGCGCCGGGCACCCGCCGGCGGTGCTCGTGGAGGACGGCGGCGCCGTCCACCTGCTGGAGGGCGGGAGCGCCCTCCCGCTCGCCGTCGTGGCGGGGGCCCGCCGCCCCGCGGCGGGGGTCGCGCTGCCTGCCGGCTCCACGCTGCTGCTCTACACCGACGGCCTGGTCGAGCGGCGGGACGAGGCGCTGGACGAGGGGATCGGCCGGGCCGCGGAGGCGCTGGTGGCGGGGCGGCACCTCGGTCCCGCCGAGCTGAAGGCGAGGCTCACCGAGCGGTTGCTCGGTGACGCGCCGGACGACGACGTCGCGTTCGTCCTGTTCCGCTGCGGCTGACGCCCGGGAGGCCGAGATGGACGTCGTCCGGACGAGCAAGCGGCTGTCGTTCGTGCTGCGGCACCGCCCCGACTCGGTGGGGCTCACTCTCGACGACGCCGGCTGGGCCGACGTCGGCCAGCTGCTCGCCGCGCTGCGGATCTCCAGGGAGCAGCTCGAGCTCGTCGTCGCCACGAACGACAAGCGCCGGTTCGCCTTCGACCCGACCGGCACGCGGATCCGGGCCAGTCAGGGGCACAGCGTCGCCGTGGACCTCGGCTACGGGCCCGAGCAGCCGCCGGAGGTGCTGTTCCACGGCACGGTCGAGCGCGTCCTCCCGGCCATCCTCGCCGAGGGGCTGCGGCCGGGGCGCCGGCACGCGGTGCACCTCTCCGCCGACGTCGTCACCGCCCGGGCCGTGGGCGGCCGGCGGGGCCGCCCGGTCGTGCTCCGGGTGGACGCCGCCGGCATGGCCGCCGGCGGGTCCTCCTTCAGCCGCTCGGCCAACGGCGTGTGGCTCGTCGACACCGTCCCCCCGCGGTTCCTGACCGTGGTGGACGCCGCGTCCGCGCCGGACGGCTGACCACCCCGTCGGTCACCCGGCCATCACGTCGCGGAAGGTCTCCTCGGTCTCGACGAACAGCTCCTGCAGGCCCTCGCCGCCGATGAACTCCTCGGGCACGTACCGCTCGCCCAGCGTCTCCACCACGGACGGCTCCTCCGCCGCGCTGCGCAGCGTGTCCTCGAGGGTCTGGCGCACCTCGTCCGGGACGCCGGCGGGCGCGATGACCCCGAAGGTGGTCGTGCTCTGCACCAGCTCGGGGAAGCCCTCCTCGACGAACGTGGGCGCGTCGACGTAGGGGAGCGGTTCCTCGCTGCCGACGGCGAGCACCCGGAGGTCGCCGGACTCGATCGCCGGCAGCATGTCCTGCGAGAGGTTCACGAACCCGGCGCTGACGTTCTCGCCCAGCAGCGCCGTCTGCACCTCCGAGTTGCCCTCGAACGGCACCACGGTCAGGGGCACGTCGTAGAGCTGGGTGATCCGCCGGGTCTCGGCGGCGTGCGTGTTGGTGGCGCCGGGCGTGCCCACGGTGATCGACCCGGGCTCGGCCTGCGCGGCCCCGAAGAGCGACGCCAGGTCCTGGTACGGCGAGTCGGCCGGCACCACGATCCCCGACGGCACGCGGGTGACGACGCCGACCGGCGTGAAGTCCTCGCGGGTGTACCCGACGTCGTTGCTCAGGTAGTTCAGGACCGCGGTCGGCAGCGCGGTCATGGAGAGGGTGTGCCCGTCGGCCTCGGCCTGGATCAGCTGCTGGTAGGCGGTGGCGCCCGAGGCGCCCGGGAGGTTCTCGACGACGACCGACTCGTCGAGCTCCTGCTCCATGTGCGCGGCGAGGGCGCGCGCCGCGATGTCGGTCGGCCCGCCGGCTGTGTAGGGGACGAGCAGCCGGACGTTCTGCGTCGGGAAGTCGCCCGCGGCGTCCCCGCCGGATCCGGAGTCCTCACCGCCGCACGCGGTCAGCAGGGAGGTGGCGAGGAGGGCGGCGAGCACGCGGGCAGGTCTCATCGGATCTCCTGACGTGGGGTGACGGCGTCGTCGCCGCACCGGGCCCCGTCCGTGTCGGGCGGTGGATCCATCGTGCGGTATCCGGGCCACGGGGGCACGCTGCGCGCGGATTCCCGGCGCACGGTCAGGCAGGGAGCCGGACCGCCAGCAGCGCGATGTCGTCGTCGCCCCGGGTGCCCAGGGCGCTCAGCAGCCCGTCGCACATCCGGTCCAGCGGCTCGCGCCCCAGTTGCCGCAGCGCCCGCACCAGCCAGGCGGTGCCGTCGTCGAGCGTCATGCCGCGCCGCTCGATCAGGCCGTCGGTGTAGAGCAGCAGCGTGTCCCCGCGGTGCAGGACGAGCTCGTGGTCGCTGCGCGGGGCGTCGGTGGGCGTGGTCCCGAGCAGTCGGTCGGGCACCCGCTGGAGCACCTCGGCGCTGCCGTCGGCGCGGACGAGCACCGGCGGCGGGTGCCCGGCGTTGGACCAGCGCAGCGGGACGGCGCCGGCGGCGAGACCGCGCACGTCCACGGTGGACACGGCGACGGTCACCAGGGTCTCCAGCGACAGACCGGCCAGGACGTCGTCCAGCGCGGTGAGGGCGGCCGCCGGCGAGGTGTGCCCCGACCGGGCCAGGGCCCGCAGCATGCCGCGGGTCTGGGCCATCGTGGCCGCGGCGGGGGCGTCGTGCCCGGCGACGTCGCCGATGACCAGCATGGTGCGGCCGTCGGCGAGCGGGAAGGCGTCGTACCAGTCCCCGCCGACCTGGGCCTCCCGCGCGCCCGGCAGGTAGCGGGCGGCGGTCTCCATGCCGGGCACCCGCGGGGCGTCGCCGAGCAGGGCCCGCTGCAGCGTCTCGCCGGTCCGGACGGCGGCGCGCGTCGCCGCCGCCTCGGCGCCGAGCCGGGCCAGCTGCGCCTCCCGGCGCAGCCGCAGCTCGCAGGTGGCGACGGCGAGCACCCCGGCGAGGGCGACGGCGACGAGCCGGACGCTCTGGGCCACCGCCGTCTCGGCGGTGTACTGCTGCTCGTAGAGGCCCAGCAGCGTGCCGACGACGAAGGCGGCCGCCCCGTAGGCGACGGTCGCCCGCCGGCTCAGCGCGGTCGCGGCCACCAGCGGCGCGACCACGGCCAGCCCGAGCACCACCTGGCCGCGGCCACTGAGGGCCTCCGCGAGCACCACCAGGGCCAGGGCGAGGGCGGGCAGCGCCTGGTGGAAGCGCTCCGACCGGTCCACCACGTCCCCCTCGTCCGGCCGCGAGCTGCCGCCTGCCCCTCCAGCGGCGTCCAACCTAGAGGACGACGCCTGGACCGGCGGGCCGTTCCGCCGGGGAGCCGATCAGCCCGTGGAGCCCGGCATGGCGTCCATGGGCAGCCCGACGTACAGCATCCCGATGAGGACGCCGGCCTCGTCGTGCAGGCCGGCGTACGCGGTGAAGTAGGGCCGGTCGGCTACGGTGGCTGCGCCGGTGTACACGTCGCCGGCGTGGACCGCGGCCAGCACCGGGTTGGGGGAGCCGTCGAGGTTCGTCCGCGCGATGGAGGTGCCGACGTTGCGCCGCCCGGCGGCGTCGAGCACGGTCGTCGCCGCCCGCACCATGCTGCCCTGGTCATCGAGCCGCTGGAACAGCGTGCAGCTGCCGCCGGCCCGGCGGACCACCTCGTCGACGAGCAGCGCGGGGCGACGGGGGTCGTCGCTGCGGTCCAGCGGCACCTCCCCGATGAGGACGTCGGCCAGCTGGGCGGTGGAGGTGGCGCCGGTGGCCTGGTCGCGCACGGTCACCGGCGCGCGGGTGCTACCCAGCCGCGCTCCGCCGAGCTCGGCGAGGTGCTGCTCGGCGACCGACAGCGCCCGGCGGACGTAGATGACGCGCTGGCTGTCGGCGAGCTGGGCCACCGCGTCGGTGATGCGGGCTGATCCGCTCGCCGCCCGGTCGACGTTCTCCACGACCCGCTCCGTGGCCGCCCGCTGCTGTTCCACGGCGGCGGCGATCGTGTCCTGGGCGTCGGCGATGGAGCCGAGGGTGCCGGTGATGCGCGAGATCACCTCGACCGCCTGCTCGGTCTCCTTCTGCACCGCCTTGATCTGCGCGTCGATGTCCTGCGCGGCCTGGGCGGTGCGCCCGGCGAGCTCCTTGACCTCGTCGGCGACGACGGCGAACCCGCGGCCCACGCCGCCGGCCCGCGCGGCCTCCACGGACGCGTTGAGCGCCAGGAAACGGCTCTGCTGGCTGATGGCCGTGATCAGGCGGACGAACTGGGTGATCGACTCGCTCGCGGCCTGCAGCGCCGCGATCCGTTCGTCCACGGCTCGCGCATCACGCACCGCCTCCTCGGCGACGGCGGAGGCGCGACCGGTGCTGGCCGAGATGTCCCCGATGGCGGACCGGAGCTCGGCCAGCGATGCGGCCGCCTCTGCGGAGGTGTCGGAGACCTCCCGCGACGCCTGCGCGAGGACGCCCGCCTGCTGGGCCGCGGCCTCCATGCTGGTGTCCCGCTCGACGGTGCGTCGCCGGCCCGGAGACGCCGGAACGGCGCGCGGGGGTGCCACCGGTGGTGAGGACGTGGAACCCCGTGACGTCGACGAGCGCACGACCGATCCCTCCCACAGCTGCCTGGAGAACCATCTGACCGCCCGCAGCCGGGGAGGTTCGAGGAGCACCGTAAGGCGTACGCCCGGAGCCCCGGGAAGGCGCGCCGGTGAGTGGCCCGGTCCCGCACGGACAGACCGAGCGGATCGTGCCCGGCGCCGCCTTCACCCCGGGCCGGACCGTCATCGACCACTCGCTGCCGAGTTCCTGCGCCGTGTCGGGGAGCGGTGCGACACCGTCGTCCTGCACCACGTCGCCCCCGCCGGCTCCTGGCCCGGCGTCCGCCCCGGATGCGCAGGAGGAGGGGTCCGGGACGACGTCCCGGACCCCTCCTCCTGCGTCACCCGGTGGTCAGGCCTCGATGCCGGCGCGACCGCGCGGCCCGGTCCGCCCCTCGCTGCGATGCTCCCGGGGCTGTCGTCACGCCCTGACGATCGCGGCGACCGGGCCGCCGCCCGACGGGCCCTGGTGGACCGCGGCGACCGAGACGAAGACCGCCGGGTCACCGGTGACCGACGCCGTCACGCCGCCGACGCACGCCTTGATCTGGCGGTGCCAGGAGACGTCGGAGTCGTCGAGCATCGCGTTGCGCCGCCCGCGGACCTTCCCGTCGGGGGAGGCCTCGCACTTGAGGAAGACGTTGACCAGGCGGTCGCCGAGGTCGGTGTGGTGCGGCCGCTCGGGCAGCTCCAGGCCGGCGTCGCGGATCGCCGCCCAGATGCCGTCCTGGTCGAGAGCATCCTTCATCACGGAGTGGCCGACGCGGTAGGTGCCGCCGTGGCCGCGGGCGTTGCCGACGACGACGATCTGCGCCCGGTCCAGCTCCACGCCCGACGAGCAGGACGCGACCGAGGAGTACAGGGACAGGTCGCGCATGATCTGGTCCTGCGTCGGCATCTCGATCTCGCCGAGCGCCACCGCGATGCCCAGCGCCGTCGTGCCGTTGGAGATGTCCATGGAGCCGTGGGGCTCCTCCAGGATGGTGGTCTGGCCGCGCTCGTGGGCGTCGCGGATCGTGTCGATCGTGAGCAGCGGCGTCTTGGTCTGCACGTAGTGCACGTCGGCCGGGTCGGTGATGCCGGCCTCGGCCATCGCCTTCCTCACGCCGGCGGCCACCTTCTCCACCATGGCGACGCGGCCGATGTCCTCGGGCAGCAGGACGTCGCTCATCGCGTATCCCACGGTCAGCCGCGGCTCGTCGGTCTTCTCGACGGACTCCTCGGGGAGGGTCGCGAAAACGGTCGCGTGCGGGCTGATGACGCCGTCGGTGCCGCCGGACCACACGATCGGGATGTCCCCGACCTCCTCCTTCGACCGGCTGCCCTTCTCCATGAGCACCTCGCGGAACGCGCGGTCGGCGATGATCCGGGTGTAGTCGTTGATCCCGCCGTTGCCCTCGGTCTTGCCGATGACCGCGATGACGCGGTCGGCGTCCATGACGCCGTCGTCGATGAGCTTGGCCAGCTCCGAGGCGTCGGAGACGTTGTGCAGCGGGACCTTGCGGACCTCGATCGGTGCGGGCATGCGGGTTCCCTTCAGGAGTGGGTGAGGACGGTGCCGGCGTCGTCACCACGGACGGCGTCGGCGATGTGCTCGAGCGAGGTGATGACGGCGCGGGCGCCGCCGGCCTCGACGAAGCGGAGAGCTGCTTCCACCTTCGGGCCCATCGAGCCGCGGGCGAACTGGCCGGCCGCGGCGAGATCGCGCATCTGGGCCGCGGTGATCCGGCCGAGCGGGCGCTGGTCCGGCGTGCCGAAGTCGACCATCACGTTCGTGACGTCGGTGGCGATGACCAGGGTGTCGGCCTTGACGTCCCGGGCCAGGATGGCCGCGGTGAGGTCCTTGTCGATGACGGCCTCGACGCCGTGCAGCGGCGACCGGACCCGGTCGTGGTCGCGGCTGTCGTCGACCACGGGGATGCCGCCTCCGCCGGCGCAGACGACGACGAACCCGGCCCCCGCCAGCGCGTGAATCGCCGCGGAGTCGATGACGGCCTTCGGCTCCGGGGAGGCGACGACCCGCCGCCAGCCGCGGTCGCCGCGGTCCTCCCACGTCTGGCCGAGCGCGATGAACCGGTCCGCCTTCTCGCGGGGGAGGTAGCGGCCGACCGGCTTGGACGGCTCGGCGAAGTGCGGGTCGTCGGCGTCGACCAGCGTCCGGGTGATCAGGCCCGCGGTGCGCTGCGGAAGGCCACGGGCCCGCAGGGTGGCGTCGAGCTCGTCGGCGAGGGTGAAACCGATGGTGGCCTGCGTCTGCGCGACGTTCCAGTCCAGCGGCACCGGCGGCACCTCGTGCGCGGCCAGCTCGTTCTTCACCAGCAGGTTGCCCACCTGGGGGCCGTTGCCGTGGGTGATCACCACCTCGGCGCCTGCGGCGACGACGGCGGCGATGTGGGTGGCCGCCTCGGCGAGCGCGGCGCGCTGGGCCGCCGGCGTCGCCGACCCGTCGGCTCCGGTCATGGCGTTGCCTCCGAGGGCGATGACCACGCGGCTCGACGTCACCCCGCCGACCCTAGCCGGAAATTCCTTAGCGGTGAAGGACCTGGGGACGGCTGTCCGCTCGAGGTCCGCTTTCGGGGTGCCGGCACCCGGGGCTGACGTGCGCCCCCTGCCCGGCGGCGACCGTCTGCGGGACCGGCCACCCGCCCCGGAGGTGACGTCGGCCACCCGCTTCCGGCCGTCCGCCTGCGGTGGCGGTCTGCATCAGGGTGGCTCCGCTAGCGTTCCGCGCCGTGCCCGCCGCCCCGTCGTCGACGACCGTCGCCGGGCTGGTGACCGCACTCGTCGGGTTCCTGAGCTCCTTCGCCGTCGTGCTCACCGGCCTCCGCGCGGTCGGGGCCACGCCGGGGCAGGCGGCTTCGGGGCTGGTGGTCCTGTCGCTCACCATGGGGATCGCCACCGTGCTGCTGGCCCAGCGGACGCGGATGCCGATCACCGTGGCCTGGTCCACGCCCGGCGCGGCCCTGCTGGCGACCGCCGCCGCGCCGTCCTGGCCCGTGGCCGTCGCCGCCTTCGTCCTGGTCGGCGCCCTCGTCCTGCTCACCGCGGGGTGGCCCCGGCTGGGCAGCGCGATCGCAGCCATCCCGCCGGTGCTGGCTCAGGCGATGCTGGCCGGCGTGCTCGTCCCCCTGTGCCTCCAGCCGGTCCGCTCCGCGCTGGAGATGCCCTGGCTGGTGGCGCCGGTGGTCCTGGTCTGGGCGGTGCTGCTGCGGTTCTCCCCGCGCTGGGCGGTGCCGGCCGCCTTCGCCCTCACCCTCGGCATCATCGGGTGGCTCGCCTGGCGCGAGGGGGGTGTCCCGGCCGCCGCCCTGGTCCCCACCCTGGAGTGGACGACGCCGGACTTCGCCTCCACTGCGGTGATCGGGCTCGCGCTGCCGCTCTTCCTGGTCACCATGGCCTCCCAGAACGTGCCGGGCATGGCCGTGCTGGCCGCCCACGGCTACCGGGCGCCCTGGCGGCCGGCCATGGCCGTCACCGGAGCCGGGACGGTCCTCGGTGCGCCGTTCGGTGGTCACGCAATCAACCTGGCCGCCATCAGCGCCGCCCTGGCGGCCGGTCCCGAGGCGGACGCCGACCCGGGACGCCGCTACCGGGCCGCTCGCGCCGCGGGGCTGACCTACGTCGGGTTCGCGCTCGTCTCCGCCGCCGTCGCCGCGCTCGTGGTCACGGCCCCCGCCGGGTTCGTCGCCGCGGCTGCTGGCCTGGCGCTCTGGCCGGTGCTGGCTTCGTCCCTGAGCGGAGCCCTGGCGCGACCGGAGGACCGGATCCCCGTCGTCGCGACCTTCCTCGTGGCGATCAGCGGCATCACCGTGGGCGGCATCGGGTCGGCCTTCTGGTCGCTGGTCGTGGGCCTGGCTTTCTGGGCCTGGTCCCCGACCCGGCCTCAGGGCGCGGTCGTCTCGGCGTGAGGGGGGACGGTCAGCGGCGCCAGAAGTCGAACCGGTCGCGTCCCGGCCGGAACCCGGCGGCCTCGGCGACGGCCACCGCGAGGTCGAACTTCTGGCCCACCGCGGTGGGGGCGTGCGCGTCGCTGCCGAAGCTGACCGCCTCGCCGCCCTCCTCGCGGAACCAGCGCACCTGGTCGGCCGAGGCGAGCGGGCTGCTCGTGTTGATCTCGAGCGCGCGGCCGCTGCCGGCCAGCGCGCGGAACACCGCCCGGTACTCCGCTTCGTAGTCCTTCTCCACATACCGGTGCGATCCGCCGGGCCAGTACCGCCGCGGGAAGTCCACGTGCGCCAGCACCTGGAAGACCTCGCTGCTCTCGATCATCCCGACCATCTCGCCGAGGTAGCGGCGCATCGTGGCGTCGGCGTCGACGTGCAGCAGCCGGCCGACGCCGACCAGCCGGCCCTGGTCGGACAGCGAGTGCAGGGAACCGAGGATGCGGTCGACCGGTGAGTCCTCGAGGTGGCGGGCGATGCTCGCGGCGAACAGGTGCGGCTCACCGGTCTCGACGCCCGACCAGATCCGCAGGTCCGGGAACCGGTCCCGGACCTCCGCCAGTTCGGCGAAGTAGCCCTCGACGTCGATCGGCAGCTGGTGCGCCGGGTTGCGGTCGACCAGCCCCTCCTCGGTGGCCCGGTCCTCGTCGTGCCAGACGGTGAAGTCCAGGTGCTCGGTGAAGGCGATCGCGGGCAGGCCCTGGGCGATCGCCCGCTCGCAGGCCTTGCGCATGGTGGACGAGTCGGGGGTGTCCCACGACCAGTGGGTGTGCACGTGGTTGTCGGCCGGAAGCTGCCCCTGGTGTGCCATCGCCTGGGGATTCTCCACCGTCGTCCCCAGGCCGCGCGCGGGCACCCGTTCTCGTCCCTCGGGGTGCCTACTGTCGTCGGCATGAGCACCGCCGCACCGCCGTCCTCGATCGCCGACGAAGCCCTGGAGATCCTCCGGGAGCTCACCGGCCGGCCCGACGCGGTCTTCCGCGAGGGGCAGGACGCTGCGGTCGCCGCGCTGGTCGAGCGCTCCCAACGGGCGCTGGTCGTGCAGCGCACCGGCTGGGGCAAGTCGGCCGTCTACTTCGTCTCCACCGCGCTCCTGCGCCGCCGCGGCGCCGGGCCCACGCTGCTGGTGAGCCCGCTGCTGGCCCTGATGCGCGACCAGGTGGCCGCCGCCGCCCGCGCCGGCATCCGCGCGGTCGAGATCTCCAGCGCGAACATGACCGAGTGGGACGACATCGCCGCCCGCCTGACCGCCGACGACGTCGACGTCCTGCTCGTCTCCCCGGAGCGGCTCACCAACCCCCGCTTCCGCGAGGAGCAGCTGCCCGGCCTGGTCGCCCGGTGCGGGCTGGTCGTCGTCGACGAGGCCCACTGCGTCTCCGACTGGGGGCACGACTTCCGCCCCGACTATCGCCGCATCCGCGATCTGCTGGGCACGCTGCCGGACGGCACACCCGTCCTCGCGACCACGGCGACGGCGAACGAGCGCGTGGTGGCCGACGTCGCGGAGCAGCTGGGAGCCGGCGGCGTCGAGGTGACGACCGTGCGCGGCCCGCTCTCCCGCGACTCGCTGCGGCTGGGCGTGCTCCGACTGCCGTCGGACCGGGCGCGGCTGGCCTGGCTGGCTGCCCACCTGGGCGACCTGCCGGGCAGCGGCATCGTCTACACCCTCACCGTCGCCGCGGCCGAGGAGACGGCGAACCTGCTCCGCGGCGCCGGACACGAGGTCCGGGCCTACACCGGCCGGCTGGACGACGCCGACCGCAAGGACGCGGAGGAGGCGCTGCGGAAGAACGAGGTGAAGGCGCTGGTCGCCACCTCGGCCCTCGGCATGGGGTTCGACAAGCCCGATCTGGGGTTCGTCGTCCACCTGGGCGCCCCCTCCTCCCCGGTCAGCTACTACCAGCAGGTCGGCCGCGCGGGCCGGGCCGTCGAGCACGCCGACGTCCTGCTGCTGCCCGGGCCGGAGGACATCGCGATCTGGCAGTGGTTCGCCACCTCCTCCATGCCGCGGGAGGACCACGCCGCCGCGGTGCTCACGGCGATGGCCGACGGCAAGGCGTGGTCGGTGGCCCGGCTGGAGACGGTGGCCGACGTGCGCCGCTCCCGGCTCGAGCTGCTGCTCAAGGTGCTCGCCGTCGACGGCGCCGTGGAGCGGGTGCAGGGCGGCTGGCGCTCGACCGGGCGGCCGTGGGTCTACGACGCCGACCGCTACGCCCGCGTCACGCGCACCCGGGAGGCCGAGCAGCGCGCGATGCTGGCCTACGCCAAGCCGGTGGACGAGGCGGAGTGCCGCATGGCCTTCCTGCAGTCCGCGCTGGACGACCCCACGGCCGCGCCCTGCGGACGCTGTGACGTCTGCGCCGCGCCCTGGTACGCCACCGACGTCCCCGAGGCCGCGGCGGACGCCGCCTCCGCCGCCCTCGACCGGCCGGGCGTGGAGCTGGCCCCACGGGCGATGTGGCCGACCGGCGCGGACCGGCTGGGCGTCGACGTCAAGGGCAAGATCCCGCCCTCCGACCAGCTGGAGACCGGTCGCGCCGTCGCTCGGCTCACCGACCTGGGCTGGGGGCAGCGGCTGCGCTCCCTGCTCGGGGACGACGGCGTCGGCGGCGTGGTGGAGCTCGACCTCGAGGCGCCGAGCATCGAGGAGGACCCCGACGCCGCGTTCGACGTGCCCGGGCGCCGCTCCGTCTCCGACGTCCCACCGGATGAAGAGCTGCTGCGGGCCTGCGGCCGGGTGCTCGCTGCCTGGGACTGGAAGGAGCGCCCGGCGGCCGTGGTGGCCGTGCCGTCGCGCCGGCGTCCCCAGTTGGTGCGCGGGGTGGCGCAGGGGCTCGCGCGGATGGGCCGGCTGCCCTACCTGGGGGAACTCTCGCTCGCCCACGGCGGGCCCACGGGGCAGCCGGGCGGGAACAGCGCCTTCCGGCTCGCCGCCGTGTGGGGCCGGGTCGTCGTCGGCCCGGAGCTGCGCGAGGCCCTCGCGTCGGTGAACGGCCCGGTGCTCCTGGTGGACGACCTCGCCGACTCGCGCTGGACCGTGACCGTCGCCGGGCGTGAGCTGCGCCGGGCCGGTGCATCGGCCGTCCTCCCGTTCGCCCTCGCCCTCGCCGCCTGAGTGAGCTCCGTCCACAGCTTTTCGCACAGATGTGCGAAAGTCCGGGTAGCGTGCCGGTATGACGCTGGCGCACCAGCCCTCGATGTGGGACCTCGCCGAGGAGGCGACGCTCGCGCCGCTGAAGGGCGTCACCCGCCACGCCCTGGGCCGAGGGGCCTGGGTCGACCACCTGCCGGGCTGGGTCTCCGGGTCCGACGAGGTGCTCGACGTCCTGCTCGGTGACATCGGCTGGCGGGAGGACCGCCGCCAGATGTACGACCGGGACGTCGCCGTGCCGCGCCTGCTGCGCTGGTACTCCGGCCGGGAGGAGCTGCCCCACGCGCTCCTGAGCGAGGCCCGGGCAGAGCTGAACCGCCACTACGGGCCCGAGCTGGGCGAGCCCTTCGTGACCGCCGGGATGTGCCTGTACCGCGACGGTCGGGACAGCGTCGCCTGGCACGGCGACCGCATCGGGCGCGGGCGCTCCAGCGACACGATGGTCGCCATCGTCTCGTTCGGCTCCCCTCGTCCGCTGCTGCTGCGCCGCATGGGCGGCGGCGACTCCCTACGCTTCCCGCTGGGCCACGGCGACCTCGTGGTGATGGGTGGCTCGTGCCAGCGCACCTGGGAGCACTGCATCCCGAAGACCACGAAGCCGATCGGACCGCGCGTGAGCGTCCAGTTCCGCCCCTGCGGCGTCGCGTGAACCGGCCGGTCGCCGGGAAGGGGCCGCCGTCCCAGGCCGCGACGCCCCCGCGTCACCGCCGCCCGCCTGGGGTGGGCCCCTCGGCCCCGCGTGAACGGCGCGTGACAGGGACGTGGCGGACGCGTGGCGGGCGTCACCGGGGGGTCGGGTTGCACGGGGCTGGTGGGGGCGTGTAGTTTTCTTTTTGCGCCGCGCGGCCCGGAAGGGCCGCCGGACCAGCCCCCCGCTCGACGGGCTGCTGGAAACCGGCGTAGAGTTGGACATCCAGCCAGGGACGAGGCCCGGAAGGGTTGAGTGTCTGCGCGTCCGC
>NZ_JBJHAN010000012.1:0-67655 GCF_054051055.1 Blastococcus sp. SYSU DS0973
GGGGGGGGGGGGTGGGGGGGGGGGGGGGGGGGGTGCGCGGGGTGGGGGGGCGCGGGGGGGGGGGGGGGGGGGGGGGCGGGGTGGGCGCCGCGGCCCCCCCGCCCCCCCCCCCCCCCCCCCCCCCTACCCGACGTCCTCGGGCTGGCGATCCGGTTGCCCGGCGGGGACGGCGCCCCGGTGGACCTGCTGCTGTCGACCACGGGGAGCGGGCGGCTGACCCGGTTCCTGCCGGTGCTCCGGTCGGATGCGGCGGCCACCTACGGCTCCATCATGGCCTACCGGTCCGCCGCCGGGCCGGTGCGGCTGGCCGCCTTCCCGGAGCGCGCCGGCATCCTGTCCGACCCCGGACCGGTGGCCGGGGCGGCCGACCGCGGCGCCGTCGCCTTCACGCTGGCGGCCGCCATCGGCCACGGGGGGTGGCGGCCGTTCGCCACGCTGCGGGCCATCGGCGCGCACCGGCCGCCGGAGCCGGCGCTTCGCTTCGACGCCGTTCGCAACGCGCCGCCGGGCCTGGCGGCCGACGGGCCGCTGGCACGTTTCCGGGAGCCCGCCTACGCCACCGCCCGCGACGTGGGGCGCCCCTCGACCACGTGACGCACCGGACGCACCGGCTCACCCGATGGAGTGGGTCACGGGTTGGCCTCGACCGTGTCGGGGTAGCAGGCTCAGGCGACGGGCTCGAGCACCGCGGCCGGTCCCTGAGATGTCGAGCGGCAGCATCCTGACCGCTCGACCGTACGAGGAGACGCATCCGCGCGTGACCCCTGCCGAACTCCCGCCCCCGGGGCTGCCCGCCACGGGCATCCGGGTGGCGACGATCCCGCACAGCAACCCGTACGTCGACGCCGTCGTGCCCCCGGGGGTATCGCGCATCGGAGACGCCACCGAGCCCAGCCCGTGGTTGGACCTCGCCCACCTGACGGCCCACGCCGACGAGGTCCACGTGGTGCACCTGCACGCCGGCTACGGGCACGTGGACACCGCGGAGCTCGTGAGGTGGACCGAGGAGCTGCAGCGGCTGGGCGTACCGCTGGTCGTCACCGTCCACCAGTTGCGCGACGCCGACGAGGTCTCCCCGGGCCGGCACGACGCCCATCTGGCCGCGGTGCTCGGCACGGCGGAGGTCGTGCTGACGCTCACGCCGGGCGCGGCCGACGAGATCCTGGACCGGTACGGACGCACCCCGATCGTGGTCGCGCACCCCTCGATCGCCGCCGCCGACCCCGAGCTCGGGGCGGAGCGGGGGCTCGTCGGCGTGTGCATGGGGCCGGCGTCGAGCGCCGTCCCCGACCCGGTGGCGCTGGTGCGGGCAGCGCTCTCGGGCGCTGTCTCCGGCGGCGGGCGGCTGCGCGTCCTGGTCGACGAGGTGGGCGTCCCGGCGCTGGACCCGGCGATCGTCGCGCTGGCCGTCGACGGGCAGGTGGAGCTGGTCCCCTACCGGGAGGACGAGCGGGCGGCTGCGCTGCAGCAGCTGCACGTGGCCGTGCTGCCGGAGCGGTGCGGAACGCACTCGCGTGACGTCGAGATCTGCCGCGACGTCGGCACCCGCGTGGTGGCACCGAGCTGCGGCTGGTTCGTCGACCAGTGGTCGGAGGTCGTGCCCTACGCCCATGACGAGCAGGGTGGTCCGGACCCGGTGTCCCTGGCCGCCGCGATCGGTGCAGCCCTCACCCGGCCGATGCCGCGGCCGGCCGACCGCACGTGGCGCGAGCAGCAGCGGGCGGCCGTGCAGGAGGTGCATGCGGAGGTCTACGCGCGGGTGGCGGCGGACCGCAGCTGGGCCTGAGACGACGACGGGCCCGGCGCGATGCCGGGCCCGTGCGGAGAAGAGTGTGGGCAGGGGCGGGGTCGAACCGCCGACCTCTCGCTTTTCAGGCGAGCGCTCGTACCGACTGAGCTACCTGCCCCTCCCGGCGTTCTCCGCCGGAGAGCGACCCTGACGGGACTCGAACCCGCGACCTCCGCCGTGACAGGGCGGCGCGCTAACCAACTGCGCTACAGGGCCTTACTGGTGGTGCGTGCCCCCAACGGGGTTCGAACCCGTGCTACCGCCTTGAAAGGGCGGCGTCCTGGACCGCTAGACGATGGGGGCTCGTGTTCGCCGGGGGCAGCGAGAACAATACATGCCCTTCGCGCCTCCTCCGACCGGGGGTCCCCAGATGCGAGTCTGTGTCCCGTGCGCGCTGATCCTCACGTCCTCGTCCCCGCCGTCGTGGCCTCGCTGATGGTCCTCGCCGGCTGCGCCGGGGGCGCTGACGTCGGCGAGACGTCATTCCCCGCCGAGCCGGCGACCAGCAGCTCGGCGGCCTCTGTCCCGCCGTCGGAGGCCCACGGCACGCTGGGCGCATCAGGGACCGCGGCGGCCCCGTCCGGCGCGGACACCGAGCCGGAGACCGCCGACCCGTCGGCCGACGCGCGCGTCACCGTCCGTGACGTGCGAGTGGCGGCGCACGACGGGTACGACCGGGTGGTCTTCGAGGCCCGCGGCACCGGCACGCCGGGGTGGGATGTCCGCTACGTCGAGCAGGCCACCGAACCGGGTCGCGGGCGGGCGATCGACCTGCCCGGGGAGGCCGTGCTGCAGGTTCGGATCACGGGCGCCGGATATCCCTACGACACCGGCGTCGAGGAGTTCACATCCTCCGGCCCCCTGGCCGCCCCGGGCACCGAAGCGGTGACCGAGGTGGCGTTCGCGGCCACCTTCGAGGGTGTCACGACGGCGTTCGTCGGGACGCGCGACCGCCTACCGTTCAGGGTGTACGCGCTGCAGGGCCCCGAGCGGATCGTCGTCGAGGTGGTCCACCCGGACTGAACCGGTGGCCGAGCGCAGCGGTCGTCAGCTGAGGTTGGCCGTCACCTTCACCGAGTCGTCGGTGACGCTCGAGCAGGAGATCTGCAGCGGCCCGGCGGCCACGCCCTCACCCTCGCCGCAGGACACGCTGTTCCCGCCGACGCTGAGCGAGGCCCGCCCGTCCTGCACGCCGTCGAAGGAGAGCGTGGTGCCGAGGATCTCGGCCTGCGCGCCGTCGCCGGTCAGCGTCACCGTGCAGCTGCCGGCGGAGCACGAGACGTTCTGGGACGTGAAGGAGCAGCCGGTCAACGCGGCCAGGGAGAGGCCTCCGGCGAGCAGCCCTCCGGCGAGCCGGGTGGCAGGGGTCGTCGACGTCATGGGTCTCAGCCTAGGGTCCGTCGGTCAGCCCGCAGGGGACGCTGGTGCCACCGGGTCGCCGGCGGGAGCGGGGCTGGGGGGGACCATCGCGCCGTCCTCGGCCGGCGGCACCGCAGCGCCGTCGGTGACCGCCGGGTCCTCGGCCGTCACGATCGTGCGCTGCACGGTCACCTCGGTCCTGCCGAGCCCGCCCAGGGTGATCTCGTCGTAGGCCAGCAGGGCGCCGGTGACCGGATCGAGGTAGAGCACCGTGCACGTGAGCGGCTCGGGGTACTCGCCCTGCAGGCCGCGCAGACCGGCGCCGCCGGTCGAGCCCTGCACCATGAGCAGCGTGTCCTCGGAGAGCTTCTCGACCGTGCGCTCGTGGGTGTGGCCGGCGAGCACCAGGGGGGCGACGCCGTCCAGCGGGGGTGCCTGCTTCGGGTCGTGCACCAGCGCGATCGCCGGCTGCTCGGCGAGTGTGCCGGCGTACTCCGCCAGTTCCTCTCCGGACTGGACCAGCACGTCCTCGCCCGCCTCGTCGTCGCCGGTGCTCTTGTCCGGGGTGAAGCGGGGGTCGGGGGCGCCGATGATGCGGATCCCGGCGACGCTGACGTTCGAGTCGTCGAGGACGGTGACGTTCGACTGCGCCGCGAGGATGCTCGCGGTCGTGGCCGAGTCGTGGTTGCCGCGGATGTAGACGTAGGGGACGTCGAGGTCGCCCACCGAGGTGATCAGCCGGTTCTCCGGCTCGCTGCCCCAGTCGGTGAGGTCGCCGGTGTCCAGGACGCCGTCCACGTCGAACTTCTCGACGACCTGCCGCACCAGGTCGAAGCCGGCGGGGTTGAGGTGGATGTCGGAGATGTGGAGGAGGGCCACCGAGTCGTCGGTCCCGGTGGGGCTGGGGAGGGCCGAGAGCGTCGCGTACAGCGTCCCGACGTTGGCCACCAGGTCCTCCAGCGACGCCCGGTAGGCGTCGAACCGGGTGACGATGTCCTGCGCGTTCCCGATGAGGCTGTTGGCGTTGACCAGCAGACCCGTGTACGTGGGCTGGGACAGCGCCTCGGGTCGCCACGTGGCGACGCCCACGGCCCCGGTGGCGGCCAGCACTGCCGTGGTGACGCCGAGGGCGATCAGCGGCTCGCGGCGGCGTCGCAGCACCGCCCACGTGGTCAGCGCGGCGCCGGCCAGCGCCCAGAGCACGGTGACCCACACCAGCCGGACGACGGCCGACTGCAGGTTCTCGGTGACGCGGTCGACGACGCCGGCCAGCCGGACCGGGTCGCTGGCCAGCGCCTGGGCGCGGGCCTGGTCGACGCTCTGCAGGGAGATGTCCAGCCGCAGCGGCCCGTCGTAGGCGTCCACGGCCAGCGAGCCGAGCGGGGGGACGGCGACCTCCGCGCCGCCGGAGGCCGGCCGGAAGGCCAGCGTGGCGTCGAAGGGGCCGATCGGCGCGGAGACCCGGGCGAACAGCAGGACGGCGATCAGCGCACCACCCAGGGCGAGGGCGACGCGCGCGGCCCAGCGTCCGGCCGTCCGGGCGCGGTCCGGCCACGGGGACGTCGTCGCGGTCGGCTCGGTCACCGCGCCCACGCTAGCGGTCGCCCATGCCGGCCTCGGGTCGGCGCGGCGGCCTGATCAGTCCCTGGCCGGTTCGGGCCGGAAGATCCACCGCAGGGCGAGGAAGCGCAGGAGGCCGACCAGGCCGGTGACGACGACGACCGTGGCGATCTGCAGCCACGGGTGGGCGCCGTCGATGACGGCGTTCAGCCAGCCGAGGGCGGAGCTGGTGGCCAGCAGCCCGATGACGGTGACGCCACCGGCCTCCCACTGGGCGGTGAACCAGTGCACCCGCTCGTCGGCCCGGAAGGTCAGCCGCCGGTGCAGCTCGTTGGCCAGCACCGTGGAGACGGCAGTGGCCACCAGATGCGCCGCCAGGTAGCCCCGCCCGTGCACGCCGACGAACAGCACCGCGTAGACCCCTGTGGTGACGGCGCCGACGAGGACGAACCGCAGGAACTGTGCGGTGGTGTCGTTCTCGTGCAGCCGTGCGGTCAGCCGCGGGGTCGGCGTCCGCCCCTCCTGCGCCGGGGTCCGCACCAGCTCGCCGACGCCGTCGGCAGCCTGGCTGCGGCGGAGCAGGGACGGGGAGGTCACGGGGTGTCCTTCGGGTGGATGGGGAGCGGCAGAGGTGAGCGGGGTCAAGGCTCCTCTTGGCGATAACCCCTGTCACTACCGAACATGCCGGTGGCGGCTGTGGCTCACCCGTGTCCTTGCTCACGGTTGCCTGTGGATCACCGGCTGGCGGTGTCGGCCTTGCCCGTGCGTCATGCACGGGCAAGGCGGGTAGGGGGCGCGCATGAGTCTCATGGGGTTCCTGGACCGCATCGCGGACGTGTCGGCGTTCGACAAGGCCATCGAGCCCGCGCGACGCGCCGTCCAGGGCATGCCGAGCGCGGTCAAGGACATCTTGCACGGCACGTGGCTGGGCCACCCGCTGCACCCGGTCCTCGTGCAGGTCCCGGTCGGCAGCTGGGTCTCCGCGGGGCTGCTGGACGCGGTGCCGCCGCTGCGGCCGGCCGCCACGATGCTGATCGGCACCGGCGTCGCCGCCGCTGTCCCCGCGGCGCTGGCCGGTGCCGCGGACTGGTCGGAGCAGGGCAGCGGGGTCCGCCGGCTCGGCGCGCTGCACGCGGTCATGAACACCGCCGCGCTCGGCCTGTACGTCGGCTCCCTCGCGGCGCGGGGCGCGGGGCGGGGCACGCTGGGCCGGGTGCTCTCCTACTCGGGCCTGGGCCTGGCCGGGGCCTCGGCCGCCATCGGTGGCCACATGTCCTACGCCCAGTCCTCGGGCGCCTCGCACGCGGCGACCGCCGTGCGTGCGCTGAGCACCGACTGGATCGATCTCGGCCCGCTCGACGACCTGCCGGAGGGCCGGCCGGCGATGCGTACCGGGAAGGGCAGCAGCATGGCGGTGCCGCTGGCCGCCGTCCGCCGCGGGGCGCGGGTCGACGTCTTCGTCGCGGCCTGTTCGCACATGTCCGGCCCGCTCGACGAGGGGGCGGTCGAGACCGTGCGGGGCAGCGAGTGCCTGGTCTGCCCGTGGCACGGCTCGGCGTTCGACCTGGACAACGGCGAACCGCGGCGCGGCCCGGCGGCCAACCCGCAGGAGAAGCTCGAGGTGCGCATGGAGGCCGGCCGGGTCATGGCGCGGATACCGGGCCGCCACCGCTGACGCGGCCGGCAACGGGCCCGCCGCCGCCCGGCTCACGGTCGTCCGTCCCGACGACGACGTGACGGCCCGGCGAACGCTCACCGCCGTGGAGGGCGGGACGAGGTGGTCCTGGAGCGCGTGGCGGGCAGCGTCCGGCTCGCCGTGGCGGCGCAGGTGCCCTGGAGCTGCGGGCCCGGCGCGAGCACGGCCGACAGCGCGGTGCGCTCCCCGGTGGCCACCCGCGATCGGCATGTGGTCCCGGAGGCCGAGCAGTTCTACGTCGTCCCGCTGCGATGCGGGTGGGCGACGGCCCGACGGCGGTGGTGGACCTCCCCGCGGACGACGGCCTGCGCGCGGCGCTCACCGACCGGGTCGGCCGGGTGCGCCGGCGCGCGGACTGAGCGGGGCCGGACAAGAGGCCGGCCCGGCTGCCCCGGGGGGAACGGGTCAGCCGGGCCGGGGTCGTTCCCGCCGGACGCCGGAGCGCTGGGCGGACGATGCGGCGGACAGGAGTGCGGTACCGCGCCCCCGACCGGAACGATGATGACGGTACGTAACGGCCGGGGGCGCCCGCGATCCCCTGAACGGGTGGTCCGGTGTCAGGGTAGGTGACACGGCGCACACGAGGTGTGGCGGGCACCACGTCAGGGGCACTCACCCGGGATGTTCTTCCTGTTCTCCAGCCGCCTCGGCTGTCTCGGATCGCTGCTCCTGTCGGCGGTGCTGACCCTGATCCTGCTGCTCGTGCTTGGCGTGCTGTGACGACGCCCGGGCGGCAGGTCTGCGTGCGGACCTGCCGCCCGGGCGCGGATGCCGGGTCGTGTCGGACCGCTGGAGGCGGCCTCCTGCGGATCAGCCGTTGAGCTCCAACGTCTTCATGGTCTCGGAGCGGACCTGCTCGAGCAGCGCCGGCTCGTCGTTCAGCGCATGGCCGTAGGAAGGGATGGCCGTCTGCAGCATGGGGCGCCAGGCGTCGATGCGCTGCGGGAAGCAGCGCTCCAGCAGGGTGAGCATCGCCGAGACGGCGGTCGAGGCACCCGGGGAGGCGCCGAGCAGGCCGGCGATGCTGCCGTCGCCACCGACGATCAGCTCGGTGCCGAACTGCAGGACGCCCTTGCCGCTCTCGGGGTCCTGCTTGATGACCTGCACCCGCTGACCGGCGGTGACCATGTCCCAGTCGGCCTGCTCGGCGGTGGGCACGAACCCCTGGAGGGTGCGGTGCCGGGCGGAGCGCGACTGCACCAGCTCGCCGATGAGGTACTTGGTCAGCGCCAACTCGGTGCGCGCCACACCCAGCATCGATCCAAGGTTGTTCGGCTTGACGCTCTTGGGCAGGTCGAACATCGAGCCGGCTTTGAGGAACTTGGGCGAGAATCCGGCGTAGGGGCCGAAGAGGAGCGAGTACTCGCCGTCGATCAGGCGGAGATCCAGGTGCGGCACAGACATCGGGGGCGCACCCACGGCCGCCTGCCCGTACACCTTGGCCTGGTGGGTGCCCACCAGCTCCGGCGAGCGGGTGCGCAGGAACATCCCGCTCACCGGGAAGCCGCCGAAGCCGCGGATCTCGGGAATGCCTGCCTTCTGCAGCAACGGCAGAGCGCCACCGCCGGCGCCGACGAAGACGAAGCGGGCGCGCACCGTCACACGCTCACCGGAGACGGTGTCGCGCACGGTGACCTTCCACCGGCCGTCGCTCTCCTTCTCCAGCGCGTCCACCCGCTGGTTGACGTGCACGTTCACCCCGCGGGTGGCGACGTCGTCGAGCATCAGGCGGGTGAGGGCCCCGAAGTTGACGTCGGTGCCTGCGGCCGAGCGGGTGGCGGCGACGATTTGCTCGGGGTCGCGGCCCTTCATCATCAGCGGGAGCCAGTCGGCCATCTCGGCCTGCGACTCGCTGTACTCCATGCCCTCGAAGAGCGGCTGGGCGGCGAGGGCGGCGTGGCGGGCGCGCATGTAGCTGCGGCCCTCTTCACCGGTGACGAAGCTGATGTGCGGAACCGGGGAGATGAAGTCCTTGGGCGAGCCGGTCATCCCGCCGCGCACGAGGTGCGACCAGAACTGCCGGGAGATCTGGAACTGCTCGTTGATCGTGAGGGCCTTGGTCGGGTCGACCCGGCCGTCGGGGCCCGCGGGGGTGTAGTTCAGCTCGCAGAGGGCGGCGTGCCCGGTGCCCGCGTTGTTCCAGGGGCCCGAGCTCTCTCCGGCGACGACCTTGCCGGACTCGAAGACCGCGACGCTCCACTCGGGGGCGACGACTCCGAGCAGCTGGGCCAGGGTGGCGCTCATGATGCCGCCCCCGACGAGTACGACGTCGGGGTTCGCGCTGTCGGGAACGCTGCGCTCGGAAGTCACGTCTGCCTCTCTGGCTGTGCTCGGCGAGGCGCTGCAGCGCCCCCCATCGATCGTCGGCGGGAATCGGCCGGTACATGCGACCGCCGGCGTATGAGGTCTGTCACCGCGATCGGCCGGTGCGGCGCCTCAAGGTTATGACCGGCACCGACGGGTCCCATGCGCGGGCCGGTGTGTCCGCATTCACCCGGCGCTGGGCGGCCCTCGCGGAGTCGCGGCGTGGAAGTCACGCCGTCGTCGACGGCCGGCTACCCGACGCCGCGCACCCAGTCGTCCAATTGAACGGCCTGCTGCTCCACTTGGCCGGGCACCGGCGATGCCGTCCGGCGAGCGTAGTGGCTGGGCGAGACGCCGGCGGTAGCCTTCCCGCGGGTGGAGGAACGCGAGACGCCTCAGGCGTGTCGTGGTTCCACGCCCAGCCGGGCCTCTAGCTCAATTGGCAGAGCAGCGGACTTTTAATCCGCGGGTTGTGGGTTCGATCCCCACGGGGCCCACGTGAAGCCCCCTGACCAGCATGTTCGCTGATCAGGGGCGGTTCCGGGACCGGCTCGTCCGAATGCGGCCAGCGAAAGCCGCAGGCATCCCCCGATCCGGGCGCCGAGCTGCTGCTCATGACGAGCCTGCGCCGCGAGGACCTGCGCGAGACGATGGTCGGCGACGCCGAGTGGCTGCACCGGCTCCTCGCGGCTGGCTGGCGGGGCACGCCGCGGGCACCGCCTGAGCGATCGGCGATCCGTCGTTCCGGCCGACGGCGTCTGTCCGTTCGCTGAGCCCGGTGCCGGCGAAGGGCCTGGGGTCCACCTGGTCGTGCTCATCCACCCGGAGTGGTTCAGGAACGGAATCGGGGGCGCGGTCGACCGCTACGTCGCCATGACCCGGGCGACGCGGCGGCTCGTGGTCCTGACGAGCTACTCCCCGGGCTGAGGAGCGGAACCCGCGGCGGCCAGTACCTGGCCTGCTCGCCGTAGCCCGGGCAGCGGGCGACCGCGTCGCCGGTGGCGGCGAGCAGGGGTTCTGCGGCCGCCAGCAGGGCCAGCAGGTCGGGGGAGTGGTCCCAGCGACCACATCGACGCCCGCGCCTGGGAACACGGTGCGGCCCTCGCGGCAGGTGCCGATGAAGCGGGGGGTCAGGGACGCCGCGGCCCCGTCTGGCACGCCACGACACGCGAGCGCGTCCGGATCCCGCGGGGACGACCGGGCGCCCGCGGCGGCATTCCACGCTCGGGAGCGGGCGTCTTGTCGACAGGTCGTCGCCTTCCGAGAAGGGTCGTCGCACGCCCGGGGTGCGCCGTGCAACGAATGGGACACGGGCGCCGTCCGGAGGTGTCCGGAGCAGCCGTCGGGCCCTGCCACCGGACCTAGCCTTCGGGTCGTCCGCGGCGCTTCCCCAGTCGCGGAGCACGACAGCGAGGAGTCCCTGTGCACGCCACCGTGGTACCGCTCCACCAGCCGTCCACCTCCGCCCGCGAGGTGCCCGACGGCGAGGCCCTGGCCCTGTTGCTCGACCTGATGGTGGACGAGCCGGCCGCCGTCCCCGCGACCCCGGGCACGCCGGGGCCGGGGTGGGCCGCGCGGGTCCAGGAGTGGTCGCGCCGGGCATCGGCCTGGGGCGAGGGCCCGCAGGGAGCGTGGCGTGCCTGGTGAGCTGATGGCCGTGCTGGCTCCGCTGGTGGGGTGCGGCGCGCTGATCGCCGTCGTCGTCGCCCTGGGCGCCAGCTCGACCGCCCGGTACGAGTTCGAGCGCAACGGCGTGCAGACGGCGCAGCGGGCGGTCACCGCCGCGCAGCCACCCGCACGCACCGGCGCCGTCCGCGCCGTCGAGGGAGCGGGCCCCGAGCAGCCGGCGGCTGAGCGGACCGCGGTCGGCCTGGCGACCCACCCGGCCGGCCGGCACCTCGCCGACGGCCCGTCGGCCACCGGCTGGTGGCTGGTCGACGAGCCCGGGGGCGTCGCGGTGGCCGGGCCGTTCGCCGACCGGCTCGATGCCGACTGGGCGCTCTTCGCGGAGGAGCTGCCCGACACCGCGCAGGTCGTGCACGGCGCCCGGCGCGCCGACGGCGGCGTGGTCCGGCGGCAGTCGTCGCAGGAGCGGGAATGGCTGGCCGAGCTCGGCCGCCAGCTGGACCGCCTGCCCGAGGACTGGACCCCGTTCATGACCGACGACGAGGACGCGCTGACGACCGTCGCGGTGGACGTCACCGCGGCGCTGCTCGAAGCCGGCCTGCCGCTGCACGACTGCGAGGGGGTCGATCCGGCCGGCGGGGCCAGCGGCGGGGTCTGCGTCACGCCGCACCCCGCGGGCACGGGCGTGCTCGTGACCTGGCGCCAACACGACCGGATGAGCCTGCAGCAGGTGCGCGGCGCGGCGATGGACGCGGCCGTGCAGCGGACGATGACCGCCGCCGTCGGGACCGTCCTGCAGCAGATGGGCTTCTCCGTCGAGGAGTTCGGCGACACCGGGTGCCACCTCGTGAGGGGCCCGGCCCGCTGAGGCGGACGACGTGCACCCGGCCCAGGCCGGGTGCGGTGCCGGCGGGACCCCCCGGCACCGCAGGGTCACGGGTGGCGCGCGGCGTCGTCCAGCGCCGGTGGCACCACGAGGACCGGGCGGCGGCGCAGCCGCGCCGGCAGCCGGGGGCCGGCGGGCGGCAGGCCGACCGAGGTCGAGCGATCGGTTCTGGCGGGGACGGTGCTCACGGAACTCCTCTGCAGCGGTGTGCCCCCAAGGTCGCGGCGGGGTCTGACATTCCGGTCCGGCGCAGCTGTGCGTTCCCCGGGAGGTCGGGCCTGCGGTCCTCACCCTCCGGGGAGTACGGGCTCGAACCCGACCGATGGAGCCGGGGCCGGCGGATCCTCGCCGCACGCCCGGGTGGCCGCACGCGCTGAACCGCACGGACGAGGTCACGCTGCCGGAGGCGGCCGGGTGTGCCACCATCCGCCCGGTGGACCAGGACAGCGGACGAAGTGAGCAGGGCAACGGACTGAAGCGCCGGGTCTTCTACGGATCGGTCGCCGGCGTCCTCGCCGTCGCGCTGTGGGCGATGGCCAGCCCGACCTCGGCCGCCGGGACGATCGGCTCGCTGGTGGGCTGGACGTCCGAGTGGTTCGGCTGGTTCTACATCGCCTTCGCGACGGCCGTGCTGGTCTTCGTGCTGGCCATCGCCTTCTCCCGGTACGGGCGGGTGAAACTCGGCCCCGAGCACTCCGCTCCGCAGTTCAGCACCTTCGCCTGGGCGTCGATGCTCTTCGCCGCCGGGATCGGTACCGATCTGATGTTCTTCGCCGTCGCCGAGCCGGTGACCCAGTACCTGGCACCGCCGGTCGGTGCGGGCGAGACGGTCGACGCGGCCCGCGAGGCCACGGTCTGGACGCTGTTCCACTACGGCGTCAACGGCTGGGGCATGTACGCGCTGATGGGGATGGCGCTGGCCTACTTCGCCTACCGGATGAACATGCCGCTGGCCATCCGCTCCGTGCTCTACCCGATCTTCGGCCGGCGGGTGCACGGAGGCATGGGCGACGCCGTGGACATCGCCGCAGTGCTGGGCACGATCTTCGGCGTCGCCACGTCGCTGGGCATCGGCGTCGTCCAGCTGAACTACGGGCTGTCCGTGCTCTTCGGCATCCCCGAGGGCCGGGCCGCGCAGATCGGGCTGATCGCGCTCGCCGTGGCGGTGGCGACGGTCTCCGCGGTGAGCGGGGTGGACCGCGGGATCAAGCGGCTGTCCCAGCTGAACGTGGTCCTCGCCCTCGGGCTGGCCGCCTTCATCCTCGTCACCGGCAACACCGCGTTCCTGCTCAACGGGCTGGTGCTCAACGTCGGCGACTTCGTGAGCAGCTTCCCCGGCCGGACGATGGACACCTTCGCCTACGACCGGCCGGACGAGTGGCTGAACGGGTGGACGCTGTTCTTCTGGGCGTGGTGGATCGCCTGGGCTTCGTTCGTCGGCCTCTTCCTCGCCCGCATCTCGCGCGGACGGACGATCCGCCAGTTCGTCGCCGGCACGTTGCTGCTCCCGTTCAGCTACATCCTCATGTGGGTGTCGATCTTCGGGAACAGTGCGATCGACCTCATCCGGCAGGGGAACGACGCGTTCGGGCAGACGGCGATGAACACCCCGGAGCGGGGCTTCTACACGCTGCTGGCGGAACACCCGGCCTTTCCGTTCATCGCCTCGATCGCGACGTTCGTCGGGCTGCTGTTCTACGTGACCTCCGCCGACTCCGGCGCCCTGGTGATGGCGAACCTGTCCTCACGGCTGAAGCGCCCGCAGGACGACGCGGCCGCCGGGGTTCGCATCGTCTGGGCGGTCGCCACCGGGGTCCTCACCGCGGCGATGCTCGTGGTCGGCGGTGTCCCGGCGCTCCAGAACGCGACGATCATCATGGGGCTGCCGTTCGGCTTCGTGATGCTGCTGGTCATGGTCGGGCTCTACCGGGCGCTGCGGAACGAGGCCGACCGGGCCACCCTCCGGCACGGGGTCGGCCCCTCCCGCCGCCCCGCCGCCCGGCGTCGGGACCGCCTGCGCCGGCGCCGGCCGGTGCCCAGCGGCCGGGAGCGGGCCGCGCAGTACCTCTCCGAGACCGCCCGGCCGGCGCTGGACGAGGTGGCGGCCGAGCTGCGGGCGCGCGACCTGGCGTCGGAGACGCGCTGGGTCGTGGACGACTCCGGGAACCGCTCCGTGGAGCTGACGGCAGAGGTGGACGGCGGCGCCCCGTTCCGCTATCGGATCCAGACCGGCCAGCAGGCCCGGCGCCCGGCCGATGCGGCGGACTCCCGGCTCGACGTGCGGCTGGAGCCCGGGGATGGCGCGCACGTCACCGGCTACGACGTCATGAACTACACCCACGCCCAGCTGATCGACGACGTCCTGCAGAAGTACGCGGAGCACCTGGCGAGCCGGACCCACGCCGGCTGAGCCACGCCGGTCAGCCGTCGAGGAACCGCTCGATCACCGGGGCCAGCTCGTCGGCCTCGGTGACCAGCGAGATGTGCCCCCCGCGGTAGACGTGCAGCTGGGCGTTCGGGAGCAGGCGCGCCATGACCCGCGCGTTGACCATCGGGATGATCGGGTCGTCGTCGCCGGCGACGATCAGGGTGGGCTGCCGGATGAGCCGCAGGAACGGCAGGCTGCTCCAGCCGGCGCTGGCCGCCAGCTGGTAGTAGTAGCCGCGCCGGGGCCCCACCCGGGTGTGCGTGTGCAGCGCGGCCGCGGCGCGCCCGGGGTCGGTGCGCATGGTGCCGCCGTAGATCAGGCCGGCGACCTCGCGCGCGTACTCCGGGTCGCGGTGCCGCCGCGGGGTGAGCATCCGTGCCAGCACCCGCGGGTGCGCGGGCACCATCAGGGTCCCGGTGCCCGTCGCGACGAGCACCAGCCGCCGGCAGCGCCGCCGGTGCTGGAGGGCGAAGTGCTGGGCCAGGGCGCCGCCCCACGACAGCCCCAGGACGTCGACCTGCCCGGTGTGCCCGAGCCGGTCGAGCAGCCCGGCAACCACCGGCGTCAGCGTCGGGAGCACGTACGGAAGGACGGGCCGGGGTGACCCGCCCACCCCGGGCACGTCGAACCGGATGACGGTGCGCCGGGGATCGAGCGCGTCGACGAGCGGCTGCAGCACCTCCAGGCTCGCGCCGATGCCGTTCATCAGCACCAGCGCCGGCACCTCGTCGTCGGTACCGGGCCGGACGGCGACCCGCAGCGTCCGCCCGCCGACGGTCAGGGTGCGGACGACGCCGGGTTCACTTGTCGAAGACATAGGTCCCCGGGGCCTCGGCCAGCACCTCCAGGCCGTTCCCGCCCAGCTCGCGGGGCGCCGGGACCTCCTCGCCGGAGCGCTCGCCCAGCCAGCTCATGAAGTCCGGCCACCAGGAGCCCTTGACCGTCTCGGCCTGCGCCAGCCACCGATCGGGGTCCGGCGGCGTGGACTTCGCCACCTGGAAGGTGGACTTCGGGTTCCCGGGCGGGTTCACCAGCGAGGCGATGTGGCCGTTGGTGGACAGGACGAACCGGCTCTGGCCACCGAGCAGCTGGGTGCTCCGGTAGCAGGACTGCCAGGGGCAGATGTGGTCGGCGATCCCTGCGGTGATGTAGGAGTCGACCGTCACCTTCGACAGGTCGACCGGCGTGCCGAGCATCGTCGCCTTCCCCGGCTCGGTCAGCGTGTTGCCGACCGCGACGTCGATGAAGTCCCGGTGCAGCGCCGCGGCCATCCTGGTGGTGTCCGCGTTCCAGTACAGGATGTCGAAGTTCGGCGGCGGCTTGCCCTGCAGGTAGTTGTTGACCCAGTAGTTCCACACCAGGTCGTTGGGTCGCAGCCAGGCGAACACCTCGGCCAGCTGGGCGCCGTCCAGGTAGCCCTTCTTGCGGGACTTCTCCGTGGCGGCCCGCACGGCCTCCTCGTCCATGAGCGCCGAGATGGTGCCGGCACGCGACCAGTCGAGCACCGTGACTGCATAGCTGGCGGCAGCCACGCGGTCCTGCCGGCCGGTCGCGGCGAGGTGGGCCAGGACCATCGCGGTGATGATGCCGCCGGAGCAGATCGACTGGACGGCGACCTGCTCGCTCCCGGTCACCTGCTCCATGGCGTCCATCGCGTCGAGGACGGCCTGCCCGTAGGTGTCCAGGTCCCAGTCGGCGTGCCGCTGGTCGGGGTTGCGCCAGGACATCATGAAGACCTGTTGGCCTGCGGACACGTAGTGCTCGACGATGCTGCGTCCCGGTGCCATGTCGGCGACGTAGTACTTGTTGATGGTCGGGGGGACCATCAGCAGCGGCAGGCGCCGGACGGTCTCCGTCGTCGGCCGGTACTGGATGAGCTCGAACACCTCGGTCCGGAAGACGACCGCGCCGGGGGTGGCCGCCAGGTCCTCGCCGACGGTGAAGGCGTCGGGCTCGACCATGGTCGGTACCCGAGGCGGGCTGGCGAGGTCGCGGATCAATCGCCGCAGGCCCTTGATGGCGCTGGCCCCGCCCGTGTCGATGACCGCCTTGAGCGACACCGGGTTGAGCCCGGGGACGTTGCTGGGGGCCAGCGCGTCGACCAGGTTGGTCGCGGTGAACCGGATGCGCTCGTCGTCCTGCCAGTCGAGATCGGCGTCCTCGATCAGCTCCCAGGCCAGCCGCGCCGTCGCCAGGTGCGCCTGCATGCTCCGCTTGAGCAGCGGATTGCCGCGCCACGCCGGGTCGGCGAAGCGCTTGTCCTTCTTCCCCGGCTCCAGCTCGGAGCGGCCGACCACGACCTTGCCCAGCTCGCGGACCAGTTCTCCGCCGCGTCGGGCCAGCACGTCGGGTCTCCGGACCAGCGCCGACCCGAACCGCAGCGCGGTGCCGGCCGGCGGCACCATCCGCCGCAGCGGCCCACGGGCGGCGTCGACCAGCAGCATGTCCAGCCCCATCGCCGCCTCGGCCGCCTCCTCGGGCGTGCCCGCAGCAGGGGCAGCATCGGGGCGCCCGGGCGGCGGGGTCGACGCGGATCGTGCCGGTTCGGTCGCGGGCTGGGCCATCGATGGTCTCCTTCGACGCTGCCCCGCGGAGACGACGATGCGGTCCCCCGAGGCGCGGTTGTGACCTCTCCCACTGAACCACAGCGCGGCGTGCCCGGCAGGGCGGTCCCAGGACGTGGATGGGGCGTCGCCGGCCGTGACCTGGTCGTCGACGGGCCGCAGGGCGCACCACGGCCGAGGCGGCCCGCGCGTGGTGGGGCCGCCAGTAGCGCCGTCGTCAGACGATGGCGCTGGCGCCGGTGACGCCCCGCCCGACGATCAGGGTGTTGACCTCACGGGTGCCCTCGTAGGAGTAGATGGCCTCGGCGTCGGCCACGTACCGGCCCACGTGGTTCTCCAGCAGGATCCCGTTCCCGCCCATCAGCTCGCGGGCCCAGCCGACGGTCTCGCGCATCCGCATGGTGCAGAACGCCTTGGCCAGCGAGGCCTGCTCGTCGGTCATCGTCCCGACCTCCTGCAGGTGGGAGAGCCGGGCGCACATCGCCGCCGAGGACGTGATGTTGCCGAGCATCCGGACCAGCAGGTCCTGGACCAGCTGGAACTCCACGATGGGCTGGCCGAACTGCTTCCGGTCCATGGCGTAGCGCAGGGCGTGCTCGTACGCGCCGCGGGAGCAGCCCACGGCGGACCAGGCGACACCGGCCCGGGTCGTCCGCAGCACGTTCGCCGTCTCGCGGAAGCTGTGCGCCTCCTGCAGCCGGTTCTCCTCGGGCACCCGCACGCCGTCGAGGGTGATGTGCGCGTTCTGCACCACGCGGAGCGCGATCTTGTCCTCGAGGTCCACCGTGGTGAAGCCCGGCGTCCCCTGCTCGACGACGAAGCCCAGCACCCGCTCGGTGTCGACGTCCCGGGCCCAGATGATGATCAGGTCGGCGAAGCTGGCGTTGCCGATCCACTTCTTCTCGCCGTCGAGCACCCAGGAGTCGCCGTCCCGCCGGCACGTCGTCTGCAGGCCGCGGGCGACGTCGGAGCCGTGGTCGGGCTCGGTCAGCCCGAACGCGCCGATCAGCTCCATGCGGGCCATGGCCGGCAGCCAGCGCTCCTTCTGCTCCTCGGAGCCGCAGAGGTAGATCGACCCCATGGCCAGGCCACCGTGGACTCCCATGAACGTGGAGATCGAGGGGTCGCCCTTGGACAGCTCCATGGAGATCATCCCGTCGAACAACGGCGAGCGACCCCGGCAGCCGTACCCCTGGATCGAGGTGCCGGCGATGCCCAGCTCGGCCATGGCCGGGATGAGCTGGCGCGGGAACTCGGCCCGCGTCCAGTACTCGTTGATGATCGGCTCGACCTGCTCGTCCATGAACCTCCGCACGCGGTGCAGCAGCGCCCGGTCGTCCTCGTCGAGGAGGGCCTCGAGGTCGTAGAAGTCCGACGTGATCGTCGACCGGTCGCTCATGTGCTGCCTCCAGGCGCTGCGGACGGTGGTCCGCACCTACCCGGACGCCCCGGGCGCAACCAGGCATGCGGGAACGGGCGCCCGGGCAGACACGGAGCGAACTCGAGACCCGGAGGTGTCCCTGTGCCCCGATCCATCGCCGACCAGACCGTCGAGGAGCTGGGCGGCCGAGGCAGCGTGCTCGTCCGCCAGCGCCGCGACCACATGCAGCTCGACCGGATGCTGCACGAGCTCGACGGTGCCACCGGCGCCGACCAGGAGGAGGTGCTCCAGCGCATCGACCGGCTGGTGTTCAGCCACGCCTTCGCCGAGGAGACGGTGCTGTGGCCGGTCATCCGCCGGGTCCTGCCCGACGGCGACGCCCTCACCCTGCGGATCGAGCGGGAGCACCAGGAGGTCAACGAGCTGGTCAGCGCGCTCGAGCGGGACGGCCTGGACCACCCGGAGCGTCCCGCCCGGCTCGCTCGCCTCGTGGAGGTGCTGCGCGAGGACGTCCGGGACGAGGAGGACGTGCTCTTCCCCCGCCTGCAGGAGCAGCTCACCCCCGAGGAGCTGCGGGCGCTGGGCCGCCGCTGGGCGCTCATGGCGCGGATCTCCCCCACCAGGCCGCACCCCACCGTCTCCCGCCGCCCGCCGGGCAACGCGCTGTCGGGGCTGCCGCTGTCGCTGATCGACCGCACGCGCGACGCCGTCGACGCGGGGGTGCGCCGGGCGCCGGACCGGTTCGTGCCGGCCGGGCGCGCGGTGAGCAAGGGGCTGGCCGCCGTCGCCGGCGTGGTGGAGCGGGTGCCCCTGTCCCGCCGCGGGGACCGGTCGCCGACCAGCCGCTGAGCGCGGCACCCCCTCGTGCGGGGCACGGGGCCCGAGCGGACGTCCCGGGGCCCCCGTTCTCCGCACGAGGGCCCGGTCGGTGACCGCCCACCGCCCACCGCCCCCGCAAACGCCGAAGTCCCCCTCCCGCTGCGGGAGGGGGACTTCGGCGTCCGTGCGCCGGCGCCTACGTCGTCTGCTTGTCGTCGGGCTCGTCGCGGGCGTCCAGCTGGATCTCCTTCGCCGCCCTCGGCACGCCCTCCTTCAACTCCTTGGTGCGCTCCACCTCGGCGTCGAGCTCGATGCCGAACAACAGCGACAGGTTGACCAGCCAGAACCAGATCAGGAAGATCACCACGCCGGCCAGCGCACCGTACGTGGCGTTGTAGCTGCCGAAGTTGGCCACGTAGAAGGCGAACGCGGCCGACGCCACGACCGCCACCAGGATGGCGACGCCCGCGCCGGGGCTCACGAACTTGAAGCCGCGCAGCTTGGCGTTCGGGGTCGTGTAGTAGAGCACCGCGATCATCAGCGCCAGCAGAACCAGGATGACCGGCCACTTGACCCAGGACCAGACGGTCAGGACGGTGCTGCCCAGGCCGATGGCCTGCCCGATCGCGTCGACCACCGGGCCGCTGAGCACCAGCATCGCCACGATGAGAGCGGCGAACAGGATGCCGATCAAGGTGATCAGCAGCTGCAACGGCTTGAGCTTCCAGATCTTGCGGCCCTCGCGCGTCTCGTAGACGACGTTGGCCGCTCGGGTGAACGCGCCGACGTAGCCGGAGGCCGTCCACAGCGCACCGGCGAGACCGAGGACCAGGGCGAAGCCGGCCGCGCTGTTGCTCCCCGCGATCTGCTGGATCACCGGGTTCAGGGTCTCCGCCGCGGACTGGGGGACCACCGCGGTGAGCGCGTCGGTGAGCTGCTGCGGAGTGGTGAAGATGCCGACGATGGCCGCCAGCGCGGTCAGCGCGGGGAACAGCGCGAGGACGCCGTAATAGGTCAGCGCGGCCGCCCAGTCGGTCAGGTCGTCCTCGCTGAACTCCTTCAGCGTGCGCTTGATCGTTCCGCCCGTCGTGGGCTTCGGGTCCGCGCCGGTGGGCGCGTAGTCCGACCGCGTGCCGCTGATGTTGTCGTCCTGCGGGGCAGGATCGTGCTCGGCGCGGTTGCCGGCGGAGGGAGTCCCAGCCGTCGTGCGGCCGGACGAGCCGGTGGATCGGGCCATGAAGAGTCCTCCGGGAGGCGGGAGCGGTCGCCTCCCTCGATGCCCCGGACGATCGCAATCCATGCCGGACTCGCCGGTAACGGTTCGGCCGCAGTACTCCGGCATCGCTGACGCCGTCAGCGGATGCCGGAGACCGGTGACCACTCGCCGGCCCCGGCGGTGGCCTGCTCCACGTCGGTCAGCGGGTCGCGGCGGTGCCCGGCGCCGCTGCGCCGGTCGGCGCGCAGGCCCAGGAGCGCCACCGCGACGACCACCGCGGAGGCGCCCAGGCCGATCACCGCCACCAGGGTGAACGCGATCGCGCGGGGCAGCCCGGTGGCGGGGTCGAGGCTGCCGGCGATCAGCGTGACGGCGAGCGTGCTGCCCAGCGCCTGGCCCGTGGACCGGGCGATGGAGTTCACCGCGTTCGCGACGCCCGTCTCCTCCTCCTCGACGGCGTCGACCACCAGCGCGGGGAGGGCGGCGTAGGCCACGGTGACCGAGAGCTGGGTGAGCACGCCGGCGACGATCACCCACGCCGGCTCCGCACGCAGGCCGGCCAGGACGCCGAACCCGGCGACCCCGGACAGCGCCCCCGCGGCGAGCGTCGGCAGCGCGCCGAAGCGGGTGACCACCCGGCCGGCGAAGGGCGCGACGAGGATCCCGAGCACCCCACCGGGGAGCAGGTACACCACCGCCGCCTCGAGCACACCCGCGCCGAACCCGTAGCCGGTCACCTCTGGCGGCGACTGCACGTACTGGAGGACGGCGAGGAACGAGGCGAACAGCGCGACGCCGGTCATGAGGCCGGCCAGGTTGGGCACGATCGTGCGCCGGTCGGCGAGCATCGCCGGCCGCACCAGGGGGTGAGGAGTCCGGCGCTGCAGCACGACCCAGCCGGCCAGCACGGCGACCGCACCGGCGAGGCAGCCGAGCGTGGCCGGGGACGCCCACCCCCAGGTGTGGCCCTGGGAGACGGGCAGGAGCAGCAGCACCAGGCCGGCGCCGAGCACGATCGCCCCCCACCAGTCGACACGGCCGGTGCCGGCCACCGGGCGGGCGGGCAGCAGCCACGCCGTGAGCGCCAGGGAGAGCAGCGCGACGCCGAGGCCGATCCAGAAGGGGTGCCGGTAGTCGCCGCCGTCGCCGGTGAGCAGGCCGGTGGCGACCAGACCGGCGACGCCGCCGACGGCCAGGGTGCTGCTGACCACCGACATCGCCACGCTGAGCCGTCGCTCCGGGAGCTCCCGCCGGAGGACGCTGATCGAGAGCGGGAAGAGCCCGTAGGAGGCGCCCTGCAGCACCCGTGCGGCGAGCAGTACCGGCAGCGACGTCGTGACGATGGCCAGGACGGTGCCGAGCGAGACGACGGCCAGGATGCCGAGGATGACCGGCCGCTCGCCCTTGAGGTCGCCGAGCCGGCCCAGGACCGGCGTGAGGACGGCCGCGGCGAGCAGGTTCGCCGTCAGCACCCAGCCGGCGGCGCCGGCGGAGATCCCGAGCTGGTCCTCGATCCGGCCGAGCGACGGGACGACGAGGCTCTGCAGGAGCGAGAGCGTGGTGACACCCAGTGAGAGGGCCAGGACGAGCACCGCCGGGCGGGTCCCCGAGCCCGCGGGGGCCGCCGCGGCGGTGGGCTCGGACACGCCCTGATGCAACCACGGCCACCAGCACGCCCGGACGGCGCGGTTGCCCGACCAAGCGGTGTGCTTCTGCTCACACTCGGTCAGGTGATGTGCCGCACGGGACGATTGAGACGGGGTCGAACGGGGGACACAGTGCCTCGACGACGTGCTGCCGCCCCTGACCCGGCGGTGGTATCCGACGGTAGTGGAGGAGATCGATCTGATGATGTTGTGGCCGGCCGTGACCCTGCTGGGCTTCCTGGTCCTGACGGCCCTGGTCATCGCGATGGGCACCCAGTCCACCGCCCGGTACGAGAAGGAGCAGCGGGCCGCCACCCGCGCCTCGAGCGCGCGGCACTCCGCCTCCGAGGCCGTCAGGGCCTAGTCCCGCACCACGCGCGACGGCGCCCCGCCACTCCTCGGAGTGGCGGGGCGCCGTGCCGTGCTGTACCTAGAGCGCGTCGGCAGGGGTGTCGAGCACCGTGCGGTCCAGCGACTCCAGGAGGTCGAACTGGCCGCGGGTGCGCGGCAGCTCCCAGCGCCAGAAGTAGCGGGCCGCCGCGCGCTTGCCCTCGTAGAACGCGCCGGTGCCCCCCTCGGCCGCAAGCGCCTGCTCGAGCCACAGCCAGGCCACCACGATGTGGCCGGCCGCCTCCAGGTAGACGTGCGAGTTGGCCAGCGCCAGTTCGGGGTCGCCGGTGCCCCACAGGGTGGCGGTGACCGCGCCCATGCGCGCGACCGCTGCGTCGAGGTCGGCGGCGAACCCCGCCCACTCGGTGCCGGCCGCGCGGGCCGTCGTCGCCCCGATCGTCTCGCCCAGCAGCGCCAGCCCGGCGCCACCCTTCATGACGACCTTGCGGCCGAGCAGGTCCAGGGACTGGATGCCCTGCGTGCCCTCGTGGATCGGGTTGAGCCGGTTGTCCCGGTAGAACTGCTCGACCGGGTAGTCGCGGGTGTAGCCGTAGCCGCCGTGCACCTGGATCGCCAGGTCGTTGGCGGCCAGCCCCCACTGCGAGGGCCACGCCTTGGCGACGGGGGTCAGCATGTCCAGCAGCAGGTGGGCGCGCTCCCGCTCCTGCTGGGTCTGCGCGGTCTGCTCCTCGTCGACCAGCCGCGCGCAGTACAGGCCCAGCGCCATGCCGCCCTCGGCGTAGGACTTGGCGGCCAGCAGCATCCGGCGGACGTCGGTGTGCTCGACGATCGGCACCATCGGCGAGGCGGGGTCCTTCGCGCCCGCCGGCCGGCCCTGGGTGCGGGTGCGCGCGTACTCCAGCGCGTGCAGGTAGCCGGTGTAGCCGAGGACCGTGGCGCCCACCCCGACGCCGATCCGGGCCTCGTTCATCATGTGGAACATGTAGGTCAGGCCGCGGTGCTGCTCGCCCACCAGGTAGCCGACCGCGCCGGCCTGCCCGCCCGGGGTGTGCACGCCCTCGCCGAAGTTCAGCAGGGTGTTCGTCGTCCCCCGGTAGCCCATCTTGTGGTTGAGCCCGGCCAGCACGACGTCGTTGCGCTCGCCGAGGCTCCCGTCCGGGTTCACCAGGAACTTCGGCACGATGAACAGCGAGATGCCCTTCACCCCGGGCGGACCGCCGGGGATCTTGGCCAGGACCAGGTGGACGATGTTCTCGGTCAGCTCGTGGTCGCCGCCGGAGATCCACATCTTGTTGCCGCTGAGCCGGTAGGTGCCGTCGTCCTGCGGCACCGCCTTGGTGGTGATGTCGGCCAGCGAGGAGCCTGCCTGCGGCTCCGACAGCGCCATCGTGCCGAACCAGCGGCCCTCGAGCTCGGGCCGGACGAAGGTGTCGATCTGCTCCCGGCTGCCGTGGGCGAGCAGCAGTCGCGCGTTGCCCATGGTGAGGAACGGGTAGGCCGACGTGCCGACGTTCGCCGCCTTGAACCAGGCGAACACCGCCTGGCCGACGGTGTGCGGCAGCTGCATGCCGCCGTACTCCTCGTCGAACGACCCGGCCATGAGGCCGGCGTCGGTGAACACCTTCAGGGCCTTGGCGACCTCGGGGATCAGCACGGCCTTGCCGTCGACCATGTGCGGCTCGTTCTCGTCGGCCGTGCGGTTGTGCGGCGCGAAGTGGTCGGTGGCGATCTGCTGGGCGAGGTCCATGACCGCGTCGAAGGTCTCCCGCGAGTGCTCGGTGAAGCGCGACCGCTTGGTCAGCGACTCGACGTCGAGCCATTCGTGGAGCAGGAAGTCCAGGTCACGGCGGGACAGGATCAGTGACGACGACGGCACGAGGTCTCCAGGGCGCGGGTCTCCGGGGCGGTGCGAACCGCCTCACAGTAGGCCGGTTGCTCCCCGGAGCACTGCGGGTAGGGCGGGGGCCCGCCGTCGACCGAGGAGCACCCGTGGAACTACCTGCCATCGTCAGCCGCGCGGGAGGTGCCCTGCTGAGCACACTCCAGCACGTCCGACTGCCCGGGGTCGGCCAGGCTTCGGTCACCGACGACCCGGCGACCGCCGCCCGCCGCTGGCGGGCGGTCACCGTGCTGAAGAAGCCCGACCAGGTCGGCTCCGCGGTGTCCCCGCCGCCTCCGCTGGACCGCTTCGGCGACCGCCTCGAGGTGCGCATCCTCCCTGCCCCGGTGGACAAGGGCACCGAGCTTGCGGCCCGCTTCCGCGACACACCGTCGGACGACGAGATCGGTGAGCTGCGGGCCGCCCTGCGCGAGGCCAAGCAGCGGCTGGAGACCGGTGAGGTGCTGCGCGTGGACCCGCAGCCGCACGGCCACCGGGAGCCGACGCCTCAGGGCGCGGCCCTGGAGGGCATGACCGAGCAGGCACCGAAGGAGGGTGTCCTGTGAGCGGACAGGATCATGAGCACCGCAGCGAGGAACGAGCGAGGAGCGGAGCGATCCGCAGGAGCGAACGGGGGGCGCTGTGAAGGCCGCGACGTGGACCGGGGTCAACGAGGTGTCGGTGGAGGACGTCCCGGAGCCGCAGCTCCTCAACGACCGGGACGTGATCCTCAGGATCAGCCAGTCGGTCACCTGCGGCTCCGACCTGCACCTGATCGGCGGGTACATCCCGTTCATGCGCGCCGGTGACGTGATGGGGCACGAATTCATCGGCGAGGTCGTGGAGGTCGGCAAGGAGGTCCGGGACCGCAAGGTCGGCGACCGGGTCGTCGTGGCACCGTTCGCGGCCTGCGGCAGCTGTTGGTACTGCAGGCAGGAGCTCTACTCCCTCTGCGACAACGGGAATCCCAACCCCGGCATCACCGAGGGCCTGTGGGGCCAGAGCCCGGGCGGCTGCTTCGGCTACTCGCACGCGATGGGCGGGTACGCCGGGAGCCACGCGGAGTTCATGCGGGTGCCCTACGCCGACGTCGGCACGTTCGTGGTGCCCGACGGCGTCTCCGACACCCGGGCGCTGTTCGCCTCCGACGCGGCGTCGACCGGGTGGATGGGAGCCGACCTCGCGGGGACAAAGCCCGGCGACGTGGTCGCCGTCTGGGGTGCCGGCGGCGTGGGGCAGATGGCAGCCCGCGCGGCGACGTTGCTCGGCGCCGAGCAGGTGGTGGTGATCGACCGGATCCCCGAGCGGCTGGCGCAGGTGCGCACCCACGTGGGGGTGGAGGCCGTGGACTACACGGCCACCGACGTCATCGCGGAGCTGCGCGAGCGCACGGGCGGGCGAGGCCCGGACGTCTGCATCGAGGCCGTGGGGATGGAAGCGCACGCCCCGGGGGCGCCCGGCATCTACGACCAGGTCAAGCAGCAGTTGCGGCTGCAGACCGACCGGCCGACCGCGGTGCGGGAGGCGATCATGGCGTGCCGGAAGGGCGGCACGGTGTTCACCCTCGGGGTCTTCGCCGCGATGGTGGACAAGTTCCCGTTGGGCGCAGCCATGAACAAGGGGCTGACGATCCGGGGCGCGCAGGTCCACGCCCAGCGCTACATCCCGGAGCTGCTGCGCCGGATGGAGGCCGGTGAGCTGGTCACCGAGCACCTGGCCACGCACGTGATGCCGCTGACCGAAGCGCCCGAGGGGTACCGCCTGTTCAAGGAGAAGGAGGACGGCTGCGTGCGCGCGGTCTTCCAACCCTGACGTCCGGCTGCCGGACACGGACCGACGACGGCCCTCCCGGGAGCGGGAGGGGCCGTCGTCGTCAGCCGGGTCAGCGAGGTGTGTCGCCCGGCCGGCCCACCGGCGGCGGGACCGACGTCGGTGCCGCGGCGCCGACCGCCTCGGTGGCCTCCTCGGCCGGGTCGCGGGGATCGCTGGTCGCCGTCCCGGCGGCGGCCCCCTGCCGTGCCTGGATGCCGGACTTGTCGCTCAGCGCGAGCTGCGGCAGGAACAGGAACACGAAGAAGCCGATCGCCACCACGCAGGCGGCGATGAGGAACACCAGGTCGATCGAGTTCGAGAAGCCCACCTTGAACGGCTCGGCCAGGGCCGTCGGCAGCTCCTGGATGAAGGAGGTGTCGTCGAGGCCGCCCCCGCTGCCCGCGCCGAGCTGCTGGAACTGCGGGGCCAGCTCCGGGTTGGCCCGCACCGTGTCCTGCACGGCGGCGTCGATGTCCTGCGGCAGCCGGGTGAACAGCACCGAGAGGAACGCCGCCGTCCCGATCGTGCCGCCCATCTGGCGGAAGAACGTGACCGAGGAGGTGGCCACCCCCATCTCGCGGGGCGAGACGGCGTTCTGGACGGCGAGGATCACCGGCTGGAAGTTGAAGCCCAGGCCCAGGCCCAGCAGCACCATGAACGGGACCAGCACCCAGACGGAGGTGTCGGACTCGACGAGGAACGACATCGACAGCAACGCCACGACCATCAGCGCGATGCCCACGAGGGGGAAGATCTTGTACCTGCCGGTCTTCGAGATGGCGATGCCCGAGCTCATCGCGCCGGCCATGATGCCGGCGACCAGCGGGATCATCTGCAAGCCGGCGACCGTGGCGCTGGAGCCCTGCACGATCTGCAGGTACTGGGGGAGCAGCAGCAGGCCGCCGAACATCCCGGCGCCCATGACCACCGAGCCGATGCCGCTCACCGCGAAGCTGCGGTTGGCGAACAGCCGGAGCGGCAACAGGGCGTCGTCGCGGTAGGCCCGCTCGGCCAGCACGAACAGCACGAAGCCGACGGCGCCGATGACGTAGCAGGTGACGGCGCCCGACGAGGTCCAGCCCCAGGTGCGGCCCTGCTCGGCGACGATCAGCAGCGGCACCAGGAAGGCGATCAGCGCCAGCGCGCCGGGCCAGTCGATGCGGTGCTCGCGACGGTCGTGCGGCAGGTGCAGCACCCGCCACACGGCGGCGAAGGCCAGCACGCCGAGCGGCACGTTGATCCAGAAGATCCACCGCCAGCCGTCGACGCCGAGCAGCGAGCCCTGGCCGGCGAAGAAGCCGCCGACGACCGGCCCCAGCACGCTCGAGGTGCCGAAGACCGCCATGAAGTAGCCCTGGTACCGCGACCGCTCCCGGGGCGGCACGATGTCGCCGATGATCGCGAGCGCCAGGGACATCAGGCCACCGGCGCCGATGCCCTGGACCGCCCGGAAGGCGGCCAGCTGGTACATCGTGTCGGCGATGCCGCACAGCGCCGAGCCGACGACGAAGATCGCGATCGCGAACAGGTAGAACGGCCGCCGGCCGTAGATGTCGGACAGCTTGCCGTAGAGCGGCGTGGAGATCGTCGACGTGATCAGGAAGGCCGTCGTCGCCCACGCCTGCAGGTCGTAGCCCTGCAGATCGTCGGCGATCGTGCGGATCGCGGTGGCGACCACGGTCTGGTCCAGGGCGGCCAAGAACATGGCGACCATCAGCCCGGCGAGGATCGTGACGATCTGCCGGTGGCTGAAGGCGCCGGCGGAGTCCGGTGCGGCGGCCGCCGCGCGGGCGTCGCGGCGGCCCGCCGCGGTGGTGCGGGTGGTCTGGCTCATCGGTTCTCTCTCGCTGGGTGGGTGCTCGCGGTGCCGGCGGCGTGCTCGGCGGCCCCGGGCAGGTCGGCCGCGATGTCGTCGATCAGGCGGCCGAAGAGGAAGGTCAGGCTGGCCAGGTCCGCGTCGTCCCAGTGGGCGGTCACCCGCTCGAGGTGGGCCGTCCGCTCGGCGTGCAGGGCGTCGAGGGCGGCGCGGCCGGCGTCGGTGACGACCAGGCGGCTGGCCCGGCCGTCGCTCTCGTCGGCCACCCGGCGGACCAGGCCCCGCTCCACGAGCACCGCGACGTGCCGGCTGATGGTGGACGGGTCGGCGTGCAGCAGCTCGGCGAGGGCGCCCTGCCGCAGCGGCCCCTGGCGGACCAGGGGGAACAGCAGGACCAGCGCGGCACGGTCGCGGGACTCCGGGCCGGCGGGCTGGCTCTTCAGGGCGTTGACCAGGCGCATGAACCGGGGCAGCTGCTCGGACAGCGCTTCGACCTGCGGCCGGCCGGCCGGCGTGCCGACGTCGGGGCGGGGGGTGGACGACATGCTGCTCCCGGGTCGGAGGTTCGAATGCACGCTACAACTCCTTGCTGGCTACATGCAACCAACTGCACAGCACGAGCGGGGTGATGCGGGCCACCCCTCGGCACGGCGGTGCCGGTCGGTGCCATCCTGGGGAGCGGCGCCTCCCGCCTCGTGGACGGCGCTCCCGCCACACCCCGGCCGAGAGGAACGCGAGCGCGCCCGTGAGTTCAGTGCACCCCGAGCAGCGGGCGCCACGCGACGACCTCCGGGACCGCCTCGCCGGGCTCACCCTCGCCGACGAGCACCGGCTCCGCCGCCGGGTGGACGGGCTGCGCCGGACGAGGGACCCGCAGGCCCGGGAGGCGCAGCGCGAGCGCATCGCCGCCGACGTCGCCGCGGCCGAGGAGCGGATCGCCCGGCGTCGCGCCGCCGTCCCGGCCGTCAGCTACCCGGAGGAGTTGCCGGTCAGCGCGCGGCGGGAGGACATCGCCGCGGCGCTGCGGAGCGCCCAGGTCGTGGTCGTGGCCGGGGAGACCGGCTCGGGGAAGACGACCCAGCTGCCCAAGATAGCCCTGGAGCTCGGCCGCGGGGTGCGCGGGCGGATCGGCCACACGCAGCCCCGCCGGATCGCCGCCCGCAGCGTTGCCGAGCGGATCGCCGGCGAGCTCGGCACGCCGCTGGGCGGGACCGTCGGCTACAAGATGCGGTTCAACGACCAGGTGTCGGACTCGACGCTGGTCAAGCTGATGACCGACGGTGTGCTGCTCGCCGAGATCGCGCACGACCGGCTGCTCCGCCAGTACGACACGATCATCATCGACGAGGCCCACGAGCGGAGCCTCAACATCGACTTCCTGCTGGGCTACCTGGCCCAGCTGCTGCCCCGGCGGCCCGACCTCAAGCTGGTCATCACCTCCGCGACCATCGACGTCGAGCGGGTGGCCAAGCACTTCGGCAACGCGCCGATCGTGGAGGTCAGCGGCCGCACGTACCCGGTCGAGGTGCGCTACCGGCCGGTCGTCGACCCCGACGCACCCGAGGGCGACCCGGCCGCCGACCCCGACCGTGACCAGGTCAGTGCCGTCCTCGACGCCGTCGACGAGCTGGTGGCCGAGGGTCCGGGGGACATCCTGGTGTTCCTCGCCGGGGAGCGGGAGATCCGCGACACGCAGGACGCGCTCGCCGACCGCGACCTACCGAACACCGAGATCGTCCCGCTCTACTCGCGCCTGTCGACGGCCGACCAGCACAAGGTTTTCGCCCCGCACACCGGACGGCGCATCGTGCTGTCCACGAACGTCGCGGAGACGTCGCTGACCGTGCCGGGGATCCGGTACGTCGTCGACCCCGGGACCGCCCGCATCTCGCGGTACAGCCATCGCACGAAGGTGCAGCGGCTGCCGATCGAGCCGATCAGCCAGGCCTCGGCCCGGCAGCGGTCCGGCCGGTGCGGCCGCACGTCGGACGGCATCGCGATCCGCCTCTACACCGAGGAGGACTTCCTCGGCCGGCCGGAGTTCACCGACCCGGAGATCCTGCGGACCAACCTGGCGTCGGTGCTGCTGCAGATGGCCTCGCTCGACCTCGGGGAGGTCGCCGAGTTCCCGTTCATCGACCCGCCCGACCGGCGCGCCGTCGCCGACGGCCTGGCGCTGCTGGAGGAGCTGCACGCCCTCGACACCGACGGCCGACTGACCGCGACCGGCCGGGCTCTGGCCGCGCTGCCGCTGGACCCCCGCATGGCCCGCATGGTGGTCGAGGCCGACCGGCGCGGTGTCCTCGACGAGGTGCTGGTGATCGCGGCCGGCCTGACCATCCAGGACCCCCGGGAACGGCCGACCGAGCACCAGCAGGCCGCCGACCAGATGCACGCCCGGTTCGCCGACGAGAACTCCGACTTCCTGGCCCTGCTCAACCTGTGGCGTTATCTCGGCGAGCAGCAGGACGCCCTGTCCGGCAACCAGTTCCGCCGCACCGTGAAGCGGGAGTTCCTGCACTACCTGCGCATCCGGGAGTGGCAGGACCTGCACGGCCAACTGCGCGGCACCGCCCGGCGGCTGGGCATGGCGGTCGGCGAGCCGGCGGCCGAGCCCGACGAGCGCGGGATCCACGCCGCGATGCTCGCGGGGCTGCTCAGCCACGTCGGGCTCCAGGTCGAGCAGGCGAAGGGTGACAAGCGCCCGGGCCGGGAGTACCTCGGCACCCGCAACACCCGGTTCGTGATCGCGCCCGGCACGCCGCTGGCGAAGAAGCCGCCGCGGTGGGTGGTCGCCGCGGAGCTGGTCGAGACCAGCCGGCTGTTCGCCCGGACCGTGGCCCGGATCGACCCCGAGACGGTCGAGAAGCTCGCCGATCACCTCGTGAAGCGCCAGTACTCCGAGCCACGCTGGGACGCCAAGCGCGGCTCCGTCGTCGCGACCGAGCGGGTCACCCTCTACGGCCTGCCGCTGGTGGTCGGCCGGCGGGTGCAGTACGGCTCGATCGACCCGGTCGTCTCCCGGGAGCTGTTCATCCGGCACGCGCTCGTCCAGGGGGAGTGGACGACGCACCACCGCTTCTGGGCCGAGAACCAGCGGGCCGTCGAGCAGGTCGCGGCGCTGGAGGAACGCGCGCGCCGGCGGGACATCGGCGTCGACGACGAGACGGTGTTCGAGCTCTACGACGCCCGCATCCCGGCTGACGTCGTCTCCACCCGGCACTTCGACCGCTGGTGGAAGCAGGCCCGCCACCGGCAGCCGGGCCTGCTCACGTTCACGCCGGAGATGCTGACCAACGCGGCCGTGGCGGCCGAGGTGCGCCCGGAGGACTATCCCGACGAGGTGCACCTGACGCAGGGCCTCACCCTGCCGCTCGCCTACGCTTTTGCGCCGGGGGCGGCCGAGGACGGGGTGACCGTCGACGTGCCGCTCGGGGTGCTCGACGCCGTGGTGCAGCGCACCTCCGGCGAGTCGCTGGCGTTCACCGTCCCGGGGCTGCGCGAGGAGCTCGTGACGGCGCTGCTGCGCACGCTGCCCAAGCAGCTGCGCCGCGCACTCGTCCCGATCCCCGACCGGGTCCGCGCGGTGCTGCCGCGGATCGACCCCGGGGAGCCCCTGCTGCCGGCCCTGGAGCGGGAGCTCCGCCGGGCCGCCGGTGTGGTCATCCCGCCGGACGCCTGGCAGCCGGACCAGGTGCCCGGTCACCTGCGTGCCACCTTCCGCGTGCTCGACGACCACCACCGGCCGCTGGCGACCGGCAAGGACCTCGCGGCGCTCAAGGCGCAGGTCGCCCCGCAGGCGCGGGCGAGCCTCGCCCGCGCCGCCTCCGAGCTCGAGCGCACCGGCCTGACGACCTGGGAGTTCGGCACTCTGCCCCGGACGGTGGAGGTCCGCCGCGGGGCGCACGTGGTGACGGCCTACCCGGCGCTGGTCGACGAGGGGAGCACCGTCGGCGTCCGCGTGGTGGCGACCGAGGCCGAGGCGACGCGGCTGTCCTGGCGGGGCGCCCGGCGGCTGCTGGTGCTCGTGGCGGGCTCACCGGTGAAGCAGGTCGTCAAGCGGTTGGGGCCGGCCACCCGGCTGGCCCTGCAGTTCAACCCGGACGGCGAGATCCCCGACCTCGTGGCCGACTGCGTCGACGCGGCGGCCGACGAGCTGATCGCGGCGGCAGGCGGGCCGCCGCGGGAGCCGGAGGCCTTCGCGGCGCTGGTGAGCACGGCCAAGGCACAGCTGCAGCCGCTCACCGTCGACGTCGTCGGCCGGGTCGAGGCCGTGCTGGCCCGGGCGCGCGAGGTGGCGGGAGCCATCGGGGCCGCGCCGGGCCGCCGGGTGCCCGAGGCCGCGATCACCGACCTCCGCCGCCAGATGACCGGGCTGCTGCACCGCGGGTTCGTGGCCGCGACCGGACGCCGTCGGCTGCCCGACGTCGTCCGCTACCTGACGGCCATGGCGCACCGGCTGGAGAAGCTGCCGGCCAACGCGGTGCGCGACGAGCTGTGGACCCAGCAGGTGGCCGCGGTGACCACCGAGTACGAGCAGTTGCGGGCGCAGGTGCCCCCGACGGGGGCGCCCGACGACCCGGTCACGCGGATCCGCTGGATGATCGAGGAGCTGCGGGTGAGCTTGTTCGCCCAGAGCGTGGGCACCCCCCGGCCGGTGTCCGAGCAGCGCATCTACAAGGCGATCGACGCGCTCCTGCCCTAAGCGCGGCCGGCCCGGACCCTCAGGGCCACTGCTCGCTGATCTCCGGGAGCGGCTCCGACATGAGTGGCGTGGGGACCGGGTCGCCGACGCCGTTCGCCCTGTCGGCTTGGACCCCGCGCATGAACAGGTCCCAGAGGAAGTACGCCGTCTCGCGGGGACTCAGCTGACCCTTTACCTGGAACCACTTGTACGCCCAGTTAACCATTCCAAAGAGGGCGAATGCCGTCAGGCGGGCATCGACCGGGCGCAATTCGCCGGCAGCGACACCAGCCGTGATGGTCTCCTCAATGAGCCGTCGGTACCGAACGCGGTTCTCGCGCATCTGGGCTCGCCGATCGGGCCCCAACTCCCGGTGGTGCTCGAAGAACATGCGCAGGGTCCCAGGCTTCTCCGCCACGACCTCTAGGTGGTCGACGACGGCTTCGAGCAGAATTTGACTGGGCCGCAGCCCCAGTTCCATCCGCCGGCTCTGCCGCTGGATCAGGGGCTGGATGAAACTCAGGTGAATTTCGAAAAGGATTTCTTCCTTCGACTTGAAGTAGTGGTAAAGCGACGGCTTCGCCAGACCGGCACGGTCCGCCAGGCGCTCCATCGAGGTCTGGTGATAGCCCTCGGCCTCGAACAAGGAGGCCGCTGTCGCGATGAGTTTTTCGCGGCGGCCGCTCCTGACGGGAACTCGGTCGGCGGCGGCCGCGTCGGGTAGCGGAGCAGGCGTGGTCACGATTTCCACTCGATCGACCTTCTTCCGGGACCTCCGGGACCTGTTCGAGAGGCGGATGCCTGCATCTCGATACCGGAATGAAACCTGATCGCGCCCCGACCGTCCAGTCGGTTGCCGCACCGGGTGGCGACCAAGTCGCTGCCCGTAGCGAACGCCCGGCCCTTGCCGTACCAGGTCGCGTCCAGGACCCTACTCGACCGAGTGGGCGGTCCTGTCGGCGTCGAAGATCTTCCACTGTGACTCTTGACATGCTTGTGATCCGCCCGACAAGGTGCCGTCATCCGACCGGTCGGTCGGGAACTCGGCCAACCGTCGAAGGAGTCGGACGTGCGCCTCAGGTCCAAGTTTGGGGTAACCCTGCTAGCTGCCGCTCTGGCGGTCACCGCCTGTGGCGGCAGCGACGGGGAAGACGGCGGGAGTGGGGCTACGGCGGCGAACCCGGATGCGGCACTGATCTTCTTCGACGCGTCGGGCAACGAGACGCTGGACCCGGCCCACCCGCAAAACAACAGCAGCCTTTCCTACGAAGCTCTTCTCGCCATCTACGACCGGTTGATCCACCTGACCGACGAAGGTGACCCCGAACCCGGCCTCGCCGAGGAATGGGAGTACAACGAGGACCTCACCGAGTTGACCCTCACTCTGCGCGAGGGGGCCACCTTCCACGACGGCGAACCGGTCAACGCCGATGCGGTGATCGCGAACTTCGAGCGCATGGAGACCCTCGATCAGCCCATCGGGCAGAACGTGCAGAACACCATCGATCTGATCGACTCCTATGCGGCACCCGACGAGCAGACCGTCGTCCTCACCCTGAGCGAGCCCAGTGGGCAGATGGAGTACTGGCTCTCCGCCAACGGCGGGATGATGGTCAGCCCCGCGGCCCTCACGCCCGGCGCCTACGGCAGCGACTTCGAGCCGATCGGTGCGGGTCCCTATGAGGTCGAGTCCTTCCAGTCCAACGTCGTCACGAACATGGCCCGTTACGAGGACTACTGGGGTGGCACGGAGGGGCGCCCCGCCCGCTTCGAACACCACTACGTCACCGACGGACAGGCGCGTCTGAACGCGGTTCGGTCCGGAGAGGCCAACCTGGCACTCCTCGATGCCAACCAGATCCCGGTGGCGGAAGGTGCCGGCCTCGAGATTCAGGTCAACCCTCAGCTCAGCCTGTGGAACATCTACACGAACCTGTCCGGCCCCGACATCGGGGACGTCAGGGTCCGGCAGGCGATCATGCATGCTATCGACCGCCAGGCGCTCGTGGAGGCCCTGACTTTCGGTACCGGAACGCCGAGCCAGCAGCTGTTCCCGGAAGGGCACCCGGTGTGGATCGAGGAGCTCGACGAGGCCTACCCCTACGACCCGGAGCGGGCACGCGAGCTCCTGGCCGAAGCCGGCAAGCCCGAGGGCGTGGACATCGACTTCGTACTGCTCAACAACACCGAGTACCGGCAGTTGGCCGAGGCGCTGCAGCAGATGCTGGCCAGGGCTGACATTCGGCTCACCTTCGACGTCGTGGACATCTCCCAGGCCAGCGTCTTCCGCGATCCTGCCGGTCCTCAGGGCGAGGTCATGATGGCCCGCTGGGGTGGCCGGGCCGACCCGCTGATGACATTCCAGGAAGTCACCAGCTCGAGCGGCACCTACACGCCCGGCGGCGTGGCCAACCCCAGGATCGACGAGCTCGTCGCGCAAGCCAGCGCGCTGACGCCCGAGAACCCGGAGCGCCTGGAGCTCATCCGCGAGATCAACCGTGTGGTCACGGAAGAGGCGGCCACGTTCCCGATCATGATGCGGTCGAACGTCTTCGCCTACTCGCCCGGGTGTATCGACAACCTCACATCGTACCTGGCCGCCGGTGACGACCTAATGAACGACGTGACCGTCAGCAGCGACTGCGCCTGACATCCCGGCAGGCGCCGAGACGTGACCACCTCGGCCCACGTGGTGGTGGGGAGCGGCCAGCGGTTCGCTCCCCACCACGCGGCGCCCGACGCCCCGACTCCTCTCAAGGATGATCCATGGCATTCATGCGCTTCGTCGGGAAACGCATCCTCTCGACGCTGCCCGTGCTCGTGATCGTTGTCCTGCTGACCTTTCTCATGCTCGAGCTGACGCCTGGCGACCCCGCATCCGTCGTCGCCGGGGCGGACGCCTCGGCGGAGGCGATCGAGGCTGCCCGTAAGCAACTTGGGCTCAACGCGCCACTGCACGAACGCTTCACCGAGTACATCTCCTCGGTGGCCGTCGGCGACCTGGGCGAATCCTTCACCAGCGGGGTGCCCGTCCTCGAGAGCATCATCGACCGCCTGCCGGTCTCCCTGTCGCTGACGCTGGGAGCGCTGCTCATCGGGCTGCTCATCGCCATTCCGGCCGGCATCTTCGCCGCGGTCAAGTCGGGCAGCTGGCTCGACCGGTTTACGATCTTTAACACGTCGATCGGGATGTCCTCGCCGGAATTCTTCGTCGGCCTGATCCTGATCCTCGTCTTCTCCCTGACGCTGGGCTGGTTCCCGGCAACGGGCTACGTGCCCTTCGGTGAGGATCCCGCGGAATGGGCTCTTCGTCTGATCCTGCCGTCGCTGACGCTCGGCATCGGCGTCGCCGCGGAGGTGACCCGTCACGTCCGCGCCTCGATGCGTGACGTCTTGCAGCGGGATTACATCCAGACCGCCCGGGCGAAAGGGCTGTCCACAGCTTCGGTGATCGGCAAGCACGGACTGAAGAACGCCGCTCTGCCAGTGGTGACGGTCCTGGGCCTGCAGGTCCGGCGCCTGCTCGCGGGCACGGTGATCGTGGAGCAGATCTTCGCCATGAACGGGATCGGGACGCTGGCCGTGCGGGCGGTGTTCCTCCGTGACCTGCCGACGTTGCTCGGGGTGGCGCTGGTCACAGCCGTCATCGTCCTGTTCGTCAACCTGCTGGTCGACCTCTCCTACGGCTACCTCGACCCGAAGGTGCGTGCAGCATGACGTCCAGTCCCGAGATGCGGGCCAACGTTCTCCAACCCACGGGCACCGACCCGGAGCAGGTGGAGGAAGCCCTCAACGCCAGCAGCTTCTTCCGCCGATTCCGGCGGAACAAGGTGGGCGTGGTGGCCCTCGGGGTCCTGATCACGCTCGTCCTGATCGCCGTCTTTGCACCGCTGCTGGCGCCGCAGGACCCGAACCAGGGCCTTCTGGCCCGCTCGCTCGAGGGGCCGAGCGGCGAGTACTGGCTCGGCACGGACGACCTCGGCCGCGATGTCTTCAGCCGACTCATCTACGCCAGCCGGGTGTCACTGTCGGCGGCGGCGCTGGCGATCGGGGTGGCCCTGATCATCGGCCTGCCGTTCGGGCTGATCAGCGGCTACGCCGGCGGCTGGGTCGACAACGTGATCATGCGCATCAACGACGCGTTGATGAGCTTTCCGGCGCTGATCCTGGCCGTCGTCATCGTCGGTCTGCTCGGACCCAGTCTGACCAACGCAATGCTGGCCATCGGCATCGTCTACGCGCCGCGGATCATGCGGGTGGTCCGCGGGAGCGCCCTCTCCGTGCGGGAAGAGGTGTACGTGACGAGCGCGCGGGCGACCGGCTGCAGCTCGCTGCGGATCATCCTCCGGCACATCCTGCCGAACATCCTCTCTCCGCTGGTGGTGCAGACGACGATCATGCTGGGGCTGGCAATCCTGGCCGAGGCGGGCCTGAGCTTCCTCGGGCTCGGGGTCCAGCCACCGACCGCCAGCTGGGGGTCGATGCTCGGACGGGCCTTCCCCTACATGACCCGGACCCCGCTGACGGTCATCGCGGCGGGCGCGGCCATCTCACTCGCGGTGCTGGCTTTCAACCTGCTCGGTGACGCCTTCCGCGACTCCCTCGGCCGCGAGCGACGGGACGAATCATGACCGACTCCGCGCGCTCCGACGACATCGCCGCGGGCACCGAGCCACTGCTCGAGGTGCAGGACCTGACGGTGCAGTTCCCGACTCCGGACGGGCTGATCACCGTGGTCGACGGCGTCTCGTTCTCGCTGGCGCAGAACCGGGTGCTGTCCATCGTGGGCGAGTCCGGGTCCGGCAAGAGCGTCACGGCGCTGGCGCTGGTGGGGCTGGTCCAGTCCCGCGGCGGCCGCATCACCCGCGGATCCGTATGTTTCGCCGAGAACGAGCTGGTCGGCATGCCCGAGCGAGCGATCAACCGCATCAGGGGCAAGGACATCGGATTCATTTTCCAGGAACCCATGTCGAGCCTGAACCCGGCGTTCACCGTGGGCGATCAGATCGCCGAGGTGGTGCGTCGGCACCGCAAGGCATCCCGCAAGGAGGCGTGGGCACGGGCCGTCGAGATGCTCGACCGCGTCGGCATCGCCTCGGCCGCCCAGCGTGCCAAGGACTACCCGCACCACTTCTCCGGCGGCATGCGTCAGCGGGTGATGATCGCCCTGGCCCTGGCATGCGACCCGAAGCTGCTCATCGCCGACGAGCCCACCACGGCGCTGGACGTGACCATCCAGGCGCGAACCCTGGAACTGCTCAAGACCCTCCAGCGCGAGCAGGACATGGCGGTCCTGTTCATCACCCACGACCTGGGCGTCGTAGCGGACATCGCCGACGACGTCGTCGTCATGTACGCGTCGCAGGTTGTGGAGCACGCGCCGGTGCGCGACTTGTTCCGCAACCCCCAGCACCCGTACACCGCCGGCCTGCTCGCAGCGATGCCGCAGACGGCGTTGGAGAACAACACGCCGCTGGTCGGCATCCCCGGCGTGGTCCCGCAGCCGCACCGGCTGCCGTCCGGTTGCCGGTTCCACCCCCGGTGCACGCACGCGCAGGCGGGTCGCTGCACGACCGACCCGATCGAGCTGCGGCTGCTCGACACCGGTCTCGTGCGTTGCGTCCGAGCAGAGGAGTTGCGCCAGCCGTCCGCCGCACAGGCGGACCCGGCACCGATCGAGGGAGTGACGGTCCAGTGACGACGACATCAGGAGCCGGGGTCTCCAAGCTCCGCGTCGAGGACCTCCAGGTCACGTTCAACGTGGGTCGCGGCCGGAAGCTGCACGCCGTCGACGGCGTCTCCTTCCACGTCGACGACGGCGAGACCCTCGGCCTGGTGGGCGAGTCGGGCAGCGGAAAATCCACCACGGGGATGGCGGTGCTCCGGCTGGCCGAGCCCACCGCCGGGCGGGTGTACCTCGGCGACACGGAGGTGACCGGCCTGCAATCCCGGCAGTTGCGTCCGCTGCGCAAGCGGATGCAGATCGTGTTCCAGGACCCGTACTCGTCCCTGGACCCGTCGATGACGATCGGACAGCAGCTCGACGAGCCGCTGAAGGTGCACACGTCGCTGTCCAAGGCGGAGCGCCGGGCCCGTGTGGACGACGCGCTGGACACGGTGAAGCTGAGCACCCGCTACACCACGCGCTACCCCAACGAGTTCTCCGGCGGGCAGCGCCAGCGCATCGCGATCGCGCGGGCGATGATCCTCAATCCGGAGCTGGTCGTCTGCGACGAGCCGGTCAGCGCGCTCGACGTCTCCACGCAAAGCCAGATCGTCAACCTGCTGCTGGGCATCCAGGAGCAGTCGAGGACGTCGTTCCTGTTCATCGCCCACGACCTGGCGGTCGTCCGCCTGGTGAGCGACCGCACCGCGGTCATGTACCTGGGACAGCTGGTGGAGACCGGGCCGAGTGCACGGGTCTACGACGCTCCCGCCCACCCGTACACCGCCGCACTGAACTCGGCCATCCCGATCCCGGACCCCGACCGTCAGCGCACGCGGGACCGGATCGTCCTCGGTGGTGACCAGCCGAGCCCTCTGGCACCGCCCAGCGGGTGCCGGTTCCGCACGCGCTGCCCCTTCGCCATGGAGGTCTGCGCCGAGGAGACGCCGCCCCAGTACCCGGTCGACGGCGGCGGCTACGCGGCGTGCCACCTGCACACCCACGGCCCGCAGCTGCGTGGCGCCTCCGTCCTGCCGCTCATCCACGGCGAGCACCTGACGACGCCCCTGGCGTCCCGATGACCGGTCGCCCGTGCACCCGCCGCCCACGTACCGGAGCGGTCGCCACCCGGCGCGGCCGCTGAACGAGAGGAAGTCGCATGACGCTCGAGGGACAGGTCGCGATCGTCACCGGGGGAGCCGGCGGCATCGGCTCCGCCATCGCCCAGGTGCTGGCCGAGGAGGGCGCGCGGGTCGTCTGCGTCGACCGCAACAAGGACGCCCTCGACGGGCTGTCCAAGCGCGCCCGCGACTGGGCCGGGGACCTCGCCGGGCGCATCGAGGGGGAGGTCCTCGACATCGGTGAGCCCGATGCCGTGGCCGCCTGCGTGCGTTCGGTCGCCGAGCGGCACGGGCGCATCGACGTGCTGGTGAACAACGCCGGCATCTCCGGCCCGGCCCGGCCGATCTGGGAGACCCCCGTCGACTACTGGCACGACATGTACCGGGTGCACATCCACGGCACCTTCTACTTCATGCGGGTGGTCATCCCGCACATGATCGAGGCCGGCTACGGCCGGATTGTCAACATAGCGAGCGTCGCCGGCAAGGAGGGCAACCCCAACTCGGCGGCCTACTCGTCGGCGAAGGCGGCGGCGATCGGCCTGACCAAGTCCGCGGGCAAGGAGCTGGCACAGACCGGTGTTCTCGTGAACGCCGTGACGCCGGGCGTGATCGAGACCCGCCTGGTGGAGCAGGTCACGCCGGCGCACCACGAGTACCTGGTGTCCAAGATCCCGATGGGGCGGGTCGGCCAGCCCCAGGAGGTGGCCGAACTCGTCCGCTTCTTGGCCTCACCCCGCGTCAGCTTCTCGACGGGAGCCGTCTTCGACATCAGCGGCGGCCGGACCACGTACTGATGCCCGGTCCGAGGGTGCCGAGTCGTCGAGAGGTGGTCACATGCGCGCGGTCCTCGTGAGGGAGTTCGGCGGGCCCGAGGTCCTACAGGTGGACATGGCCGACCTGAAGCCGATGGGCGAGGACGACGTCCACGTCCGGGTCGCCTACGCCGGCGTCAACTTCCTGGACCTGCACCACCGGTCCGGGGTCTACGCGCGGCCGCTTCCGTTCGTGCCCGGTCGCGAGGGCTCGGGGACGGTCCTCGCGTGCGGCGCCGGCGTGACCCACGTGTCGCCGGGTGACCGGGTCGCCTTCGCGATGCACGACGACGGCACCTACGGGGAGCAGGCGGTCATCCCGGCGTGGAAGGTGGCGCGCGTACCCGACGACGTCGAGCTGCGCACCGCCGCCGCCGTGATGCTCCAGGGCCTGACCGCCCTGTCGCTGGTCACCGTCGAGGCGCGGGTGTCCCCGGGCCAGACCGTGCTCGTCCACTCCGCTGCCGGTGGCACCGGTTCCCTGATCGTCCAGGTGGCTCGGCACGCCGGCGCCCGCGTCCTCGGGCTGGCCTCCACGGAGGAGAAGGTGGCCGCGGCGCTGCGCGCGGGGGCCTCGGCTGCCGGCACATACCCGGACGGCGGCTTCGCGCAGTGGGTGCGCGTGCAGACGGAGGGTCGAGGTGTCGACGTGGTGTTCGACGCCGTCGGCGGCCCGACCTTCGCGGACGACCTGGAGTCCCTCGCCGTCCGTGGCCGGCTCATCGTGTACGGCCGGTCCGGCGGGCCGTTCCCGCCGCTGGACCCGGCCCGCCTGGCCAACGGCTGCCTCAGCCTCACCTACTCGCGGTTGAGCTACTACACCGGCACGTTCGCCGAGTTCCAGGCACGCGCCGCAGGACTGTTCGACCTCGTCTCCCGCGGAGCCGTGGCACCCCTCGAGCTGACCGTGATGCCGCTGGTCGACGCGCCCGTTGCCCATGAAGCACTCGCCGCCCGGACGTCGCTGGGAAAGCACGTCCTCGACCTCGCAGAGGATCCCGTCACCCAATGAAATCCGCCTCCTACCAGGCCTTCATGCAGCCGCGCAGCGTCGCCCTCATCGGAGCTTCCGACGACGGGCAGAAGACCGGCGGCCGCACGCTGCGCTACCTCGACAAGTACGGCTACGAGGGCGAGGTCTACCCCATCAATCCCCGCCGCACGACGGTGCAGGACAAGCAGGCCTACCCGGACCTGGCCGCGGTGGGCCGACCGGTCGACCTCGCGGTCATCCTGACCCCGGCGGAGCACTCGGTCGCCGCCCTCGAGTCCTGCGTGGCCGCCGAGGTGCCGGCGGTCATCGCCATCACGTCCGGTTTCGCCGAGCTGGACGCCGAGGGCGCTCGGCTCCAGCGGGAGCTCCAGGCGGTGCTGCGTGGGTCGTCCACCCGTGTCCTGGGGCCGAACTGCGTCGGACTGGTCAGTGTCCGGTCCAAGCTGGCCGCCACGATTAACACGGGCATGGATCAGGACCGGTTCGACCTGCGGGACGGCGGGATCGCATTCCTCACCCAGAGCGGCGCCATGGGGGCCTTCGTCTTCAACATGTCGCAGACCCGCCGGGTCGGGCTGGGATCCCTGATCAGCACGGGCAACGAGATGGACATCAGCTTCCCCGAGATGCTGCACGCCCTCCTCGACGACCCGAAGGTCAGCGGCGTCGCCGGATACATCGAAGGGATCAGGGACGGCGCGGCGTTCGCCGGCGCCTTGCGGCGCGCACAGGAGCTCGGCAAGCCGCTGGCCTTCCTCAAGGTCGGTCGCTCCCCGCTGGGCGTCGAGGCGATCGCCTCCCACACCGGTGCCCTGGCCGGCTCGGACGCCGTCTACAGCGGGGTGTTCGAGCAGTACGGCGTCACCCGCATCGCCGGCGTCGAGGCGCTGGCCGACTGGGCGCAGATGGTCGACCTGGCCCAGCCCCCGGCCGGCGACCGGCTGTCGGTCACCACCACGTCGGGCGGCGGCGGCGTGCTCGTCGCCGACCACTGCACTGACCTGGGCATCAGCATGGCGACCTGGGAAGGGGAGTGGCAGCAGAAGCTCGCCGGCGCGCTGCCGGAGTACCTCTCGGCCCGCAACCCCATCGACATGGCCGGTACCGGGGGCAGTGCAGAGGCGCTGCGCGAGGTGCTCACGCTCATGGGTCAGCACCCGGGGACCGACGTCGCCATGGTCCTCATCGGCAACCTGGACAAGGAGGAGGACGCGCTCATCCAGGTGCTCCACGAGGCAAGCCTGCAGATGGACAAGCCGCTGATCGTGGTGTGGGTCGGTGGCAGCGGCCGCCCGGTCGTGGAGCTCACCTCACGCGGGGTTCCTGCCTACACCGACCCCGGCCGGGCACTCCAGGCGCTATCCGGCCTGATGGCGGCCCGTCGAGCCAGTGCCCGGTCGCTACCGGAGTCGCCGCCGATTGACGAGGAACGCCGGGCGCAGGCCCAGGCTCTCCTGGCGGAGGCGCGAGACGTGGGTCTCGGCGTGCTCGACGAGCACCGGGCCAAGAAGCTGCTCCGGCATTACGGCGTGCCGGTCGTTCAGGAAGCCGTGGCGAACGATCCCGACGAGGCCGCCGCGGCGGCGGCCCGTGTGGGATTCCCGGTCGCCGTCAAGTTGCTGGCCGACGACGTCGCGCACAAGAGTGAGCTGGGCGGGGTCCTGCTGGGGCTCTCGTCGACCGAGGAAGTGAGCGTCGCAGCGAAGGGCATGCTGGCCCGACTGCCCCGCGAGGTCGCCGACAGGGCCCGCTTGCTCGTCCAGCCCATGGTCGCGCCCGGCCTGGAAATGCTCCTCGGGCTCAAGCGCGACGAGGCGTTCGGGCCCGTGCTGGTCCTCGGTCTCGGCGGCACCTGGACCGAGGTCCTGGAAGACGTGCAGCTGCGGCTCCCGCCCATCTCGGACGACGACGTCAAGGACGCGCTCGACCGACTGCGCTCGGTCCGCCTGCTCGGCCCGTTCCGCGGGGCACCGGAGCGCGACCAGGACGCGGTCGTGGCGGCGGTCCAGGGCTTGGCCCAGCTCGCATCGGAGGTCGGCGACGAGATCGCCGAGCTCGACATCAACCCACTCATCGTCGGCGCTCGGGGCGACGGGGCGGTCGCCGTCGACGCCGTAGTCGTCCCCCGGGCCGCCACCGTGCCGACAGCGTCCCACCACTGAAGGAGCGCATTCATGACCACCGCGGCTCAGCAGAAGACCAGTGCTTTGGCGGAGTGGCGCGCGGAGATCCGCGCCTGGCTCGAGGCCAACGTTCCCGAAGGCGGGCTTCCGGACCCCGAGTCCGGCGACATCCTCGACGCGCACCGCGAGTGGGAGCGGAGGCTCTTCGAGGCGGGCTACGCGGCGCTGCACTGGCCCGAGGAGTACGGCGGCAAGGGCGCCGACCTTGACGCCCGGATCGTCTTCCAGGAGGAGTACGAGCGCGCCGGCGCCCCGCCGCGGATGAACCTGGGCGGGCTCATGCTCGCCGGGCCGACGATCATGAAGTACGGCACGCCCGAGCAGAAGGAGTTCTGGCTGCCGGCCATCCTCAGCTGCGACCACCTGTGGTGCCAGGGCTTCAGCGAGCCGGGCGCGGGCAGCGATCTGGCCAACCTGCGTACATCCGCGGTGATCGACGGGGAAGACCTCGTCATCAACGGCCAGAAGATCTGGACCTCCGGGGGCATGCACGCCGACTGGATGTTCGGCATGGTCCGCACCGGCGACCCGCAGTCGGGACACCGCGGCATCACGTACGTGATGATCGACATGCGCACACCGGGCATCGACGTCCACCCGATCAAACAGATCAACGGGCAGACCGGGTTCTGCGAGGTCTTCTTCACCGACGTCCGCGTCCCCGTCGCCAACGTCATGGGCGAGGTGAACGGCGGCTGGCAGGTTGCCATGGAGGCGCTGGGACACGAGCGAGGCGCCGGACGACGCACCTACGTCAAGTTCCTGAACGATCTCGCGCAACTGCGTGGTTTCGTCACCTCGCTCGGTCAGGACGAGGACACCGCCGTCCGGGAGGATCTCGGCCGGCTGCTCACGGCGGTCACCGTGTACCGCCACCACGTCGGCCGGACCGTCGCCGACACGATGCGGGGCCACGTCGGGCCGGAGGCCAGCTACAACAAGCTGTACTGGTCGGAGATGAACGCGCAGATCCATGAGGTGGGGATGCGCGTGCTGGGCTCCCGTGCCGAGCTGCAGGACGACGAGAACTCCCTGCCCGGGGCCAAGCAGTGGCGGGACAACTACTGGCTCTCCCGCGCCGCACGCATCTTCGCGGGGACCAACCAGATCCAGAAAAACATCATTTCCGAGCGCGTGCTCGGCCTGCCCAAGGAGCCGCGACGATGACGTACGCTTTCACCCCCGAGCAGGAGGACCTGCGCCGCACGGCCCGGGACTTCTTCGCGCGCAGCTGCGCTCCCGGCGATGTCCGCGCCGCGTGGGAGCCGAACGCCGACCAGGACCGATCCCGGTGGAGCCGCATAGCTGACCTCGGCTTCCTCGGCGCCAACGTGCCCTCGGAGCTCGGTGGCCTGGGACTGGGGGACGCAGAATTGACCGTCCTCCTGGAGGAGGCGGGGTACGCCGCCTTGCCCGAGCCCCTCCTGGAGACCGCGGCGGTGGTGGTCCCCGTTCTGCGCGAGCACGGCTCGGCCGATCAGCGGGCGTTCTGGCTGCCCCGGATCGCGTCGGGGGAGGCCCTGGCGACGGCCCAGCTGATGGGCTCGCCCGCCGCGCCCTACGGCAGGGTGGCGGACCTGGCGTTGCTGGAGCTCGAGGACGGCCTGCACCTTGTGCCGGGCGACCGGCTTACCCGTGAGCCCGCCCGGTCGATGGACGGTGCCCGGCACACGGCCGCACTGCGCGCCGTCCCGGACTCAAGGACCCGGCTGCCCGAGGCCGCACTCGTGGATGCCCGCGTCCGTGGCGCGGCGGCGACGGCAGCGGTCCTCAACGGCGTGAGCCGGCGGCTGCTCGACATGACGGTGGCCTACGCGAAGGACCGCCAGCAGTTCGGCCGGCCGATCGGGTCGTTCCAGGCGGTCAAGCACATGCTCGCGGAGGTGGCACTCGAGGTCGAGACGTCGCGTCCGGCCGCCTGGTACGCGCTCACCGCGATCGCCGATGGGCAGGATGACGCGGCCCTCGCCGCGAGCGCGGCCAAGGCTGCGGCCAATGCCGCCGCCACCACGGCCAGCTACCACACCCTGCAGGTGCACGGCGGTATCGGTTTCACGTGGGAACACGACCTGCACCTCTGGCTCAAACGGGGGAAGGCGCTTGAGGGGGCCTACGGCTCCCTCCGCCACCACCACCGCGTCCTAGGCGACGCCGTCATGACCAGCCCGGATCTCCTGGCGACCTTCGGCCCCGCCCTGAGCACCGCGTCCTGACCCATCCCGCCCGCCTCGCGCCGTCGCTCCAGCCCGTCAGCCGCAGCCCTCCAGCCACTGAACAAGGGGTTCCCGTGATCGAGTCCACCGATCAGATCGACATCACCTACGAGGGCGACGTCGTGATCGTCACCATCAACCGTCCCGAGCGGCTCAACGCGATCGCGCCGGAGACCAGCGACCAGCTGCGGGAGACGCTGCTGCAGCTCGACGACGACGAGGACTCCCGCGTGGCCGTGCTCACCGGTGCCGGCCGAGGTTTCTGCGCCGGCGGCGACGTCAAGAGCATGACCGAGCGGCACAAGCCGGGCGTGGCCCCCAAGAAGGTGTACTCCCAGGGACGTCACCTCATGAACGCTTTCATGTCGGTCGAGACGCCGATCATTGCGATGGTCAATGGGCCGGCGGCCGGGCTGGGTGCGACGTTGGCGCTGTACTGCGACATGGTGATCATGGCCGACGAGGCCTCCATCGGTGACCGGCACGTCAACGTGGGTCTGGTCGCCGGCGACGGCGGCGCGGTGATGTGGCCGCTCCTGGTGGGGCCGCTGCGGGCCAAGGAGATGATGATCACCGGTCGGATGCTCAGCGGTCGCGAGGCCGCCGACATGGGGCTGGTCAACCGCTCGGTTCCGCTGGAGCGACTGCGCAAGGAGACCCTCGACCTCGCCAGGGAGATCGCGGCCCTGCCGCCCTACGCCGTCCGTGCGACCAAGGCATCGGTCAACCGGTACGTGGCTTGGATGAACAATCACGTCCTCGAGCCGTCCTTGGCCTGGGAGAAGATCTCGATGATGAGCCAGGACCACCAAGAGGCCCTGGCCGCCCGCCGTGAGAAGCGCCCCGGCGTCTACACCGGCCAGTAGTGATAGCGCGGGGGGCGGGCGACGGTGCCGCCGCCCGCCGGTGCCAGGCCCCTCGTGTCCCCCGTCCCGTGCAAGGAGCAGTGGATGACGGCTCTCACCCCCCTGTCGGTCACGCGGCCCTCCGCTGGAGTCGCGCTGGTCGAGATGGGCGAACCCGGTTCGCTCAACCTCTGGAACCCGGCACTGGAGCGGGGCCTGATGGACGCCCTCGATGAGCTGGGGGCCGAGCCCGAGACACGGGCGATCGGTATCCTCAGCCGGGGCCGGGCCTTCTGCGGCGGGGCCGATCTGTCCCGGTTGGAGCAACTGGTGGCGACCGATCGCCCGGCCGAGGAGCTCGCTGCGGACGTCGTGGCGCGGCGGATCACGCGTGCCCCCGGCAATCCCACCCCGATCGTGGCGGCCGTCCACGGCGCCTGTGTCGGGATCGGGCTCGCCCTGGCCTTGTCCTGCGACCTGCGGATCGCCGCCGACGACGCCCGGTTCCGGACGGCGTTCCCCGAACGCGGGCTGATCGCCGAGCACGGCACGTCCTGGCTGCTGCCGCGCATCGTCGGGCTCGGTGACGCGCTCGACATGCTGCTGACCAGCCGCACGGTGGACGCAGACGAGGCCTTGGCGATGCGGCTCGTCGGCCGGGTCGTCGACCGGGCCGGGCTCCGCGCCACCGTGCTCGAGGTGCTCACTCGCATCGCCGATACGGTCTCGCCCCGTTCGGCGGCCGTGATCAAGCGCCAGGTCTACGCCGACTCCGCGCGACCGCTCGAGCCGGCCCTCCGCGCCGCGGCCGACGAGATGGCCGGCGCCTTCGGCGCCGCAGACTCCCGAGAAGGCGTGCGCAGCTTCCTCGAGAAGCGTCCTGCGCGGTTCCCCGGCTACCCGACCCCTGTTGTTCCGCCCGTCGACACGGAGAGCCGACCATGAGCGAGACCCAGAGCCCCCAGCGCGTCGCCGTCGTCACCGGAGGCTGTCAGGGCATCGGGCGTGGCATCGCCCTCCGCCTGGCCCAGGATGGCATGACCGTTGTCGCCTGGGACCTCGAGGACGTCGTGGACGCGAACAAGGACCTCGAAAACCTCGATGTCGCTGGCCGTCTCCGGCTCATGGCGGTCAACGTCGGCTCCCCGGAGCAGGTCGAGGACGGCGTCGCGCAGGTGGTGGCTCACTACGGGTCGGTGGACGTCCTCGTCAACAACGCGGCCATCTCGCCCAAGGCCGATGGTGCCCGCGTCCCGCCGCACGAGACAGGCCTGGACGAGTGGGAACGGGTGATCCGGGTCAACCTCACCGGTCCGTTTCTGGCCTGTCGCGCGGTCATCCCCCACATGCAGCGGCGCGGCTGGGGCCGGATCGTGAACATGTCGTCCAAGGCCGGCCGGTCCGGAGCCATGCTCGCGGGACTGCCGTACGGCGTCACCAAGACCGGCATCAACGGCCTGACTCGGACCCTGGCCCCGGCGGTAGCACCGATGGGCATCACGATCAACTCCATCGCCCCGGGGCGGATCCGGACGCCGATGGCCGCCGGAGTCTCCGAGGAGGTCAACGCTCGCCTGATCGCCGCGACCCCGGTCGGCCGGTTCGGGGAGCCGGAGGACATCGCCGCGCTCGTGTCCTACCTGTGCAGGGACGAGGCCGGCTTCCTGACCGGCGACACGATCGACATCAACGGCGGGGCGTACATGGCGCCCTGAACGGATCGGCAGTCCCTCAGCTCACCGGGTCGACGACGGGGTGGTTCTCAGATGCAGGCGATCGTGTTCGAAGGTGCGGGCGGCAACGAGGTCGTGCGCGTGGTCGAGCGGCCTGTCCCCGAGCCGGGGCCAGGTGAGGTCCTGGTGCGGGTGCGGCGCGTGGGCCTCAACCCCGCGGACATCGCCCAGCGCGAGGGCCGCTACCCACCGCCTGCCGGTGCGCCCGCCGACATCGGCGGGATCGAGGTAGCTGGGACAGTGGAGCGCTGCGGCCACGGGGTCGTGCGCTGGAAGCCCGGTGACCGAGTGCTCGGCCTAGTCGACGGCGGGGGCTTCGCCGAGCGCGTCGTCGCCCTCGACCGGTGCCTGTCCCCGGTGCCGGACGGGCTCGGGGACGATGAGGCGGCGGCCGTCCCGGAGGCGTTCGTCACCGCGCACGATGCGATGGTGACCGTGGGCCGGCTCCGGCCCGGTGACCGGGTGCTCGTGAACGGGGCCAACGGCGGCGTCGGCGCGGCGGCCATCCAGCTGGTGGCGGCCTTCGGTGGATCCGCCGTCGGCACCAGCCGCTCGCCGGCGGGGCTGGAGTTCATCCGCTCCCTCGGTGCGGTCGCCGTCCACCAGGACGACCTGCTCCACGGCGATCCCGATCAGCTCGGCCGCTTCAACCTCGTGATCGAACTGGTCGGCGGCCCGAACCTCGACCGGCTGCTTCTCCTACTGGCCCCACGCGGCCGAGTCGTCATCGTGGGCGTACCGGCCGGCGACGAGATGAGCCTGTCGGTCCGCTCGCTCATGCGGCTCCGCGCCTCGCTGACCGGGACCAACTTGCGGAACCGGCCCCCCGAGGAGAAGGCGCTGGCGGTGCAGGCCTTCGCCCACGAGGTGAGCCCTCTCCTCGCCGACCGGCGGCTGGTCGCTCACGTCGAGGCCTGCTTCCCGCACACCGACGCCGCCGCGGCGTTCGACCATCTTGGCTCCTCGGGCAAACGTGGCAAGGTCCTCCTTGCGTTCCCGGACGAGACGCTCCTCGACGGTGCCGGCGATGACTGAGCGGCACGTGCCCCAGCCCTGCCAAGTCGCGCCCGGAGTCTGGAGCGTGCCGTTGCCGTTCCCCAACCCGCTGCGGTACACGCTGTCCTACCTGGTCGAATCGGAAGCCGGGCTGGTTCTGGTCGACGCCGGCTGGGACTCCGACGAGTGCTGGACAGCGCTCCAGGACGGGCTGGCCGCCGCTGGCGCGGCGCTCGCCGACCTCACCGGGGTGGCGATCACCCACATCCACCCCGACCACTACGGCTTGGCCGGACGGCTGCGCGAGGAGACGTCGGCCTGGATTGGCATGCATCCCCTCGAGGCGGCCCGGATCCCCTCCAGCGACAACGAGGTCGACGGGGTCCTGGCCGAGATGGTCCAATGGCTTCTAGCCCTCGGCGCTCCTCCCGATGAGGTACAGGCGCTGCGCGACCACGGGCCAACTATTGCGGCGACGACGTCCCGTGTCCGGCCGGACCGCCTCCTGCGGGATGGGGAACAGCTGCCGGGCCGGCCGACGACGACCGTGGTGCACACGCCTGGGCACACCGTCGGGCACCTGTGCTTCGTGGACGAGGCACGACACATCGCCTTCACCGGTGACCACGTGCTGCCCCGTGTGACGCCGAACATCTCCCAGCGGCCGCAGCAGGGGGAGGACCCGCTCGGGCACTACCGCCGGTCCATCGCGAAGGTCCGCGGGTCCGGCGCGGTCCTCGGGCTGCCCGGCCACGAATGGCCGATCCCGGACCTGGACGCACGGATCGACGTCCTGGCCGAGCACCACCGTGAGCGACTGGATGAGGTGGAGACCGTGCTTCGCGCGGGTGCCTCGACCGTGTGGGAGGTTGCGACCACGGTCTCCTGGTCCCGGCCGTGGAACGAGTTGCGCGGTCTCCAACGTCGGTCCGCTCTGGGGGAGACGCACAGCCACCTCGAGCGGCTGATGCGGGAGGGCCGGGCGCGCCTCCAGCCGGGGCCACCGGACCGCTGGTCGGTCGCCGAGCACGTCTACGAGAGAGCGAGGTGACTCGGCCCGGCGATCCAGCACCTGGTCCCGGGCGGTCCAGGGCGCCCTGGCGGACCATGTTCGGTTTCGCGCTGGTCACCGTGGCGACGTTCCTCATGGTGTCGGGGGTCGCCCTGCTCGCCCCCGGGCTGCCGCTCCTGGGCGGGAGCCGGGGCCTGACGGTCGCGGAGGCGAGCTGGATCCTCAGCGCCTTCGCACTGGGTCGGCTGCTCTCCTCCATCCCAGGCGGGCTGCTTGTCGACCGGCTCGGTTTCGCGCACGCCGCCTCCGTCGGGTGCCTGCTGACGCTGGGCGGGGCGGTGACAGCCGGCCTGGAGCCGCCCCTGTGGGGACTGCTGCTGGCCCAGACCGTCCAGGGGTCGGGCTCGGCGGTGCACAACACCGCCGCGCTGTCGTCGATCATCGCGGCGCTGCCGGAGGGACGGATGGCCCGGTTCCTCTCGCTGCACCAGGGCGTCGTCCTACTGGGCGTCTCGCTCTCACCGGTGATGGGCGGCGTGGCCGTGACCGCCTGGGGGGTCAGCGGTCCCTTCTGGTTCTACGCCGGCACCACGGCGCTATCCCTGGTCCTCTCCCTCGTGGCCATCGTGGTCATGCCAGGGCTCGCCCGGCCACACCGCACGGCCGTCCCGGTCCCGGGCCGTCGACCACTGGGCCGCCTGATGACCAACCGGTCCTTCGTCATCAGCCTGTGCGTGACCTTCGTGCTGTTCTGGATGGTCGCCGGGCTGCGGAACACCGCCGTGCCCGTTCTCGCCCAGGGCCGCCTCGGCTACACCGCGCTGCTCGTCGGTTTCCTGCTCGGCGCTGCCGCGGTGGCCAACGGCGTCTGCCTGTTCGTGGCCGGCCCCGCCGCCGACCGGTTCGGCCGGCGGCCCGTCCTACTCACAGGCACCGCTGTGCTCTGTGCCGGACTCGTGGCCCTGACCGTCGGCTCCGAGCCGGCGACGTGGATCGGCGTGACCGCCCTTGGCATCGGGATGGGCCTGGCCGGCGCGGCCCTGCCGGCGATCCTCGCCGACGTCGCCGACCCCAGCATCCGCGGCGTCGCCGTCGGCATCCACCGAACCTCGTCCAGCCTGGGCCTGTTCATCGGCCCGGTCACCGTGGGGCTTCTCCTCCAGAGCCTGAGCACGGCGACCACGTTCGCCATCGGCTCGGGTGCCCTGGCGCTCAGCGTGGTCGCCGTCCTCTTCATCCGGGAGACCCTGGCCCAGCCGGCTTCGGCCACCAACTCGACCATCCCCCAGACCCCCCTTCCACACCAACGACAGGAAGTGAACTGATGCACGTCGGACAGCGCGTGGTCGATCTACTTGTTGAGGCCGGCATCCGCTCGGCCTTCGGAGTGCCGGGAGGACAGACCTCCCCTCTGTATCACGGCATGGCCATTCGGCGGGATGCCATTCGGCACGTCTTGATGCGCGACGAGCGCAGCGCCGTCTTCGCCGCCGACGCCTACGCCCGGACCACCGGGCGGGCCGGCGCCTGCGACGCCACCGTCGGTCCGGGCGCGACCAACCTGGTCTCCGGGCTCGTCGAGGCGCGGAGCTCCTCGATCCCGCTCATCGCGGTGGTTGCCGACATCCCGAGGGCGTGGGAGCACCGCCGGCACCTCGGGTCGGCGTCCCAAGGCTTCGAGCAGCGATCCTTCCTCGAACCGTGCGTGAAGTGGTTCGGGCACGTCGGCGTCCCGGAGGCCATCGACGACGTCGTTGGGCAGGCCCTGCGGGTCGCGACGTCGAACCGTCCGGGACCGGTGGTGGTGGAGATCCCGGACGACGTTTTCTCGGCCGACGCCGTCGAGGCCCCGCTCCCGCCCGTGGATGCGCGCTACCCGAGGTTCCGCAGCGCCCCCGACCCCGACGCGGTGCGGGAAGCGGCCGCCGTAATCGGTCGCAGCCGCCGTCCCATGTTGCTCCTGGGTGGCGGCGCGCAGATCGCCGGGGCCGGCCCGGAAGCCAGAGCGCTGGTGGAGCGGCTGCGCGCGCCGTTCTCGACGACGATCAGCGGCAAGGGTCTCATCGAGGAGACCCACCCTCTCGCCATGGGGATCTCCGGCTCCTTCGGTGTGCCGGTGGCCAACGACCTGCTCGCCGAGTCCGATTGCTTGATCGTGGTGGGCGCCAAGCTCGGGCAGGCCGCCACCCTGGGCTGGGACCTGCCGGCGCCGGGGGCCGCCGTGGTTCACCTGGACGTGGACGCCGACGAAATCGGTCGCAACTCCCCGGCCCTCGGCCTGCACGGGGACGCCGCGCTGGGCCTGCGGGCGCTGCTCGACGCGCTGTCGACGGCCGAGCTGTCTTTCGACTGGGACATCGATGGCCTGACTCGCGGGGCCACGGATTGGTGGGAGGCCGAGCACGTCCTCGCCCGCCCGCGTGAAGGAGACGCCGTCAAGCCGCAGGACGTGGTCGGCCTCATCGGCGAGCGCCTGACCGAGCCTGACCTGGTCGTGACTGATGCGAGCCTGTCCTCCGGCTGGATGGGCTCGGGCTGGCGGGTGGAACACCCGGGGCGCCGCATCCTGGCACCGCGCGGGGTGGCCGGCCTGGGCTGGGGCCTGCCCGCCGCCGTCGGTGCTGCCTTCGGGTTGACTGACGTCGGGAGCGAGGGCCGCGTCGTCTGCCTGGCCGGTGACGGCGGTTGGGGCTACTCCCTGACCGAGGTGGAGACCCTGGCCAGGTTCGAGATGCCGGTCGTTTCCGTGGTGCTGAACAACTCCGTGCTCGGCTGGAACAAGCACGTCGTGCAGCGCCGCTATGCCGGCGACTACGTCTCCCAGGACTTCGGGGACGTCGACTACGCTGCAGCGGCAAGCAGTCTCGGGGCACACGCCGTCCGCGTCGACCGCATCGAGGACGTCGGTGCTGCACTCGACGAGGCCTTTGCCGTGCAGGGGCGGCCATCCGTTGTGGAGATCGTCTCGTCGGAGTACGAGACCCCGGTCATCAAGCCGATGTCCGGGCAGTCGGCCCCGGCACGCGCGTCCTACTGATGATCGCAGCCGGGCGCCGGTCACCTGGCGCCCGGCTGGCGGTCGGTCACTCGCCGCTGAGCAGTTCCACCCAGTTGCCGTCCGGATCCTCGATCATGGCGATGGACACCCCGGGCCGCAGTTCCGTGGCGGGGACGACCACCGGGTGCCCGGCCGACTCGCAAGCGGCCACGACTTCCGGGAGGTTGCTGACGCTGATCGTGAAGTAGCGGTATCCGGTGCCGCCCCGCAGGCCACCGGGAGGCGCCTCGGCTGCCGGCGGCTTCCGGGGCGTGATCAACTTGATGACGCTGGACCCGCAGCCCAGGCGGTGCATGGTGCCCCCCGGCATCGGGGACTCCCCGAGATCCTTCAACCCGAGGACGTCCCGGTAGAACATGAGACAGGCGCCAGGGTCCTTCGCGACGACGCCGAGATCGATCGAATCCTTGGTCAGGTCAACAGTCATGGTCGGCACTCTATCGATCCGACCGACCGGACGGTCGGTCGCTCTGGTGACGGGTCCCGAAGTGGGGCACCTGGTCCCACGCGACATGGCTGCGCGAGCAAAGTCGACGGAGGTTATTGCGCGCTGGTCCGGGTGAGGCCCTCGTCTTGCGGGCCTGCTCACAGTGTCGGCGTGGTCCAGGCGGTCGTAGGGCTTGTGCCACCGCGTGGCTGGCCGCGAGCTTGCGCTCCCCGGTGCTCGCGCGAGACATTCCGGCCTTGCCCGGGACCGACGGCCGGCGGTCGGAAACGCCGCCGGATGCCGCGGCGCTCGTCTGCTTCGTAGCCTGGCCCGGCTGATTCGCGAAGTCGTCCGCCGAGTCTCATGAAGGCTTTTAAGTTTCGTGAGGATGAGAGTCCTGGCGGCACCGAGGAAGTACCCCGCTGAATTTCGGCCCGGGGCGTTGCAGCGGGTCGGCGAGCAATCGGGGATCGATTCCCAGTTGCTGCGCAAGGGGCTCCGTGGCTGCTGCACCGTCGAGCGGCTATGTGCGCCGTCGGGCTCCAAGGCATCACGCGGGCGAAGGCCCGCGGACCACCGTGCCGGAGCTGGCCCAGGCACCCGCCCGGCCCCGGTCGAGCGGGCGCTCGGTGCGGCCGGCCCAGACCGGCTGCACGTACCGGCGTCACCTACCGCTGAACCTTATCCGCCTGAGTCGACGCCGCCTTCGTGATCGGCGTGCACTCGCGCCGGGTGGTCGGCTGGCAGCTCTCGCGCTCGCTGCGCACCGACCTGACCCTCGACCCGTTGCAGATCGGCCCGTGGACGCGCCGCCGAGCCGGCCGGAAACTCGGCTGGCTGATGTGCCACTCGGACGGGCGCTCAGTACATCGCCGGGCGGTACACCCAGCGCCTGGCCGAGGTCAGCGCCGTGGCCTCGGTCGGCTCGACCGGGGACTCGTATGACAACGCGCTGGCCGAGGCGTCCAACCGGCGGTTCACAGCGGCAGTCGTTCGCGACCGCGGCCCGGGGAAGGGCATCGGCGACTTCGAGATCACCGTCGCCGAGTACCTCGACTGATGCAACCAAGGATGCCTGCACGGCGCGATCGGTCTCGTTCCACCGGCCGAGCACGAGGACCCCTCCTTCCGGCACAACTCCTCGGCGACTACCGTCGCCGAGCTAGTTCCGGGCCTTTACTTTCCCGGGGCGGGACATAGTCGCCGACGGCGAAGCCGAGGATCTGCCGGTGGCCGTCGGCGGCCAGGCGGTAGCCACCACCACCGCCTGGAGACGGCCCGGCGGTTGACTCAGCCGTGCGGTAGGCGGCATTGACGAAAACGTAGGGAAAGGCTTGCTCGGCCGGACGCTGCCCGTGGCGACAAAGATCGCTGGAACCGCTAGCCTGCACACTGCGGGTGATCTTGCTCACCCGTCTGCTCGGAGCGGCAGGACGTGAACGCCTCCGCCAGCGAGGAGTGCTTCGCGATAGCCGCGAACGTCGGCATCTCGACGAATGGCACGTCCGGTGGGCCACGGCCCACCGGTGTCGGGCCCGTACGCGGCGCCAGCATCGACAACCGCTCGGACCCGATGAGGCCGAGCCGTGAGGAGAAGGGCCAGCCATGGAGACGTTGATCGTCGAACGGAAGGACGGCGTGGCGACGGTGAGCCTCAACAGGCCGCCAGTCAACGCGGTCAACCGGCAGATGCAGCTAGAACTACGCGAAACGTTCGCGGGATTCGCGGAGGACCGAGAGGTCGGGGCGGTCGTCTTGTGCGCCGAGGGCGAGCGAGCCTTCTGCGGCGGGGTCGACCTGAAGGAGAGCTCCCAGCAGGCGGGGGCCGACCTTCCGTTGCAGAATGCGATCAACCCCGGCTGGGAGTGGCGCAGCGCCCAGCACGCCGTCCGCCACTGCGCCGTTCCGGTTATCGCGGCGGTGGAAGGACCGGCGATCGGCGCCGGGTTCGGTCTGGTCGGCGTGTGCGATCTGATCATCGCCTCCCGTAGCGCCACCTTCGGTCTGACCGAGATCAACGTCGGGCTGCTCGGCGGCGCCAGCAAGGCCATCAACATGCTCGGGCCACGAAAGGCCCGGATGATGATGTTCACCGGCCGCATGCAGCCGGCAGAGGAGCTCCATCGCCTCGGTGCCGTGGAGGAGGTGGTCGAGCCAGGGCAGGCGCAAGCGCACGCCCTCGCCATCGCCGCGGAAATCGCGGGCAAGAGCCCGCTGGCCACTCGGCTCGCGAAGGAGTCGATCCTGCGGATTGAGGGCGACGACGTCGAGCGGCAGTACCGGACGGAGTGGGACTACACCAACCGGCTCCGTGGTTTCGACGACTCGCGCGAGGCCATGACCGCCTACCTGGAGAAGCGTCAGCCGAATTGGACGTGGTCGTGACGCCCCGGCGAACCGGCTGAGAGCCGGACCTCGTGGACGGGTCGCCCTAAGGACCGGTGCCGCACCGGCATCGGGCTGCCTGCAGACAAGATTCCCGCTGCGTGGGAGGCCGCTGCGGTCGTTAACGCCGGCTCAACAACGCCGGCATCACCGTGCTGGCAGCTCCGATGCGGAAGACCAGCCCCGTGGTCGCACCCCTGCGCATCGGAGCGTTGCAACGACCAACTGCGTTCGCCTGGGCGCCGCGGTCGCTATGGGGCGACCGCCCCGGCCAGGCTTCCCCGCCGTCGAGCTTCGGCGGTGCGGGCGTCGGTGACCGGTTCGGTGGCGTGTGGTCGGCGATCGACTAGCCGACCAGGCTGGGGGAGAAGCAGTCGATCACGGTGGCCAGGTGCAGGGCTGGGCCGTTTCCGCACGCTGTTCAGGTGGAGCCTCGTCGTGCTCGGCGCTCACCCGCGGCGCCCGGTAGGCCCGGTCGGTGGCGTTCCGTCCAGATGTGCTCGGCCAGCTCCGAGCCGGTCTGTGTGTGGCCGACCCACGGCGTAGCCCCGGCGTCCCAGGCCGGGGCACGACGACCGGGCGGCACGATCTGGCGCAGCGGCTGCACCTCGAACGTGTGCCGGCGGTCGGCGACGAGCAGGAAGGGGGCGCCAGCGCGCCTCCCCAGGTGAGTACCGCGCCGCCGCCTGCAGGGAGTCTTGCTGAGCGCTCAGCTTCCGCTCGGCCGCCTCCAGCGGGGCGACTCTAGCCCGCGCCCGGGCGAGCTCGTGAGCAGCCGCAGCCCCAGCAGGGGCGACTCGTCGTCGGACCTGGTGGTGCTTGCTTCGCACCGGCACGCCCATGGCGTTCAGTTGGCCAGCAGTGTCGCGTCCAGAATCCCAAGGCCCCGGCGATCCCAACCACGCTGCCTGCAGGTACAGCTCTAGTGGGTCCCGGCAGAACTCCTCCGAGTACGTCTCCTTGCCAGCGGCGTCTCTTTCGCTCCCCCAGGCGTGGCTGGTCAAGCGTGTCCGCGAATCAGCGCCCGGAGTGGGTTGTCCAGGCCGCTGTCGACGCCCGATGTTGCCACACATCACCAAGCCCGGTAGGCGGCATCAGCCGGCGGAAGGACTTGCCCCGTCGCGTTCGCGGAGGAGGGCGGAGATCCGCTGACGGGTCACGCCGAACAGCGTGGCGATCCGGTAGATGCTGACGTGCTCCCGCCGGAGTGCGGCGGCCTCCTCGCGGCGGCGCCAGGTGTGCCCGGCGGCGGCCAGCGAGGCCGGCACCGAGGAGACCGTCTCCACCACCAGGGGCCGGGGCTCCTCCCTGACCAGCTCGAGCCACGGATGTCCCTGGCGTCGCTCGGCCAGCGGGCGTTCGGCGCGGGCGCAGGCCCGCGCGAGCTCGTCCACCGAGTCGTCGATGCAGGCGATCAACTGCTCGAGGGCGGGCAGAGCGGTGTCGTGGACCGGCGGTGGGGCGACGGCGTTCACGCGGCTCCCTCGAAGTCGGCGCTGGCAGTTCGAACTCTAGGCACAACCTCTATTGCGGGTAATAGCCGCGACATGCATCATGTGGCGCGCAACCCACTGCGAGTGGACGGTCGCCCGGCGCTCCGGTTCGGCCCCCGTCCTGCCGATGAGGGGGTCAGGGGACTCTCACGTCGCTGAGCACGCCGGCAGAACGGAACGCCTCATGTCCACCCTCACCGCCAGCATGGACCTGCCGCCCATCCCGGCCAGCGTGCCGGTGGCGCGCCGGCTGGTCCGGCAGCTCCTACAGGCCTGGGGTGCCCGCCAGGACCACGAGGACGCCGCGCTGCTGGTGACCGAGCTGGTCGCGAACGTGGTCGACCACGTCGGCGGGAGCGCCTGCCTGACGATCGAGGCCACCCTGTCCGACGACTGGCTGCGGCTGGCCGTCGTCGACGGCTCACCGGCCCGCCCGGAGGTCCTCGGCCCCTCCCCGGACCGGCCGCGTGGCCGCGGCATGCTGATGGTCGAGATGATCGCCGACCGGTGGGGGTGCGAGGAGGACCGCGACGGCAAGCGCGTCTGGTTCGAGCTGCGGCCTTCCCACCTGTGACCTACCGGCTGGTTTGCCGCGGTTCCCGATCGGGGACCGGCGAAGAGGAAGCCAGCCACACCGAAGGGACTCCGCGATGAGCGAGCCGAACACCCACGCTGCCGGTAACGGCATCTCCGACGAGGAGATGATCGAGACCGTCGCCGGCCAGACCGACAGCGCGTCGGAGAACGCCGACGTCGCGGGCAAGGACTGGGACGGCGACCCGGACGCCGCGCCTGCGCCCACCGACGAGGCCTGACCCCCCGACGTCTCCGCGCCGCCCTCGTTCCGCTACCGGAACGGGGCGGTGCCGTGTTCCGGGCCGTCACTGACAGACTGTGGTGATGCGCGTCACCACCGGGACGGCGGCCCGCCCGGAAGCGGCGCTCCGGCCGCGGGCCCGCCCGGCGCGCACCGCGCACCGCGGTGCGCTGGGCCGTCCGGCACGGCCTGCCGGCGGTCTACCTCTCCCGCAGCGCCCGCCGCGGTGACCTGGTCGGCCGGCTGATGCGCGATCCGGCGCTGCGCGGGGACCCCTACGAGCTCTACGAGCAGCTGCGCGCCCGCGGGCCGCTCTCGGGCAGCAGCCTCGGTCTGGTGACGGCGTCGCACCCCGTCGCCCAGGACGTCTTGCGCAGCGACCGGTTCGGCGCCGGGTGGGACCGGACGGGTGCTCCCCGGGTCATCCGCTGGGCGCTCGACTTCGGCGACGACCCCGCGGCGGCCGGCGTCGCCGAGCCGCCGTCCATGCTCGTGACGGATCCGCCCGACCACACCCGGTTCCGCCGGCTGGTGAGCCGGGCCTTCACCCCGCGGGCGACGGCGGCCTTCGAGCCGGCCATCCGGCGCATCGCCGAGCGCCTCCTGGAAGACCTGGAGCGCCGGGAGGGCGCGGTCGACCTCGTCCATGCCTACGCCGCGCAGCTGCCGGTGCTGGTGATCGCCGACCTGCTCGGCGTGCCCGTCGAGCGCCGGGAGGACTTCCTGCGCTGGGGCGCCGCCGCCGCCGCCACCCTCGACCCCGGCCTCCCGCTGCGCCGCTACCTCGCCGCCGAGAAGGCGCTGCGGGCGATGCACCGGTTCCTGGCCGAGCACTTCGCACGGTTGCGCCGCGAGCCGGCCGACGACCTGGTCAGCCGCCTGGTCACGCTGCCGCCCGCGGAGGCGCTCACCGACCGGGAGCTGCACGCCACCGTCCTGCTCCTGCTCGGCGCCGGCTTCGAGACCACGGTGAACCTGCTGGGCAACGCCGTCGTGCTCCTCGACGCGCACCGCGACCAGTGGGACGCCCTTCGCACGGGCGCCGCCGGGTGGGACGACGCCGTCGAGGAGGTCCTGCGCATCGACAGCCCCGTGCAGCTCACCGGCCGCTCGGCGCGGTCCGACGTCGAGCTGGCGGGGCGGACGGTGCCCGCCGGCACTCGCGTGACGCTGTTCCTCGGTGCGGCCAACCGCGACCCCGACGTCTTCCCCCACCCGGCTCGGTTCGACGTCATGCGCCCCAACGCCCGCGAGCACCTGGCCTTCTCCGGCGGCATCCACTACTGCGTCGGCGCGGGGCTGGCGCGCCTGGAGGGCGCCATCGGGCTGGCGGCGCTCAGCGCGCGCTTCCCCACGCTGCGGGTGTCCGGCCGCCCGCAGCGGCGCGACCTGCAGACCCTCCGGGGCTTCGAGGTGCTGCCGGTGACCCTGCGCTGACCCTGACGTCCTCCCTGGTTATCGGATGAGCCAGGACGGCCCGATCAGCTGCCGGGGACCAGCATCCCGGCGCCGACCGTGGCATTGGTGGCCTCGTCCACGAGGATGAACCGGCCGGTCACCCGGTTGCGGGAGTACTCGTCCACGAACAGCGGCTGGGTGGTGCGCAGCCGCACCCGGCCGATGTCGTTGAGCCCGAGCTCACCGGCACCGAGGTCCCGGTGCAGCGTGTTCACATCGAGCCGGTACTGCAGCTCCTTGACCACCGCCCGCACCGAACGGGTCGTGTGCTTGACGGCCAGGCGCTGCCGCGGCCGCAGCGGCTCGTCGGTCATCCAGCACACCAGCGCGTCGAGGTCCTGGGACACGTGCGGCGCGTTGGCCGGGCGGCAGATGAGGTCACCGCGGGAGACGTCGAGGTCGTCGGCCAGCCGCACGGTCACCGCCATGGGGGCGAACGCCTCCTCGACCGGGCCGCGCGGCCCGTCGATGCCGGCGATCGTCGTGGTCAGCCCACTGGGCAGCACCTGGACCTCGTCGCCGGGCCGGAGGACCCCGCTGGCCACGGTGCCCGCGTAGCCGCGGTAGTCGTGGTGCGCGTCGGACTGCGGCCTGATGACGTACTGCACCGGGAAGCGGACGTCGACGAGGTTCCGGTCGCTGGCCACGTGCACGTGCTCGAGGTGGTGCAGCAGCGAGGAGCCCTGGTACCAGGGGGTGTGCTCCGACCGGCGGACGACGTTGTCGCCGTGCAGCGCCGAGATCGGGACGACCGTGAGGTCGGGGACGTCGAGCTTCGCGGCGAAGGCGGTGAACTCGTCGCGGATGGCCTCGAAGGTGTCCTCCGACCAGTCGACGAGGTCCATCTTGTTGACCGCGACGACCAGGTGCGGCACCCGCAGCAGGGAGGCGAGGAACGCGTGGCGGCGGCTCTGCTCCAGCATGCCCTTGCGCGCGTCGACCAGCACGATCGCGAGGTCGGCGGTCGAGGCGCCGGTGACCATGTTCCGCGTGTACTGCACGTGGCCGGGGGTGTCGGCCAGGATGAACGTCCGCCGGGGGGTGGCGAAGTACCGGTAGGCGACGTCGATGGTGATGCCCTGCTCGCGCTCGGCGCGCAGGCCGTCCGTGAGCAGCGCCAGGTTCACGTAGTCGCCGCCGGCGCTGGCCCGCTCGACCGCCTCGTACTGGTCCTCGAAGACGGCCTTGCTGTCGTAGAGCAGCCGGCCGATCAGGGTGCTCTTGCCGTCGTCGACCGAGCCGGCGGTCGCGATCCGCAGGATGTCCTTGCGGGCGACGGCGATGTCGTGGGCCTGCGCCGCGGCGGCGGAGTGCACGTCGACGGGGTTCATCGGGGGTTCTCCTGGCGAAGGACGGCGGCGGAGCGGACGCTGGAGCGGAGGCCCTGAGGAGGCGCCGCGTGTTCCTGTTCGCCCTGGCAACGCCCGCGTTGCTGGTGGTCGTCCTGGGTTACGTGGTCGGGCACGCGGTGACCGAGTGGGGCTACGGCGTGCTGGGTGCGGAGGCGACGTGGGTCTCGGAGGTCGTGGGCTGGACGACCGGCCTGGTGCTGCTCGGCGTCGTGACCCTGCTGCTGGTGGCCCGATGGCGCCGTCGTCAGGCCCGGCATCAGAAGTAGCCCTCCTTCTTCCGGTCCTCCATGGCGGCGTCGCTGACCTTGTCGTCGCCGCGGGTGGCGCCCCGCTCGGTCATCCGGGTCACCGCGATCTCGGCGATGACCTCCTCGACGTCGGTCGCCCGTGAGGCCACCGCGGCGGTCAGGTTGGCGTCGCCCACCGTGCGGTAGCGCACCCACTCCCGGCGCACCTGCTCGCCCTCGCGCGGGGTGATGAACCGGTTGACCGCGTAGAGCATCCCCTGGCGCTCGACGACGTCGCGCTCCTGAGCGAGGTACAGCGGCGGGATGGCGATCTGCTCGCGAGCGATGTACTGCCAGATGTCGAGCTCGGTCCAGTTCGACAGCGGGAACACGCGGATGGACTCACCCAGGTGGATCCGGCCGTTGTAGAGGTCCCAGAGCTCGGGGCGCTGATTCTTGGGGTCCCACTGCCCGAACTCGTCGCGGAAGGAGAACACCCGCTCCTTCGCGCGGGCCTTGTCCTCGTCGCGTCGGGCACCGCCGAACAGCGCGGTGAAGCCGTGCTGCTCGACCGCGTCGAGGAGCACGGGGGTCTGGATGCGGTTGCGGGAGCCGTTGGGCTCCTCCTTGACCGTGCCGGCGGCGATCGCGTCGGGCACCGAGGCGACGACCAGCTGCACGCCCAGCTCGGCCACCCGCTTGTCGCGGAACTCCAGCACCTCGGGGAAGTTCAGCCCGGTGTCCACGTGCATCACCGGGAACGGGATGCGGGCCGGCGCGAACGCCTTGCGGGCCAGCTCCAGCATGACGATGGAGTCCTTGCCGCCGGAGAACAGCAGCACCGGTCGCTCGAGCTCGGCGACCACCTCACGGATGACGTGGATGGACTCGGCCTCCAGCGTCTCCAGCTGGCTGAGCCGGTAGTCGGGGGTCGTCACGCGGGCAAGCTCCAAGGACTCGGGATCGGGTCGATCGCTTCGGCCAACCCGATCGACCTGGTGCGGATTCCCCTCCAGTGTCCGCTATCGCACCGGACGCGCCGCAGCCAGCACCTGGTCGGCCAGCTCGGGACGGGTGACCACCAGGTCGGGCAGCGACGGATCCGCGGCGTTGTAGACCAGCGGGGACCCGTCCAGGCGGCAGGTGACCAGGCCGGCAGCGCGGGCGACCGCGACCGGGGCGGCGGAGTCCCACTGGTACATGCCGCCGGAGTGGACGTAGGCGTCGACCTCGCCCCGCACCACGGCCAGCGCCTTGTACCCGGCCGAGCCCAGGGGGACGAGCTCCCCGTGCAGGACGTCGGCCACCGCCTGGGCCTCGGCGGGCGGGCGGGTGCGGCTGACGGCGATCCGGACCGGTCCGTCCGGCCGGGCGGGCAGCACGGGCGCCGGGGCGGTGACGTGCACCTCGTCGAGCGCCGGCAGGGCGACGGCGGCGGCCACCAGGTCGCCGCCGGACCAGAGCGCCACGTGCACCGCCCAGTCGCTGCGCGGCGGATCGGAGTACTCGCGCGTGCCGTCGAGCGGATCGACGATCCACACGCGGTCGGCGGTCAGGCGCCGGGAGTCGTCGACGGCCTCCTCGCTGAACACCACGTCGTCGGGCCGTTCGACGGCGAGCACGCCGGCGATCGCCCGCTGGCCGGCCGCGTCCCCGGCGTCCCCCAGCGGGCGCCCGGTGAGCCCGGTCGAGCGGAGCGGCAGCAGCGCGTCGGCCGCCGCCCGCGCTGCGCGGACGGCGACGGCGACGTCGGGGCTCAGCTCCACTGCACCGACGTGGCGTCGCCCGGCCGGCGCGGCGGGGTGTGGTTGCCGGCGGCGTCGGTGATGGCGCCGAAGTAGGCCTGCGCCTTCTCCGGCCGGGGCATGATGAAGATGCCCCGCGCCTCCACGAGCGGGCGGCCCGGCTCGGCGGCGAGCGCGATCGTGCCGGCGATGACGGATTTGCGTCCCTCGGTGCTCTCGACCCACGCCCGGAACACCAGCGGCGTCTCCAGCGGCAGCGGTCCGCGGTAGTCCAGCTCCAGGTGCGCGGTCATGCCCCACAGGCCCGCCGCGCCGGCGGCGCTGCCGAGCAGCTGGTCCATGAACAGCGCGCTCATACCGCCGTGCACGTAGCTCGGCGGGCCCTCGTAGGCGACACCGAGCGTGGCCTCCGCGACGACGCCGTCGCCGTCCCGGCGCACCCGCAGCGGCGGGGCGAGGGCGTTGCCGATCCCGACGACGGGGTTGAAGACGCGCCGGCCGGCGGAGGGGTCGTCGAGCACCGGCAGCGTGGCGGCGGGGCGCCGCGACACGCCGATGCGGGCGGTCGCCTGCCGCACCAGCTCGGCCGCCGCCGCCACCTCCGTGGCCGGTGTCGTCGTCGTCACCGACGCCTCGATCAGCTCGCGCAGCGCGGCGCCCAGCTCGGTGGACGCAGCCATGAGATCGGCGTCGTAGGGGGCCGCGGTCTCCGCGGTGCCGTCGTTCGTCGTCACCGGCAGATGGTCGCAAGTACCCTCAGGCCGGTGGCGCGCCGCCCCCGGCCGGCCCGCTGCGCGGAAGCCGCACGGTGACGGCGAGCCCGGCCCCGGGCGCGGTCGCCAGCGACGCGGAGCCGCCGTGGGCGGCGGCGAGCGAGGAGACGATCGCCAGGCCCAGGCCGGTGCCGCCGGCGGCGCGGGTGCGGGACGCGTCGGCGCGGTAGAACCGCTCGAACGCGCGCGCCGCGTCGTCGGCGGCCATGCCCGGGCCGTCGTCGGCGACCCGCAGCAGCAGCGTGTCGGCATCGGCCGGGTCCTGGGCCACCGAGACCTGCACCCGGGTGCCCGGCGGTGTGTGCGTCAGGGCGTTCGTGACGAGGTTGCCCACTACCTGGCGCAGCCGGCTCTCGTCGCCGAGCACGACGGGGACGTCGGTGAGCGACTCGTCCAGGTGCAGGCTGATCGGCCGGTCCGGCTGCACCGCCCGCGCGTCGTGGACGGCGTCGCCGGCGACCGCGGCGAGGTCCACCGGGGCCATCGCCAGCGGACGCTGCTGGTCCATGCGGGCCAGCAGCAGCAGGTCCTCGACCAGCAGGCCCATCCGGCCGCCCTCGGCCTCGATCCGCTGCATCAGCCGGGCGACGTCCTCCTCGGAGCGGACGGCGCCCTGGCGGTACAGTTCGGCGAACCCGCGGATCGAGGTCAGCGGGGTGCGCAGCTCGTGGCTGGCGTCGGCGACGAACCGGCGCATCCGGTGCTCGGACCCGCGGGCCTGCTCCTCGGAGGCCTGCTGGGCGCGGAACGCGCTCTCGATGCGGGCGAGCATCCCGTTGAGCGCGGTGGACAGCCGGCCGACCTCGGTGCGCTCGTCGCCGTCCGGGACGCGGCGCGACAGGTCTCCCGCGGCGATGGCGGCGGCGGTGCGCTCGACGTCGGCCAGCGGACGGAGGCTGTTGCGCACCAGCACGTAGCCGGTGGCGCCGAGGAGCACCAGGAGTGCCAGCCCGACGACCAGCTCGATGCGGATTAGGCGGGAGATGGCCCGCTCGACGCCCTCGAGGTCGTCGCCGACGACCAGCGTGTAGCCGCCGGGCAGCTGGCCGGAGGCCATCCGCCACTGCGCGCCGTCGACCCACACCGTCACCGGGCGCCCGTCCTCGCGGAGCCGCTCGATCGCCTGGACGCCCAAGTCGGGCAGTGCATCTCGACCCGGCCCGCGGGGCTCGCCGATCACGACGGGCTCGTCGCTGTCCGGCGTCAGGCAGGCGACGTAGAAGGTGTTGGGCTGGGGGCGGCCGGACCGGAGGCAGGCGCTGACCAGCTCGGGTCGCAGGTTGTTCTCGACGACGGCGCGCAGCTCCGCGTCCCGCTGGTCCCGCAGGTAGTCGCGCAGCAGGGAGGCGGTGGTGAAGCCGGTCGCCAGGAGGGCCACGCTCAGCAGGGCCACCATCAGCGCGACGAGGGTGACCCGCAGGGGCACCCGGGGGCCTCGGGCGGCCGGAGGAGTCACGAGCCGCGCGGCAGCCGCAGGGTGTAGCCGACCCCGCGGATGGTCTGCAGCAGGCGGGGCTCGGTCGTGTCGATCTTGCGGCGCAGGTAGGAGATGTAGGACTCCACGACGTTGGCCTCGCCGTTGAAGTCGTAGTTCCACACGTGGTCGAGGATCTGCGCCTTGGACAGCACCCGACCGGCGTTGGCCATGAGGTAGCGCAGCAGCTTGAACTCGGTCGGGGAGAGGCTGATGACCTCACCGGCCTTGATGACCTCGTGCGACTCCTCGTCCAGCTCGATGTCGGCAAAGGTCAGCCGGGGAGCCTCGGCCGGGCGCTGCGCACCCGTCGTGCGGCGGAGGACGGCCCGGATGCGCGCCACGACCTCGTCCAGGCTGAACGGTTTGGTGACGTAGTCGTCCCCGCCGAGGGTGAGCCCGGAGACCTTGTCCTCCGGGGCGTCCCGCGCGGTCAGGAACAGCACCGGGGTGTGCCGGCCGGTCTCGCGCAGCCGGCGGACGACGCCGAAGCCGTCGAGCCCGGGCATCATCACGTCGAGAACCAGCAGGTCGGGGCGGAACGACGCGGCGAGCGCGAGCGCCTGCTGCCCGTCGGCCGCGGTGGCGACCTCGAAGCCCGCGTAGCGGAGGCTCGCCGAGAGCAGCTCGCGGATGTTCGGCTCGTCGTCGACCACCAGGAGGCGGGCCTCCGGGGCCGGCCGGCCGGTGGGCTGGTTCCCGGACACTGCTCCTCCGGTCGCGTGGGCCGATGCCGTCGTCGTCATGCACCCAGGGTCGGGCGAAGGGCTTCGGTGGGGCTGGACGCTACCTGTGAACTCGCTGGGAGCGCTCCCGGCGGCGCCGGGGCGTTCCTCAGCCCCCCATGGCGCGGCCCAGACGCCAGTAGCCGATCGCGTGGTGCTGCGCCCGCCCCAGCCCCCACCGGCCCCGCAGGTCGGCCCGGATGGCGCGGACCGCGGCCGACTCGGCACCTACCCAGGCGAAGACGTCCTCGTCCTGCGGAGGGTCCAGGGCCGCCACGGCATCGACCAGCAGCGTGCTCCTCCCCGGGGGCGTGGGCCCGCGGTGCAGCCAGCGCAGGTCGACGCCGGCCGGTGCCGCGAGCTCCTGCTCCTCCTTCGGGCCGGACACCTCCAGGTAGGCGACCCCGGCCGTCTGCGGCGGGGCGGCGGCGAGGATGCGGCTCACGGCCGGCAGGGCGGTCTCGTCGGCGGCGAGCAGCAGCCAGCGCGCCGGTCGCTCGGCGAGCGAGGCGGCACCGGCGATCCCGAGCAGCGCACCGGGCCGCGCCGCCCCCGCCCAGGCGGCGGCCGGCCCGTCGCCGTGCAGGACGAAGTCGATGTCCACCTCGCCGGCGGCCGGGTCCTGCCGCCGGGCCGTGTAGCTGCGCAGCGCGACCCCGTGGCTGCCCTCGGGCCACACGATCCGGCCGTCCCGCTGGATGCGCGGCCAGCGCGGGTCCGGGTCGTCGACCCGCGGTACGAGGAGATTCACGGTGGGCCCGGCCGCGGCCACGACGGCGGCGTCCCCGGACAGGGTCACCCGCCGCACCGAGGGGGTCACGTCGGTCACCGCGACGACGGTGAGGACATCGACCGGTCGCAGGCCGTCGGTGAAGACGGCGGCGTCGGGGGAGGTCACGTCGGTCCAGCCTAGGCGTGCCCCCGGTCTCGGCCGACCGATGTGTGCCCCGGTGCCGCCGCGGGCACGGCAGCAGCACCGTCCACGAGCCGGGGAGAGGCGATGTCCGACGACCTGAAGAAGGGTGACCACGTCACCTGGAACAGCCACGGCAGCGAGGCCGAGGGCACGGTGGAGCGGAAGATCACCTCCGACACCGAGGCCTCCGGTCGCACCGTGCGGGCCAGCGAGGACGACCCGCAGTACGAGGTCCGCAGCGACAAGAGCGGGCGCACCGCGGTGCACAAGCCCGGCGCGCTCGACGAGGCCTGAGCCCCGCGCTCGGATCCACGGTCCGGCGGCGCCGGGCCCGAACACCAGGAGGAACACGTGACCGAGTTCGCAGGCGACTTCGCCGGCTCGCGCAGCACCAAGCACAACCCGCGGCTCGACGAGGAGCTCGAGCACGAGGTGCAGGGGATGATGAAGGCCGAGCGGGCCACCCGCGCGCACGAGTGGCGCGAGGTGGAGCCGGTCGCCGAGGGCGACCCCGACATCGACGCGGACCCGGCCGGCACGCTGACCGGCGGTGTGCCGGTGGGCATGACCGAGGACGCCGTCGTCGCGCGGGCCGAGCTGGCCCGCTGGCTGGACCGTGCGGACTTCCCGAGCACCGGGCCCCAGCTGGTCGAGGCCGCCCGGGATCACCGGGCGCCCGAGGTCGTCGCCGCCGAGCTGGCGCGGCTGCCCGAGGGCGAGACCTTCGAACGGATCGGCGACGTCGTCCGTGCGCTCGGCTACCCGACCGAGACCGGCCCCGGGCCCGGGGCCTCGGAGCCGGCATCTCCGCAGGACTCCTGACCGCCGGGCGGGGGAGGGCGCCGGCTCACGCCTCGGCGCTCTCCCTCGCCTCGTCGTCGGCGATCTCCTCGGCGCCGCGACGACGGAAGAGCTTCGATCCCGGGAACCCCTTCACGATCTGCCGCATGTCCTGGACCGTGTCGACCAGGTCCCGCACGTCCGTGCCGACGCTCTCGAGGCCCTCGAGAACGGGGAGGATGTCCTCGTCCAGGTGGGTCACCAGCCGCGGTAGCCGGTCGATGATCGTGATCAGCGCGTCGACCTCGGTCGCGTCGAACGAGGCCGCCAGCCTGCGGATCGCCGGCGCGAAGGCGGTGAGGGTCGGCTCGTAGTCGCCCAGCAGGGGCTCGATGCGGCCGACCATGCCCTCGGCCCGGTCGACGACGCCGTCCGCGCGCCCGGCAGTGCCCCCGACCCGGTCGATGGCGTCGTCGGCGCGTTGCCGGGTCTGGCTCATGTCGGTGATGGCGTCGTCGGCGCGTTGCCGGGTCTGGCTCATGTCGGTGATGGCGTCGTCGGCGCGTTGCCGGGTCTGGCTCATGTCGGTGATGGCGTCGTCGGCGCGTTGCCGGGTCTGGCTCATGTCGGTG
>NZ_JBJHAN010000013.1:0-56590 GCF_054051055.1 Blastococcus sp. SYSU DS0973
AGTAGACCGACCCACCCTCGAAGTGCTGGAAACACCCACCATCACGCAACCCGCACGTGGTGTCCCCCACCGGATAACCCAACGCACCCCGCTCCCACCCCGCCGCAGCCCACCGGTCACGGATCGGCCCGCGGATCACGTGCGCCGCGGTGCGGTACGAGGCGTAGATCGAGCCGCGGTCGTAGTGCGCGTAGGCCCCTACCCCGTCCGGTGTCCGCGTGGGCGTGGTCGTCATCGGCCCGAGGAGGTCGCGGGCCCCGGAATCGAACTGGTAGCGCTGCTGGATCAGCGGGACGACGGTCCCGAGCGTCGTGCTCACCTTGTCGCGGATCTCGCCCATCCGGGCGTAGCCGTACCGGCCGGGGCAGGCGGTGCTGCCGACGTCCCGGTGACCGAAGATCGTCGGCAGCGTGACCGAGGTGCCCTTGGCGTACCGTGACGTGCCCCCACCTCCGGAGACCAGCGTGGTGCTGGCCCGCGGATCCACCCCGTAGAGGGCGAACTTCCAGGCGATGATCGCGGAGACCGAGTCCACCATCGGCTGGGTGGTCTCGGCGGTGTCGTAGTTCCCGAGCATGGAGACACCGAAAGTGCCGGTGTTGAAACCACCGGCGTGCGCACCGACGACGGTGCTCGCCAGGCCGCCGGACCGGCCCTCCCAGAGGCGGCCGAACTTGTCGACGACGACGTTGTAACCGATGTCGCCCCATCCCAGGCTCACCGCGTGGTAGCGATAGATCGACCGCATGATCGCCGGCACCTGGTCGATGGTGTAGCTGTTCGAGTCGGCGGTGTGGTGCACCGTGGCCGCCTTGATGGTGGAGGCGTACTCGGGCCCCCACGTGCGGATGCCCTCGTCTGCACCCCACTGCGCCCGCGAGTAGACGTGCGGCATGGCGGTGGCCGCATCCGCGGTGTCCTGGATGTCCGCCGGTCCCAGCGCCGCGTCCGCCGGGCTCGTCCCAGGGTCGACGAGATCCAGCCGGACGTCGGTGGGAGCCGCCCCGCTGCGGGTCACCAGCTCCGCCTGGATCCCGGTACTCGGGCCGGTCCACAGCGGCGCCGTCCCACCGCGGGGCATGTCCGCCCCGTCGGCCGGGGTGCGCTGGTCGACGCTCTCCGTCTCGATCACCGTCCAGGCGCCCCACTCACCGCGGTCATCACGAGCACGGATCTGGACGACGGTGTCGGTGACGGCCGGGTCATGGGACCAGGTGACCCCGACCAGCGAGAAGTTGCGGGTATCGCTGCCGCTCAGGGTCAGCACCGGGCTGCCCTCCGGCACGCCGGCCACCGGCACGGTGGTCGCATCGCGCAGCTCGACCCCGGGCGCAGGGGTCGAGAGCGATCCCATGGCGAGCTCGTGGGTGAAGGTCTCGACCGGCACCGGTTCCGGGCCGGAGGAACCGAAGACGGGCAGGACGATGATCACTCCGGTCAGTCCTGCGGAGACGGCCAGGGCTGCGAGGAGTCGGCGCACGGGAAGAGGTTCCTTTCACGGTCGGCGGCACTCACCCGCCCGCCGGGGAGCACGTCTCCCGTCTGCATCGTCAGGAACCGTCGACCTCTTGAGTCGGCCGAAAGATTCCACGCGGCCGGACCGGTGCGGCCGGTGACACGCCCGCTGGGAAGCATGGGGTCGTTGCGGTTGCTGGCCATGTTTGTGACGGAATGGCCCTCGGAGCGCTCGGCAGATGGCACTTCCTCCGTGTCGAACGCCTTCCGGAGCCCCGCCGCGTAGCTACCCTTGCCAAGGTCGATGCACAGAGCGTCACAACCGTCCGACCGGGCAGGCCGCCGCTGGCGCCCCGCCGTCGGGCCGGCGCACAACACCGATATGAGGACGACGTGAGCCGAGACGGGAACGAGCAGGACCGCCCGGCCGGACGTCCGCTGCCCCCACGCCTCGACCCCCGGGCCGGCCGCCCGGCCCGCGCGCACTCCACCGCACCTGGACGGCGTGCGCAGGCGCCGGAGGACCGGTCACCCGGTGGCCGGTCCCGTCGCGCGGCGGGCGCGGTCCGGATCGTCGCCGGCGTCCTCTCGGCGGCGCTCCTCGCCGGCTCGGGCTGGGGCTGGTACCTCGGCCGGGTCGCCGAGGCGACCGTCAACCGCACGGACGCCATCCCGACCGCGGGGAACGAGGGCACCGGGAACGGCCCCGAGGCCATGAACCTGCTCCTGGTCGGCAACGACAGCCGCAGCGCGCTCACCGAGGCCCAGCTGGCCGAGCTCAACGCCGGCACCGACTCCGGCGTGAACACCGACACGATGATCCTCGTGCACGTCCCGGCCGACGGGTCGCGGGCGTCGTTCGTCTCCTTCCCCCGCGACTCCTACGTGGAGATCCCCGGCTACGGGAAGGACAAGCTCAACGCCGCCTACGCCTACGGCTACCAGGAGGCCGGCGCGACGGCGTCGGAGCCGGAGCGCCAGGCTGCGGGGGCGCAGCTGCTGGTCCAGACCATCAGCCGGCTGACCGGGTTGCAGATCGACCACTACGCCGAGGTCGACCTGCTGGGCTTCTTCAACCTCAGCTCCGTCGTGGGCGGTGTCGAGGTGAACCTGTGCGAGGCCGTCGACGACTCCCGGTGGTCCGGCGCGGTGTTCTCCGCCGGTCCGCAGACGATCAGCGGCGCCGACGCGCTCAGGTTCGTCCGCCAGCGCCACGGGCTCCCCCGCGGCGACTTCGACCGCATCGTCCGCCAGCAGGTGTTCATCGCCGGCGTGCTGCGCAAGATGCTCTCCGAGGAGGTCCTGCTCGACCTCGGCAAGCAGCGCGAACTGGTCCAGGCCGCCTCGGAGTCGCTCACCATCGACAAGGATCTGGTGCTCCTGGACCTGGCCCAGCAGATGCAGTCGGTCACCGCCGGGTCCATCGAGTTCCAGACCATCCCCTACACCGGAACCGACCGCGACGCCCAGAACCGGTCGATCATCCGGCTCGCGGAGGAGGAGGCGCTGCACGCCTTCTTCGCCGACCTGTCTGCGGAGCCGGCCGAGGAGGCCCCGGCCGACGCTGAGGCCCCGGGGACCGTCGACCCGGCCACGGTGCCGGTGGACGTCTACAACGGCTCGGGCACCTCGGGCCTGGCGGCGAAGGCCGCCAGCGCGCTGGCGGCCGCCGGCTTCCCCGTCGGCGCGACGGGCAACGCCGCGTCGATGGACCACGAACGGACCGAGATCCGCTACGCGAGCGGGGACGAGGCGCTCGCCAACACCGTCGCCGCAGCCATTCCCGGAGCGGTGCTGAAGGAGAGCGACGACCCCACCAGCGGCACCGTGCAACTGGTGCTCGGCAGCGACTTCAACGGCGTCGGGCAGGCCGTCACCCCCGCTCCGCCGGCCGAGCCGGTCGAAGGCGCGGACGCCCGCACCGCGGCCGACACGACCTGCATCAACTGAGCCGCACCGCCCGGCCCACGGGGATCCCCCGCACCACGGTCCTGCGCCCGGGATGGCGACACGAGCGTGACCGAGCGGACGTCCGCGGTGGCGTGGCGCCTCCCCTCGCGCGTGGTCGCCGCGCACGTCGCCCCCTCTCCGGGACGACGGCGTAGCAGTCCTTCAGCGTCGACATCCTTCCGGCACATCGCACTGACCGCCGAGGAGCTCGACCGACCACCGGCGGTGTACCCCTGGATTCCGGACGTCCCCATCGGGTTCTCCTGGCTGTCTTCGGGAGCCTGACCCTCCTCGGCAACCTCACCGGGCCGCCGGCGCAGCCGACGCCCTGGACCGTCGGGCCGGCCGTGGCCGTGGCCGCGGTGGCCGCGCTCCTCACGCGCCAGGGCGGCGCCTGGACCACCGGCGCCGGCGGGTGCCCGCCGCGATCGTCGCGCTGCACCCCTGAGCGCTACCTGAGATCGTCCACGGCGCGGTCGTCGCCGACCCCGCGGAGAGCACCGCGACCAGAAGCGACGGGTAGCTGCGCCTGCTTCCCCCGCCGGCGGCGGCGCGGGACACCTGCCGGTATGGCAGGCCGCCCCGCCCTGACCGGGCGGCTGGTGGGCGCGAGACCGGGATGAGGCGGCGCGGACGAACCCCCGGGTCGGCCGGCCAGGCAACACGTGGGCAGCCGCGCACCTGCCGCGCGGGGTCCGGCTGCCCGGTCCGTCAGGCCCGGGCGTTCCGGTGGCGCGGCCGGCCCACGACGACCGCCACCAGGAGCAGGACCGCACCGACGGCCACGGTGACCGGCAGCAGCCGGGCCCCGATCGGCTCGAAGAACACCTCGAGCTCACCCGAGGACACGCCTGCCGGCAGCTCGATCCGGAGGACCGAGTCCGCGAACGCCGACACCGGCACCGGACGCCCGTCCAGCGTGGCGCGGAAGCCGTTCCAGTAGGGGGTGCGGAAGACGAGCTCGCCGCCCTCGTCCCCGGTCGAGACGGTATAGCTCTCCAGGGGGTCACCGAGGCGGGCCACGCCGTCGTTCGCCGCGGCATCGGTGACGACGACGTCGTTCCCCGAGATCGCGCTGATCCGGCCGGGCAGCGGTTCGTGACGCACGTACTCGCGCCAGCCGTCGCGTCCGCCGACGAAGTCCCAGTTCTGCCGGAAGTAGAGCGCGATCTCCTGCGGCACCTCGCCGGTCCGCCCGAGCAGCACGCGGTTGCCGGACAGCACGTCGACCCACGGCACAGTGGCCCCCTCGGGGACGGCCATCAACCCCGGCTGGTCGAAGCGCAGCCCGCTCTGGTAGTCGAGCTTCGCGTGCTCCTGCACACCGCGCTGCCAGACGGCGAGCGACCCGTACCCGACCCGGAGGTCGGCGGGCAGGTTGGCGTTGCCGCCGAGAACACCGCTGGCCCAGCCCCGGTCGTCCTGGCCCCCCAGGACGCCGAAGGAGTAGACGGTCACCGAGGTGTCCGTGGCCCACGCGTTGTCGCGGAAGTCGCCGACCGTCGTGCCGACGTCGTACCCGGTGGTGTTCGGGCGGTAGACCGGCGCGCCGGTCGCGGCCCCGGTGAAGGCCTCGTGGCGCTCCTGGATGGCAGCCCCCATGCCGAGCTGGACCAGCAGCGGAGCGGCGCAGGCCAGTACCGTCGCCACCGCCGCCACCGGCCGGATCCGGCGCTGGAGCGCCGGCCGGACCGCCCACCCACGCCGCGCGGCCGCGGTGGTCGCCGCCTTCGGTCGCACGAGCAGGACCACGGCGACCAGCGCGCCCGCGGCCAGCACGGCGGCCAGCGCGTGCCACTTCCAGAGCAGCGGTGCGCGCATCATGGCCACCAGGAACTGCAGCAGCAGCAGGCCCCCCGCCAGGGCGACCCGACGCCGCTCCACCCGCATCGCGGCGGTGAAGGCCAGCACCGCGAGGAGCGCGAAGGCGACCTGCACCACGGCGAGCAGCCGCCAGGGCATGCGGAAGCCGAGCATGAAGGTCGGCAGCTGCACCATGAGCAGGGAGAGGATCCAGAGTGCGCCTGCCGTCGGCACCCCGCGGCCCCGTACGGCGCGTCGCCAGTCGACCATGGCCAGCAGCGGCAGCGCGATGACCGCCGTGCTGAGAGTCGGCACGCTGCCACCGCTCAGAGTGGTGGTGCCGCCCACGACGGCGTCGAGCATGTTGACGCCGCCACCGGCGGAGCCGATGACGTCGCCGCCGCTGGGTCGCCACATCCACTGGGCGACGTCGAGGGCGTTGACGAGAGTCGGCAGGCTCAGCGCCGCGCCGGCCGCGAGCGCGGCGACCGTCGCCGCCGTCCACCGGTCCCGGAGCACGGCGCGCCCGGCGGCCCGCCACCGCTCGCATCCTTGGCACGCCACCAGGAGCGGGACGAGGGGCAGGATGTAGGGGTTCCCCGAGCAGACCACGGCCGCCGTGGCCAGCCCGACTCCGACCAGCCCGTACCAGCGCCGGGACGACAACGCCGCCCACAACCACACCAGGGCCGCGACGCTCCACATCAGGGGCGACCAGGCGCTCCCCCACCACAGGAAGAAGCCGCTCGTCGCCGCCCCCAGCGCGGTGGCCACCGCGAGGGCCGGCCGCACCCGGTGCGCCAGCAGCACGGCCGCGGTGGAGCAACCGAGTGCGAGCACCGCCAACCAGGCGTGGACGGTGGCGACGTGCTGCAGGTCCTCCTGGGTGCCGGCCCACAGCAGGAAGGGCCACCGGATGACGTCGAGCACGCCGTACTGCATGTCGGCGGTCAGGTTGCCGGCCATCCCCTGGTCGGGGTCGAGCAGGGGCAGCGACCCCTCGGCCATCCGCCGCCCCAGCCACCAGGACATGGGCGTGAACTGGATCTGCGCGTCGTCGATCCAGAAGAAGCGGGGCACGGCGGCTCGCAGGACGGCCAGGAGCACCAGCTGGACGCCGAGGTAGGCACCGAACGCCCACAGCGCGGGCCGGCGCTGCCACGCCCGCCGCCGCGCCGGGCGGATCGACTCGATCCGGCGCGGGGACGCCGTGCGCCCGTCCCGGCCCCGGGGATGCGGGACGACCGGCGTGGGGGGCGTCGACGTCGGCGGGGCGTCGCCGGTGTCCGTGACGGTATCGGTGGTCAGGCTCATCAGCACTCCGCATCGGCGCGACGGGGCCCCGTGCCCCCGGAAGCGCAGCCCCCCTGTGGCCGCGCACCTGCGGACGCGCGCGAAACAGCCTCCGCACGTCCGGGCACGACGGTAACGGCGGAAAGCCACGCTCCGCTATCGAGACATCACGCGAGGTGCGGATGTGGCCACGGAGGCCCAGCGGTCGCGGATGTCACACCGCCGGCTCCGGTACCGCGCGCGTCCCGCGCCGTCCCTGCGTCGACCTGAGCGGTCCGCGGACGGAGGTCGCCGAGCCGCCGCCGGCCTGGAGCGGCAACCACCGGTGTCAGACGGGTGCGCCGGTCGCCTCGAAGGCGGCGAGCTCCTCCGGAGTCCCGAAGCAGTAGAAGTCCCCTCGCACCAGGCCTACCCGGCGGCCGGCGTCGATGAGCTCGTTGAACACCAGGGAGACGTAGTACTCCGGCATGGCGGCGCCGATCTGCCGCTCCATCAGCCGGTCGGCGGCCTCCAGGAAGATCCTCGCGGCGGTGAAGGAGTAGACACCCATGAGGGCGTCGGAGGAGATGGCCTGCTTCTCCGCCGTGCGCACCACGGTCCCGTCCTCACCCACCTCGGCAAAGCTGTAGCGCGGCTCGGTCGAGTGGAACGACAGCAGCAGCCCGTCAAAGTTCCGGCTGTCCACCGCGGCCTGCAGCACCCGGAAGTACTCCGGGCTGTCGAACGCGATGTCGCAGTCCATGATCACCAGGGGCTCGTCCGGGTCGAGACGGTCCCGGGCCTCCAGGCAGGTCTCCACCGCGCCACGGGTGTCGTGGTCCAGGAGCACGATGCGGGCGGACGGCTCGGCCTCGACCACCCGACCGGCCAGCCCGTGCTCCCGGTCGTTGTCCTCGCGGACGACGACGGTGACGGTCTTGTCCCCCTGCCAGGGATCGAACGACCCCAGCGCCCGCTGGAACATCGGGATGCCCCCGACCTCGATGAGCGGCTTGGGCGTGCTGATGCCGACCTTCCGGAACCGGGTTCCCAGCCCACCCATCGGCATGAGCACCTGCAGGGTCGCCATCACTGCACCTCGTCCCACTCGTAGTCGCGGTCGGCGGCCGGCGCGGAGGTCTGCCGGCCCAGCCGCCACAGCGCCAGGTTCCGCAGCGCCGTCCGGAAGATGTTCCAGTTCCGGGCGTTGGACACCTGGTCCTCCTCGCGCCAGGTGATCGGCACGAACGCGAACCGCACCTTGCGCCGCACCAGGTCGAGGATCAGCTCGTAGTTGAACGTCAGCTGGTTGGCGAACCGCAGGTAGGTGGCCGGGTCCAGGTCGCGCAGCGCGAACAGGTTGAGACCCGAGCCGAGGTCCTGCAGCGGCCGCAGCGCGACCGCGCTGTAGATGGCGTTGAGGACGCGGTTACCCCACACCCGCTTGGCGTCGTACCCGTGCAGCCGCGAACGCCGGCTGAAGCGCGAGCCCAGCACCGTCTGCGTCTCCGGATGCGCCTGCGCGTGGTCGAGCAGCAGCCCGACCTCGTCGCTCCTGGCCTGGTTGTCGCCGTGCAGGATGACCACGTGGGTGTGGCCGGCGGCCCGTGCGTGCTCGAACGCCACCTTGTGAGTGCCGCCCAGACTGTTGTTCTGACGGTTGCGGAAGACCCGCAGGTTGGGCAGCCGACCCGAGCGCTTGTAGGCCACGGCGCGCTCGAGGGTGTCGTCGGTGCTGCGGTTGTCGATCACCCAGATCTCGGTGACCCGCGCAGCCACCTCGTCGGTGATCTCGTCCAGCACCCGGCCGATCTGGGGTGCGCAGTTGTAGGCCGGGATGGCGATGACCGCGTTCACCGGATGAGAACCTCCTCGTTGCTCGGCTGGGCGCCGAGCGCGTCGTCGTCCTGTGCGTGCACCGGGAGGTCGTACTGCTCCAGGAAGCGGTTGAGCGCCTGGATGCACACCCCGTAGTACTTCAGCACCGTGCCGGGGTTGATGGCCACCCGGTGGGTCAGCATCCGGCCGTAGAAGAGCCCGACGTGGAACAGCACGGCGCGCTGCTCGGCCGGCGCCAGCCGACGCGGCATGACCTCCGTCACGACGAAGTCGGCGAGCTCCGCGTACCGGGCCGACCGCGCGTCGCGGTAGGTGATCTCCGGAACACCTTCGGCGGAGGCTCCCAGCAGGACCGGGTCGTCGTCGTCGTTGAGGAACTCGTAGCCGTACAGCAACGACTGCAGGTGCCGGGCGAAGTCGATGATCGGCCCGCGGATCTGGTTGTCGTCGGAGGGGTCGATGACCAGCACCCGGTCGGTGGGCAGGTCCACCAGGATGTTGTCGACCGTGAGGTCACCGTGGATGTGCGACGACGAGCGGAACGTCGCCAGGTCCTCCCACGCGGCGGGGGTGGTCTGGATGCGGGCGAGGATCCGGTCGAAGTTGTCGAGCTCGGTCCCGTTGATCAGGATCCGGTCGCCCTTGAGCGCCTGGGCCAGCGCCGGATGCGACTCGGCGGCGGCGCGCACGCGCAGGACGAACCGCTCGGTCACGTAGTCGTCGCGCAGGTCCGGCCGCTGCTCCAGCGCGCCGAGCCGGTAGACGCGCGAGTACATGTACTCCCAGACCTCGGCCAGCTTGGCCCGGCCCTCCGCCAGCGGGCTCTCGTGCACGTACTCGAACAAGGGCACGCTGCTGGGGCGGTACTCCAGGTCGATGGAGTAGTGGTCCTCGGCGTGCTCCTCGCGCAGCACGGTGACCAGCTGGGCGTGGTCGGCGCGCTCGGCCAGCCAGTCGTGCTGGTTCTTCAGCCGGTGCGCGTACTCCGTCGGCACCATCTTCTTCACGAACAGCTCCCCCGAGCCGTTCGTCGCCAGCAGCGTCACCGCGTTCGAGCCGCCCTTGAAGAACCGGACCAGGCTGACGTTGCCGTTGACCTCGAGCCGGTGCATGACCGTGCTCAGGTGCTGGCGCTGGAAGTAGGCGTCGAGGAAGTGCGTCATCGAGCTCGAGATGTCCTGGTCGCGGCCCAGCTTGTTCACGTACCGGTCGCCGGGGGCCGGCGCCGCGCCCGCCCCCGGGTCGCTGGTGCGCCGCGCCCAGTTCACGAACAGCGCGACGACGGCGACGGCGATCACCGGCACGTTCACGACCACCCATGCCGCAGCGGCGAACAGCAGCACCGTCGGGCCGGACAGGCCGGTGCTGCCCTCGATGAAGCCGCGGACGCCGTCGGCGAACGCACCGGGGGCACCGTTGCCGATGCTCGGGCTGACGACGCCGGCCGGCGCAGCGGTCGCCATCACGGCGTCGCGACCGGACAGCACCGGGAAGACCAGCGCCACGGCCAGCGCCGCGGCGGCCACGTAGCAGGCCCACGAGGCCAGCGTCAGCACTCCGTAGCGGACCAGCTGGCGGCGCTGGCGGAGGAAGCGCTGGAAGCCGAAGATGACCGACCAGAGCTTGAACCGGGCTCGGTTCTCCAGGTCGGTGTTGAGCCACGCCGTCATCCGCCAGGCCAGGCGCATGAGGGTGGCGTTCTCCCGGACCAGCGCCGCGAACGAGGCGATGAGCACCAGGGAGACGAGGAGGGCGATCACCGCGGCGGCGGGCACGATGCCGGTGACGGGGCCGCCGACGACCGCGATGAGGACCAGGAAGGCCACCGACACCAGCACGACGTCGATCAGCCGCTCCAGGACCACGGCCAGCAGCGTGTACAGGAAGCTGATCCGCAGCGTCTTGGCGATCAACCAGGCTCGGACGATCTCGCCGACCCGCAGCGGCCAGACCAGGTTGAACAGGTAGCCGATGGACAGGTGCCGGAACTGGCCGGCCAGGCTGCCCCGGCGCACGTTGTCGATGGGCACCTTGGTCCGCGCCGCGCGCAGCACGTGCCCGCCCAGCTGGATCAGGCCGGCGACGCCCAGGAGCGCCCAGGCGGTGCCCGACAGCCCCGCCGACAGCTGGGACCACAGGTCGGTGAGGGTCGGCCAGGTGGCGACGACGAAGCCGGCCAGGGAGAGCAGCGCGACGGCGATGAGCGCCAGCCGGCCGCGCGAGTAGCGACGAGGAGTCATCAGAAGTGCGGCACCTCGAGCACCATGAGGCCGGCCGCGAGCGCGGCCTGTCGCCCGGTCTCGGAGTCCTCGAACGCCAGGCTCGCGCCGGCGTCGGCACCCAGCAGCTCCAGCGCACGCAGGTAGCCCTCCGGGTCGGGCTTGCTGCGGACGACCTCGTCGCCCCAGACGACGACGTCGAACAGCTCCGTCAGCCCGTGGGTCGCCAGGATCTGCCGGCCGTTGCCGGACTTGGCGGTGCTGACCAGCGCGGTCCGGTGCGTGGGCGCCACCAACCGCAGGAAGGCGATGAGCGCCTCGTTGGCCGCTGTCCGGTGCAGCTGTTCGGCGTACAGCCGGCTCTTGGCCGTCCGGATGACGTCGATGCCCGACGGGTCGATGCCCGGCAGCAGGTCGGGGATGAAGTCGCGGGAGTCGCGGCCCCAGGTGGTGGCGAACTGCTCCGTGGTGAGCTCGTGCCCGGACTCGGCGAACGCGTCGCGGTAGGCCAGGTAGTTGGCCTCACGGGTATCGACCAGGGTGCCGTCGAGGTCGAAGAGCAGGGCCTGCACCGACCCGCCTGGTGCTGCCATCGAGAACTGCTCCCCTACTGCGTCGGTGGTCCCGCGCCACTCGGCCGGAACGCTGCGCTGCTGCTCCATTCAGGCCCCTGCGCCGTCCCGTGCGGGAGCCGCCTGCCCGGCCGGGACCGCACCGGCCCCGGCCGCGCGACCGAACAGCAGCTTGCTGGCTGCGAAGTTGGCCGCGAAGGACGGTGGCAGCGACATCAACTTACAGACGAACGGCGCCCAGCCGGTCTGCGCGTGGAGGACGTCGATGAGCACGGAGAAGGTCACGATCGACGTGACGTACCACCCGACGAACAGCAGGAAGGACGAGCGCGACCGGCCACCGGCGAATGCGTACTTGGTCACGAACAGGTACACGACGACGACGGCGCAGCCGGCGCTGATCACGTTGGCCAGCCACGGTGGCGCGCCGAGGCGCACACCGAGGTAGAAGAGGCCGAGGTCCACCGCCAACCCCAGCCCCGACCCCAGGAGGAAGTGACCGAGTTGGCGCAGGAGCTGGCTCGGGCGCGGGGTCACCGCTCCTCCGTCCCGGCGCCCGCGGGCGTCCCCGTGCGTCGGCGACCGGCGACTGCCGCCCACACCCAGCCCGTCAGGACGAGCAGCGCCCCGGCGCCGGTCGCCGGGAGCAGCAGCCGCTCGCCGATGGGCGCGTAGGAGATCTCCAGCGTCCCCGCCGTCACGCCGGGGGGCAGCTCGATCCGCAGCGCGGCGTCCTCCACGGCACCCACGGCCACCGGCTCGCCGTCCAACGTCGCCTGCAGCCCTGGCCAGTACGGGATCCGGAAGGCCAGCCATCCGCCGTCGTCCCCGGTCGAGACCGTGTAGGTTCCCATGCTCTCGCCGCCGTAGGCCAACTCGGACTCGCTGGCCTGCGCCACGTCGACAGCGGAGGCGGCTGTGACGCGACCGGGCAGGTCGTCCTCGCGGCGGTACTCGATGTACTCGTCGCCCTCCTCGACCAGGGTCCACTCGCGGTCGAGGTAGTCGGCCAGGGCGTCGGGGGCGTCCCGGTCCAGCAGGACGGTGTCCTCGCTCATGAGCTCCAACCAGGACGTACCCGTGTCGCCGGCCGGGCTCAGGAGCTCGCCCGGGGCCTCGCACGTGGCGCCCTCGTAGGTCCGGCACCAGCGCTCGTTGAGGGAGGCGTGCCAGACCGCGTAGGAACCGGTGCCGGTCAGGAAGTCGGCCACCAGGTTGCCGTTGCTGCGCAGCACCCCGGCCGACCAGCCCATGTCACCCTCGAACCCGTAGGTGATCACGGTCGCCGAGGTGTCGGTCGCGAGGGAGCGTTCCCGGTAGTCCGCCACGGTCGTGCCCAGCTCCCGCCCGGCCGGCAACGACCGGAAGGGGACGTCCGCGTCGGCGGCGGCCCCGTCCAGCGCGTTCCTCCGCTCCTGGAGGGAGACCATCATCTGCTCCCCGAGGAAGACCGCGCCCCAGCTGATCGCGATCACAACGGCGGCGGCGGCCCACGTGCGCCGGCGGTCGCCGGCCGCCGGCCGCCGCAGGGCCACCACCAGTCCGGCCACGGCGACGGCGGTGAGCACCCCCGCGAGCACGTGCCAGCTGAGGAACACCGGGGCCCGGAAGACGGCCAGCAGCGTCTGCGCGAGGACCAGCGCCCCCGCCACCGCGATCCGGCCTCTGCTGAACCGCGGCGCCGCGCGCAGGCCGAGCAGGACCAGCAGCGGCAGCATGACCTGCACGACGACCAGGTAGCGGAACGGGTAGCGGAACATCGCCACCACGGTCGGCAGCTGGGTGAAGACCACTGCGAGCAGGTACACCACGCCCGCCGTCACGACGCCCGGCGCCCTGAGGGCCTGGCGCCACTCCACGAAAGCGACCGCCGCCACGGCGACGACCAGCGTGTACATCGCCGGCACCAGCGGCACCGTCCCGCCGAAGGAGTTGGTCTGCCCCAGCAGGGTCGGTCCGCCCAGCAGCACGTCGGCCAGGTTCGTCACGCCGAATGCCGCGTTCCCCACGACGGGGTCGGGGCTCAGCCGGGACATGTAGCCGGACATCTCGACCGTCGTCAGGAGCGTGGGCAGCGCGATCAGCAGCCCGCCCACGGCCGCGACGATCCGGCCGACCCCCAGGGGCTGGAGGAGCACCCGCCAGCCGCCGCCGTCGCGGATCTGCTCGAACGCCTGACCACCGACGAGAGCCAGCGCGAAGAAGAGGACGTAGGGGTTGCCGGACGCGAGCAGTGCCCAGGTCGCCACACCGAGCACCAGGGGCGCGACCCGGCGCCGGGCCGTGAGACCCCACCAGAACCAGAGCAGCCAGGCCACGCTCCACATGAGCGGCCACCACGAACCGCCGTACCAGAGGAAGAAGCCGCTGGAGGCCACACCCAGCGCTCCGGCCACGGCGAGCCAGTCGGTCACTCCGTAATGGCGGAGCACGGTGAGGACGCCGGTGCCCAGCAGGACCACGCAGAGCGCGGCGAACCCCCACGACATCACGAGGAGGTCGTCGGTGAGCCGGGTGAGCGCCTGCAGCCCCCAGTGCAGCGGGTCGAGGACGCCGTACTGCATGTCCGCCGCGAGGTTGCCCGCCATCCCCAGCTCGGGGGCCATCAGCGGGGGCCGGCCCCCCTCCAAGTGCTGCCCCATCCACCACAGCATCGGGCCGAACTGGCCCTGGGAGTCGTCGAGCCAGAAGAAGCGGGGGGCCAGCCGGCTCAGCACGAACAGCTGGAGGAGTTGCAGCAGGAGGTAGGCCGCGTACGTGACGAGGGCGGGTCGCGTCCGGGAGCGCCGTCGGGCGGCGACCACTCCGGATGGGTGGGCACCCGGGGCCGGTGCGGGGGCCGGACGGCCCAGCTGCTGGGTGTGTGCGGTCACGTCCCGACCTTCTTCTCCGACGCGGAGCGCCGGATGCGACGACTCCGGCAGCGCGTCCGCGGGCCTGTCCGCCCGCACCACTGCCTGTACCGAGACCCGACTGTAACTGCGCGCCGGTGCTGACCTGCGAGCCGAGCAGCCCAGGTGCCACCCTCTTCCCGTGCACCACACGACTCCCTCGGTCCCCGCCGACCTGCTCGCCGCCGCACTGCGCACGGCGCCCGCCGCCCCGCTGGTGACGTACTACGACGACGCCACCGGCGAACGGATCGAACTGTCCGCCACCACGCTGGCCAACTGGGTGGCCAAGACGGCCAACCTGCTCCAGGACGAGTTCGACGTCGGGCCGGGCAGCACGGTGGCCCTGGCCCTGCCGGTGCACTGGCAGACCGCTGCGGTGCTGCTGGCGGTCTGGAGCTGCGGGGCGGCGGTCGTGGACACCGCCGCGGAGGACGACGGCCGGCTGGACGACGCCGACGTCGTGCTCGCCGCCCAGGACCGGCTGGCCGCGCTCGAGGAGCAGGGGATCGCCGAGCTCCTCGGGCTGTCGCTCCACCCGCTGGGGATGGGCATGACCGGCTACGTGGGCTCGGCCCGCGACTTCGCCCTGGAGGTGCGGGCGCACGGGGACGTCTTCACCCCCTGGTCGCCGCCCCGGCCGGATGCGCCGGGCATGGTGCTCGGCGGGCTGGAGCTGTCCCTGGGCGGCCTGGTCGCGACCGCGCAGGAGCTGGCCGGGCGGCTGGGCATCGTCGCGGGCGACCGGGTCCTCGTCGATGCGCGCATCGCCGCGGAGGCCGGCCCGGCGGCCTGGCTGCTGGCCCCGCTCGCGGCCGGGGCCAGCATCGTGCTGGTCAGCTCGGTCGACGTCTCGGGCCTGGCGCGCCGGGCCGCGTCCGAGCGCGTGACGGCTACGTTCGGACAACGCGTCGACGGCATCCGGGAGCTGGGGCGTGGCGCCTGAGCCGTCCGGTCGCCGCCCGTCGTCGCGGTGACCTTCCCGATCCTCGTCACAGCGTGTCGGGCCGCAGCCTCCTCAGCACGTCCGGGTCGATCGCCCGATCGTGCAGCGGCAGGACCAGCTCGGTGACGAGGTCTGCGATCTCCGCCACGCGCAGGTGCAGACGGCGTTCCTGCAGCAAGGCGCGGTTCAGCTCGGCGACCTCCGCGGCCAGGCCCCCCGGGGCGCCCTCCGCTCCCCGTACGTGCTCCTCGACGGCCGCGAGCCTCCGCTGCGCGTCCGCCAGCCCAGCCTGCAGCTCCTCGTTCTGGCGTCGCAGGTGGTCGGCTTCCGCGCGGACGCGCTCGAGCTCCCCCCGCTGGGCGCGCAGTTCGTGCAGCTCACCCTCCAGTTCCAGGGCCGCCGGCGCCAGCACCCGCCGCACCATGCGGACCGGTCCGGCGATGGGCGAGCGGCGGCCGGGATGGTGTGCGTCGGTCATGGTGTCCTCCGTCGGAACGTCATCCGCCACATCTGGGTGCTCCGCTCCTCGGGTGCGCCGAACCACGCGACCCGTTCCACAGCTCCGAGGGCCTCGTCGAGCACCAGGCCGTACCGGGCGGCTTCGTCGACGACCTGGTCGAGGGAGAGGTGGCGGTGCAGGGCGATACCGGGGTGCGCGGTGTCGGCGACGAGATCGAAGTACGCGGCCCCGCCCCGGCGCAGCAGCATGCCGCAGAGCCGGAAGACGTTGTCCCGCCCCCGGTCCTCCAGCGCGTTGAGCAACCGGCGGCCGAACACCGTCCACGGCCCGGGGGTGGCGGCCACCTGGGCGCCCAGCCGGACCACCGCGCGGATGTCGAGCAGGTTGAGGACCTCGACGGTGGCGTCGACCTGCCGGTCGGCGAGGGCGGCTCGCGCGATGTCGACGGCGTACCGGGAGAAGTCCACGGCGCGGACGGTGCGTCCGGCCGCGCCCAGCGCCAGGGCGTCGGCGCCCAGGCCGCAGCCCAGCTCCAGCAGCGGCTCTCCCGCCGGGGTGCGGGCGTCCACCCAGCGACCGAACGCACTGGCGGCCGCGCCCGGGCGGGGCTCCACCGGGGCGAGGAGAACCTCGTCCTCCCACTGCTCCCGCTCGACGTTGTAGTCGGCGAACCAACCGTAGAAGCGGTCGGCGGTCGCCGGCGGGATCTCGAAGGTGAACGACGGGTCAGGGCTCCGCCAGCCGGGGCCGTAGAGCGCGGCCAGCACCATCTCGGGGTTCTTCGGCGCCGGCTCGGTCCGGTCCTCGATGTGCACCGGCACGGGCGGGAGCAGGTCTTCCGCGCCGACGGCCGGCACCCGGAGGGGGATGTGCTGGTACCAGTGGTCATCGAGGAGGAAGCCGGTGAAGACGTCCACGTAGTGGTCGGGCACCCCCTCGTGGCTCACCACCACCTGCAGGTGGGCCACGGACAGCCGGAGCACCTCGTACCCGGCGCTCCTCAGCAGCCGCCCCAGCTCGAAGCTCTCCAGCGTGACGTCGGCGGGGTGCGAGAGGCGGCTGAGATAGGCCAGATCCGCGTCGTCGTCGTGCGGCAGGACGTGCCCGTCCTCCCGCACCGGCCCCAACAGCGAACCGCCGGTCACGTACACCCGGTCCCCGAGCCTGGTCTGCAGCAGTTCCCGCACAGCCGTCAGCGAGTCGAGCAGCCGGCCGACCATGCCGTTGTCGGCATCGGCGAGCGCACGTCCCAGCCGGCCCCACTTGTTGACCACGAGCGGCCGGCCGTGCCGGTCTGCGAGGGTGAGCGGGGCGGCATCACCGTCGAAGCTGAACTCGACCTCCGGACTGAGCCGACCGCTGGCCACGTCCCGCAGGGCCACCGCGAACGTCCCGCTCAGGTGCGGGGCCAGCGCGGTCGGCCAGGGCTCGAAGCCCTGCCAGCCCTCCACCCCCGCCGCGGGATCGGGCCCCGCGGCCCGGAACGACCAGACCCGCCGTCCGTCGAGCAGGACGTCGACCACCCGCTCACCGACGGCCTGCACCTCGTAGGTGAGGCCGTCTGCGGACGGACGGACCGAGCGGATGGGGGTCATGGCTCCGTAGGTGGTGACGAGGTCGGACGGGACGCGCGCGCGGGTCACCGTCACGAGGACGTGGGAGCCGGCCGCGCCGAAGGTTCCCAGGACCGTAGCGCCGCCGCGGTGGGGTGCGCGACGCGCGTCCGGGCCGTCAGCGCAGCAGACTCCGGGCGATCACCATGCGCTGGATCTGGTTGGTGCCCTCGTAGATCTGGGTGATCTTGGCGTCGCGCATCATGCGCTCGACCGGGAAGTCCTGGGTGTAGCCGGCGCCGCCGAACAGCTGGACGGCGTCGGTGGTCACCTGCATGGCGACGTCGGAGGCGAACGCCTTCGCGGAGGCCGAGACGCGGGTGACGTCGGGGCGCCCCTGCTCCCCCGCCGCCGCGGCGACGTAGACCAGGTGGCGGGCCGCCTCGATCCGCATCTCCATGTCGGCGAGCACGAACTGCACCCCCTGGAACGAGCCGACGCTCGTTCCGAACTGCTTCCGCTCCTTGACGTAGGCGACCGCGGCGTCGAGCGCGCCCTGGGCGACGCCGACGGCCTGGGCGCCGATGGTCGGGCGGGTGAAGTCCAGCGTCCGCAGCGCGGTCTTGAAGCCCGTGCCGGGTGCGCCGATGATCCGGTCGGCCGGGACGGTGCAGTCGGTGAAGTACAGCTCGCAGGTGGGCGAGCCCTTGATGCCCATCTTGCGTTCCTTCGGCCCCACGGCGAAGCCGGGGTCGTCCCGGTGCACGGCGAACGCCGAGATGCCGTTGGCACCGGCCTCCGGGTCGGTGACGGCCATGACCGTGTACCACTCGGAGACGCCGGCGTTGGTGATCCAGGCCTTGGTGCCGTTGAGCACCCAGTTCTCGCCGTCGAGCCGGGCACGAGTCTTCATCGCGGCGGCGTCGGAGCCGGCTTCGCGCTCGGAGAGCCCGTAGCTGATCATCGCGTCGCCCGACGCGATCGACGGCAGGACCTCCTGCTTCACGTCCTCGGACGCCGACAGGATGATCGGCATCGACCCGAGCTTGTTGACCGCCGGGATGAGCGAGGCGCTCATGTCGACCCGGGCGACCTCCTCGATGACGATGCAGGTGGCGATCGCGTCGGCGCCCTCGCCGCCGTACTGCTCGGGGATGTGGGTGGCGTGGAAGCCGGCCGCGGTGAGCGCCTTCTGCGCCTCGATCGGGTAGCGCGACTCGGCGTCGACCTCGGCGGCGTAGGGGGCGATCTCCCGCTCGGCGATGTCGCGCACCGCCGCCCGGATGGCTTCGTGCTCCTCGGTCAAGGCGTACAGCCCGCTGTTCGTACCCACGCCGTCGATCCTAGGAGGTCCGACTACCCGTCGGTAGCGAGGCGCTCCTGGAGGGTGAGATCACGGGCGACGACGCTCTCGGCGAGCTCGGCCTGGAACCGCTCGACCCGCGCCCGCAGCTGCGGATCGGCGGCGGCGAGGATGCGGACGGCGAGCAGGCCGGCGTTCCGCCCACCGCCGATGCCGACGGTCGCCACCGGTACCCCGGCCGGCATCTGCACGATCGACAGCAGGCTGTCGATCCCGTCGAGCCGGTCCAGCGGGCGCGGCACGCCGATGACCGGCAGCGGCGTGGCCGCGGCGACCATGCCGGGCAGGTGCGCCGCTCCCCCGGCGCCGGCGACGATCACCCGCAGACCCCGGGCGGCCGCACCCTCGGCGTAGTCGAGCATCCGGCGCGGGGTGCGGTGGGCGGAGATGACGTGCGCCTCCCAGCCGACGCCGAACTCCACCAGCGCCTCGGCGGCCGGCGCCATCATCGGCCAGTCCGAGTCGCTGCCCATGACGATCCCGACGACCGGGTCGTCGGCAGGGACCAGCCGGCTCACGGGGGCCTCCTCGGCGCTCAGTGGTCGTGCTCGAAGGCGAAAGCGGGGTCGACGACCCCGTCGGCCAGGTAGCGCGCGGCGGCGACCGCGCGGGCCCGCACCTCCGCGACGTCGTCGCCCAGGGCGGTCACGTGCCCCAGCTTGCGGCCCCGGCGCTGGGTCTTGCCGTACCAGTGCAGCTTCACGTCGGGCCAGTGCGCCATGAAGTGGTGGATGCGCTCGTCGAGCGCGGGCCCCGACCAGTCCTCGGCGGCCGCGGCGCCACCGAGGACGTTGGCCATCACCGCGACCGGCGCGGTCATCGCCGTCGACCCCAGCGGGTAGTCGAGGACGGCGCGCAGGTGCTGCTCGAACTGGCTGGTCCGCGCGCCCTCGATCGTCCAGTGGCCCGAGTTGTGCGGGCGCATGGCGAGCTCGTTGACCAGGATGCCGTCGGGGGTCTCGAACAGCTCGACGGCGAGCATGCCGACGACGCCGAGCCGGTCGGCGATCCGCACGGCGAGCTCCTGCGCCGCGGCCGCCCGCTCCTCGGACAGACCGGGTGCCGGGGCGATCACCTCCGCGCAGACGCCGTCGCGCTGGACCGTCTCGACGACCGGCCACACGGCCACCTGCCCGAAGGGCGACCGGGCCACCTGCGCCGACAGTTCCCGGACCATCGCCACCCGCTGCTCGGCCAGTAGGGTGCCGTGCCGCTCCAGCAGCGACGCCGCCTCCACGACGTCGCGGACGACGAAGACGCCCTTCCCGTCGTAGCCGCCGCGCGGGGTCTTGAGCACCACCGGCCAGCGGTGGGCGGCGGCGAACACCTCGACGTCGGCCGCCGAGGACACCTCCGCCCACGCCGGCTGCGGCTCCCCCGCCTCGCCGAGCGCGCGCCGGAGGACGAGCTTGTCCTGGGCGTGCACGAGCGCCCCCGGGCTCGGGGCGACCCGAGTACCGGCCGCCTCGAGCGCTTCGAGGTGCTCGGTCGGCACGTGCTCGTGATCGAAGGTGACGACGGTGGCGCCGCCGGCCACCGCGCGCAGGGCATCGAGGTCCCGGTGGTCGCCGAAGCGCACGTCGGCGGCGACGAGCGCGGCCGACTCATCGGGGCCGGCGGCCAGGACCCGGAGCGACTGGCCGAGCGCGACGGCCGCCTGGTGGGTCATCCGGGCGAGCTGGCCGCCGCCGATCATGGCCACCACGGGGAGTCCGGTGTGCGGGTGCAGAGGCGCAGGCATGGTGCCCGAAGGCTAGCGGCGTCCCCGGGCCGCGCGGCGAGCGCCCGGGACCGGCGCCTCCGTACAGTGCTGGCGTGGGCCTCGTCGTGCGGTTGCGTCAGCTCCTGCGCGCCGGTGAGCGACGGCTGGTGCGCGAGCTCGGGGCGTTCGGCGTCGTGGGCGCGGTGTGCTTCGCCATCGACGTCGGGCTGTTCCAGCTCCTGTACGCCCACGTCGGTGCCGGAGCGGTGACGTCGAAACTGCTGGCCACCCTCGTGTCGATGTCGGTCGCCTTCGTCGGGCACCGGTTCTGGTCCTTCGCCCACCGGGCGCGCACCGGCCTCCGGCGCGAGTACTGGCGCTTCGCCGCGGTCAACGGGGCCGCGCTCGTGGTGGGTCTCGGAATCGTCGCGTTCGTCCGCTACCCGCTCGACCAGCAGAGCGCTCTGGTGCTCCAGGGCGCGAACCTGGTCTCGATCGCGTTGGGGACAGTGCTGCGCTTCCTCGGGTACCGCCGCTGGGTCTTCCCGCAGCGGACGTCCGCGGCGCCGCCAGATCCGGTCCCCGCCGCCGCCCCGGGCGGGCCGGTCGGCCGAGCCTGACCCCGCGAGCCGGCGCTCAGCCGGCCAGCCGCGAACCGTTCCGCCCCGCGATGACCTCCAGCCGCGTCGGGATCCGGGTGCGCAGCTCCTCCAGGTGACTGATCACACCGACCGTGCGCCCGCCCCGCCGGAGCTCGTCCAGGACGGTCATCACCGCGTCCAGCGCCTGCGCGTCGAGGGTGCCGAAGCCCTCGTCGACGAAGAGGGTGTCGATGCGCACGCCACCGGTCTCGGCGGTGACGACGTCGGCGAGGCCGAGCGCCAGCGCCAGCGACGCCATGAAGCTCTCGCCGCCGGAGAGGGTCTTCGTGGGCCGCCGGGCGCCGGTGTACTCGTCGAAGACGTCCAGCCCCAGCCCGCCCCGGGCACCGTGCCGTCCCTGCGCGTCGCTGTGCAGGAAGGTGTACCGACCGCCGGACATGTCCAGCAGCCGCCGGCTGGCCACCTCGGCCACCTGCTCGAGGCGCGCCGCGAGCACGAAGGACTGCAGCCGCATCCTGCGGGCGTTCGCCCCCCGGCCGTGGGCCAGGTCGGCCAGCGCGGTCACCTGGTCGGCCCAGTCGCGCAGCTCGGCCAGCTCCAGCTCCGCGGCCGTCACCCGGCCGACGAGGTCGGCCAGCGACGTCGCGCAGCGCCGCGCCTGATCCAGCGCGGCCACCGCCTCCTCCCGCCGCCGGGTCACACCCGCGCAGCGGTCCTCCAGCGCGTCCAGGTCGGGCCGCGGGGGGAGATCGGCCAGCTCGGCGTCGGCCGGCCGCCCCCGCAGCAACGCCACCCGCTGGTCGTGCCCGTCCAGCTCCCGGTCCAGCCCGGCGAGGCGGCCGGGCTCCAGCAGCGCCGCCGCCGCGTCGAGCAGGTCGTCGAAGCCCGCGGCCCCGGCGCGCTCCTCGGCGGCCCGCCGGGCGGCTTCCGCCTGGGCCTGCGCCCGCGTCGACTCGGCTCCGGCGGCGACGACCGCCTCGCACCGGTCGGCCGCCCCCGACAGCCGCGCCACGCGGGCCGGGAGGTCGGCGTCGCCGCCGCGCGCGGCGGTCAGCCGCTCGGACAGCTCGGCCAGCCCGAGGGCGCGGGCCTCCCGCTCGGCGATCCGCGCGCGCCGCTCCTCGCGGTCGGCGGCCAGCCGGGCGGTCGCGGCCTCCCGCTCGCCGGCCAGCCGCTGCAGCTCCGCCTCGGCTGCGGCGAGCCCTCCGGCCAGCTCCGCGGTGGCCCGGACGGCGGCGGTGAGGCCGGCCACCCGATCGGCCTGCTCCCGCGCCGGCAGCTCCCCGGCGCGGGCGCGGACCACGGCCAGTTCCCGCTCGGCGGCGTCGAGCCGGGCGGTGGCCGCGGCGAGTGCGGTCTCCCCGGCGTCGGCGACCACTCGGGCGGCGTCCTCGTCGGCCGCCGTGACCCGCACCCCGTCGTGCACCGCCGGCCGCGGGTGCTCGGTCGCACCGCAGACCGGGCAGCCCGCCCCGTCGGTGAGCGCCGCGGCCAGCTCCGCCGCCATCCCGTCGAGCCGCCGGCCGCGCAGGTCCAGCCACTGCTCGCGGGCGTCGGCCCACTCCTCCCGGCGCACCCGGACGTCCGCGCGCAGCTCCTCCAGCCGGCCGGCCAGCGACTCGGCGGCCCGGGCCGCCTCCAGCGCGTCCTGCGCGGCGTCGAGCGCGCTGCGCTGCGCCGGCAGCTCGGCGGCCGCCGTCCGGGCCCGGGCGAGCCGCTCCTCGTGCTCGGCGAGCCGGGCGGGGAACCCGGCCACCGCCCGCTCCCCCGCGGCGCAGCGCGCGGCCAGCTCGTCGACGGCCCGGTCCAGCGCCGCGACGGTGCGCTCGATCGCCGCCGCCCGCTCCACCTCCGGCAGCAGCGCCCGCGCCCCGGCTGCCTGGTCCCGCAGCTCGCGGGCCACGGCCGGGGTCGCCTCGCGGCCGTCGGCCACCGGCGCCCACGCGACCTCCGCCGCGGTCAGCGCCTCGGCCGCCCGTTCCGCGGCCAGGGCTGCCGCACCGGCCGACTGCAGCACGTCGCGCAGCGGCTCGGCGCGGCGGCCGGCGTCGCGCTCGGCACGGAGGGGCGCGAGCGCGGGCTCCCGCTGCTCCAGCCGCGCCAGCTCCGTCGCCGCCTGGACGCGCCGGGCGTGCCGCTCGTCGAGCGCCCGGGCGGCGGCCAGCTCGCCGTCGATCGCGGCCACCTCCACGGCGGCGGCGTCGGCCCCGGCCGTCACCTCCGCCAGGCGGCCGGTGGCCGCCGCGCGGACCTTCTCCACCCACGGCACGACCCGGGTGGCCGGGCCCGCGCCCACCAGCTCGGGGGCGAGGTCCTCGGGCACGTCGACCTCGGCGATCTGGGCCACCCGCGCGACGAGGTTGCCCAGCTGGGCGCGCTGCACCGTGCTGCGCTCGCGGGCTGCCGCGCGCTCCTCGGCCAGCCAGTCCTCGGCCCGGGCGAACCGGTCGACGTCGAACAGCGTGCGGAGCAGCTCGGCACGGTGCTCGGGCTCGGCGCGCAGGAACCGCGCGAAGTCCCCCTGCGGGAGCAGCACGACCTGGCAGAACTGGTGGACGTCGAGCCCCAGCCGGGTGCGCAGGTGCTCGGAGCCCTCGTCGATCCTCGTGCTGACCGGCTCCCACCCACCGTCGGTGAGCCGGGAGACCAGCAGCTTGGCCTGCTCGGTCGCCCACCCCTCGCCGCGCTTCTTCGGTCGCTGCTGCTCCGGCCGCCGGACCACCCGCAGCCGCTCCGGGCCCAGGGTCAGCTCGCAGGTGACCTCCGTGCGCGTGGCGGCGTCGGCGTGGTCGCTGCGCAGCCGCTTCTCCTCGCCGCGCGCGCCGGGCACCCGCCCGAAGAGGGCGAACACCACGGCGTCGAGCAGGGTGGTCTTGCCCGCGCCGGTGGGCCCCCACAGCAGGAAGAGGCCGTCCCGGCCCACGTCGTCGAGGTCGACCTCGACGGTGCCGGCGAACGGGCCGAATGCGGTGACCTGCAGCCGGTGCAGCCTCATCGGGCCACCTCCGCGCGGTCGCCGGCGCCCAGCGCCCGGGCCAGCAGCTCCCGCTCGGCCGCGGTGGCCGGGACGCCGCGGACGTGGCTGACGAACTCACCGGCGACGTCGAGGGCGCTGCGCCCCTTCATCCGCTCCTGGTAGCTCCCGCCCTCGGTCGCCGCCCCCGCGCCGGCCCAGTCCAGGTGCACGCAGAACGGGAACCGCTCCTGCAGCCGGCGCATCGGGTCGGTCGGCCGGACCGGGTCGGTGAGGCGGGCGGAGACGAAGTGCTGCTCGGCGGCGGCGAGCGCCGGCTCGGCGAGCAGCTCCTCCAGGGTGCCGGTGAGCACCGACAGCGCCCGGGGCGTGGGCAGGGGCACCGCCCGCACCTCGGCGAGGCCGTCGGCGTCGAGGTCGACCAGCCACGCCTGCTTCTGCTGCCCCGCCTCGCCGAAGGAGTAGGCCAGCGGGGACCCGCTGTACCGCATCCGCGCCGACAGCGTCTGCGGCCGGTGCAGGTGACCGAGGGCGACGTAGTCGACGCCGTCGAACACCCGGGCCGGTACGAGGTCGACCCCGCCGACGCAGATGTCCCGCTCGCTCTCGCTGGCCAGCCCACCGCCGACGAAGGCGTGCGCGAGCACGACCGACCGGGCACCCGGGCGCAGGAACAGGTCGGCGCGCACCCGGTCCATGGCCTCGCGCAGCACCGCCTCGTGACCCCGCGCCGCGGGTACGCCCAGCTCGTGCCGGGCCACCTCCGGCTCGAGGTACGGGATGCCGTACACCGCCACCTCGCCGTGCTCGTCGGCGAGCAGCACCGGCTCGTCCAGGCGCGGGGTGACCGCCCGGACGTGCAGGCCGGCGGCGCTGAGCAGACCGGAGAACGTGCCGAGCCGACGGGCCGAGTCGTGGTTGCCCGGCGTCAGCACCACCCGGGCGCCGGTGGCCAGCAGCCGGCCGACGACGCGGTCGAGGACGCCGGTGGCGTCGGCCGAGGGCACCGCGCGGTCGTACACGTCACCGGCCACGACGACCACGTCGACCCGCTCGGCGGTGACGACGGCGGCCAGGCCGCTCAGCACCGCCTCCTGCTCGGCCAGCAGGTCGGTGCCGTGCAGGGTGCGGCCGATGTGCCAGTCCGACGTGTGCAGCAGCCGCATAGGCGCACAAGGTAGGGAGGGGGTACGACAGAACCGCCCAGGCGCGCCGTGACGGGCCCGTCACACCGGGTTCGGCGGTCAGCGGACGCCGGTGGAGCGCCAGCCCTCCGCGGGCGGCAGGCCGTCGCCGCGGATGTACCAGGCGTTCTCCTGGGCCCGCCGGTCGGCGTCCTCCTCGATCATGAAGGCGAGCAGCTGCTGGACGCCGTCGGTGTCGGGGATCCGGCGCAGCACGGTGGCCCCGGCGTCCCCAGCCGTCTCGATGGTCAGCGTGCCCGAGTGGATGATCCGTTCCCACAGCGTCTGGGCGTAGGAGACGTCGGTTATCCGGGAGAGCCCGAGGTCGCGGCCGCGGCGGGCGAGGACGCCCTCGCGGAACAGCAGCCGGTGGGTGGTCACCACGTAGTGCGTCGTCCGCCAGCGCAGCAGCGGGACGACGACGAGGAACAGCAGCAGCAGGGCCGCCACGACCACGATGGCCAGCCGGATCATGCCCTGCTGCGGCCCCGAGGGGACCAGCGCGGCCCCGAACGAGACGCCGCCGACGACGAACAGGAAGGACACGACCGGCCGGAAGACCGTGAGCCAGTGCGGGTGCAGGTGGCGCACGACCTCTTCGTCGTCGGCGAGGAGCTTGTCGGGGTACGGCACACCCCCAGGATGCCGCCAGCGGCCGCGGATCAGGCGTTCGACGGCACCGGCGCGTCCGTCTTGATCGAGGGCGAACGCGCCGGCGCGACCACCGGACGCGCCGGACCGAGGGCGCGCATCCGCCCGCGAGCGGGCTCCTCGACGAACCGCCAGAGCAGCCACGCGGCGGGCAGGGGCAGAACCGGCGCCACCAACTGCAGGGTGGGGCCCGCCCCGGGGACGACGTCGGCCAGCGTCCAGGCGGTCTCGAGGACGGCCATGTGCACGAGGTACAGCGCGAAGGAGATCCGGCCACCGAGGACCACGGGCGCCGTCGACAGCGGCCGCACCGGGCCGCGGTCGGCCAGGGCGAGCGCGCCGACCAGCACCGGGAAGGCGAGGACGGCCACGCCACCGCGCTCCGCGCCGGCCACCCAGATCGCGAGCGGGACGAACGCCACCGCCCCGGTGGCGACCGCGCCCGCCGCACGCACCGCACGGTCGCAGGCGCCGATCCGTCGCGTGAAGAGCGCGACCAGCGCCCCGGCGACGAAGCAGCCGGCCAGCCGCAGCAGCCAGCTCCAGCGCCAGTCGTGCGTGCCGGACGCCACGCAGGCCCATGCGAACGGGGTCACCGCCCCCACCGCCAGGCCGCCCAGGACCACCGGACGGCACCGGCGCAACCGGAACAGGAGCAGGGCCCCGAGGGGGAAGACCAGGTAGGCGAGCCACTCGGCGCTCAGTGACCACCCCGGCCCGACGGGTCCGGTGGCGGCGTGGTCAGGCCGGTCCCACACCTGCACGAGCAGGACCTGCCGCAGCACGGCCGTGGCATCGGGCCCCGAAACCGCAGCGGCCCGGGAGGGTTGCCCGGTGAGCGCCTCCCGGACGACCAGGCCGACGCTGACCGCGGTCAGGACCACCATCCACGTCGGCCAGATGCGGCTGAGCCGGGCCCAGTAGAAGTCGGCCGTCGTCCGCAGGCCGGGCCGGCTGCCGAGGACGGTCACGTAGTTGTGCGCCAGCACGAACCCGCTGAGCACGAAGAAGAGGTCGACGCCGAGCCAGCCGCTCTCCAGCACGGGGCGCACCGGCTCGAGGTGCGCCGCCCAGGACCGGTCGGGCGCGAACAGCCAGAGGTGGTGCGCCACCACCCACAGGGCAGCGACCAGGCGGAGCCCGGTGAGCGCGCGGATCTCGCCCCCCGCCGACGGCGGAGCGATTGCAGAGGGTGCCGGCATTCGGCCACGGCGCGTCATCGAGAGGGCACGCTAGGGCGCCGGCGACCGGCCGGCCGGGACCGCCGGCACCTCCGCCGCGGATGTCGGTCCCGCCCGTCACACCGACCCCGCTGGTGCCGCGGGGTCAGGCCGGGCGGACGTGCCGGACGTCCCCGCTGGCCAGCTCGACGGTGCCCTCGGCGCCGTCGACGACCAGCCGCCCGTCCCAGTCGATCGCCCGCGCGGTGCCGACCAGCGCCGAACCGTCCGGCATCGTCACCTCGACGGTGCTGCCGATCGTCGAGGACCACGCCAGGTAGTCCTGCGCGAGCCCGGAGACCACCGGGTCGCCCAGTGCCCGGACCCAGCCGCGGTACCGCCGCTCGACGGCCCGCAGGAAGCCCAGCAGCACCGGGGCACGGTCGACGGTCCCGCCGGTCACCACCGACAGGGACGTCCCGGTCTCCGGCAGCTCGGCGGCCGTGGTGGAGACGTTGAGGCCGACACCGACGACGACGCCGGCCGGAAGGCTGTCGGCGGCGACCGACTCGGCCAGGATCCCGGCGAGCTTGCGCCCGTCCGCGGCGAGCAGGTCGTTGGGCCACTTCACCGACGCGAGCACCCCGCTGACCTCCCGCACCGACTCGGCCAGCGCCACCCCGGTGAGCAGGGGCAGCCAGCCGCGGCGCGCGGCCGGGACGTCGGGACGCAGCAGGAACGAGACGGTCAGGCCGGCGCGCGGAGGCGAGGTCCACACCCGGTCGAGGCGGCCCCGCCCGGTGACCTGGTGCTCGGCCACGAGGACGGTCCCCTCGGGCGCGTCCCCCGCGGCGGCAGCGGCCAGGGCGGCGTTCGTGGAGCTGATCTCGTCGACGACCTCGACCGACCGCCACAGGGCGCTGTCCCGGCACAGCGCGGTCTCCAGAGCCCGCGCGTCGAGCGCGGGGCGCTCCAGGTCCGACCAGCGGGAGGGAGAGGCATCGGGCACCCGGCCACGCTAGCCACCGGCGCCCGGCCGCGCCCTCCGGCCCGTCCGCCGGGGCACCCGTACGGCGGACCGCCGGACGCCAGCAGGAGAGCGTTCCGGAGGCTCCCCTACGCTACGGAACCCGGAGCCCCGGCACGCCGGGGCCGGCACACGGGCACGGCACGAACGCGGAGGCCTCCGGGCGGCCGCGGACGAGACGCGCGTGACCGGGCGGGTGAGTCACGGACGAGCGGACCAGCGGCGCGCGCACGCGGCCGAGGGGCCCCAGCGAGGAGGACACGTGAGCACGGCTGAACTGGAGAGCGCCGGGGAGCACGTCCCCGACGACGTCGACATCCACACGACGGCCGGGAAGCTCGCCGACTTCGAGCGCCGCGTGCAGGAGGCCCAGCACGCCGGCTCCGAGCGGGCCGTGGAGAAGCAGCACGCCGCGGGCAAGATGACCGCCCGCGAGCGGATCGAGGCCCTGCTCGACCCGGGCTCGTTCACCGAGTTCGACGAGTTCGCCCGGCACCGGTCGACGAACTTCGGCATGGCCGACAAGCGCCCGTTCGGCGACGGCGTCGTCACCGGGTACGGCACGGTCGACGGCCGGCCGGTGGCGATCTTCTCCCAGGACGTGACCGTGTTCGGCGGCAGCCTCGGCGAGGTGTACGGCGAGAAGATCGTCAAGGTCCAGGACTTCGCGGTCAAGAACGGCTGCCCCGTCATCGGCATCAACGAGGGTGGCGGCGCCCGCATCCAGGAGGGTGTGGTCTCCCTCGGTCTCTACGGCGAGATCTTCCGGCGCAACGTGCACGCCTCCGGCGTCATCCCGCAGATCTCGCTGGTCATGGGGCCCGCCGCCGGGGGGCACGTCTACTCGCCCGCCCTCACCGACTTCATCGTCATGGTGGACGAGACCAGCCAGATGTTCATCACCGGCCCCGACGTCGTGAAGACCGTGACCGGCGAGGACGTCTCCCTCGAGGAGCTGGGCGGGGCGCGCACGCACAACACCAAGTCCGGTGTCGCGCACTACCTGGCCGAGGACGAGGCCGACGCCCTGGACTACGTCAAGGCGCTGCTGTCCTACCTGCCGAGCAACAACCTCGACCCGCTGCCGGCTCTCGACATCGCCCCCGTGGACACCGTCCTCCCCGACGCCCTGACCGACGAGGACCTGGAGCTCGACACCTTCATCCCCGACTCGGCCAACACGCCCTACGACATGCACACCGTTGTCGAGCACGTGCTCGACGACGGCGAGTTCCTCGAGGTGCAGCCGCTGTTCGCGCCCAACATCCTCATCGGCTTCGGCCGGATCGAGGGCCGGCCGGTCGGGATCGTGGCCAACCAGCCCACCCAGTTCGCGGGCACGCTGGACATCGACGCCAGCGAGAAGGCGGCGCGGTTCGTGCGCACCTGCGACGCCTTCAACATCCCGGTGCTCACCTTCGTCGACGTCCCGGGCTTCCTGCCCGGCACGTCGCAGGAGTGGGAGGGCATCATCCGCCGCGGCGCCAAGCTGATCTACGCCTACGCCGAGGCCACCGTGCCGAAGGTGACCGTCATCACCCGCAAGGCCTACGGCGGCGCCTACGACGTCATGGGGTCCAAGCACCTGGGTGCGGACGTGAACCTCGCCTGGCCGACGGCGCAGATCGCCGTCGTCGGGGCGCAGGGCGCGGTCGGCATCCTCTACCGCAAGGAGCTGGCCGCGGCGGAGGACCCGGACACCCGCCGCGCGGAGCTGATCGCCGAGTACGAGGACACCCTCGCCAACCCCTACATCGCCGCGGACCGCGGTTACGTGGACGCGGTCATCCCGCCGTCGCACACGCGGGTGCAGGTGACCAAGGCGCTGCGGGTGCTGGCCAACAAGCGCCAGACCCTGCCGGCCAAGAAGCACGGGAACATCCCGCTGTGACCGAGGACCAGCGCCCGCTCCTGCGGGTCGTGAAGGGCGAGCCGACCGCCGAGGAGCTCGCCGCGCTGACCGTCGTCGTGGCGGCCCTGTCCCAGCGCCGGGGGCGCCGTCGCCCGACGCCGGTCGGCGCGTGGGCCTCCTACGCCGACCGCCACCGCGGTGCCCTGCAGCACGGCCACGGCGGCTGGCGGGCCGCGGGGAGGTACGCATGAGCGTCGACCGGCGGCTGGTGCTGGCGTCGGCGTCCCCGGCCCGGCTGTCGCTCCTGCGGCAGGCGGGGCTCGCGCCCGAGGTCGTGGTGAGCGACGTGGACGAGTCCGCGTACTCCGCTCCGCGCGTGGCCGACCAGGTCGCCCTGCTGGCCGCCGCGAAGGCCGCGGACGTCGCCAAGCGGGAGAGCGACGCCCTGGTCATCGGCGCCGACTCGTTGCTCGAGTTCGCCGGGAAGCCGCAGGGCAAGCCGGCGGACGCCGCGGAGGCGCGCGACCGCTGGCGGCGCATGGCCGGCCGCTCCGGGATCCTGCACACCGGCCAGGCGCTGTTCGACGTCCGCGACGGTGCGGTCGTCAGCCGCGACATCGCGGTGGCCTCGACCGTCGTCTACTTCGCCGAGCCCACTTCGCTGGAGGTGGAGGCCTACCTCGCCACCGGGGAGCCGCTGGCCGTGGCGGGCGCGTTCACCCTCGACGGGCTCGGCGCGCCGTTCGTGCGCCGGGTCGAGGGCGATCCGGCCGCCGTCGTGGGGCTGTCGCTCACGGTCCTGCGGACCCAGCTGGCGAAGCGCGGCCTGGCGATCACCGACCTCTGGCGCCGCTGATCCGCGGTGCCGGTGTGACGGGAGTGATGGCATAGCCGTTCCCGCTGGCGACGACGCCGAGACGCAGGTACCCATGGTGGCCATGAGCGCACACAGGGTAATCCTCCACGTCGGTACGCCCAAGTCCGGGACGACGTACCTGCAGGACCTGCTCTGGAACTCCCGCGAGGCCCTGGCCGACGCAGGTGTGCACTTCCCGGGAGACGTGCCCGAGGCGCACTTCCACGCCACGCTGGACCTCAAGCAGGAGGACTTCAACGGCTGGGTGGACCCGGTGACGCAGGGGGCGTGGGACCGGCTGGTCGAGGCCGCCCGGGCGCACGAGGGCACCACGGTCATCTCCCACGAGCTGTTCGGCGACCTGCCCGCCGAAGCCATCGCCCGGGTGCACGCGGACCTCGCCTTCGCCGAGCTGCACGTCGTCGTGACCGCCCGCGACCTGGCCAGGCAACTGCCCGCCGTCTGGCAGGAGGACGTGAAGAACCGGCACTACATGCCGTTCGAGGAGTTCCTGGCCGTCGCGCAGTCCGACTCCTGGAGTGACGCCTGGTACGGCCGCGCCCTGTGGCTGCGCCAGGACCTGCCGGCGCTCGTGGCGCGGTGGCGCGCGGCGCTCCCGGCCACCCGGGTCCACCTCGTCACCGTCCCGCCGCGGGGGGCCGACCCCGCCGCGCTGTGGCAGCGCTTCGCCCAGGTGATCGGGGTCGATCCCGATCTCGCCACCCCACCGGACGGCCGGCGCAACAAGTCACTGGGCCGGGCGGAGGCGGAGCTCCTCCGCCGACTCAACGAACGCCTGGACTACGGCATCGACTGGCCGACCTATGCCGCGCGCATCACCCACCACGTGGCCGCCGACGTCCTGGCCGAGCGCCCGTCGTCCGGCTCGCTGACCGTGCCCCCGGGCGACCGGGCGTGGGTGGCCTGGCGCGCAGCCGCCATGGTCGAGGAACTGCGCACCGCCGGCTGCCAGGTGGTGGGGCACCTCGACGAGCTCACGGTGTCACCCACCGGATCCGCCCCGACCACCGCGGCGGTGAGCGCCGAGGAGCTCCTGGACGCCGCTTTGGACGCGCTGGTCGCACTCATCCCGACGGGTTCCGACCCGGCCCCTGCGGATGCGTTCGGCACGACCGAGGTCACCGGAGCCCCGACCGGCGCCGCGGGTGACCCGGGTACTCCCGTGACGACCGACGAGACGCCGTCGCCCGCCGTGCCGGCACCCCGGGCCGGGGACGTCCCGTCGGCGTCGGCGGCACTGGCCCCGTCCGTCGTCGCGTTCGACGACACCGCCACCCCCGGACCCACCCGGTCGCGGCTGCCGATGCAGCGGGTGGAGCGGTGGTTGCGTCGACTTCCGGGGTCACGCCGGACGGACTCGCTCGCCTCCACCTGAGCCGCGCCTTGATCCGGCGGCGTCCGGACCTGCTGCGGACGGGATGCGGCCTGCTGGCTACAGTCCGAGCCGTCCGATCGAGAGGGAGTGCACCGGTGCAGAAGGTCCTGATCGCCAACCGTGGCGAGATCGCGGTCCGGGTGGCCCGCGCGTGCAAGGACGCGGGTCTGACCAGCGTGGCGGTCTACGCCGAGCCCGACCGGGACGCGCTGCACGTGCGCGTCGCGGACGAGGCGTTCGCCCTGGGCGGCACGACACCAGGCGACTCCTACCTGGTGATCGACAAGATCCTCCACGCGGCGAAGCAGTCGGGCGCCGACGCCGTCCACCCCGGCTACGGCTTCCTGTCGGAGAACGCCGACTTCGCGCAGGCGGTTCTCGACGCCGGCCTCACCTGGATCGGGCCCTCGCCCCAGGCGATCGTCGACCTGGGCGACAAGGTCGCTGCCCGGCACATCGCCACCAAGGCCGGCGCACCCCTCGTGCCCGGCACCAAGGACCCGGTCGGCGGCGCCGACGAGGTGATCGCCTTCGCGGAAGCGCACGGGCTCCCCGTCGCCATCAAGGCGGCCTTCGGCGGTGGCGGCCGCGGCCTGAAGGTCGCCCGCACGATGGAGGAGATCCCGGAGCTGTTCGACTCCGCCGTCCGCGAGGCCGTCTCCGCCTTCGGGCGCGGTGAGTGCTTCGTCGAGCGGTTCCTGGACAAGCCGCGGCACGTCGAGGCCCAGGTGCTGGCCGACACCCACGGCAACGTGATCGTCGTCGGCACCCGCGACTGCTCGCTGCAGCGGCGCAACCAGAAGCTGGTCGAGGAGGCGCCTGCGCCGTTCCTCACCGACGAGCAGCGGGAGCGCATCCACTCCTCCGCCAAGGCCATCTGCAAGGAGGCCGGCTACCACGGTGCCGGCACCGTCGAGTACCTGGTCGGTACGGACGGCTCGATCTCCTTCCTCGAGGTCAACACCCGGCTCCAGGTGGAACACCCGGTGTCGGAGGAGACCTCGGGCATCGACCTGGTGCGCCAGCAGTTCCGCATCGCCGACGGGCTCCCGCTGGAGATCACCGAGGACCCGGCGCCGCGCGGCCACAGCATCGAGTTCCGGATCAACGCCGAGGACGCCGGCCGCAACTTCATGCCGGCCCCCGGACCGGTGGAGCGGCTGGAGATCCCACAGGGGCCCGGCGTGCGCTGGGACTCCGGCGTCGAGACCGGTGGCGAGGTCGCCGGCGCGTTCGACTCCATGCTGGCCAAGCTGATCGTCACCGGCGCCACTCGCGAGGAGGCGCTGCAGCGGGCCCGGCGCGCGCTCGACGAGCTGGTCGTCGAGGGCATGCCCACGGTCATCCCGTTCCACCGTGCCGTCGTCCGCGACGAGGCCTTCACCACCGAGCCGTTCACGGTGCACACGCGCTGGATCGAGACCGAGTGGGACAACCAGGTCCCGCCCCACGACGCCGCCCCGAGTGGTCAGGACGAGGACGCGCCCCGGCAGACGGTGGTCGTGGAGGTCGGTGGCCGCCGGCTCGAGGTGTCGCTGCCGGCCGGGCTGACCGCCGGCGGCGGCGCGGCGCCCGGCGCGGTCGCCAAGCCGCGCAAGCGCGGAGGCGGCGGTGGCGGCGCGGCCGCATCGGGGAACTCCCTCACCTCCCCCATGCAGGGCACGATCGTCAAGGTCGCCGTCGAGGACGGCGCCACCGTGGCCGCCGGTGACCTCGTCGTCGTCCTCGAGGCGATGAAGATGGAACAGCCGATCACCGCGCACAAGGCCGGCACGATCTCCGGTCTGTCGGCCGAGGTCGGCGCCTCGGTCACCAGCGGCGCGGTCATCTGCACCATCGCCGACGCGGCGGAGTAGCCGCAGCCGTACGGACCGGGGCTGCACCGGCGGACGCGCCGGCGGGGCCCCGGTCCGCTCAGACCACCCGCACCCGGCCGGTCCGGTAGTCCCACTGCAGCGTCCCACCTTGGAACCGCTGGGATTCGCCGTCACGGAAGTGACGCCGTCCCTCGACCGGGTACCCCAGCGAGCCGCGCTCCCACCCGGTCGCCGCCCAGGCGTCCCGCGTCCACCCCGCGACGGCGTGACTCCCGCTTCCCGGCGACGTGTACACCGACCCGCCCTGGAAGTGGACCAGGCACCCGCCGGACACCAGACCGCAGACCTGGTCGGTCACCGGGTAACCGAGCGCCCCGCCCTCCCAGCCGGACGACGCCCACACCCCCCGCGTGGCGAGGTCGACCAGCCGCGCCCCGGTCGCCGCGGACCAGTACACCGACCCGCGCTGGAAGTGCTGGAAGCAGCCACCGTCGCGGAGCCCGCAGACCGTGCTGGTGGCCGGGTAACCGAGCGGCCCGCGCTCCCAGCCCGACGCGGCCCAGCGGTCACGCACGGCCCCCACGAGGTCATGCGCACCGGTGGCGGCGGAGACGTACACGGACCCGCGCTCGAAGTGGACGAAGCACCCGCCGTCGGGCAGACCGCAGGCCTGGTCGGTCACCGGATAACCGAGCCGGCCGTTCTCCCAGCCCGTGCCTGCCCAGCGCTGCCGCACCGCGGCACCGATCAAGCGCGTGCCCGTGCCGGCGGACGAGTACACCGACCCGGACTGGAAGTGCTGATAGCACCCGCCGTTGCGCAGCCCGCAGACGGTGTCGCTCGTCGGGAAGCCCAGCAGGCCGTTCTCCCACCCCGCAGCCGCCCACCGGTCTCGTGTGCGGCCCTGTGTCACGTACGCCCTCGCCTGGCTGCCGGTCGCGTACATCGACCCACCCTGGAAGTGCTGGAAGCAGCCGCCGTTCCGCAGGGTGCACCGTGTATCCGTCAGCGGATAACCGAGAGCGCCGGTCTCCCAGCCCAGGGAGGCCCACCGGTCCCTCGTCGAGTGCATGACGCCGCGCGCCCCCGTGGCCTTCGACCAGTAGATCGATCCCCGCTCGTAGTGGCGGAAGCAGCCACCGTCCCGCAGGCCGCAGGTCCGGGAGACGACCGGTGCACCGAGGACGCTGGCACCGCCGAGCCGCTCGTAGGCGATGTTGATCGGGTGGTCGCCCTCCACCTCGACGGTGGCGGCGGACCCGGTCGCCTCCAGGACCGTCACCCTGAACGGTGCAGTGCCGAACGAGATCGATCTGCCCTGCGGAACCGCGACGGCGAGGTCCGAGGGCCAGTAGGCCTGCGGCTTCGGGGTGCCGTCGAGCAGGAACGACGTGTTCTCGCCGTCGGTTCCGCCAGTCCGCCGGAGAAGTACGCCCGTCTCGAGCCCGGGCCAGTTCGCCGCCGTCCCGAGATAGCTGTCTCGACCGGTCGCCGTTCGGTACTCCAGCCAGTAGACGTCGCCGTCGCTGTCGGCGAGCCGGATCGCGCGCGTACCGGTTCGCACACCCACCGGCGAGAGCGAGAACCGGGTCGAGGCAGCGCCGGCGGCCAGGGTAGGGGCTGCCTCCGGCGGCAGCACTCCGAGCTGGGCGGCGTGCGGAGCGCCGAGAGAGCCGACCTCCTCCCAGGAGACCCCCATGACGTCGTACATGTCGTAGTAGGAGCGGATGTGGCAGGGAGCCCCGTCCACGACGGCAGCGCACTGCAGGTGCGACGCGTGGCCCAGCCCGAGGTTGTGACCGAACTCGTGGGCGATGAGCGAGGTCCTCGTCGCCCGCACGTACGCCAGGCCGCCGGACCCGGTGCTCCCGGTGCCGATCGTCCCCAGGCCGTACGAGCACCCCGACGAGCCCTCGGGCACGTACATCAGCAGGTGCTTGTCCGGCCCGGCCGTCCACCCGGCCCGAGTTGCGGCTTCCTGCCAGAGAGCAAGGGGGTCGGCGCAGTCCAGCGTGGAGGGCTCCGTCGGCCAGTCGAAGCCGGCGACCGTGCCGAAGCGGACGGCTCCGTCGGTCTGCTCCTCCCAGAACTCGGCGACGGGCCCGTTCACGGCTTCCATGACCTGCGCCAGCGTCGTGCCGTCCCGCGCGGCGCCGGCCGGCTGCAGCATCACCACGGTGACCGGGTGGTTCACCGGTGCGGCGGTCGGCGCGATCACCGGCTCCTCGGGCGCGGCGAGGACCTGGGCCCCGAGCACCTCGAGTGCCGGCGCCAGGCCCTGCTCGGCCGCCTCGTCGACGACCGCGTCCCCCACGGTGACCCGGACCGTCGACCCGATCTCGACCGCGGGGAGCTCCTCGGTGTCGACCCGCACCGCGTCGCCGGCATCGGTACGGATCCAGCTGAGCAGCTCCGCCTCGGGGCCGTGGGTTTCGTGCTCCTCGCCCTCCTGGACCGGAGCGGGGTCCGCGTACCCCTGGACCAGCTCGCCGACGATCGTCTCACCGGCGGACGCCGGATCGTCCTGCGCCCGCGTCGCCGGGGCCCCGAGCACCGTGAGCACGGTGAGGCCGGTGGCCCCCAAGGCGACCAGGACGGACGACCGCTGGGGCCGGGAACGATGGGCGTCTCGCACGCAGAGCTCCTGAGCTGAGGGGACTACCCCCTGCATCGGCAGTTCTGCCGTGGACCTGAACCGTACGAGGCGCCTCAACGCCCCATCAGGCGACTGCGGCGCAGCGCGTGGAACAGCAGCAGGGCGGCTGCACTGAGCACGGCGGCCGTCACCGGCAGGAGGGGACCGCCGAGGAACCCCGAGCTGTCAGCGACCGGCTCGAGCACGACCTCGCCACGGGGCACGCTGAGCCCGCCCCCCGGCGCCAGGCGCAGCGAGGCCTGCGGTGCGGGCCCGGCGGCCTCCGGCGCCTGGCCCGCCGGAGTTCCGGCGAGGGTGCCCCGGCGCTCCTGGTCCGCGGAGTCCGCGCGGTCCGCGGGGTCCGCCGCGGGGGCGGCCTGGGCAACGGCGGCTCCCGGGGCGGGGACCACGTCCACGACCGCGGCGCCGCCGTCGAGGCTGCGCACGGTGACCGTGAAGTCGCCACCGGAGAGCGCGACGACCGCGCCCACCGGGAGGGCCGCCTGCCGGTCGGCATCCCAGCCGGCCGCCGGTCCGGGCGTGCCGTCGAGGAGCAGGGAGGTGTCCGGGAACCGGCCGGCCCGGTGGACCAGCACACCGGCGTCCAGCCCGTAGACGTTGTCACGGGTGGCCAGCCAGCCGTCGCGTCCGGCCGCCGCCCGCAGCTCCAGCCAGTAGGCGACGCCGTCGGCGTCGACCAGCCGGAGGGCCCGCACGCCGGTGCCACCGGCCAGCGGGGCCAGCGTCACGCTGGTGGCGGCCTCCCCCACGGACACCGTCCGCTGCGCATCGCCGGGCAGCACCCCGAGGGCGGAGGCCTGGACGGCGGTCAGCGCGCCGAAGCGCGCCCAGGAGGCGCCCATCACGTCGTAGAAGTCGCGGTAGGCGGCGGTCCGGCAGGCGCCGTCCTCGACGAGTCCGTCGCACTGGACCGCCGAGGAGTGGCCCAGGCCGAAGTTGTGCCCGAGCTCGTGCGCGATCAATGAGGTGGAGGTGTCCCGCACGTACAGCCGACCACCGGATGCGGGGCCGACGCCCACTTCGGCCAGCGCGTAGGCACAAGCCGGCTGCGTGGCGGTCTGGCTGCTCAGCCGGAGCAGCAGGTGCCTGCCGGGACCGGGGACGAAGCCGACCTTCGTCGCCACCTCGTTCCACAGCGCCCCCGGCGTCGCGCAGCCGGCCGTCGTGCTGATCCAGTCACGGCGTTCGGTGACGCCGACGGTGACCGCGCCGCCGGTCTGCTCGGACCAGAAGTCGGACACGCCGCCGTCCACGGCCGCGACGACGTCCCGCAGCCGCGTGCCGTCGGGGGTCGTGCCGGCCGGTGCGACCAGGACCACGGTGACCTCGTTGGTGAGCCCGCCCCTCGGGGCGGGCACCGGCACCGGGTCGGTGACCGGTGGCGGGGAGAGGACGTCGCTGCCCAGCACCGTGACGGCGGGCTCGTAGCCGTCCTCGTCGTCGACCTGCTCGCCGACGGCCAGCTCGACCGTGGAACCGCCCGGCACGGCGGCGACCTGCTCCGCAGGCACCCGGACGGCGCCGTCGGCGGTGTCCACCCAGCTGAGCAGCGTCTCCCCGCCGTGGTCGTCCCCGGCCGCGTGCGGACCGCCCGCCGGCTGCCCCTCCGCCCAGGCGTGCACCAGCTCGCCGACGACGGTGGTCCCCGTCTCCGCGGCGGCGACCCCCGGGACCACCACGGCGCCCAGAGCACCCGACAGCACGGCGCCGGCGAGCGCCAGGGCGCGGATCGGACGGCGGGAGCCGCGAGGACGACGGGGCTCGTGGTCAGGAGACATCGACTCCTGCATCGGCGGTCCCGTACCGGGTCGGCACGGGCCCGGCGATGTCGAGCCGAACTCCCGTCACACGTGCCGCACGCGCCCCGAACTCCTCAGGCGAGGTCGTCGGCGCCCATCAGGCGGCGCCCCGCCTCGGTGATCGAGCCCGACAGCGACGGGTAGATCGCGAAGGTCTGCGCGAGGTCGTCGACCGTGAGCCCCTTGGTCACCGCCAGGGCGATCGGCAGCACGAGCTCCGAGGCCCCCGGCGAGACGACGACCCCGCCCACGATGACCCCGGTGGAGCGCCGGGCGAACAGCTTGACGAAGCCGTCGTGCAGGTCGCTCATCTTCGCCCGCGCGTTGGTCGCCAGCGGCAGGCGCACCGCCTCGACGTCGACGCTCTCGGCGAGCGACTTCTCCTGCACGCCGACGGTGGCGATCTCCGGGTGGGTGAAGACGTTGGCCGCCACCGTCTTGAGCTTGATCGGCGCGACGGCCTCGCCCAGGGCGTGCCACATCGCGATCCGCCCCTGCATGGCGGCCACGGAGGCCAGCTGGAAGACGCCGGTCACGTCGCCGGCGGCGTAGATGCCCGGCACCGAGGTGCGCGAGACCCGGTCGACGACGACGTGACCGGCCTCGGTGACCTCGACGCCGTGCTGCTCCAGGTTGAGCCCCGCGGTGTTGGGCACGGTGCCGACGGTCATCAGCGCGTGCGAGGCCTCGACGCAGCGCCCGTCGGTGAGCTCGACGGCGATGCCCTTCTCGGTTCGCCGCACGCCGGCCGCGCGGCCGCGCTCGAGGCGACCGCCGCGGGACTGGAAGACCTGCTCGAGGACCTCGGCGGCGTCGGAGTCCTCGCCGGGCAGGACCCGGTCGCGGGAGGAGACGAGGGTGACCGGGACGCCGGCCTCCAGGTAACCGGAGGCGAACTCGGCGCCGGTGACGCCGGAGCCCACGACGACCAGGTGCGCGGGCGGTTCCTGGAGGTCGTACACGTCGCGCCAGTCGAGGATGCGCTCGCCGTCGGGCTCCGCCCCGGGCAGCACCCGTGGGTCGGCGCCGGTGGCGATGAGGACGACGTCGCCCTCGATCTCCTCGACGACCTTGCCGTCGGCGTCGAGGATCTCGACCTCGTGCGCGGCCAGACCAGGCTCGTCATCGGCCAGCCGGCCCTGACCGGAGAGGATCCGGACACCCTCCGCCTCGAGGCGGGCGTGGATGTCCGCCGACTGCGCCATCGCCAGGTTCTTCACCCGCTGGTTGGCCGCGGGCAGGTCGAGGCTCACCGTGGCGACCTCCGCGCCGTGCACGCCCAGGACGGCGGAGTGGCGCACCGACGTCATCGCTCCGGCAGCGGCGATCAGCGTCTTGGAGGGCACGCAGTCGGTGAGCACACTGGCCCCGCCGATGCCGTCGCGCTCGATCACGGTGACCTCGGCCCCGAGCTGCGCGGCGACCAGCGCAGCCTCGTAGCCGGCCGGGCCACCACCGATGATGACGATGCGGGTCATGGGGTCCATCTTCCGTTGCCGAGCGGTCCGTCGGCACCCATTGTCCCCGTTCCTGGCCCGCTCCCCAGCCACCGCCCGCTCCCGGCCCGCCGACTCCCGTGGCTAGTCTCGCCCGGATGGGCCTCTACGCCGCCTACGGGTCGAACATGGATCCCGCGCAGATGCTGCGCCGCTGCCCGTCGTCGCCGCACACCGGCACCGGCTGGATCCGCGACTGGCGGCTCACCTTCGGCGGCGCGGAGCTGGGCTGGGAGGGCGCGCTCGCGACTCTGGTCCCCACCGACGACGACGGCTCGGGCGGGGAGACCGCCGGCGTGTTCGTCGCGCTCTACGACCTCACCGAGGCCGACGAGCGGGCCCTGGACGCGTGGGAGGGCGCCGACTCCGGCCTCTACCGGCGGGTGCACCTGCGCGTGCACACCCTCGGCGGCGACGTCGTCGCCTACGTCTACGTGCTGGACGCCTTCGAGGGCGGGCTGCCCTCGGCGCGCCACCTCGGCGGGATCGCGGACGCCGCCGAGGCGGCCGGCGCCCCCGCCGACTATCTCGCCGAGCTGCGCTCCCGGGAGTGCCGCTCGTCCTTCTGACCCCCCTTCGGCAGTCCCCGCCGTCTCGGCCAGAGTGCGACCACCGCTGTTAGCCTCGGCGCGACGCTCGGTTCACCTGGTCGCCACCGGCTGGACGGGCCTCGATCACGACGGGGGGACGGATCCTGCTCAGCGCTCTCGCGGCGGACGACCAAGGGCTCATCTTCTCCGCCTCGGCCCGCGACGGGTCCCGCGCCGTGGACGTCCTGCTGGACGGCCGACGCGTCTGGTCGTTCCGGGTGGGTGACGCGCTGCCGGTCGACGGCGCGGCGGACCGGTGGACGATGCCGTGGCCGGACCCGCTCCGCCCCTACCTGCGCGGCACCGGCGAGTTCGCCCTGCGCCCCGTGGACGGCGGTACCGATACCCCGTCGACCCGCGCCCGGTTCGGGGACGACGACGGGCCCATCCGTTACGTCGACAGCCACGGCCTGCTCCTCGTGGTCAACAAGTGGGGCAACCTCGGTCACGCGCTCGCCGACTACGACGCCGGCATGGTCGATCGGCTGCTGGACAACCTGGACCACGTCCGCGCGGTCCTGGCCGAGCACACCGACCTCGACGTCTTCGTGAACGGCGGGACGCTGCTGGGCCCGTACCGGGACGGCGAGGTGATGCCGCACGACGACGACGCGGATCTCGCCTACCTGAGCCGGCACACCCATCCCGTGGACGTGGCGCGCGAGAACTTCCGGCTCGGGCGGATCCTCGTCGAGGCCGGCATCAGCGTCGTGCGTTGCTCCGCCGGGCACTTGCAGCTGCACTTCGAGCACGAGGGCCGACCCGACGGCTACCTGGACATCTTCACCGGCTGGATCGACGACGGCTGGTGGTACCAGGTCTTCCCCGTGCGCAGCCGCGTGCGCCGCGACCAGCTGCTGCCGCTGGGGACCATCGACGTCAACGGTCGGCCCGAGCCGGTCGTCCGGGAGCCCGAGACCATGCTCGAGGCCATCTACGGCCCGGACTGGGCCACCCCCGACCCGGCGTTCCGCTTCGAGGTGCCGCCGGCCACCGGGCAGCGGATGTACGGCTGGCTCTCCGACCAGCACATGCACCGGACGGCCTGGCGCGACTACTACCGCTACGAGGTTCCGGCCGTCCCCGCTCCCGGTAGCCCGCCCTCGTCGTACGCCCGCTGGGTGGCCGAGAGGCTTCCGTCCGGGGAGGCGGTTCTCGAGGTAGGAGCCGGTCCCGGCAACGACGCCATGTGGCTCGCCGGGCAGGGACACCGGGTCGACGCCATCGACTACATCGACTCGGTGGTCGTCCACGCCACCCGGGTGGCCGGGGAGCGTGGCCTGCCCGCAGGCTTCCGGGCCGTGAACCTCTACGACCCGCGCCCGGTCATCACGTTGGGCGGGCGGATCGCCGCCCGCCGGGAGCCGGTGCACGTCTACGGGCGCGGACTGCTCGGCTCGCTCCTCGACCTCGGCCGCCCCCAACTGTGGCGGCTGCTGAGCATGGTGCTGCGGACCGGCGGCCGGGCCCACCTCGACGTGCCCCGCGAGAGCCTGCAGACCTGGTACGAGCCCCGCCGTCCGCTGCACCTGGCCCTCGGGCTGGACGAGCTGGCCGCCGACATGGCGCCCTACGGGCTGCGGATCGACGAGGCGCACGACGCCGAGGAGCCCCACGACCACACCCCCTGGAGCGTGGGGCCCACGACGCTCCCGACGACGAGGATGGTGATCTCTTGGCAGCGCAGAGCACGCTGAAGCGGCTGGTCCGCACCCCGGCCAAGCGGCTCCGCCGGGCATTCGTCCCGGAGTACGAGGCGCTGCTGGCCGAGGTGGGGCAGCTGCGTGCCCGGGTCGCGGAGCTCGAGGGCCGTACGGCACAGCTCCCGGAGCTGGACGGGCGGACGCGCCTGGTCGAGGAAGGCCTGCACGAGGCCAGGCGGCTGAACTTGCGCGTCGCCCAGCTGACCGACGTCGTCACCGAACTCGTCCTGCCGCTGCACGACCGTGACATCGACCCGGCCGTGTTCGACTCCCTCAGCGAGGACACCCAGTGACCGGCCAGGGGGGGACCGGGTACTCACTCGTCCTGCTCAACGGCGGCAGCGGCCGGCGGATGGGCGCCGACCGGCCCAAGCAGTTCCTGACGGTGAACGGCCTGCCGATCCTCGTGTACTCGCTCGTCGCCGTGGACGCCGTGCCCGAGATCGACCAGATCGTCCTGAACTACCCGGAGGGCTGGCGCGAGGAGGTGGAGGGCATCGTCCGCGACTACGCCATCCAGACGCCGGTCGACTACGTGACGGCCGGAGTCACCAGGCAGGAGTCGGTCGCCGCCGCACTGCATCTGTGCACGAACGACGCAGTCGTCCTGCACGAGGCGGCACGGCCCCTCGTGCGCTCGGCCGACTTCAGCCGGCTGATCGACGCGCCCGAGCGCAACGTGAGCTACATGATCCCGATCCCGTTCACCGTCGCCCCGGTGGATCCGCGGACGCGCGCGGTCACCGGCTACCTGGAGCGGGACGGGCTGCGCAACGTCCAGCTGCCGCAGAAGTTCGACCTGGCCGACCTCAAGCGGGCGCACGCCTTCGCCGCCGGGCAGGACGTGGTCTACACCGAGGACGCCACCCTCATGGCGGCGGCCGGGCTGTCGGTGCACTACATCGACGGCAAGGACACCAACATCAAGGTGACCACGCCGACCGACATCCACCTCGCGGTGTCCCTGCTGCACGGGGAGACCGAGGATGAGTGACCGGCGCACCGTCCTGGTCACCGGGGCGTCCAAGGGCATCGGCCTGAAGACCGCCGTGCGCTTCGCGGCGCGGGGCGACGTGGACCAGCTGGTGCTGGTCGCCCGCAGCTCGGCGGCGTTCGACGACGCCGTCTCCGCCGTCTCCGCCGTCAGCCCGGACGTGCAGGTCACCGCGCACGCGTTCGACCTGGCCGACCGGGCGGGCATCCCCGAGCTCATGCGTGAGGTGCGCTCGTCCCACGGCAACGTCGACGTCCTGGTCAACAACGCCGGCTACACCAACCCGCAGCCGATCCACCAGATCCCCTTCGAGGAGTTCGAGCGGACGATGGCGGTGAACCTGTACGCCCCGTTCACCATCGTCCAGGAGCTGCTGCACCTCGGGAACAAGTTCGACGTCATCGTCAACGTCGCGTCGACGGCGGGCATCCAGGGCCGCTCGGGCTGGCTGACCTACTCGGCGTCGAAGGCCGCGGTGATCAACATGAGTGAGGTCATGCGCGAGGAACTGGCCATCTACGGCACCCGCGTCGTCTGCATCTCCCCCGGCCGGACCGCCACCGACCTGCGCCGGATTCTGGCACCCGACGAGGACCCGACCACGATCATGCAGCCGGAGCACGTGGCGCAGGTGATCGAGATGCTGAGCACCGACGTCGGCCGGTTCGTCGACAGCACCAACCTGGTCGTCCGTCAGTAGCCCCACCGCCGCGCCGAGGGGCCGCTCGACGTAGCGGTGCACATCGGCTCGGAGGACGGCGCGTGAGATCAGCCGGGGGCGTCGTCCGGCCGGCTTATGAAGGCCCCGAGGATCTGCTGCGCGGCCAGCGCGGGGGTGAGCTCCCCGGCCAGCACCGCCTTCTCCAGCTCGGGGACGGCGGCGCGCACGCCGGGGTGCGCCCGCAGCGAGTGCTCGAGCCCGTCGCGCACCAGCTGCCAGGTCCAGCGCACCTGCTGGGTGCGGCGGCGCTCGTCGAAGGCCCCGGACGCCTTCGCCCGGTCCTGGTGCTCGACGAGCTTGGCCCACACCTCGTCCATGCCCTCGCCGGTCAGGCCGGCGCAGGTGAGCACCGGCACGTCCCACGGCTCGCCCCGGCCGCGCAGCATCCGGATCGCCGAGGAGAGCTCCCGCGCCGCCTTGCGGGCGTCGGCGGCCGCGGGCCCGTCGGCCTTGTTCACGGCGATGACGTCGGCGATCTCGAGGATGCCGCGCTTGATGCCCTGCAGCTGGTCACCGGTGCGCGCGATGGTCAGGAAGAGGAACGAGTCCACCATCTCCGCGACGGTGATCTCCGACTGGCCGACGCCGACGGTCTCCACCAGGACGACGTCGTAGCCGGCCGCCTCGACGACGACCATCGACTCGCGGGTGGCCTGCGCGACCCCGCCGAGCGTGCCCGAGGTCGGGGACGGCCGGATGAAGGCGTGCGGGTCGACGGCCAGCCGGGCCATGCGCGTCTTGTCGCCGAGGATGGAGCCGCCGGAGCGGGCCGACGACGGGTCGACGGCGAGCACCGCGACCTTCGACCCGCCGGCCGTGAGGTCCACCCCGAGCTGGTCGATGAAGGTGGACTTCCCGACCCCGGGCACCCCGCTGATGCCGACCCGGCGCGCCCCCCCGGCGTGCGGCAGCAGCTCCACCAGCAGCTCCTGCGCCTTCTCCCGGTGGTCGGCCCGCCGGGACTCCACGAGGGTGATGGTGCGCTCCATCACCCTCCGGTCCCCGGCGAGCACCCCCTCGACGAGCGCGGGGACATCGACCTCACGACCCATCAGCGACGGCCCTCAGTGACCCAGGCGCTCGGACAGCGTCCGCAGCAGCTCCTGGGCCGCCTCGGCGATGACCGTGCCGGGCGGGAAGACCGCGGCCGCGCCCATCTCCTTGAGGGTCGGCACGTCGTCGGGCGGGATCACCCCGCCGACCACGATCAGCACGTCGTCGGCGCCGAGCCCGGCCAGCGCGTCGCGCAGCGCGGGCACCAGCGTGAGGTGGCCCGCGGCCAGCGAGGAGACCCCGACGACGTGCACGTCGGCCTCCACCGCCTGCCGCGCGACCTCGTCCGGCGTCTGGAACAACGGGCCCACGTCGACGTCGAAGCCGAGGTCGGCGAACGCAGTGGCGATGACCTTCTGCCCCCGGTCGTGCCCGTCCTGGCCCATCTTGGCCACCAGGATCCGCGGCCGGCGGCCCTCGGCCTCGGCGAACTGCTCGGCCAGCCGGCGCGTCTCCTCCATCGGCCCGGATGCTCCTGCCTCGTCGCGGTACACGCCGGAGATGGTGCGCACCTGACCGGCGTGCCGGCCGTAGACGGCCTCGAGCGCGTCGGAGATCTCCCCGACGGTGGCCTTCGCCCGCGCGGCGTCGACGGCCAGCTTCAGCAGGTTGGTGTCGAGGTCGTTGCCGCGACGCCCCTCCGCGGCGGCGCGGGCGGCGTCGGTCAGCCGGCCCAGCGCCTCGGTGACGGCGCGGCCGTCGCGGTCGGCCCGTAGCTGCTCGAGCTTCGCCTTCTGCTGGGCGAGCACGTCGGCGTTGTCGACCTTGAGCACCTCGATCGCCTCGTCGGCGTCGACCCGGTACTTGTTGACGCCGATCACCGGCTGGCGACCGGAGTCGATCCGCGCCTGCGTGCGGGCGGCCGCCTCCTCGATCCGAAGCTTCGGGATGCCGTCGTCGATGGCCTGCGCCATGCCGCCGTGCTCGGCGACCTCCTGGATGTGCGCCCAGGCGCGGCGGGCCAGGTCGTAGGTGAGCTTCTCCACGTAGGCCGAGCCGCCCCACGGGTCGACGACGCGGGTGGTGCCCGACTCCTGCTGCAGCATCAACTGGGTGTTGCGGGCGATCCGCGCGGAGAAGTCGGTGGGCAGCGCGAGCGCCTCGTCGAGGGCGTTGGTGTGCAGCGACTGCGTGTGGCCCTGGGTGGCGGCCATCGCCTCCAGGCAGGTGCGGACGACGTTGTTGTAGACGTCCTGCGCGGTCAGCGACCAGCCCGAGGTCTGCGAGTGGGTGCGCAGCGAGAGCGACTTCGGGTTCTTCGCCCCCGCCTCCTTCACCAGCTTCGCCCACAGCAGGCGCCCGGCCCGCAGCTTCGCGACCTCCATGAAGAAGTTCATGCCGATGGCCCAGAAGAAGCTCAGCCGCGGGGCGAACGCATCGACGTCCATCCCGGCGGCCTGGCCGGCCTTCACGTACTCGACGCCGTCGGCCAGCGTGTACGCCAGCTCCAGGTCGGCCGTCGCCCCGGCCTCCTGGATGTGGTAGCCGGAGATCGAGATGGAGTTGAACTTCGGCATCTCCCGCGAGGTGAACGCGAAGATGTCGCTGATGATCTGCATCGAGGGCTTGGGCGGGTAGATGTAGGTGTTCCGCACCATGAACTCTTTGAGGATGTCGTTCTGGATGGTCCCGGTCAGCTGGGCCGGGGCCACCCCCTGCTCCTCGGCCGCGACGATGTAGAGCGCCAGCACGGGCAGCACCGCGCCGTTCATGGTCATGGAGACGCTCATCCTGTCCAGCGGGATGCCGTCGAACAGCTGCCGCATGTCCAGGATCGAGTCGATCGCGACGCCGGCCATGCCGACGTCCCCGGGGACCCGGGGGTGGTCGGAGTCGTAGCCGCGGTGGGTGGGCAGGTCGAAGGCGATCGACAGCCCCTTCTGCCCGGCGGCGAGGTTGCGCCGGTAGAAGGCGTTGGACGCAGCTGCCGTGGAGAAGCCCGCGTACTGGCGGACCGTCCACGGCTGCGTCGTGTACATCGTCGGGTAGGGCCCGCGCAGGAACGGCGGCAGCCCGGGCAGGGTCTCCAGGAAGTCGAGGTCGGCCAGGTCGGCCGGGGTGTACAGCGGCGGGACGGCGATGCCCTCGGGGGTCTCCCAGGCCGCCTCGGCCACGCCGCGGCCGGTCGCCTCCTCGAACGCCTTGGCCCAGTCGTCGGGCCCTGCGATCGAGGAGCCGCTGCCGCCCGACGGCCGGCCGAGCTCGACGGAACCGAAGTCGGGGATGTTGCTCATGCCTGAACTCCTTCGAGACCCAGCTCGGCGTGCACCGTCCGCAGCGCCGCGAGTGCGTCGCACCCGGCGAAGACGTAGCCGTCGACCCCGTCCACGGCGAGGTCGGGCTTGCCGGCCAGCCACACCTGCGTGGCGCCGGCCGCCCTGAGCTCCCGGGCGAGGCCCGCGGCGTTCCCGGCGTAGTCCTTGTCGGTGCCGCAGATGCAGGCCACCGTCGTGCCCGCGTCGGCGAACCCGCCCGCGCCGTCCCCGGCCGGCGTCGCCAGCCCACCGGCCTGGAACAGGTTGCCGGCGAACGTCGCGCGGGCGGTGTGCCGCGCGATCGGGCCTATCGTGGCGAGGTAGACCGCGGGCCGCTCCCCGCTCCGCGACGACATGGCCGCGTCGGCGGCGTCGCGCAGCGCCTCGAACTCCTGCGCCGCGCGGACCCGCGGCAGACCACCGGTGGCGGGCAGGATCTCCGCCGCCGGCTGCCGCTCGGGCAGCTTCTCGGTCAGGTTGGGGAACTCACTCACGCCGGTGATCGCGTCCGTGCGGGTGGCCAGCCGCTTCGCGCGGGCGTCCCACGCCCGGGCGATACGGTTCCGCACCAGGCCGGAGGCCAGTGCCGCGGAGAGCCCGCCGGCCCGCTCGATCTCGGTGAACCAGTCCCACGCCGCGCGGGCCAGGTCGTCGGTGAGCGACTCCACGTACCAGGAGCCGCCGGCCGGGTCGAGGACGCGGGCGAGGTGACCCTCCTCCACCAGCAGGCTCTGGGTGTTGCGCGCGATCCGGCGGGAGAAGGCGTCGGGCAGCCCTAGCGCGGCGTCGAACGGCTGCACCGTGACCGCATCCGCGCCGCCCACGCCCGCGGCGAAGCAGGCGACGGTCGTGCGCAGCAAGTTCACCCACGGGTCGCGCCTCGTCGTCATCACCGACGAGGTGACGGCGTGCTGGCGCTGGGCGCGCACCTCCGCCGACGCGCCGCTGACCTCGCCGACCCGGTCCCACAGCCGGCGGGCCGCGCGCAGCGCCGCGATGGTCGTGAACTGGTCGGCGCTGGCCGAGTAGCGGAACTCCAGCGCGGCGGCCGCCTCGTCGACCGACAGACCGGCCTCGGTCAGCGCCCGCAGGTACGCCACCCCGGCGGCCAGCGAGCAGCCGAGCTCCTCGACCACCGACGCCCCGGCGTCGTGGAACACGGTGCCGTCGACGACGACGGTGCGCAGGCCGACGTGCGGCGCCGCACGGCGAGCGACCCCGGCCAGCCCGGAGAGGTCCTGCTCCTGACCGGAGGTGGCCTGGACGCCGAGTGGGTCCAGGCCCAGCGAGCCGCCGGGGGCGAGGTCGGTGCGCCCCTCGACCAGGTCGAGGAACGCCTCGGCCGCCGCGAGCCCGCCCTGGACGCTGACCGGTGCCAGGTCGAGGTAGACGTCGGCGAGGACGTCCCCCAGCGACGCCACGGGGATCGCGCCGTCCCCGACCACCAGCCACAGGGAGGTGACGCCGTTCTCCAGGTCGGCGGCGATCGCCTCCCGGGTCACGGCGACGTCGGGGTGCGCGTGCCGCTGCCGGACGTCCCAGCCGCCGGGCGCGCCGCCTTCGGCCCCGCCGGCGGCGGTGACCTCGGCCGATCCGGCCGGGCCTCCGGACGGGCGGGCGCCGCGGACGAACGGCGGCAGGCCGGGGACGCCGACGGCGGTCGGGAGGTCGCCGGCGTCCTCGGCGGTGTACAGCGGGGCGACCGTGACGCCGGGGGCGACCGGGCGGCGCAGCGCGTCCTCGACCGGGTCGGGGAGGTCCTCGCGGCCGGCCTTGCGGAGCACGCCGGCGACGAGGTCGCGCCACTGGTCGCGGGTCACCGCGTCGAACTCGCCCGCGAGCGCCAGGGCCTCGGGCACCTCGTGCTCGGCCGGCACCTCGGCGTCGGCCGGTGCGCGTCCCTGACCGCTGCTGGTCTGCTGGTCGGTGGAACTCATCCTCGGTGGGTCTCCTCGACAGTCGGCCTGGCTGCAGTGTCTCCGGGCGCCGGTCGGCGCGTGCGAGGGGGTGGTGTCGGACCCGTCGGGGACGGTTCCGCGTCGGCCTCGAGGGCGAGCAGTGCGGTCCGGGCCAGCAGCCGCACGCCGACGCCGATCGCCCGCTCGTCGACGTCGAAGGTGCCCCGGTGCAGGTCGAGGGGGGCACCGCCCCCGTGCGTGCCCAGCCGGGCCAGCGCGATCGGCATGACGTCGGCGAACCAGCCGAAGTCCTCTCCGCCCATGCTCTGCGGCGAGAGGACCAGGTTCTCGGCGCCCACGCTGCCCAGCGCGGCCGACCGCAGGAGCGCCACCGAGCGGGGGTCGTTGACCACCGGCGGCACACCACGGATGTAGTCGACGCCGACGTCGGCGCCCGTCGTCGCGGCCACCCGCGCCACCAGCGAGCGCAGCAGGTCCTCGGCTCCCTTCCACGCGTCGCGGTCGAGCACCCGCACCGTGCCGCGCAGCGTGCCGCGCTGGGGGATGGCGTTGGCGGCGACACCCGCGTTCACCGCGCCCCAGACCAGCGACATCCCGACACGGGGGTCGACCTGCCGGGAGAGCAGCGAGGGCAGGTCGGTGATCAGCCGGCCGAGTGCGTCGACCAGGTCGACGGTGAGCTGCGGGCGGGCGGTGTGCCCCCCGGGGCCGGTGAGCGTGACGTCCATGCGGTCGCACGCGGCGGTGATGGGGCCGGTGCGCAGGCCGACCTTTCCGGCCGGCACCGACGGGTCGCAGTGCAGGGCGAAGGCGCGCGAGGCGCCGTCGAGGACGCCGGAGGCGACCACCTCGGTGGCGCCGCCGGGCACCGTCTCCTCCGCGGGCTGGAAGACGCACCGCACCCGGCCCGGGAGGCCGTCGAGGCCGGCGAGCGCCAGCGCGACGCCCAGGACGACGGTGGTGTGCACGTCGTGGCCGCAGGCGTGGCAGAGCCCGTCGCGGGTGGAGGCGTAGGGAACGTCCTTCAGGTCGGCCAGCGGCAGGGCGTCGATGTCGGCGCGCAGCACGACGACCGGCCCCTCGGCGTCGCCGACCTCGCAGACCAGGCCCGTGCCGGTGGGCAGCCGGCGCGGGCGGAGACCGGCCGCGCGCAGCCGCTGCTCGATGAACGACGTCGTCTCGAACTCGGCGAACGCCAGCTCCGGATGGGCGTGCAGGTGCCGCCGCACCGATACGAGTTCGGGGTGGTGCACCCCGACCCAGTCGTCGACGGCCGCGGTCAGCTTCTCGACGACCGGGGTCATGCGGCGTGCCCGCCCGCGCACTCCGCCGGTCCGGGCACCGGGCCGTCGGGGCTGCCCGCGGGACCGCTGGCCGGGAGGCCGTCGCGCAGCTCGGCGAGCAGGCTGTCGACGACGGGCCCGAGTTCGCCGTCGTGCTCCAGCGCCACCGCGCGCTGCCGCTGGTAGGAGGCGCCGACCTCCAGGATGCGCAGCACGTCGGCCAGCTCGCCCTCGCACTCCAGCCGCTTCGCGGTGGGCATCAGCTCCTCCACCAGCTCGGCGATGGCCTCGCGCACCGGGCGGACGGCGTAGTGCTCGTCGACCACGATCTCGGCGTCGAGGCCGTACCGGGACGCCCGCCACTTGTTCTCGCGGACCACCCACTCCTCGGGGCGGGGCAGGGTGTAACCGCGATCGAGCTGGGTGTCGAACTGCTCGACCAGGCACTGCGCGAGCGCGGCGACCGCGCCGACCTCGTCGAGGGTGGGCAGCCCGTCGCAGATGCGGAGCTCGACGGTGCCGAAGTCGGGGTGCGGCCGGATGTCCCACCACACCTCGCGGACGCTCTCGATGCTCCCGGTGGAGATCAGCGTCTCCATGTACTCCTCGAACTCGTTCCAGTCGGCGAGCTGGAAGGGCAGCCCGGCCGTGGGCATGCCCTCGAAGACCTTGGTGCGGGCCGAGGCCAGGCCGGTGTCGCAGCCGACCCAGAAGGGCGAGGACGACGACAGCGCCAGGAAGTGCGGCACGTACTGGCACAGCGCGTTGACGATCGGGATGACCTTCTCCGGCGCCCGGACGCCGACGTGCACGTGCACGCCGAAGATCTGCATCCGCCGGGCCAGCCACTGCATGCGCTCGACGAGCTGGTGGTAGCGCTCCTTGGGGGAGATCTCCTGGGTCTGCCAATCGGTGAACGGGTGGGTGCCGGCGCAGAGCAGCCCGAGCCCGCGCTCGTCGGCGGCGGCCACGACCTCGGCGAGGGTGCCGGCGAGGTCGGCCTTCGCCTCGCTCACGGTGGTGCAGACGCCGGTGATGATCTCGACGGTCGACTGCAGCAGCTCGTGCTTGGCCTTGGGGTGCTCCTCGGCGCCCTCGGGGCGGAGCGCCTCCAGGATCTCGACGGCGCCGGGCGACAGCTCGCGCGTCCGCCGGTCGACGAGCTGCAGCTCCCACTCCACACCGAGGCTGGCGCGCTCCGAGCTACGGAAGGGGATCTCCACCTCCGGGAGTCTAGGGACGATGCCCCCGGCCCACCCCCCGAGGCGGCGGCCGGCGGGCACGATCACCCGGGCGGTCGACCCCGCCGAGCCGCCGGGGATCCGCCGCCGGGCTCCTGCGTTAGCGTCCCTGCGTGAGCGAGCTCCCCGGAACCGACCCCACCGCCCTGGCCACCCAGGCGGCCGAGGCCCTGACCACCGCGCTCGGCGGCGAGCACGACGCCGCCGTCGTCATGGGCTCGGGCTGGGCCCCCGCGGCCGACGCGTTCGGCGAGGCCGCGGGCTCCGTGTCGATCGGCGACCTCCCCGGCTTCACGGCCCCGACCGTGGTCGGGCACGGTGGCGAGATCCGCTCGGTGCGGGTCGGGGACCGCAAGGTGCTGATCTTCCTGGGCCGCACCCACTACTACGAGGGCCGCGGCGTCGAGCCGGTCGTCCACGGCGTGCGCACGGCGGCGGCGGCGGGCGTGCGGACGGTGCTGCTGACCAACGCGGCCGGCGGGCTGGCGCCCGACCACCGGGTGGGCCAGGCGGTCGTGATCTCCGACCACCTCAACCTCACCGCCCGCTCGCCCCTGGTGGGCGCGGACTTCGTCGACCTCACCGACCTCTACTCCGCCCGCCTGCGGGAGCTGGCCCGGCAGCTGGACCCCTCGCTGGTCGAGGGCGTGTACGCCCAGCTCCCCGGCCCGCACTTCGAGACCCCGGCCGAGATCCGCATGCTGCGCACGCTCGGCGCGGACCTGGTCGGCATGTCCACCGCGCTGGAGGCCATCGCGGCCCGCGCGGCCGGCGTGGAGGTGTTCGGCCTCTCGATGGTCACCAACGCCGCGGCCGGCATCACCGGCGAGGCGCTGGACCACCAGGAGGTCCTCGCGGCGGGCAAGGCTGCGGCGGGTCGACTGGGGACGTTCCTGGTCGAGCTGATCGGGCGGCTCCCGTGAGCGGCGCGGCCTCGGGTCCCGTGCTGGTCACCGGCGCCGCCGGCCGGATCGGCACCGTGCTGCGCGCCGGGCTGCCCGAGCGCGGCTGGGCCCTGCGCTCGCTCGACGTCGTGGCCGTGCCGGAGCCGCGACCGGGTGAGGAGCACCTGGTCGCCGACGTCACCGACCTCGCGGCGATGACCGAGGCGGCCCGGGGCGCCTCGGCGGTCGTCCACCTGGCCGGCATCGCCGGCGAGTCGACGTGGGCGGCGATCTCGCACGCCAACATCGGCGGCACGTACGTCGCGCTGGAGGCAGCCCGGCAGGCCGGCGTCCCCCGCGTGGTCCTGGCCAGCAGCAACCACGCCACCGGCTACACCGAGCGACCGTCGGACGGGTTGCTGCGCGAGGTGGACGCGCCGCCGCGACCGGACACCTACTACGGCGTCTCTAAGGTGGCGATGGAGGCGCTTGGCTCGCTCTACGCCGACCGCTACGGCCTCGACGTCGTCTGCCTGCGCATCGGCAGCGCCTTCGCCGAGCCGACGACGACGCGGCAGCTGTCCACCTGGCTCTCCCCCGGCGACACGGTCTCCCTGGTCGACGCCGCGCTCTCCGCACCGTCGCCGGGCTTCTCGGTGGTGTGGGGCGTCTCCGACAACACCCGCCGCTGGTGGGACCTCTCCGCCGCCGAGGCGCTCGGATACCGGTCGGCCGACGACGCCGAGCGCTACGCCGCGGCGCTGGTCGAGTCGCACGGCGAGCCCGACCCCTCCGACCCGGTGCACCACCGCGTGGGCGGCGAGTACACGACGCCGGCGTTCGACGCGGAGAACTTCCCGGCATGACCGACGACCTGCTCGCCACCGCCCGGGCCTGGGCCGACGCCGATCCGCACGAGGGCGACCGCGCGGAGATCCTCGCCCTGGTCGACGCCGGCGACACCGCCGAGCTGGCCCGCCGCTTCGCCGGTCCGCTGACCTTCGGAACGGCGGGGCTGCGCGGACCGCTCCGGGCCGGACCGGCCGGGATGAACGCGGCCGTGGTGCTCCGTGCCGCGGCCGGGGTGGGCCGGCACCTGCTGGACACCGGGCACTGCGGCGGAACCGTCGTCATCGGCTTCGACGCCCGGCGGAGGTCCGACGAGTTCGCCCGCCTCTCGGCGCAGGTGTTCTCGGGCTTGGGCTTCGAGGTGCAGGTGCTGCCGCGACCGCTGCCCACCCCGGTGCTGGCGTTCGCCGTCCGGCACCTCGGCGCGGTGGCCGGGGTGATGGTCACCGCCAGCCACAACCCGCCGGACGACAACGGCTACAAGCTCTACCTGGAGCAGGGCGCCCAGCTCGTGCCACCGGTCGACCGCGCGATCGAGGAGGCCATCGCCGCCGTCGGCCCGGCGCGGGGGATCGCGCTCACCGGCGGCCACGCGATCCTCGGCGACGACATCCTGACCGAGTACGTGACCGCGGTGGTGCGGGCGCTGGACCCCGAGCGGGTGCCGGCCGCCGACCGGGCCGCGCTGACCGTCGCCTACACCGCCATGCACGGGGTGGGCGCGTCGACGACCCGGCTGGCCTTCGCCGCCGCCGGCTTCGCGGAGCCGGCCGGCGTGCCCGAGCAGGACGCGCCCGATCCGGCGTTCCCGACCACCTCCTTCCCGAACCCGGAGGAGCCCGGCGCGGTCGACCTGCTGCTGGCCCTGGCCGAGCGGGTGGGCGCCGACGTCGCGATCGCGCAGGACCCCGACGCCGACCGCTGCTCGGTGGTGTGCGGCGGCCGGCAGCTCACCGGCGACGAGGTCGGGGCGCTGCTGGCCGACTGGCTGCTGCGCCGCGGCGTGCGGGGGACGTACGCGTCGTCCCTGGTCAGCGGCTCGCTGATGCACGCGATCGCCGAGGCGCACGGCGCGCCGTCGGAGGAGACCCCGACCGGGTTCAAGTGGATCATGCGAGCCGGCTCCGCTGCGGCCCCGCTGGTGTACGGCTACGAGGAGGCGCTGGGCTACTCGGTGGCGCCCTCGGTCGTCCGCGACAAGGACGGCATCTCCGCCGCCCTGGCCGTGGCCCTGCTGGCGGCGGAGCTCAAGGCCGCCGGACGCACCCTGCTGGACCGGCTGGACGAGCTCGCCGACGAGCACGGGTTGTTCGTCACCGGGCAGCTGTCGGTGCGGGTCGAGGACCTCTCGGTCATCTCCGACGCGATGGCCCGGCTGCGCTCGGCGCCGCCCGCCGCGCTGCTGGGGCGGCCGGTGGAGTTCGCCGACCTCGCCGAGGGCTCGCCGCCGGTGGACGCCGTCCGGCTGCTCGGTGAGGGCGTGCGGGTGATCGTCCGGCCCAGCGGCACCGAGCCGAAGCTCAAGGCCTACCTGGAGACGGTCGTCCCGGTGCACGACGACGCCGGCCTGATCGCGGCCCGCGGGCGCGGGGCCGACGAGCTGGACCAGCTGCGCACGGAGATGTCGGCGGCCCTGGGGCTGTAGGGCGCTCGCGGCGCCTCCGCAGGCCTGTCCCGCCGTCGCATCCGGCCGGCCGGGAGGTACCGGTCCACCGGCCCGGTCCGCCGCCGCGTCGCCGGGACGGTCGTCACCCCACGGGCTCGCGGCAGCCCGAGTCCAGTGCACGGGCCGCCGTCGCCAGGACGGCGACGACGTCCCGGCCGAAACCGACGTCGCAGGGGTGGGTGCCACCGGCGACCGCCGCCGCGCCCAGTTCGTCCACCGCCACCTGGAAGGCGTCCACCGGGGCGTCGACGTCCGGGAGGACCACCAGCCGGCCGGCGTCGCCGTGCACGTAGAACTCGATGCCGGTCGACATGGGTGCGACGGTGTGCGACAGCGTCACCGTCGAGGCCGCCCCCGAGTCGTGGGTGAGCACCAGGTGCACGGTGTCCCGCAGGCCGGCACCGGCCTGGACGGCGACGACCGGCCCGAGCGCGGGCACGAGCAGCGACAGCGCGTGCGGGCCGATGTCCCACAGCGCCCCGTGCTCCTGCCGCCAGGGCGAGGTCGCGAAGGGGCTGCCGGCCAGCGAGGAGAGCCAGGAGCCGGAGCCACCGGCCAGGCGGGTCCGGGCGGCCTGGGTCAACCAGGTGGACGTGGCCGCCTGGAAGCGGAAGGTGAAGAACACGACCGAGGCGACGCCGGAACCGCGCACGGCGTCGACCACGCGGTCGGCGCCGGCCACGTCCAGCGCGATCGGCTTCTCGAGCAGCAGGTGCTTGCCTGCCTCGGCGGCGCGCACCGCGAGCGGCGCCTGGACGTCCGGCGGGAGGGCGATCGCCGCGGCGTCGACGCCGGCCAGCAGCGCGTCCACGTCGTGGTAGCCGGGGACCTCGAACTCCGCGCCCAGCGCCTTGGCCTTGGCGAGGTCGCGGCCCCACACGCCCACCAGCTCGGCGGACGGGTGCTCGGCGAGCGCGGTCGCGTGGACGGCGCGGGCCCAGTGGCCGGTGCCCAGCACCCCGAACCGCATAGTCAGACCGAGCCGAACTGGCGGTCGCCGGCATCGCCGAGCCCCGGGACGATGTAGGCCTTCTCGTCGAGCCCCTCGTCGATGCTGGCGGTGAAGACCCGCAGCGGCAGGCCGCTCCCCTCCAGGCGGCGGATGCCGTCCGGCGCCGCGAGCGCGCACAGCACGGTGATCGACGTCGTCCCGCGGGCGACGAGCAGCTCGCAGCAGTGCACCAGCGACCCGCCGGTGGCCAGCATCGGGTCGAGGACGAAGACGTCCCGCCCGACCAGCGTCTCCGGCAGCGAGGCCATGTATGCCTCGGGCTGGAACGTCTCCTCGTTGCGGGCCAGGCCGACGAAGCCCATCTGCGACTCGGGCAGCATCCCGTGCGCGGTGTCGGCCATGCCCAGCCCCGCCCGCAGCACGGGCACGATCAGCGGCGGCGCGGCCAGCCGGTAGCCCGTCGTCGTCGTGACCGGCGTGGTGATCTCCTGCTCGGCCACCTCGAGGTCACGGGTGGCCTCGTAGACGAGCATCTGCGTGAGCTCGCGCAGGGCGGCCCGGAACATGGCGTTGTCCGTGCGCTCGTCCCGCATGCGGGTCAGGCGGGCACGGGCCAACGGGTGGTCGACGACGGTCAGCTGCACGGGCGACACCGTATCGGCCGGAGTGGCGTTGCAACCCGGACGGCCGCCGGGAGGGCACCGACGGTCAACCGGCACGGGAGCGGAGGGTGTCTCCGCCGAGGCGGGGGAGGATGAGGATCTCGGTGCGGTCGGGGCGCCAGGTGCGCCATCGTCCGTCGGGTTGTCGTTCGATCCGGTATCCGTGGTGGACCTTGGTGTGGTGTCGTTCGCACACCAGCCCTGAGTTGTCCAGTGAGGTGTCGCCGCCCTCGGCCCAGTGGATCAGGTGGTGGACGTCGCACCAGTGGGACGGGGCGTCGCAGCCGGCGAACACGCAGCCGCCGTCGCGGGCCTCCACCGCC
>NZ_JBJHAN010000014.1:0-56011 GCF_054051055.1 Blastococcus sp. SYSU DS0973
GGAGCCACCCCGACCGGGTGGCTCCGCGCGCCCGCTGGTCCGCTGTGCCGCCGTCGACCATGATCGCGGCGATGACCGACCGAGGAACGGAGGCGCGATGACGGCGGGTCAGGACGACCAGCAGGGCCGGCCCGAGGGGCAGGGCGGGCAGCAGCCCGGCTGGCCTCCTCCGCCGCCGGGCCAGCCGCCCCACGGCCCCGGCCCCTACGGTCAGGGAGCGCCGGGCCAGCACCCGTACGGCGCGGGGCAGCCGCCGTACGGCCAGCACCCCTACGGCTACCAGCCCGCCCCGGCCGCGCCCGACGGGTGGGGCCCCGACGCCCCCGAGCCCATGGAGCGCCCGCTGACGGTGCGCGCCGGGCTCGGCGCCTTCCTGGCCGCGCTCGTGCTCAGCGCGGCGGCCGGCATCGCCACGGTGCTCAACTGGGAGGATTTCCTCGACTGGACGCTCGCCCAGGAGGGGACCGGGCTCGACGACCCCGGGCTGGAGGGCGTGGACGTCGAGCAGTTCGCCGAGCTCGCCCTCCAGATCAGCATCGCCGTCGGGGTCCTGATGCTCCTGCTGCAGGGGTTGTTCCTCTGGTTCGCCTGGCAGGGCCGCAACTGGGCCCGGATCGTGCTGTGGGTGCTGGGCGGGCTGACGCTGCTGACGGCGCCCTTCAGCGCCGGGAGCACCGGGCCGCTGCCGTTCGTCACCACGCTCACCTGGTTCCAGATCGCCCTCACCGCGGCCGGGGTCGTGCTGCTCGCGGCGAAGGCGTCCAACGACTGGTACCGCTTCCGCAAGTGGCAGCTCGCCACCGGCCAGCGCTGATCAGGCCGTCCGGGCGCTCCCGCCCGGCCGGCGGCCGGCCAGTCGCGCGGAGTCCGCGCCACCGGGCTCGTCGCGGCAGGGACCGACGGCGACCCACCGGCCGGACCGGCGACGCACCACGCCCGACCCGATCGCGGCGCCGACCTCGCGCGGCACCAGGACAGGACCACCACCATGAAGCGCACCCTCACCCGCGGCGTCCTGCTCACCGCCGTCTCCGCCCTGGCGATCACGCTCAGCGCCTGCGGCTCCGACGACTCCGCGGAGAGCACCGCCGCCGGCACCAGCAGCACCTCCGCGGCCGCCGAGAGCTCGGCCGCGCCCGTCTCCGACGAGCCGTTCGGCGAGGGCTGCGCGGCCGTGGCGACCGAGGGCGCGGGCAGCTTCCAGGGCATGAGCGCCGACCCGGTCGTCACCGCGGCCGGCAACAACCCGGCCCTCTCCTCCCTGGTCCGGGCCGTCCAGGCCGCGAGCCTGGTCGACACCCTGAACAGCATCGACGACATCACCGTGCTGGCGCCGGCCGACCCGGCGTTCGAGGCGTTCCCGGCCGGTGCGCTCGACGCCCTCCTGGCCGACACCCCGCAGCTCACCGCGATGCTGACCCACCACGTCATCCCGGGCCGCCTGGCCCCCGACGAACTGGCCGGCACGCACACCACGCTGAACAACGACGAGGTCACCATCGAGGGCTCCGGGCAGGACTTCGCCATCGGCGCCGAAGCCACGGTCCTCGACCAGATGGAGGCCTCCGTGATCTGCGGGAACGTGCAGACCGCCAACGCCACCGTCTACATCATCGACCAGGTGCTCGCGCCCACCGCCTGAGAAGGGACCGGTGTCCTCCTGGGCCGTCCGGGTGGTCACGCCGCGGTGGCTCCGACCGGCGCTCACTAGGGTCGGGTCCATGACGGCTGCTCCGACGCTTCCCGACCGCGACCGGCTGCTGCAGCTGATCGTCGACCTCGCCGTGGTGCACGGGAAGGTCACGCTCTCCTCGGGGCAGGAGGCCGACTGGTACATCGACATGCGCCGGTTGACGCTGCACCACGAGGGCGCGCCGCTGGTCGGTCGGGTGATGCGCCAGCTCACCGGCGACCTGCGCTACGACGTCGTCGGCGGGCTCACGCTCGGCGCCGACCCGGTGGCGGCCGCCATGCTGCACGCCGCGGCGGCGGGCGAGGGGTTCCTCGACGCCTGCGTGGTCCGGAAGGCGGGCAAGGCCCACGGCCTGCAACGGCGGATCGAGGGGCCCGACGTCGAGGGGCGCGCCGTCCTCGTGGTCGAGGACGTCTCCACGACCGGCGGCAGCCCGCTCACCGCCGCCCAGGCCCTGCAGGAGGCGGGCGCCGAGGTGGTGGCGATCGCGGTGGTCGTCGACCGCGGGGGCCGCGCCGCGGTGGAGCAGGCCGGCTTCGAGTACCGGGCCGCCTTCACCGGCGCCGACCTCGGCCTCGCCTGAACCGCTGGAACGGGCGAGATCGCCGATCTCGCACCGTACGAACGGCTGGAACGGGCGAGATCGCCGATCTCGCCGGCGGGGTCAGGTCGTACGGTGTGACGGTGACCACGACGACGGCGACGTGGCTCGCCGAGCTGACCGACGCGCTGGGTGCCGACGGCGTCCTCACCGACCCCGACGTCACCGCCGGCTACGCGCGTGACCAGGCGATGCTGGCCTCCGCCGGCACCCCGGCCGCCGTGGTGTTCCCGCGCTGCACGGACGACGTGGTCGCGGTGATGCGGATCGCGGCCCGGCACGGGCTGCCGGTGGTGCCGCGGGGCGCCGGGTCGGGGCTCGCCGGGGCCAGCAACGCCGTCGACGGCGGGATCACCGTCGTCATGACCCGCATGGACGCCGTCCTGGAGGTGTCCCCGGCCGACCGGCTGGCCGTCGTCCAGCCCGGTGTGGTGAACAAGCAGCTGCGCGACGCCGTCGCCGGGTCAGGCCTGTTCTACCCTCCCGACCCGTCGAGCTACGACTGGTGCACGATCGGCGGCAACCTCTCCACGAACTCCGGTGGGCTGTGCTGCGTGAAGTACGGCGTCACCACCGACTACGTGCTCGGCCTGGAGGTCGTGCTCGCCGACGGGCGGGTGCTGCGCACCGGCCGCCGCACGGTGAAGGGCGTGGCCGGCTACGACCTGGCGCGCCTGTTCGTCGGCTCGGAGGGCACCCTCGGAATCATCACCGAGGCGACCCTCGCGCTGCGCCCGGCGCCGCAGCGCCCGGTCACCCTCGCTGCGACGTTCGCGACGACGGCGCAGACCGGGCAGGTCGTCGAGCGGGTGGTGACCGCCGGGCTGGTGCCCAGCCTGCTGGAGGTCATGGACAACACCTGCATCTGCGCCGTCGACGACCTGCTGAAGGCCGATCTGGACCGGAGCGCGCACGCGCTGCTCGTCGCCCAGTCCGACACCGGCGGCGCCGCGGCCCTGGCCGAGATCGAGGTCCTGGCCCAGCTCTGCCGCGAGGCCGGTGCCGACCTGGTGCACACCACCGACGACCCCGCCGAGGGCGACCTGCTGCTTGCCGCGCGGCGCATGGCGCTGCCGGCCCTGGCGCAGCTGGGCAGCACGCTGATCGACGACGTCGCCGTGCCGCGGTCGCGGATCGCCCAGTTCCTCGACGGCTGCGACGCGATCGCCGCGGCCCGGGGACTGGTCGTCGGCGTCGTCGGCCACGCCGGCGACGGCAACATGCACCCCACCGTCGTCTTCGACCCCGCCGACGACGACCAGCGGGCCCGTGCGTTCGGCGCCTTCGACGACATCCTGGAGCTCGGCCTCGCGCTCGGGGGCACGATCACCGGCGAGCACGGGGTGGGGGTGCTCAAGGTGGACTGGCTGGAGCGCGAGATCGGCCCGGTGGCCCTCGACGTGCACCGCTCGATCAAGTCCGCGCTCGACCCGGCCGGGCTGCTGAACCCGGGCACGGTGTTCCGCAGCGCGCCGGTGGGTGCCACGCTGGACCGGTGACCACGGCCAAGGACCGGTTCCTCGTCATCGGCGGCGACGCGGCGGGCATGTCGGCCGCGGCCCAGGCCCGCCGGCTGAGGGACGCCGACGACCTGGAGATCGTGGTGCTGGAGCAGGGGGACGTCGTCTCCTACTCCGCCTGCGGCATCCCGTACTGGGTCGGCGGGCAGGTGGCGGAGCGGGACGCGCTGGTCGCCCGGACGCCGGCGGACTTCGCCGCCCGGGACATCACCGTGCACACCGGCACGCAGGCGGTCGAGATCGACGCCGACGCGGGGAAGGTCGTCACCGACACCGGCGAGCGGATCGGCTACGACCGCCTGCTCGTCGCCACCGGAGGCCGCCCGAACCGCCCGCCGATCCCGGGGCTGGACGCGCCGGGCGTCTTCGGCGTCCACCGGCTCGACGACGGCGCCGCCATCCGGGCCGCCCTGGACGCCGGCCCGCGCCGCGCCCTGGTCCTGGGCGGCGGCTACATCGGGCTGGAGATGGCTGAGGCGCTGCAGCGGCGCGGTCTCGAGGTCACCGTCGTACTCGCCGACCCGCTGCCGATGCAGCTGCTCGACACCGACATGGCCGAGCGGGTCTGCGCCGGCATGGGCGCCATGGGCATGGAGATGCACCCCGACCAGGCGGTCCGCGAGATCCTGGTGGACGGGTCCGGCCGGGCGCGGGGTGTGCGCACCGACGCCGGCAGCTACGACGCCGACCTCGTCGTGCTGGGGCTGGGCATGGGCCCGGAGGTGGCGCTGGCCGAGCGGGCCGGCATCCGGCTCGGGACCACCGGCGCCATCGACGTCGACCGCACCCAGCGCACCCGCTCGCACCCGGAGATCTACGCCGCCGGCGACTGCTCGCAGACCTTCCACCGGGTCACCGGCGAGGTCACCCACGTCGCGCTCGGCACCCATGCGAACAAGCAGGGACGGGTGGCCGGCTCGGTCGTCGGCGGCCGGGCGGCCCGCTTCGCCGGGGTCCTGGGCACCGCGCTGACCAAGGTGGGGGAGCTGGAGATCGGTCGCACCGGGCTGTGCACCACCGAGGCCGAGCAGGCCGGCTTCGACTACTGCACCGAGACGATCGAGGCGACGACGAGGGCCGGCTACTACCCCGGCGCCGAGGAGATCGCCGTCAAGCTCGTCAGCGAGGCCGGGTCGGGGCGGCTGCTCGGTGCCCAGCTCGTCGGCGGCCCCGGGTCGGGCAAGCGGATCGACGTGCTGGCCGCCGCCATCTGGGCGGGGATGACCGCCGAGGACCTCGCCGGCTCCGACCTCTCCTACGCGCCGCCGTTCTCGCCGACCTACGACCCGGTGGTCGTCGCCGCGCGGGTGGTCAGCCGCATCGAGCAGGGCTGACCGGCGCACCGCCGCGTGCTGCCGTCGACCGACGTCCGGGATGCGGGCCGGTACGACGCCGACCTCCCCGTGCGATCTGCGGGGCAGCGTCCTCCCACGCCGGATCCCCGCGCGATCCGCCTGGCCGGCGCGCGGATCGATCTCCGCCAGGCCGTGCAGCTCGCCACCGCGCCCGGGCAGCGGGTGGGGCGCGACGGGGACGAGGGCTGAGCCGGTGTCGCCCGGTCGGGGTCTGCCGCGGCCCGCGGTGTGGCCGGGAGAAGGCGCGGCGGGATACTGACCCCCGTCGTCAGCACGTACAGCGCAGTACAGCCGCAACCGATGCGAGGAGTGCACCGCATGCCCATCGCGACCCCCGAGGTCTACGCCGACATGATCAGCCGGGCGAAGGAAGGCGGCTTCGCCTATCCGGCGATCAACTGCACCTCCTCGGAGACCATCAACGCGGCGCTGCGCGGCTTCGCCGACGCCGGCAGCGACGGCATCATCCAGTTCTCCACCGGCGGCGCCGAGTTCGGCTCGGGCACCCGGGTGAAGGACATGGTCACCGGTGCGGTTGCGCTGGCCGAGTTCGCGCACGTGGTGGCCGAGAAGTACCCGGTCAACGTCGCGCTGCACACCGACCACTGCCCCAAGGACAAGCTGGACTCCTACGTGCGCCCGCTGATCGCGCTGTCCAAGGACCGGGTCGACGCCGGCCAGGAGCCGCTGTTCCAGTCGCACATGTGGGACGGCTCGGCGATCGAGCTGGGCGAGAACCTCGACATCGCCGAGGAGCTCATGGAGAAGTCGGCGGCCGCCAAGATCGTGCTGGAACTGGAGATCGGCATCGTCGGCGGCGAGGAGGACGGCGTCGTCGCCGAGATCAACGAGAAGCTCTACACCGCCGACGGCGACTTCCTGCGCACCGCGCAGCAGCTCGGGCTGGGGGAGCGCGGCGTCTACCTGCTCGCCGCCACGTTCGGCAACGTGCACGGCGTCTACAAGCCGGGGAACGTGAAACTGCGACCCGACGTGCTCGAGCGCGGCCAGGCACTGGTGGCCAAGGAGTTCGGGCTGGGCGAGGGCGCCAAGCCGTTCAACCTGGTCTTCCACGGCGGTTCGGGCTCGGCGGAGTCGGAGATCCGCGAGGCCCTCTCCTACGGCGTGGTGAAGATGAACGTCGACACCGACACCCAGTACGCCTTCACCCGCCCGATCGCCGGGCACATGTTCAGCAACTACGACGGCGTGCTCAAGATCGACGGCGAGGTCGGCAACAAGAAGGCCTACGACCCGCGCAGCTACCTCAAGGCCGCCGAGACGGGCATGGCCGCCCGCGTCGTGGAGGCCTGCGAGCACCTGCTGTCGGCCGGCCAGTCCCAGGGCGCGTGACCATGACCCACTCCCACGGCAACCTGCTGGGCGAGCCGCCGGCCACCCTGCTGCCCGCGACGCCCGAGGCCGACGCCGAGCTCGCCGAGGGTGCCACCCTGGCCGAGGTGGCCGCGCACCACCCGACGGTGAGCGCGGTGTGGGCCGGTCTGGCCGAGGAGGCGCTGCACCGCCCCGAGCGGGCGCTGGTCGACACGATCCAGGCCTACGCCTACGCCCGCACCGGGTACCACCGCGGGCTCGACGCGCTGCGCCGCAACGGCTGGAAGGGCTACGGCCCCGTGCCGTGGTCGCACGAGCCCAACCGGGGCTTCCTGCGCTGCGTCACCGTGCTCGCCTCGGCCGCCGAGGCGATCGGCGAGACCGCGGAGGCGGAGCGGTGCACCCAGCTCCTGCGGGACTGCGATCCGACGTTGGCCATCTGATCGTTCACGATCGGTAACGAGCGGTCCGCATCGGCGGGCCGCTCGTTCTGTCGTCCACCAGCACTTTCGGGTGACCTGCGTTTGGATCACCACTCTCCTGCTCACTACGCAGAGTGCTCGGCGCCAGATGGGCGCCCTGGAGAGGAGACCTCTGATGGCCACCTTGTTGTGGATCCTCGCCGTCGTCCTGGTGATCGCCGGGATCGTCGCAATCATCCGTAAGGAGATCGTGTGGGGCATCGTGCTCATCGTCGTGGGGCTGCTGGTCGGCCCCGGCGGGGTGAGCATCTTCACCTGACCTGCCCCGGGCCCCCGCAGCCGTCGGGGGCCCGGGCGGCTCAGCGCTCGCCGAGCTCCGGGTGGAGCGCGGTGAGCGCGTCGGTCAGCGTGGTCAGCTGATCGCCGCCGGTCATCAGCGCGGTGAGCACGTCGGCGTCGACGTCGTCCCGCGTGAGGTTGCCGGCCACCTGGCCGTGCGCCAGGAGCAGGAACCGGTCGCCGATGAGGTGGGCGTAGCGCGGGTTGTTCGTCACGACGACGACCGCGAGGCCCTGGGCCCGGGCGGCCAGGATGGACTGGCCGAACAGCGTCTGCCGGGCGACCGTCATGGGCGTCACGGGTTCGTCGATGACCAGCGCCCGGGCGCCGAAGTGCAGGGCGCGGGCGACGGCGAGGCTCTGCCGCTCACCGGCCTGCAGGGAGCTCGCCGGCTGGTCGGGGTCCAGCCCGGTGACACCGACCCGGGCCATGGCCCGGGCGGTCGTCTCCCGGGCGCCGTCGAGGTCGAGGCGGCGCAGCGGCCACACCCCGCGGGTGGGCTCGGCGCCGAGGAAGAAGTTCCGCCACACCGACAGCAGCGGCGCGACGGCGAGGTCCTGCCAGACGGTGGCGATGCCGACCTCCCGCGCCTGCCGGGGCGAGCGGAACCGCACGGGCGTGCCGTCGACGCGCAGCTCGCCCTCGTCGTGCCGGCGCAGCCCCGACAGGACCGACACCAGCGTCGACTTCCCGGAGCCGTTCTCGCCGAGCACGCAGGTGATCTCGCCGGGGACCAGCGCGGCGCTCACCCGGCTCAGCGCCGGTACGTGGCCGTGCCGCACGGTGACGCCGCGCAGCTCCACGACGGGGATCGGTCCGGGAGCCGGGGCGCCGTCCACGGCCGCGGACGTGCTCACGAGCGCGGCCTCGACTTGAGCCGCCGCCGCACCACGCCGTTGGCCAGCAGGGCCACCAGGAGCAGCACTCCCAGCAGCGCCTGGAACCAGCGGGTGTCCCAGTCGGCCAGCGTGATGCCCTCCCGCGCGACCGCGTACAGCAGCGCGCCGACGGCGGCACCGATCGCGGAGCCGTAGCCGCCGGTGAGCAGGCAGCCGCCGATGACCGCGACGACGATGAAGTCGATCCCGCTGAGGATGCCCACGGTGCCGCCCGCCTGCACGCTGCCCAGCCGCACCAGCGTGAAGGTGCCGAGCAGCCAGCCCGCGGCCGCGGTGAGGCAGAACAGCGTCACGGTCGTCCGGCGGACCGGCACGCCGAGCTCCCGCGCCGCCTGGCGAGCGCCGCCGCAGGCGAAGACCGCGTTGCCGAACTTCGTCCGCCACAGGCCCCAGGTGGCCAGCCCGGTCAGCACCACCCACCACACGATCGCAACGCTGAACCGGCCGTTGCCGATCTGCAGCGTCGCGTCGAACAGCGCGCTCGCCGACGACCACCCCGGCGTCTGGTCCAGGCCGCTGACCCGGGTGGAGCCCGCGACCGCCTGGGCGCCGGCCTGCGAGGTGCCCTGCAGGATCAGGAAGGTCGCCAGCGTGACCAGGAAGCTGGGCAGGCCGGTGTTGACGACGAGGACGCCGTTGACCACCCCGACCGCCAGCGCGGCGAGCAGCGAGACGATCAGCGCCGGCCAGGCGCTCCAGCCCGCGAAGCCGATCAGCAGCGCGGTGAGCAGCGAGCTGGAGACCGCGATCACCCCCACCGAGAGGTCGAACTGCCCGGCGACCAGCAGCAGCGCCACGGCGACGCCCCCGATGCCCAGCACGGCCGCGGTGTCGAGGACCGTGGCCAGCCCGAACGGCGACAGCAGCTCCGGCACCTGCACGGCGAAGTAGGCGACGACCACGACCAGCCCGACGACCGCCGGCAGGCTCGGCCGGGCCAGTGCGCGCGCCAGGAACCGGCGGCCCGGCGGAGCCGGGGCGGGGCGGGTTCCGAAGGCGGACGGGCGGTCGGTGATCAACGGAACGGCGACCCGATGGGGCAACAGCACGTCGGCAGCGGGTCCTCCTCGGGGGCGAGCGGGTGCGACTCCAGTGTCCACGACGCCCTGGGGCCCCCGGCAACGTGGCGGGGCGATCGCCCGCTCACGGGTGCAGGCGCCACCGCACCCGGTCGTCGGCGTACCACGTCCAGCGGTCGACCGGCCGGACGTAGGGCACGCCGTCACGGACGATCCGGGCGGGATCGCAGGCGACCTGGAGGGCGCGGCCGCTGGTCTGCCGCGTCGGCCGGAGCGGCTGGATCATGACGGTGACGCCGATCGTGTCGACGGCGCTCCAGTCGGGGCGGACGTCGATCCGGGTGATCTCGCCGTCGGCCACCCGGATGTCGTCGTGGTACGCCTGCAGGCCCAGCCGCCGGGACAGGGACCGCCGCCCGTCACCGGCGGCCTCGATGCGGCCGTGGTGCAGCAGTACGCCGCCGTGGTCGTCCCGGACCAGGGTGAGGTCCCGGGGGGCGCCGGTGCCGATCCCCAGGTCGCGGGCGAGCGCCGTCGAGGCCTTGTCGGTGGCCGGCTCCCAGGAGACGGGCACCTCCGCCGTCCGCCCGGCCTTGTGCAGGGCCGCGAGCACGGCGGACAGCCCGGCGACCGGGCCGCGGACGACCAGCGACGCGGCGGTGGGGACCGGCTCCAGCTGGCTCCGGAGCGGTGCCTCCCCGGGGCCCAGACGGCGGAGGTCCAGCTCGACCGACGACATGCCGATACCCTGCCACCTGCCGGCCGGGACGTCCCGGATGCCGAAGAACAGGAGAACCAGGAGCCGATGCCCGCTGTCGTGCTGATCGGTGCCCAGTGGGGCGACGAAGGCAAGGGCAAGGCCACCGACCTGCTCGGCGGCCGCGTCCCCTACGTCGTCCGCTACCAGGGTGGCAACAACGCCGGGCACACCGTCATCACGCCCGACGGTGAGAAGTACGCCCTCCACCTGATCCCCTCCGGGATCCTCACGCCGGGCTGCACGCCGGTCATCGGCAACGGCGTCGTGATCGACCCGGAGGTGCTGATCGGGGAGCTCGCCGGGCTGGAGGAGCGGGGGGTGGACACCTCGCGGCTGGTCATCTCCTCCGACGCGCACTTGATCATGCCGCACCACCGGGCCCTCGACAAGGTCACCGAGCGGTTCCTGGGCAAGCGCAAGATCGGCACCACCGGCCGCGGCATCGGCCCCGCCTACGGCGACAAGGTCGCCCGCGTCGGCATCCGCGTGCAGGACCTCCTCGACCTCTCGATCCTCCGGCAGAAGCTCGAGGGGACGCTCCAGGAGAAGAACCAGATCCTGGTCAAAGTCTACAACCGCAAGGCCATCGACGTGGACGAGGTCGTCGAGGAGTACACCCGCTACGCCGAGGAGCTCCGGCACCGGATCGTCGACACCCGGCTGCTGCTGGGCAAGGCGCTCGACGACGGCGAGTGGGTGCTGCTCGAGGGCTCCCAGGGCACGCTGCTGGACGTCGACCACGGCACGTATCCGTTCGTGACGTCGTCCAACCCGACCGCCGGCGGCGCCGCCGTGGGCGCGGGTGTGGGCCCGACCCGGATCGAGCGGGTCGTCGGCATCCTGAAGGCCTACACGACCCGCGTCGGCTCGGGGCCCTTCCCGACCGAGCTGTTCGACGCCAGCGGCGAGTACCTGCGCACGCAGGGCGGTGAGGTCGGTGTCACCACCGGCCGGGACCGCCGCTGCGGCTGGTTCGACGCCGTCGTCGCCCGCTATGCCAGCCGGGTCAACGGCATCACCGACTACTTCCTGACCAAGCTGGACGTGCTCTCCGGCCTGCAGACGGTGCCGATCTGCATCGCCTACGAGGTGGACGGCGTCCGGCACGACGAGATGCCGATGACACAGACCGACTTCCACCACGCGAAGCCGGTCTACGAGGAGATGCCCGGCTGGTCCGAGGACATCCGGCACTGCCGGAGCTTCGACGAGCTCCCGGCCAACGCGCAGGCCTACGTGCGCAGGCTGGAGGAGCTCTCCGGGGCGCGGATCAGCGTCGTCGGCGTGGGTCCCGGCCGGGACGAGAACGTGGTGCTGCACGATCTGATCGCGTGAGGACCCCCTGCCCCACCACGCGCAGGCTCGTGGTGGCATCAACCGTGCTGGTGGTGGAGGCGTTGATCGGCGAGGCGGGTGTGCCGGGTGGAGGGGTGCGCTGACCCGGTGCCGCTCAGACCGGCTGGGGGGTGAGGGCGGTCCGTGCGCGGACGGCGACGTCGGGGAAGTCGGTGATCAGCCCGTCCACCCCGAGAGCCAGCAGCGCCGCGGCGTCACCCAGCGCGTCCCCGAGCGCCTCCGGGGCCTCCCCCCGGCGCAGGTGCTCGGGCAGGAAGGCGTTCTCCGCGCGCAGCGTCCAGCAGAACACCGTCAGCTCGGCACCGTGCGCCTGCGCCACCAGGTTCGGCGCGCCGGTCAGGGCGTGCTCGGCGGCGTCGGCCAGGACCCGCTCCCGGCTCGGGCCGACCCCCTGTGCGTAGGTGGAGATCTCCCGCAGCCCGGACGGGGTCACCATGACGTCACCGGCGTGGTCGTCCTCGATTAGCTGCACCATCCGCGGGCCGTCCTCGCCCAGGCGGCTGCGCAGCTCGCGCAGGACGGCCGGGTCGAACGACTGCAGCACCACGGTCCCGGAGGAACGGTCGGCGCCGAGCAGGCGCAGCTCGTCGGCCACCAGATCCGCCATGGAGCGCCCCTCGGCGTGGCACCACTCGGGGTGCTTGAGCTCGGCGAGCACGCGGACGGGGCGCTCGGCGGTCGAGCGGCAGCGCGCCAGCTCGATCACCTCGGCCAGCGTCAGGATGCCGTAGCGACCGTCGTAGGCGGTGTTGAGCGGCCGTAGCGACGGCATCCGCTCGACCGCGCGCAGGGTGCGCAGCTCGGCACAGGTGAAGTCCTCGACGAACCAGCCGGTGTGCAGCTTCCCGTCGACCAGCCTGGTGGTGCGGCGGCCGGCGAACTCCGGGTGCTCGGCGACGTCGGTGGAGAGCGAGAGCTCGCTCTCGTGCCGGACGACGAGCACGCCGTCGCGGCTGACCACCACGTCCGGCTCGATGAGGTCGGCACCGAGGTCGATGGCCAGCTCGAAGCTGGCGGCGGTGTGCTCCGGCCGGTAGGCCGGGGCTCCGCGGTGTCCGATGACGACGGGCCGGGGGAGGCGTGTCACTGGCCGGTCCGCCAGCGACTCGATCGCGCGCATGACACCCACAACAGCGGAACCGGATGAATCGAAGGGGAACTGCAGGAGACGGGTTGCGCACCATCGAGCGGCCGGTTCGGTGACCAGCAGCATTCCGGGCGGTGCGGAACTCACGTCCCGGGGGCTGAGGGCCTTCCGCCCTCCCGTCCCACCTCGTGCGCTGCCGGCCGAACCGTGCCCGCACCGCATCGGTAGGGTCGCCGCTCGTGCGCGTGCTGGTGATCGGCTCCGGTGCCCGGGAGCACGCCCTGTGCGTGGCTCTCCAGTCCGACCCCGCGGTGAGCGGGCTCGCCTGCGCCCCCGGCAACGCCGGGACGCGGGCGGTGGCTCCGCCGCCACCCGGGGGTGGATCACTGGCGGTGGCCGACCCGGTCGCGGTGGCCGCGCTGGCGCGCGACTGGGGCGCCGACCTGGTCGTCGTCGGACCCGAGGTGCCCCTGGTGGCCGGTGCCGCCGACGCGGTCCGGGAGGCGGGGATCGCCTGCTTCGGCCCGTCCGCGCAGGCCGCGCAGCTGGAGGGCAGCAAGTCCTTCGCCAAGCACGTCATGACCGCGGCCGGCGTGCCGACCGCCCGGTCGTGGCCGGTCGGCGGTCCGGCCGAGCTGGAGACCGCGCTGGACGAGGTGGCAGCGGCCACCGGCGGCGCCCCCTTCGTGGTCAAGGACGACGGCCTGGCCGCGGGGAAGGGCGTCGTCGTCACGCCCGACCGGGAGGCCGCCGTCGCCCACGGCCGCGGGGTGCTCGACGCGGGGGGCGCGGTGCTCGTCGAGGAGTACCTCGACGGGCCGGAGGTCTCGCTGTTCGCCGTCACCGACGGGACGACGGTGCTGCCCCTGGTCCCGGCGCAGGACCACAAGCGGCGCGACGACGGGGACGGGGGCCCGAACACCGGCGGCATGGGCGCCTACGCGCCGCTGCCCTGGGCCCCGGCCGGGCTGGTCGACGAGGTGCTGGCCACCGTGCTGCAGCCGACCGTCGACGAGATGGCCCGGCGGGGCGAGCCCTTCAGCGGGCTGCTGTACGCCGGGCTGGCGCTGACCTCGCGGGGAGTCCGGGTGGTGGAGTTCAACGCCCGGTTCGGCGACCCCGAGACGCAGGTCGTGCTGCCGCTGCTGGAGACCCCGCTGGGTGGGCTGCTGCAGGCCGCCGCCACCGGCACCCTCGCCGGGCACCCGCCGCTGCGCTGGCGCGCCGGCGCCGCGGTGACCGTGGTGGTGGCGGCGCCGGGCTACCCGGAGGAGCCCCGGACCGGGGACGCGATCACCGGCGCGGACGGGGAGGGCGTGCTGCACGCCGGCACCGCCCTCGCGGCCGACGGGACGGTCGTCTCCGCCGGGGGGCGCGTGCTCGCCGTGACCGCGGTGGGCGACGACCTGGCCGCCGCCCGGCAGGCCGCCTACGAGCGGGTGGCCGGCGTGCGGCTGGCCGACGCGCACTGGCGCACCGACATCGCCCTCGCCGCCGTCGAGGGGCGGATCACCGTCGGCTGACAGCCGGGTGAGCATCGCAGACGCCGACGGACGCCCCCTCGGCCGAGCCTCAGCGGGCGGTGACCGCCGGGCGGGCCCGCTCGGGTCGTGGCTCGGGTGGGCGGGGCCCTTCGTGTCGCCGGCTGAGGTAGGTGCCCGCCACGTTGACGCACGCCACCGTCGGGACGGCGATCAGCGCACCGAAGATGCCCCCGATCAGCAGGCCGGCCGCGATCGACAGCACGACCGCCAGCGGGTGCACGTGCACGGCCCGGCCGAGCAGCAGCGGCTGCAGGACGTGCCCCTCGAGCTGCATGACCAGCACGACGATCGCCAGGGCGATCAGGGCCTTGATCGGCCCCACGGAGACCAGGGCCACGAGCACCGCGACCGAACCGGCCAGGAACGAGCCGATGATCGGGATGAACGCGCCGAGGAAGACCAGCGCCGCCAGCGGGATGACCAGCGGGACGCCGAGGATCGCCAGCCCGATGCCGATGCCGACCGCGTCGACGAGGGCCACGGCGACGGTCGCCCGCACGTACGAGATGAGCGTCCGCCAGGACCGCCGGCCCGCCTCGTCCAGGTAGGCCCGCGCCTCGCGGGGGAAGAGGCCGACCAGCCACAGCCAGATCGACCGGCCGTCCTTGAGGAAGAAGAAGAGCGTGAACAGCGCGAGGACGATGCCGGTGAAGACCTCGCCCACGGTCGTGGCGGTGGTGATGGCGCCCGTCGCCAGGCTCTCCTCGTTGCTGACCAGGAAGTCCTGCAGCTCGCCGACGGCGTCCTCGAGCTGGTTCGCCGTGATCGGGAAGGTCCGGACGACGAAGGACTCCACCTCCTCCAGGCCCTGGCTGACCTGCGCCGCCAGGTCGGTGAACCCGGCGGTGAAGCGCTCCACGACCAGCGTGATGATCCCGGCGACCACCGCCAGACCGACCAGGAGCATGGCCGAGGCCGCCAGCCCCCGGGGCCAGCCGTGGCGGACGAGGGCGGTCGCCCCCGGCTGGAGCAGCGCGGCCAGCAGCAGCGCGACGATGACCGGCACGACCACCACCGCCACGTATGCGGCGGCCCAGAGCAGCAGGTAGAGGCCGGCGAGCACCACGATCAGCCGCCACGACCAGGCCGCCGCCGTCCGCAGACCGAAGGGGACGTCGTCCTCGGCCCCGGCCCGGCGCGAGTGCCGCCGGGCAGCCGCGGCGCGGGCGCGGCCACCCTCCGGCGAGACGCCGGCGGGCGGGCCGCTGACGCCGCCGGGGCCCATCGCCCCGTCGAGGTCCGGGGCGCCCGCCGCCGGGCTGCCCAGCGGCGGACGGGACGAGCCGGCGACCTCGTCCTCCGGCAGGTCGTGCACGAAGTCGATCGGCCCTGGCTCGCCGTCGTGGTGGTGGGCGTCGTGGTGGTGCCAGCCGTGCGGGTGGTGGTGCCAGCCGTGGGGGTCGTGCTCCCGCGCGGCCTGGATGCGCGCACGGGCCCGTGCGGCGAGGTTCGTGGCCCGGCGCAGCATGCGCACCTCCGCCGTCGGTAGGGGCCGTTAGTGATCACGCTAGCCCTACGGGAGGATGGCCCCGTGGTGCGACGAGCTGAGCAGTGGCAGGCGGTACCCGCATGATCGAGCGTTACACGCTCCCTGACATGGGCCGGGTCTGGAGCGATGCCCACAAGTACGAGCTGTGGTGCCGCGTCGAGACGCTGGTGCTCGAGGCGCACGCCGCCGCCGGCCGCGTCCCGGCCGACGTCGTGGAGCCGGTGCGCGATGCGCCCCCGCCCACCGCCGAACGGGTCGCGGAGATCGAGGAGACGACGCAGCACGACGTCATCGCCTTCCTCACGGCCTGGGCGGACAACACCGAGCCCCGCTCGGCCGCGGCCTTCGTGCACCATGGGATGACCTCGTCGGACCTGCTGGACACCGCGCTGGCCGTGCAGCTCACCGAGGCCACCGACATCCTGCTGGCCAAGGCCGACCGGCTGGTGGCGGCGCTGCGCGACCACGGGCTGGCCCACCGGGGCACGATCAAGGTCGGCCGCACCCACGGCGTGCACGCCGAGCCGGACGTGTGGGGCCACCGGGTCGCCGACCTGGCTTTCGCCGCGGCCCGGTCGCGGGACCGGCTGCGAGCCGCCCGCGAGCGCGTCGGCGTCGTCGCCATCTCCGGCGCCGTCGGCACCTACTCGCTGATCGACCCCTCGGTCGAGGTCGCCGTCGCCGAGGCGCTGGACCTGCAGCCCGCCGACGCCTCGACCCAGGTGGTGCTGCGCGACTCGATCAGCGAGTGGATCTCGGCGCTGGCCATCATCGCCACGGTCTGCGAGGCGGTCGCCCTCGAGGTGCGGCACGGCCAGCGCACCGAGGTGCGCGAGCTGTCCGAGGCGTTCGGCTCGGGCCAGAAGGGCTCGAGCGCGATGCCGCACAAGAAGAACCCGATCCGCTCCGAGCGCATCGCGGGGCTGGCACGCGTCGTCCGGGCGGCCATCGTGCCGGTCATGGAGGGCATCCCGCTCTGGCACGAGCGGGACATCTCGCACTCCTCGACCGAGCGCGTGTTCCTGCCCGACGCCGCGATCACCACCGACTACCTGCTGCACCTCACCGCCGGGCTGGTGGAGAACCTCGTCGTGGACGCCGACCGGATGCGCGCCAACCTGGAGTCCACCGGCGGGCTGATCTACACCTCCTCGGTGCTGCTGGAGCTGGTGGAGAGCGGGCAGTCCCGCGAGGACGCCTATGCGCTGGTCCAGGCCGCGGCGATGGAGACGTGGAAGTCGGGCGTGCCCTTCCGGGACACCCTCCGCGCCCGGGCGGGGGAGTCCGGCGTTCCGCTGGACGAGGCGCGGCTGGACGAGATCTGCCGGCCGGAGAAGTACGTGGCCAACCTCGGTCCGCTCTTCGACCGGCTGGCTGCGCTGTCGTGATCGAGCTGCCGCTCGTCGCGCGGGGCAAGGTGCGGGAAATCTACGACGCCGGGGACGACCGGCTCCTCCTGGTCGCCTCCGACCGGATCTCCGCCTACGACCACGTGCTGCCGACGCCGATCCCCGACAAGGGGAGGGTGCTCACGCAGCTGTCGGTGTGGTGGTTCGAGCAGCTCACGCCGGTGCTGGCCTCGTTCGGGGCCTCGCACCACCTGGTGTCGGCCGCGGACGTGCCGGCCGAGGTCGCCGGGCGGGCCATGCTCGTGCGGCGGCTGGAGATGCTGCCGGTGGAGTGCGTGGCCCGCGGCTACCTCTCCGGCTCGGGGACCAAGGAGTACGAGCGCACGGGGTCGATCCGCGACGTCGCCCTGCCCGCCGGCCTGGTCGAGGGCTCGCGGCTGCCCTCGCCGGTGTTCACGCCGTCCACCAAGGCCGAGGTGGGCGCGCACGACGAGGCGATCGACTTCCCCGCCGTCGTCGCGGCCGTGGGCGCCGCCCGAGCGGAGGAGCTCCGCGAGCTGACGCTGGCGCTGTACCGCCGGGGCGCCGAGATCGCGGCCGACGCGGGCATCGTGCTGGCCGACACCAAGTTCGAGTTCGGTATCGCGCCCGACGGTGGCCTGGTCCTCGGGGACGAGGTGCTCACCCCCGACTCGTCCCGGTTCTGGCCGGCCGACACCTGGTCGCCGGGTACGGTGCAGCCCTCGTACGACAAGCAGTTCGTGCGCGACTGGCTGACGTCGTCCGGCTGGGATCGCGGCTCGGAGCCGCCCGAGCTCCCCGCCGACGTCGTCGCCGCCACCCGGGAGCGCTACGTCACCGCCTACGAGCAGCTCACCGGCACCTCCTTCGCCTGACGCCCGACGAGATCGGCGATCTCGGCCCCATGAGCGCGCCGATGGGGGCGACACCGCCGATCTCGACCGGGCCTGTGGACGGCGGCCGCGGCAGGTGCGCCCACTGGGGCACCCCTGCCGCGGTGCCGAGCCGACGCGTGCCCACCCGACTCACCGGACCCGCCACCCGTGCGATGGCCCGAGCCGCCGGGATCAGCGACAAGCAGCTGCGGCACCGGGAGGTCGCGCGGCTCTCGCGGGACACGTACGTGCCGAGGGCGTTGCTCGGTGCGCTGCGGACGAGGTTGCCGGCGGTGCTGCTGACCGCGCCGCCCGGCACCGTGGTCAGCCACCTCACCGCGGCCGCGCTGTGGGGCCTCGAGATCCCCCTCCAGCCGCGGTCGGACCCGCGGGCGGACCTGACGGTGCCGCTCGCGTCCAGGGCCGAGAGCCGTGCCGACCGGCGCATCCACCGCCGCGATCTCCCCCCGGACGACGTGACGCTGTGGTCGGCGTTACCGGTGACGACGCCTGCCCGCACCTGGCGGGACCTCGCCGCGGTGCTGCAACCGCCGGTCCTCCTGGCGGTCACCGACCAGCTGCTCGACGGCAGGTGCACGCGAGCGGACCTGGCCGAGCAACTGGCGCGGTGCCCCACCGGTCGCGGCTGCGCCCGTGCCCGGGCGGTCCTGCCGGTGGCGGATGCCCGGTCGGAGTCGCCGATGGAGTCGGTGCTGCGCTGGCTCGTCCACGACGCCGGTCTCCCGGCGCCCCTGCTCCAGCACCGGGTCCGCGACCCGGGAGGACGCCTCCTCGGTCGAGCGGACCTGGCGTGGCCGGACCGCAAGGTGCTGGTCGAGTTCGACGGCGACGTGCACCGCGACCGGGACGTGTTCGTGGCGGACCTCCGGCGTCAGAACCGGCTCGTCGCGGCTGGGTGGACGGTGCTGCGCTTCACCTCCGCGGACCTCCTGGGCCGCCCTGACCAGGTGATCGCGGCGATCCGGCGGGCCCTGCGGTGACGAGATCGGCGATCTGGCCGGCATCAGGCCCGCGATGGGGGCGAGATCGCCGATCTCGCCGGGGAGAGGGGGGTGGGGAGACGAGGGTCACCTGGAGTGCGGACGGTCGCCGGTCGGGGACCGGTACCCTCGTCGACGTGCCGCGGGTGATCGTCGACGTCGTCCTGAAGCCGGAGATCTCCGACCCCCAGGGTCAGGCGGTCCTCGGCGCGCTCGGCCGGCTCGGCCACGACTCGGTGCGGAGCGTCCGCCAGGGCAAGCACTTCGTGCTCGAGGTCGACGGGACCCCGGACGAGGCCGAGCTGCGGCAGATCGCCGAGACGCTCCTGGCCAACCCGGTCATCGAGGACGTCGAGCTGCACCTCCCCACCGACTGAGAGAGACCGCTGTGCGCATCGGAGTCATCACCTTCCCGGGCTCCCTGGACGACGTCGACGCCGCGCGGGCGGTGCGCCTGGCCGGTGGTGAGCCGGTCGTCCTCTGGCACGCCGACCACGACCTCAAGGACGTCGACGCCGTCGTCCTCCCCGGTGGCTTCTCCTACGGCGACTACCTCCGCGCCGGGGCGATCGCGGCCCGCGCGCCCCTGATGCAGGACGTCGTCGACCGCGCGAAGCGGGGGATGCCGGTGCTCGGCATCTGCAACGGCTTCCAGGTGCTCTGCGAGGCCGGCCTGCTGCCCGGCGCGCTCACCCGCAACAGCCACCTGCACTTCCGCAACCGCGACCAGGTGCTGGTCGTCGAGCGCGCCGACACCTCGTGGACCTCCGACTACGAGACCGGCCAGCGCATCGTCATCCCGGTGAAGAACGGCGAGGGCCGCTACGTGGCCGCCGACGCCGATCTCGACCGGCTGGAGGGTGAGAACCGGGTCGTGTTCCGCTACGTCGACGGCAATCCGAACGGCAGCTCCCGCGACATCGCCGGCGTCACCAGCGCGGACGGCCGGGTGGTGGGGCTGATGCCGCACCCCGAGCACGCGATCGAGGACCTCACCGGCCCGTCGACCGACGGGCTCGGCTTCTTCACCAGCGTCCTGAAGGCGGTCGTGAACGCGTGAGCGAGGACAGGACGGCGGGGCAGGCGAGCGCCACCGCGGGGCTCTCGGACCTCGACACCGGCCCCGGTCGGCTCGGCAACCGGCTGGACACCGTCGACCTGGCGGCGAGCACGCCCGGCGACGAGCAGCCCTACGCCGAGCTCGGCCTCAAGGCCGACGAGTACTCCCGGATCAAGGAGATCCTCGGCCGCCGGCCCACCACCGCCGAGCTGGCCATGTACTCGGTCATGTGGAGCGAGCACTGCTCCTACAAGAGCTCCAAGGTGCACCTGCGGCGTTTCGGCGACCTGCCGCCCAGCGACGCGCTGCTCGTCGGCATCGGCGAGAACGCCGGCGTCGTCGACGTCGGTGACGGCTACGCCGTCACCTTCAAGGTCGAGAGCCACAACCACCCCAGCTACGTCGAGCCCTACCAGGGCGCGGCCACCGGGGTGGGCGGCATCGTCCGGGACATCCTCACCATGGGCGCCCGCCCGATCGCCGTCATGGACTCGCTCCGCTTCGGCCGGGCCGACGCCCCCGACACCGCCCGGGTGCTGCCCGGCGTCGTCGCGGGCGTCGGCGGCTACGGCAACTGCCTGGGCCTGCCGAACATCGGCGGTGAGCTGCTCTTCGACGACTGCTATGCGGGCAATCCGCTGGTCAACGCGCTGTGCGTCGGTGTCATGCGGCACGAGGACGTCCGGCTGGCCAAGGCCGAGGGCGTCGGCAACAAGGTCATCCTGTTCGGTGCGCGCACCGGCGGTGACGGCATCGGCGGCGTCAGCGTGCTGGCCAGCGAGACCTTCGACGCCGAGGGCCCGGCCAAGCGGCCGAGCGTCCAGGTGGGCGACCCGTTCACCGAGAAGTTGCTCATCGAGGCGTGCCTGGAGATCTTCGCCGCCGACCTCGTCACCGGCATCCAGGACCTCGGCGGCGCCGGGCTGTCCTGCGCCACCTCCGAACTGGCCAGCGCCGGCACCGGCGGCATGCACGTCGACCTGGACACCGTTCCGCTGCGGGACAGCACCCTGACGCCCGCCGAGATCCTGATGAGCGAGTCGCAGGAGCGCATGTGCGCGATCGTCGAGCCGGACAAGGTGGACGCCTTCCTCGCCGTCTGCCGCAAGTGGGACGTGCTGGCCACCGTCATCGGTGAGGTCACCGCCGGCGACCGGCTCACCGTCGACTGGCACGGCGAGCGGATCGTCGACGTGCCCCCGCGGACCGTCGCCCACGAGGGCCCGGTCTACGAGCGCCCCATGACCCGCCCCAGCGACCTCGATGCGCTGCAGGCCGACGACCCCGCCCGCCTGCCGCGGCCGCAGAGCGGCAGCGAGCTGCAGGCGCACTGGCTGGCCGTCGTCAGCAGCCCGGACGGCGCGGACAAGACGTGGGTCACCGAGCAGTACGACCGGTACGTCCGCGGCAACACGGTGCTGGCGCAGCCCGACGACGCCGGTGTGGTGCGCATCGACGAGGAGAGCAACCGCGGCATCGCGCTGTCCCTCGACGGGAACGCGCGCTACGCCCGGCTGGACCCGTACACGGGAGCCCAGCTGAACCTGGCCGAGGCGTACCGCAACGTCGCCGTCGCGGGGGCGAAGCCGCTCGCCGTGACCAACTGCCTGAACTTCGGCTCGCCGGAGGAGCCCGAGGTCATGTGGCAGTTCGCCGAGGCGGTCCGCGGCCTGGCCGACGCCTGCCGCGAGCTGGCCCTGCCCGTCACCGGCGGCAACGTCAGCCTCTACAACCAGACCGGCGACGTCCCGATCAACCCGACCCCGGTCATCGGCGTCCTCGGCGTGCACGAGGACGTCCGCACCCGGGTGCCCACGGGCTGGCAGACGCCGGGGGAGACGGTGCTTCTCCTGGGCGCCACGCGGCCGGAACTCGGCGGCTCGGCCTGGGCGAGCGTCGTGCACGGCCACCTGGGCGGGAGGCCGCCGGCCGTCGACCTCGCCGCCGAGCGCGCGCTGGGCGACCTGCTGGGTGCGCTCGGCCGGGAGGGCCTGATCAGCTCCGCGCACGACCTGGCTGACGGTGGTCTGGCGCAGGGACTGGCCGAGTCGGCGCTGCGCCACGGCGTGGGTGCCCGGCTGGAGCTTGGCGACGACCCGTTCACCGCCCTCTTCAGCGAGTCCACCGCGCGAGCGGTGATCACGACGTCAGACCCCGGCGGCGTGAAGACGACCGCGCAGTGGGCCGGTGTGCCCGTGACGGAACTCGGGACGACGGGCGGGGACGCGTTGTCGCTCGACGGCGTGCTGGAGCTCCCGCTGGCCGAGCTCCGATCCGCCTGGAGTGCCACCCTGCCGGCCCTTTTCGGATCACCCGAGGTGTCCGTCGGCTCCGTTCCGGCGGGCACTGTCCCGACCAGCTAGAGCAGGAACGGTGGCAGGAGCAGCTCCGATTCCGGCCGAGAAGCTGCGCGCCGCGGTGGACCCGGTGCGGGCGTGGCTGGCCGGCGAGGCGGCTCAGCCGCCCCGGGTGGTGGTCGGCGCGGCGGTGAAGACCAGCGCGCGCTGGCTGGCGCAACAGGTGCCGGGCCGGTCGGTGGAACTGCGGGTGCCGCCGCACGTCGCCGTCCAGTGCGTGGAGGGGCCCCGGCACACCCGTGGCACCCCGCCGAACGTCATCGAGACCGACGCGGCGACCTGGCTGCGGCTGGCCACCGGACAGGTCACCTGGGGCGAGGCTCTGTCCGAGGGAAGGGTCAGCGCCAGCGGCAACCGTGCCGACCTGTCCGGCCACCTCCCCCTGCGTCCGCTCCGCTAGGACCCTCCGTCCAGGGGGTCCCCGGCGAAAGCACGACGGCGGGGACCCCCGAAGGGATCCCCGCCGTCGCGGGTGGATCAGGTGGTTCAGCCGGTGAAGAGGGCGCTGGCCGCCTTCACCGTGTTGTAGAGGCCGTAGACCAGCGGGATGCCGACCAGGGTCCAGGCGAAGGCCACCAGGCCCTTGGAGGCCTCCTGGGACCCGCGGTCGTCAGTGCGCGCAGTGCTCATCGGGTCAGGCTCCGGTCTCCGGTCGTGGACGCCGCCTCGGGGACGTCGGTGGGCTTGGGCTCGAAGTACTTCTCGGCGACCGGCTTGATCAGCAGGTTGGCGACGAAGCCGACCGCCAAGATGCCGACCATGATGAACAGGGCGGGCCGGTAGTCGGAGGCGACCAGGTTCCCCGGCTCTCCCTGCATGTCCAGGATGCCGTTGATGATCAGCGGTCCGGCGATGCCCGCGGCCGCCCAGGCGGTCAGCAGCCGGCCGTGGATGGCGCCGACCTGGTAGGTGCCGAAGAGGTCGCGCAGGTACGCCGGCACGGTCGCGAAGCCACCGCCGTAGAAGCTGATGATCACCGCGGCCAGCGCGACGAACAGCCACACGGTGCTGGCGCCGATGGTGGCCAGCCCGATGTAGAGGACGATGCCGACGCCGAGGTACACCATGTAGATCGGCTTGCGCCCGATGTAGTCCGACGTGGAGGACCACACGAAGCGGCCGGCCATGTTGAACAGCGACAGCAGCCCGACGAAGCCGGCGGCGGCGGCGGCCGCCACGGCGGACGTCGCGCCCTCGCGGAAGAAGTCCTGGATCATCGGGGCGGCCTGCTCGAGAATGCCGATGCCCGCGGTCACGTTGCAGAACAGGACTGTCCACAGCAGCCAGAACTGCGGCGTCTTGATGGCGTTGTTGGCCGACACGTTCTCGGTGGTGACGAGCGACTTCTTCTTGACGGTGGCCGGGTCGAAGCCGTGCGGCCGCCAGTCGGCTGCCGGCACCCGCACGATGAGGGCGCCGAACAGCATGAAGACCAGGTAGATCACGCCGAGGGTGAGGAACAGGAGCGCGACGGAGTTGCCGCTGGCGACCTCACCGGCCGCGCCGGTGTAGTCGTCGTCGTACCAGTTCATCAGCTGGCGGGACAGCGGCGAGGCCACCATGGCGCCACCACCGAAGCCCATGATCGCCATGCCGGTGGCCAGGCCCGGGCGGTCGGGGAACCACTTGATCAACGTGGAGACCGGCGAGATGTAGCCGATGCCCAGGCCGATGCCGCCGAGGACTCCGTAGCCGAGGTAGACCAGCCACAGCTGCTCGGTGAAGATGCCGAGCGAGCCGACGAGGAAGCCGGCCGACCAGAAGACCGCGGCGGTGGCCATCGCGGCGCGGGGGCCGTTCCTGTCCACCCACGTCCCGAACAGCGCGGCGGAGACGCCGAGCATGACGATCGCGAGCGAGAAGATGATGCCGATCGCGGTGAGGCTGGTGTCGAAGTGCTCGACGAGGGCCACCTTGTAGACGCTGGTGGCGTAGGCCTGGCCGATGCTGAGGTGCACGGCGAGGGCCGCGGGCGGGATCAACCACCGGTTGAAGCCTGGCTTGGCGACGATGCGCTCTCTGGCCAGGAAGGCGGGTACTGCCACGGGGAGAACCTCCGGGGACGGGAACCGGTACGTCCGGTTGGACACGACCGGGACGCGCCCGACGATCTGTGATCTGGGTCGCTATCGCCCGGCACCGTACGTCTTCTTCGGTTGATGTGCGCGCTCAACATGCGCCCGCGACCGCTGCGTGACCAGGCCACCACTGGATGTGGGCACTCGGACCCGCGGTCGAGGTGCGTCCTAGGCTGCCCCCATGGCGTACGAGGTGCGAGGCGTGGTCGCCCGCGGCAAGGGACAGCCGGTCACGGTCGAGACGATCGTGGTCCCCGATCCGGGCCCCGGTGAGGCGGTCGTGGACGTGCAGGCCTGCGGGGTCTGCCACACCGACCTGCACTACCGCGAGGGCGGCATCAACGACGACTTCCCCTTCCTGCTGGGGCACGAGGCGGCCGGTGTCGTGGCGGCGATCGGCGAGGGCGTCACCAACGTCGCCGTCGGCGACTACGTGGTCCTCAACTGGCGGGCGGTGTGCGGTGAGTGCCGCGCCTGCCGCAAGGGCCAGCTGCAGTACTGCTTCAACACCCACAACGCCGCGCAGAAGATGACGCTCGCCGACGGCACCGAGCTGTCCCCCGCGCTGGGCATCGGCGCGTTCGCGGAGAAGACGCTCGTCCACTCCGGGCAGTGCACCAAGGTCGACCCGGCCGCCCCGCCGACGGCCGCCGGTCTGCTCGGCTGCGGCGTGATGGCCGGTGTCGGCGCGGCGATCAACACCGGTGGGGTGCAGCGCGGCGAGACGGTGGCGGTCTTCGGCTGCGGCGGCGTCGGTGACGCCGCCATCGCCGGTGCGAAGCTGGCCGGGGCGACGACGATCATCGCCGTCGACATCGAGGACCGGAAGCTGGAGTGGGCCACGCAGTTCGGCGCCACCCACACGGTGAACTCGAAGGAGACCGACGCGGTCGAGGCGATCAAGGCGCTGACCGGCGGCTTCGGCGTCGACGTCGCGATCGACGCCGTCGGCCACCCCGCGGTGTTCGAGCAGGCGTTCTACGCCCGCGACCTCGCCGGCCGCGTCGTCATGGTCGGCGTGCCGACGCCGGGCATGGAGGTCACCCTCCCGGCGATCGAGATCTTCGGCCGCGGCGGCGCCATCAAGTCGTCCTGGTACGGCGACTGCCTGCCCAGCCGCGATTTTCCGATGCTGGTCGACCTCTACCTGCAGGGCCGTTTCGACCTCGACGCCTTCGTCTCCGAGACGATCGGCCTCGACGACGTCGAGCAGGCGTTCGAGAAGATGCACCACGGCGAGGTGCTGCGCTCGGTCGTGGTGTTCGACAAGTGACCGCGCGCATCGACAAGGTCGTCGTCCCCGGGGTCTTCTCCCTCGACGGGCAGGACTTCGACGTCGAGAACAACGTGTGGCTCGTCGGGAACGACGAGGAGGTGCTGGTCATCGACGCCCCGCACGACGCCGCTCCCATCGTCGGGGCGATCGGTGGCCGGAAGGTCACCGCGATCGTGCTCACCCACGGCCACAACGACCACATCACCGCCGCACCGGCCCTGCGCGAGGCCACCGGCGCCCCGATCTGGTTCAACAGCGCCGACCGGATGCTCTGGGACATGACGCACCCGGACGCCGCCCCCGACGAGGAGCTGCGGGCGGGCACGCGGTTCGACGTCGCCGGCACCCGGCTGGTCGCGCTGCACACGCCCGGGCACTCGCCCGGCAGCACCTGCCTGCACGCGGCGGACCTCCGCACGGTCTTCACCGGGGACACCCTGTTCTGCGGCGGCCCCGGGGCGACCGGGCGGTCGTTCAGCGACCACCCGACGATCGTGAACTCGATCCGGGCACAGCTGCTCAGCCTGCACGGCGACACCGTCGTGCGGACCGGGCACGGCGACGACACGACGATCGCCGCGGAGCTGTCGAACGTCCGCTGAGGACAGGGTGACACGGCCCACCACCTGCGCCCGGGGGCTGAGCGGCCGGCGCCGGTACGCTCGACCCCGTGCCTCGCGGTGATGGACGGCTGACGCACGACCTCGACCCCCAGTCCCCCGGACCTCAGGACGCCTGCGGCGTCTTCGGTGTCTGGGCGCCGGGGGAGGAGGTCGCGAAGCTGACCTATTTCGGTCTGTACGCCCTCCAGCACCGCGGTCAGGAGGCGGCGGGCATCGCGGTGTCCGACGGCGCCTCGGTCGTCGTCTACAAGGATCTGGGGCTGGTCAGCCAGGTCTTCGACGAACCGACCCTCGGCAGCCTGCGCGGCCACCTCGCCGTCGGCCACACCCGGTACTCGACCACCGGGGCCTCCACGTGGGAGAACGCGCAGCCGACGTTCCGCACCACCGAGGCCGGCACCGGCCTGGCGCTCTGCCACAACGGGAACCTCGTCAACACCGCCGAGCTGGCGAGCAAGGCCGCCGACGCCGGTGTGCCGGGCGCGTTCGTGGCGACGAACGACTCCGACCTGGTCACCGCGCTGATCGCCTCCTACCAGGACATCTCGGTCGAGGCCGCGGCGATGGAGGTCCTGCCGCAGCTGCGGGGCGCCTTCTCCGTCACGTTCATGGACGAGGACACGCTCTACGCCGCCCGCGACCCGCAGGGCGTCCGCCCGCTCGTGCTCGGCCGGCTCGAGCGCGGCTGGGTGGTGGCCAGCGAGACCGCCGCCCTCGACATCGTCGGCGCCTCCGTGGTGCGCGAGGTCGAGCCCGGCGAGCTGATCGCCATCGACGAGAACGGTCTGCGCAGCCAGCACTTTGCCCCGGCGGAGCCCAAGGGGTGCGTCTTCGAGTACGTCTACCTCGCCCGCCCGGACACCACGATCTCCGGGCGAAGCGTGCACGCGGCGCGCGTGGAGATCGGCCGCCGGCTGGCCAGGGAGCACCCCGCCGACGCCGACCTGGTCATCCCGGTTCCCGAGTCCGGCACTCCGGCGGCCGTCGGCTACGCCGAGGCGTCGGGCATCCCCTACGGGCTGGGCCTGGTCAAGAACTCCTACGTGGGGCGCACCTTCATCCAGCCCAGCCAGACCATCCGGCAGCTGGGCATCCGGCTCAAGCTGAACCCGCTGCGCGACGTCATCCGCGGCAAGCGGCTCGTGGTCGTCGACGACTCGATCGTGCGCGGCAACACGCAGCGGGCGCTGGTCCGGATGCTGCGCGAGGCCGGAGCGGTCGAGGTGCACGTCCGCATCGCGTCGCCGCCGGTCAAGTGGCCGTGCTTCTACGGCATCGACTTCGCCAGCCGGGCGGAGCTCATCGCCAACGGCCTGGACATCGACGGGGTGCGGGCGTCGGTCAACGCCGACTCGCTGGGCTACGTCTCCGAGCAGGGGCTCATCGCCGCGACGGAGCAGCCGGTGAACCGGCTCTGCACCGCCTGCTTCACCGGCGAGTACCCGATCCCGCTGGGTGCGCCGGAGGTGCTGGGCAAGCACGTCCTCGAGGGCATCGGCCAGCGCGCGGTGAGCGGCTGGACCGGTCAGCAGGCCGGCAGCGCCGCGGTGCCCGGCGGCGCCGAGGATGCGCTGAGGCGGCCGTGAGCTCCGAGCGGGACACCCACCCGGAGCTGACCTACGCCGCCTCCGGCGTCGACATCGACGCCGGGGAGCGCGCGGTCACGCTGATGCGCTCCGCGGTGGAGCGCACCAGCCGGCCCGAGGTGGTGGGTGGGCTCGGCGGTTTCGCCGGCCTGTTCGCCCTCGACACGCAGAAGTACCGCCGTCCCTTGCTGGCCTCCTCCACCGACGGCGTCGGCACGAAGATCGCCCTGGCCCGCCGGCTGGACCGGCACGACACCGTGGGCATCGACCTGGTCGCGATGGTCGTCGACGACCTGGTGGCCTGCGGCGCCGAGCCCCTGTTCCTGCAGGACTACGTCGCCTGCGGCACGGTCGTCCCCGAGCGGATCGCCGCGATCGTCAGCGGGATCGCCGCCGGCTGCACGCAGGCCGGTGCCGCGCTGGTCGGCGGGGAGACCGCCGAGCACGGTGACCTCATGGACGCCGACGAGTACGACCTCGCGGCCACCGCGGTGGGGGTCGTGGAGGCCGATGCCGTCCTCGGCCCGGAGCGGGTGCGCAGCGGGGATGCCGTCGTCGCGATGGCCTCGTCCGGCTTCCACTCCAACGGCTACTCGCTGGTGCGGCGCGTCGTCGCCGCCACGGGGCTGGATCTCACCGCCACGCCGACGGGGCTGGACCGGCCGCTGGGCGAGGAACTTCTCGAGCCCACCCGCATCTACGCCCTGGACTGCCTGGCGTTGGTCGAGGAGTTCGGTGTGGAGACGGTGCACGCCTACGCGCACATCACCGGCGGCGGGCTGGCCGGCAACACCGCGCGCGTGGTGCCCGGGGGGCTGCAGGCGGTGCTCGACCGCGGCACCTGGGCGTTGCCCGCCGCGGTCCGGCTGATGGAGGAGCACGGCGTGCCGCGGACGGAGTCCGAGCGGGCCTTCAACTGCGGCGTCGGCATGGTCGCCGCCGTCGCCCCCGAGCACGCCGACGCCGCCGTCGCGCTGCTCGCGGCCCGCGGGGTGCCCGCGTGGATCGCCGGCACCGTGCGGGACTGCGACGACGGCGCAACACCGGCCGCCGAGCTCACCGGCTCGTACCGCTGAGCGGAGCTCGGTGCCCCGCAGGGCACCGAGCTCCGCTCAGCTCAGCGGCCCAGCGCGGAGCGGAGCTCGGTGAGGCGCTCGCGGTACCGCGCCACGTTCGCCATCTTCAGGTGCTCGTACCCGCGCACGATGTCGGGCAGACCGGCCAGCTCGGCCACCGTCGCCGCGGTGTCCGGGCCGAGCACCGTCAGCGCGTCGTCGACGGCGGTGACGTACTCGTCGATCAGCGCGCGTTCGGTGGCGCGCACCTCGCCGCGGCCGAAGGGGTCCAGCCGGGTACCGCGCAACCCGCGCATCGCGTAGAGGGTGCGGAAGCCGGGCCGGAACCAACTGCCGAGGCTGATCTTGCGGTCCATGCCCGCAGCGCGGAGCACCGGCGGGTGCAGCCGGTATGAGTAGGTGGCGTCCGCCCCGAACTGCTCCTTCACCCGGCGCTGGAGCTCCGGGTCCAGGGACAGGCGGGCGACCTCGTACTCGTCCTTGTACGCCATGAGCTTGTAGAGGTTGGCGGCCACGGCCGCGGTGACCGGTCCACCGGTGCCCGTGGCAGCACGTTCCCGCGCTTGCACCCGCTCGAGCACCGCGACGTACCGCTGTGCGTACTGCCGGTTCTGGTAGGCCACCAACTCGTCGATCCGGCGTAGCACGAGCGCGGCGAGGGTCTCGTCGGTGAGGTCGAGCCCGGCCGCCAGTTCCCGGGCGGTGTCCGTCGGGGCGTCGCGCCGGGTGACGTCCGCGGGCAGGACGGCATGCAGGGCGTCGGGGTCGGCGACCAGTTGACGCCCGCGGCGGAATGCCTGCAGGTTGCGCTCGACGGCCACGCCGTTGAGCTCGATGGCCCGCTCCAGGACGTCGGCGTCCACCGGCAGCGCGCCGGCCTGGACGGCCATCCCGACCTGGAAGATGTTGGCGTACTGGTCGTCGCCGAACAGCCCGTCCACCAGGCGTCGGACATCGCCGAGGGCGCTGTCACCGGCCCGTGTGCTCTCCAGGATGCGGCCGCTGGTTTCCTCCACGCCGGGAAAACTCGCGGTCGGGTCCGTCACCATCGCACCGGTGGGCACCGCCGAGGTCGACACCACGGCGATGGTCCGCTCAGGCGAGGTCACCTGGAGGTTGGTGGCGTTGGCGGCAACGATGAGGTCGCAGCCCAGGTACAGATCGCATTCGCCCGGAGCGACCTTGTTGGTTCCCGAGATCGGGGACGTCGAGAGCTTGATGTCGGAGACCACGGCGCCGCCCTTCTGCGCCATGCCCATCTGGTCCAGGCTGCGGACGTACATCCCGGCCATGACCGCGGCCGTCGAGATGATCTGCGCCGTGGTGACGACGCCGGTCCCGCCGATGCCGGTGATCCGCAGGTTGTAGTCCGCGGGGTCCACCTTCAGCGTCGGGCGGGGGAGGTCCGCGGCCTCGAGTGTTCCGCGGTCCTCGCGCTTGACCACCGACCCGGGGACGACGCTGAGGAACGAGGGGCAGTCGCCGTCCAGGCAGGAGAAGTCCTTGTTGCACGACGCCTGGTGGATCTGGGTCTTGCGCCCGAACTCGGTGTCGACCGGCTGGACGGAGAGGCAGTTGGACGTGGTGCCGCAGTCGCCGCAGCCCTCGCACACCCGTTCGTTGATGAACACCCGCTCGACGGGCTCGGCGACCTTGCGGCGCTTGCGCTTGCGGCGCAGCTCGGTGGCGCACTCCTGGTCGTGGATGAGGACGGTGACGCCCTCAACCCCGGCCAGCTCCTCCTGCGTCTCGATGAGCCGGTCCCGGTGCCGGACCTCGACTCCCTTGGGCAGCCGCACGCCCTTGTAGCGGTCGAGGTCCTCGGTGGTGACGACGACACGCGACACGCCCTCGGCGAGCAACTCGGCGACGATCTCGGGCACCGCCATCTTGCCGACCGCCTGCTGCCCTCCGGTCATCGCGACCGCGCCGTTGTGCAGCAGCTTGTAGGTGATGTTCGAGCCCGCCGCCACCGAGGCACGGATCGCGAGGCTGCCGGAGTGGTGGTAGGTGCCGTCGCCGAGGTTCTGCAGGAGGTGGCGGTGCTCGACGAAAGGCGCCATGCCGATCCAGGCCACCCCCTCGCCGCCCATCTGGGCCAGCCCGGTGATCGTGCCGACCCGATCCTCCGGCATGAACGAGGCCAGCGCCGAGCAGCCGATGCCGGCGCCGACCAGGGACCCCTCGGGCACCGCAGTGGAGCGGTTGTGGGGGCATCCGCTGCAGAAGAACGGCGTGCGATTGACCATCGGCAGCAGCGTGCGGACCGGCCGGGCCGGCGCCGAGGACCGCTCGAGCCAGGCCGCGACCGGAGCCGATCCGGTCCGCGCCACCAGTCGCGGCGCCAGTGCCTTGGCGATGACCTCCGGCGGCAGGTCGGCGTCGGCGCGCAGCAGTTGGGCGCCGTCCGGGCCGCGCTTGCCGTACACGGCAGGGGCGCCCGCGACGCCGTAGAGCAGGTCCTTGACCGCCAGCTCGACGAAGGGTCGCTTCTCCTCGACGACGACGATCTCCTCGAGCCCGTCGGCGAACTCGGCGAGGATGCGCGGCTCCACCGGGGAAACCATGCCGAGCTTGAGGATCCGGATCCCGGAGCTGGGGAGGTCCTCGGCGGGGATGCCCGTCATCGCGAGGGCCTGGAGGACGTCGAGGTAGCCGGCGCCAGCGGTGACGATACCGATCCGGGCGGTGGGATCGCCCTCGATCCGGTTGAGGCCGTTGGCGTAGGCGTAGCGGAGCGCGAGTTCCGGGCGAGTCGTGGTGAGGGTCTTCTCGAGCTCGGCCAACGTCGGCTGCAGGAATCTCGCGGTGACCTGGTGCCGGTACTCCGCCCCGTCGACGGTGCGGTCGGGGAACACCGGTTCGACCTGGTCGGTCTGCACCACCGCGGTGCCGGCCCCGTCGACGACGTTGGTCGCCAGCTTCAGCCCCGTCCACAGGCCGCTGAACCGGGAGAGGGCGATCCCGTGCAGACCCAGGTCCAGGACGTCCTGGGGGTCGCTCGGGGAAAGCACCGGCATGCCGATCTCGGCCATGGCGGTCTCGGAGCTGCTGGGCACCGTCGAGGACTTGGCGATCGAGTCGTCACCGACGAGTACGAGCACGCCCCCGGTGGGGGCCGCCCCGCCCAGATTGGCGTGCCGGAGGGCGTCCGTGGCCCGGTCCAGGCCTGGCGCCTTGCCGTACCAGATCCCGACGACACCATCACAGGTCATGCCGCCGACGGAGGAAGCCAGCTGGGACCCCTGCACCGCGTTGGCGCCGAGCTCCTCGTTCACGCTCGGCTTGAACACCACTCGGTGCTGTCCGAGCAGCGTCGCCTGCCGGGAGAGCTCCAGGTCGAAGCCCGCCAGGGGCGAGCCCTCGTAGCCGGAGATGAAGGTGGCGGTGTCAAGACCGTTGCGCCGGTCGAGCCGGTTCTGGTCGAGGATTATCCGGACGAGTGCCTGCAGACCCGAGAGGTAGATCTCTCCATCGCGCAGCTCGTATCGGTCCTCGAGGCGCACGGGCCGGCCGGCGGTGACGGTCATGAAAGCTCCCAAAAATGGTTCCCGCGCTGCGCTGACCGGCACCGCGTTCGGTAGGTTCACCAATATGCATGTCTGGGAGGACCGATGTCTGTGGTCCATCCGCCAAAATCGCTCCAGTGATCCGCTGTCCCCCTCGTGAATTCCACGACCAGCTCATGACCGGGCCGTCGTGGGCGCCGGTGGCCGACCTGTGCGCCCGGGTGCGAGAGGACCTGGACGGTCTGGCGCGCGACTCCGTGACCACCATCCGTCGCGACCTGCCCGCGTACGCCGTGGTGCCGTTCGAGGAGCACCTCGTGGCGGTGACCGAGCAGCAGCGGCGTCGCCTGGATGCGCTGGCCGGGCGGCGTCTGCTGGCCGACGACGATCTGCAGCGAGCCGCCGCCCTCGCTCGTCGGCGAGCGCGCCAGGGCATTCCGGTGGACGTCCTCATCGGCGCCTACCACCTGGGCGACCAGCGACTGTGGCGCGCGCTCTGCCGGGAGCCGCGGTCGGCGGCGCCCCTGCTGCCCGAGGTGGCCGGCCTCATGCTCAGGCTGCTGCACGCCATCTCCACGGTCCTCGCCTCCGCGCACGGAGACGTCAGCCGCGAGCTGCAGACCCATCGGGTGACGCTCTCGCATCGCCTGGTGGAGCTGCTCCTCGCCGGCCGGCACGATGCCGAGGCGTCTCGCACGGCTGATGCCTTGGGAATGGATCCGCACGGCACCTACGTCGCCGGCCTGTGGCGGCGGTCCACCAGCGAGGTGGTGCTCCCGCCGGAGCTCCGCCGGGAGCTGGACCGGGTGGCGGTGCCGCTGGTGCACTCCTACCAGGACGGCGCGCTCGTGATCGTCGTGGAGGGCGTCGGGCAGGAGTGGCTCGACCAGCTCGCCATTCGCCTGCCGCTGGGCGGGCACGTCGGAATCGGTCTGCCTCGCAGTGGCCTGCCGGGCGCGGCGCTCAGCCTGGGCGACGCCCGCTTGGCCCTGTCGGCCACCTCGGACGGACGTCCGGTCGCCCGGTTCGCCGACGTGTGGGCCGAGGCGTGCCTGCTGTCGGAGGCGGACCGGCTGGAGCCGCTGATGACCGGGGGGCTGGAGACCGCGGCGGCGCACACGCACCTGGCGGCGACCGTTCTCGCCTTCGCCGAGGCGGACATGTCGGTCGCCCGTACCGCGCAGGAGTTGCACCTCCACGCGAACTCGGTGACCTATCGGCTCCAGCGCTGGGCGCGGCTGACCGGATGGGACCCGCGGACGTTCGGCGGCCTGGTGAAGTCGGAGGCCATCTGCCGGCTCGCGCTCAGAGGAAGCTCTCGATGACCGCCAGCCCGGCCATGACGTGGCCGCGCACGATGGTTTCCGCCCGATCGCCGTCCCGGTCCCGGATGGCGTCGTAGATCAGCTGGTGCTCGTCCAGTGCTACGGCGAGAGTTTCGTCCGAGGTCACGGCGGCGGCCTCGATGTTGAAGAAGTACGACAGATTGCTGGTCGCCAACGACTGCATTCGGCGGTTACCTGCGGCCGCCAGGACGGCGTTGTGGAAGTCGGCGTTGGTCTCGACGACCCTCGCCCGATCGACGTCGTGGTCCCGCGACGTCCGTGCGTGGTGGTTCAAGGTCTCGCCCAGCTCTGCCAGCGCCTCGCGGCTGCACCGTTCGGCGGCGAGGCGGGCGGCGTAGCCCTCGAGGGCTGCTCGGACCTCGTAGATCTCGCGGACCTCGGGGAGCGTGAACTCGCGGACCATCAGGCCGTGCCGGGAACGGACCGCGAGACCGTCCTTGATGAGTCGGACCAGCGCCTCGCGCACAGGCGTGCGGCTGGCGCCGAGTTCGGCGGCGATCTCGGTCTCGACGAGCCGTTGGTTGGGCCGGTAGGCGCCGGTCACGATGCGGTGGTGGACGGCGGCGTAGACCGCCTCTGAGAGCGACCCGTGGGTGGGCTCGCCGATGTTCGTGACGGTCACGTGCGCTCACTCCGGGGACTGTTGTGTGACGGCGGCGTTGCAGGGGCGGCACCGGCCTGTGACGCCAACCAGGTGTTGTGAGGATTCCATTTCCCCGGCACCAGGACCGTTGACAGTCACGCGGCGAGCTTCACATACTCCTACGGCATACGAGACTGCATGCAGAGCCGTATGCAGATGCCCTCAGACCTCAAGGACTGCCGTGCAGAATCCACGCAGACTCATCAAGCCCGTTGCCGTACTCGGACTCGCGGCCGTCCTGGCCGGATGCGGGGGAACCGCGGCCACCACCGGAGGAGGGGGCGGCGAGCCCGGCTCCGGCGGTGGCGATGCGGTCGAGGGCGCCGTCAACATCGGCGCGGTGCTGCCGCTGACCGGCAGCAGCGCCTCGATCGGCGAGGACCAGCGCCGGGGGATCGAACTCGCCGTCGCGCAGATCAACGAGGACGGCGGCGTCCTGGGCGAGGACCTCAACGTGATCATCGAGGATTCCGCCGGGACGGCCAACGCGGCCATCGACGCGGCCACGAAGCTGGTGACCGTCGATGACGTCGTGGCGGTGATGGGGGAGTACTCCTCGGGTGTCACGGTTCCGCTGGGTCAGTACCTCCAGCAGGAGGGCGTCATCCACCTCAACGTCGGCTCGTCGTCGCCCGAGATCGCCGGAATCGGCGACAAGTCCTTCTCCGTCATCGGCCTGGACACCATCGCCAGCGAGTTCGGCGCCGACGAACTCGCCGAGCGCGGGCTCATGTCGGCCGCGATCCTGGTGCCCAACAACTCCTACGGCGAGGGCATCGTCCAGCCGTTCACGGACGCCTACGCGGCGGTCGGGGGAACGGTGACCGAGACCGTGCTCTACACGGAGGGGCAGACCAGCTACCGGGCCGAGCTGGAGCGGCTCGTCGCCTCCTCGCCCGACGTCATCCTGTACAGCGCCTACGGGCAGGACGCGGTGGTCATCAACCAGCAGGCGTTCGAGGGCGGCATGCAGAGCACCCCGTGGTTCTGCATCTACCTGACCATGTGTACCTCGGACTCCGCTCCGGAGACGGTCGAGAACCAGATCGGCATGGACGTCAACTACGTCGGCCCGTCGGGGCAGGACTACCAGGAGGCCTACGAGGCCGAGTACGGCGAGGGCTTCGCGTCGACGTTCAGCGGCTACACCTACGACGCCACGATGATGCTGGCCGAGGCGATCGAAGCGGCCGGCTCCACCGATACCGATGCCATCGCCGAGGCGCTGAGGACGATCGGTTCCGGCTACGCCGGCGTCACCGGCGACATCACCTTCGACGGCGACAACCAGCGCTCCGAGCAGCCGTACCTCGTCCTGAGGTACACCGGCGGCGAGGTCGTCGAAGAGAGCTGAGGATCCGCTCGGGCCTGCGCACGCGGGCCGAGCACCGCCCCGTCCCGGGGGACCGCCATCGGCGGGCCCCCGGGAACGGGGGACCTGTTCCCGGACCACTCCGCACGGAGGGTGAACGCGTGCTAGTCCCCATCCTCGTCGACACGCTCGTGCGCACGTCGCAGCTGAGCCTCGTCGCCGTCGGCCTCTCCATGACGTGGGGCATCGTGCGCTTCGCGAACGTGGCGCACGTCCAGTACGCCCCCGTCGGCGCCTACCTGGCCCTCGTCGCCGCCTCGGGCCTCGGCCTCGGAGTGGTGGCCGGGTCGCTGATCGGCATCCTTGCGGCGGGCGTGTTCGGGGTCCTGCTCCATCTCTTCTTCTTCCGTCGGCTGGCGTCCTTCAGCAGTGCCACCGCGCTGATCGGGTCGCTGGCCATGTCGATCGTCATCACGGCGACGATCCAGGCGATCGCCGGGCCTCGCCCGGAGCGGCTACCGCTCCCACCGGCGCCCGGTATCCCGATCGGGGATGCCTTCGTCACCCGGCCGCAGCTCTACATCGTCGTCCTTGCCGCGCTGATCTTCGTGGCGCTCTTCCTCGTCCTCGCCTTCACCAGCCTGGGCCGCGCCATCCGCTGCGTGGCGGCCAACCCGGACCTTGCGTCGTCGAGCGGGATCGACGTCAAGCGGATCTCCACCACGGTGGTCTTCGCCGCTGCTGCCCTGGCCGCCACGGGCGGGGTCTTCATCGCCCTCGACACCTCCATCTCGCTCGAGATGGGGAGCGCCCTCCTGCTCGCCGTGTTCGCCGCGGTGATCATGGGCGGCATCGGGAGCGTCGGTGGTGCGCTGCTCGCCGCGGCGGTCCTGGCCTTCGTCGAGAGCACGATCCTCCGCATCGACTTCGGTGCCCTCCTGGGCGGCGACTCGCTGCTGGTGCCGGTGAGCTACCGGCCGGCGGTCGGCTTCGTCGCCGTCATCCTCGTCATGCTCTTCCGTCCGCAGGGACTGTTCGGGCTGGGAGGCCGTCGTGCTTGATTTCCTGCTGTACGTCGCGACCGTCGCCGCGATATACGCGCTCTTCGCCCTCAGCCTGAACCTCCAGGCCGGTGTCACCGGCCTGCTGAATTTCGGTCATGTCGCCTTCTTCGGCGTCGGTGCCTATGCATCCGGCATCGTGGCGCTGAACGGTGGGAACTGGCTGCTGGGCATCGTCGCGGGTGTGGTGGTCGCAAGCGTGCTGGGCGCGGCGATCGGCCGGCTCGGCCGCACGTTGGCGGCCGACTACTGGGCCATCGTGACGTTGGCCATCGCCGAGTGCTTCCGGTTGATCGTGATGAATCAGAGCGATGTCACCGGGGGGCCGCAGGGCATCAGCGGCATCGCGGGGCCCCTCTCGGGCCTCACCGGTCTGACGTCCGCGCTGGCCTGGCTCGCCCTGTGCACCGTGCTGGCGGTGGCCGCGTACCTGATCGCGGAGACCCTGACCCGCATGCAGTTCGGCCGGGTGCTGCGGCTCATCCGGGAGGAGCCCGTCCTCGCGGCGTCCCTCGGGCACAACATCACCGCCGAGAAGATGCGGGTGCTGGCCGTGGCGGGCCCGATCGCCGCCGTCGGCGGCTCGGTCTACACCCTCTACATCTCCTACATCGGCCCCAACCAGTTGTTGCCGCTGGAGACGTTCCTGGTCTTCACGATGCTGATCATCGGCGGGATCGGCAACAACCGCGGCGCGGTGTTCGGAGCCCTGCTCATCCAGCTGATCTACGCGGGCAGCCGCTTCCTCAAGGACATCTTCCCCATCCCCGACCAGAGCGCCAGCAGCATCCGGCTGCTGATCGTGGGACTCGTCCTCACGGCATTCCTCATGACGCGCCCCGACGGACTGTTCGCCGAGAAGCTACGGAGGATCGATGTTCAGCACTAAGGGCGTGTGCAAGTCGTTCGGGGCGGTGCAGGTCCTGCACGACGTCGAGCTCGGCATCGAGCCCGGCGAGATCGTCGGCCTGGTGGGCCCCAACGGCTCCGGGAAGACGACGCTCCTCAACTGCCTGTCGGGCTACCTCAACCCGGACGAGGGCACGATCGAGTACGACGGGACCCGGCTGGACCGGCTGGCGGACTGGCAGGTCAGCCGCCTGGGGATCCGTCGGACGTTTCAGACGGCGTCGCAGCCGATGAAGATGTCCGTCCTCGAAGCCATGCTGTGCGGCGCGTCGCTACCCATCGGCAGCGCCCCCGTCCGGGGGCTGCTCCGGCGCAGGGCGCGGGCAGTGGAGCAGGCCGTCGCGGTGCGCAAAGCGCTGGAACTCCTGGACTTCCTGAGTCTCGGCCACATGGTGCAGGAGCCGGCGGGCCGGCTCTCGGGTGGGCAGAAGAAGCTGCTCAGTCTGGGCGTGGCCCTGATGACCGACCCGGAGGTCCTCCTCCTGGACGAGCCGACCGCGGGCGTCAACCCCACGCTGCGGCTGACGATCGCCGACCGACTGAAGGACATCAACGCCGGTGGGACCACCCTCCTCGTGATCGAGCACGACATGGGCTTCATCGCCCGCATGTGCGGCCGCGTCCACGTGCTCGACAAGGGCAGCGTCATCGCCTCCTGCCGTCCCGACGAGCTGAAGGACAACCCTCGCGTGGTGGAGGCCTACCTCGGTGCCCCGCGTACCGCCCACCTGACCACGGGAGTGAGCAGTTCGTGAAGCTTCAGGCGAAGGACCTCACCGCGGGCTACGTCCCCGGCGTGAACATCCTCAACGGGATCACGTTCGAGCTCGCCGACCAGGAGATCATGACCGTGATCGGTCCCAACGGGTCCGGCAAATCCACCTTCCTCAAGTGCCTGATGGGATTCGTCCCCGCCCGGACCGGCTCGGTCTCGGTGGCGGGCACCGACTGCACCCGGGTGGCCGCGCACCGCCGCGTGCGTCGCCACCGGATGGCGTTCGTTCCGCAGCTCGACAACGTCTTCGGGCCGATGAGCATCCGCGACAACGTGCGGGCCGGCGGCCAGTACCTGCCGCGTCGGGACCGGGAGCGGCGGGCCGACGAGCTGCTGGGGCGCTATCCGGCGCTCGGTGACCGGCCGGGTGCGCGGGCCGACTCGCTCTCCGGAGGGGAGCGCCAACTGCTCGCGGTCTGCCGGGCGCTCATGCCGCGGCCGGACGTGCTCCTGCTGGATGAGCCATCGGCCGGTCTATCGCCGGCGAAGGTGACGGAATTGTTCGACACCATCGTGGACATCCGGGCGCGGGAGAGAGTGACCGTGCTGTGCGTGGAGCAGAACGCCGTGCAGTCCCTCGCCGTCAGCGACCGTGGGCTGGTTCTCGTGCAAGGGCAGGTCGCCCTCCAGGGGACTGCCGCGGACCTCCTGCAGGACCCGCAGGTGAGCGAGCTCTACCTCGGCGGGTTGCCCGCCGCAACGTCCGACGCCCAGTCCATGGTCGAGGGAGCACTCTGATGGCCGTCTACCGCACCACACCCGCACGACCGGTCGCCTACGGCTACACCGTCGGCATGCTCTGCGCCGAGTGGAATGTCCCATTCGTCCCCGGCGACCTCAACAACGCCAGCACGTTCGACTTCCCGGTGCGTTACCTCGTGGTGGACGGGGCGGCGGGATCGGACGTGCTGACCGGCGACGCAGGCGCGTACAGCGAGCTGTTCGTCGCGGCCGCCAAGCAACTGGAGGCTGAGGGCGTCCACGCGATCACCGGCAACTGCGGCTACATGGCGGCCTACCAGGACGTGGTGGCCGCGGCCGTCGACGTGCCGGTGTTCATGTCCAGCCTCGTCCAGGCCCCCATGCTCCTGCGCATGCTCGGCGGGCACCGCCGCCTGGCCGTCCTGGTCGCCAACGGTGGCGGCATCTCCGACACCGTCCTGCGCGGGGCCGGCATCACCGACCCCGCCCGGCTGCACATCCAGGGCCTGGACCACAAGCCGCACTTCAACGAGGTGATCATCCAGGAGCTGGGCACCCTGGATGAGGAAGTTCTCCGCCGCGAGGTGGTCGAGGCCGCCTGCGAGGCGATCGAGGGGAACCCCGACGTCGGTGCCGTCCTCCTCGAGTGCAGCGACCTGCCGCCCTACGCACGCAGCGTCTCGGAGGCCACCGGGCTGCCGGTCTTCGACTGGGCCGGCTTCATCCGCTACGTGCACGACGCCGTGACGCCGCGGAGCTACCGCGGCACCTACTGATCCCGCGGGCTGCTTCCTTTCCGACCGCACCCGCGCGCAACCCCCGCACACCGACTTCGACTGGAGACCGCACCATGAGCGCAGACCTCAGCATCTACAACCCGAGCAGCCTCGGCCCGGCCATCGCCCCCTACTCGCAGGCCGTGGTCGCCAACGGGTTCGCCTACCTGGCCGGTCAGGTCGGACTGGACAAGGACAACAACGTCGTGGCGCCCGGAGACATCCGGGAGCAGACCCGGGTCACCATCGACCGGATCAAGACGATCCTCGCCGAGTTCGACGCCGAGCTGACCGACATCGTCTCGGCCACCGTCTTCATCACCGACCTCGACGTCTTCGCCGGCTTCAACGAGGCATGGGGCGAGGCCTTCGGTGACCACCGGCCCGCCCGCGCGACCGTCGTCGCCGGGTTGCTGATGCCCGGCCTGGTCGTCGAGATCCAGGCCGTCGCCGCCCTCTGATCAGCCACCCCCAGGGAGAACCCATGAAGACCATCGTCCTCGGGGGCGGCGTCATCGGCGTCACCACCGCCTACTACCTGGCCCAGGAAGGGCACGACGTCGTGGTCGTCGAGGCCCGGGAGAGCCTCGGCACCGACGCCACCGGCGGCAACGCCGGGCTGATCGCGCCCGGCCACTCCTTCGCCTGGGCGTCGCCGGCGGCACCCAAGATGCTGCTGGCTTCCCTCCGCGGCGAGGCGACCGCGATCCGGGTGAAGCCGCGCCTGGACCCGAAGCTGGTCTCCTGGGGGGTGCAGTTCCTCCGCGAGTGCACCCCGGCCCGTGCGCAGGCCAACACGCTGGTCAAGCTCGAGCTCTGCCTGTACAGCCAGCGGCTGCTCGACGAGCTTGCGGCGGCGGAGGCCATCGACTACCACCACGTGCAGAAGGGGCTGGCTTACCTCTACCGGAGCCAGGAGGCCCTCGACGCCGGTGTGAAGAAGATGGATCTGCTCCGCACCAACGGCGTCCCGATGGACGTGCTGGATGCCGAGCAGGTGGCCAAGCTCGACCCGGCCTTCGCCGCGGCGGGCGAGACCTTCGCCGGCGCCATCCACGTCACCTCCGACGCCAGTGGCAACTCAGAGCTGTTCACCAACGAGCTGGCACAGCGCTGCGGCGGCCTGGGCGTGGAATTCCGGCTCGGCGTGACCGCCCAGGGCTTCGTGACCGATGGCGACCGGGTCACCGGCGTGCGGACCGACGCGGGGCTCCTCACGGCGGACAACTACGTGCTCGCGCTCGGCATCCAGAGCCCGTTCCTGGCGAGGACGGCGGGGCAGCGGCTGCCGATGTACCCGGCGAAGGGCTACTCGCTGACCGCCGACGTCGTGGATGCCGACGCGACCCCCACCGTCGGCGGCGTGGACGAGGCGACGCTCGTCGCCTGGTCGCGCTTCGGTGATCAGCTGCGGATCTCCTCGACGGCCGAGTTCGCCGGATTCGACCGGGACTGGAAGTACTCGGACTTCTCCAACATCCTGAAGACCGGGCGCGAGTTGTTCCCGACCGCCGTGGACTGGGAGCGGGCCCGGATGCGCTCGTGCATGCGGCCGATGACCCCGGATGGCCCGCCGATCGTGGGTCGGGGCAAGCAGCGCAACCTCTATTACAACACCGGCCACGGGCACATGGGCTGGACGATGGCGTGCGGCTCAAGCCGGATACTGGCCGACGTGGTGGCCGGCCGGCCTCCCGCGCTGGACACGACGCCCTTCCAGGTGCGCTCGCACCGGGTCGCCGCCTGACCGACCGCCCGGCCGCCGGACGACGGTGCCCCGCACACCCGCGGTGTGCGGGGCACCGTCGTGTCACGAGAGGCACGCGTCCACGCTCGGCAACGGCGCGGGCCGGGCGGAACACCACGACACCGCTGCCCCAGAGGGCCGCGGTGTCGTGGTGTCAGACTGAGGAGCCGCAGGTCAGCGGCTGGCCGGCCAGTCGTCGTCGTCGGACTCGTCGTCCGCCCAACGATCGGCGTACGTGTCGTCCTCGTCGTCGTCATCAGCCGCGCTGGGCGCGGTGTAGGTCGACGACGAACCGGCCAGCTCGCGCTGAAGCGCGGTGAGGTCGGTGTTCGGTGAGCTGTACTTGAGCTCACGGGCCACGCGTGTCTGCTTGGCCTTCGCTCGGCCGCGCCCCATCGGCTCGACCCCCTCGTTACGGAGTGCGGTGGACCAGCCAAGCGGCTGATGCGGCCCGCGTGGCGACCCCGACTGAGTGACAATGTCTCGGACAACATTACGACACGGATCGGCGGCGGGCACACGCCCCTCCCGCGGGCCCGTCCAGGGCGCCGCCCCGAGCTCGCGAGGGGTGGGGAGGACGGGGTCTTTTTTTCAGCCTGGGAGCCGGATCGTGGCGAGCCGGCCGACCGTGCGCATCCGCTCCTCGGCCAGCCGATCGGCGGCCACGGAGGGGGAGACGCCCTCGGCGTCGGCGAGGGCGAACACCCGCAGCGCCACGTCGAAGATGCCCGAGGCCTTGGCCTGCGCGCGGTCGAAGGAGAAGCCGTGCCGCTCGTCCTCCACCTGGATGACCCCGCCGGCGTTCACGAGGAAGTCCGGTGCGTAGAGGACGCCGCGCTCGCTCAGCCGGTCGGCCATCGTGGGAGTGGCCAGCTGGTTGTTGGCCCCGCCGCAGACGATCCGGCCCGGCAGCACCGCGACGGTCTCCTCGTCCAGCGCCCCGCCCAGCGCGCACGGCGCGTACACGTCGTGCGGGGTTCGCACCAGGGTCGCGGTGTCGGCGACCGCGCCGATCTCCGGGTGCCGCCTCTGCAGCCGCTCGACGGCGGCCGGGTCGACGTCGGTGACGACCACGTCGGCGCCGTCGTCGACGAGGTGGTCGACCAGCCACGAGCCCACCTTGCCCACGCCCGCTACGGCGACGGTGCGCCCGGCGAGCGACGGGGAGCCCCAGCAGTGCTGCGCGGCCGCACGCATCCCCTGGAACACGCCGTAGGCGGTGAGCACCGAGGAGTCGCCGCAGCCGCCGTAGGTCTCCGACCGGCCGTGGGCGAACCGCGTCTCCCGGGCCACGACGTCGAGGTCGGCGTTGTAGGTGCCGACGTCGCAGGCGGTCAGGTAGCGGCCGCCCAGCGACTCCACGAACCGGCCGTAGGCGCGCAGCAGGGCCTCGGTCTTGTCGGTGCGCGGGTCGCCGATGATCACGGCCTTGCCGCCACCGAGGTCGAGGCCGGCCAGGCTGTTCTTGTACGACATGGCCGCCGACAGCCGCAGCGCGTCGGCCAGGGCGGCGTCCTCGCTCGCGTAGGGGTGGAAGCGCGTGCCCCCCAGGGCCGGCCCGAGGGCCGTGGAGTGGATCGCGATGATCGCCCGCAACCCCGACTCGGGGTCGCTGCAGAACACGACCTGCTCATGACCGGATGCCAGGACGTCCACGCCTGGAGCCTAGAACGCCGTGCGGCGGTCGCCCGGCCGGTGGACTCCGGCGACGTCGTCACCCTCGGGGGCGCCGACCGCCGGTGGGAGGGGCATGATCCTGAGCGGACCGGACGCGCGGGCTCCAGCCCCCGCGAGCACAGGAGGACTCTCGATGGCCGCACCCAAGCGACTGCTGGCGCTCGCCCTGGCGGCGCCCCTGCTTCTCTCCGCCTGCACCACGGACAGCGCGGGCGACGGTGGCGACGGCGGCTCCGGCGGTGGAGCCGGCGCCGAGGGCGACCTGGTCTTCTCGGTGGTCACCCACGGCTCGGCCGGGGACGCGTTCTGGGACGTCGTCCAGAACGGCGCCGAGGCCGCTGGGGAGGACCTGGGCATCGACGTCGACTACCAGAGCGACGGCGACCCGCAGCGGCAGGCGCAGCTGATCGACGCCGCGGTGAACCAGGGCGTGGACGGCATCGTCGTCTCGATGGCGAACCCCGACGCCCTGCAGGGCTCGATCGAGGACGCGGTCGAGGCCGGCATCCCGGTGGTCACCATCAACTCCGGCGGTGGCCGTTCCACCGAGTTCGGCGCCATCGGCCACGTCGGCCAGGACGAGGCGATCGCCGGGCAGGGCGCCGGCCGGCGGCTGGCCGAGGACGGCGCCCAGAACGTCCTCTGCGTCATCCACGAGGCCGGCAACATCGGCCTGGAGCAGCGCTGCGCCGGCGCGGCCGAGGCGCTGGGCGGCGGGATCAGCACCGTGCAGGTCGACATCAACGACCTGCCGGGCGCGCAGTCGACGATCGCCTCGCAGCTGCAGACCGACCCGTCGATCGACGCCGTCCTGGCGCTGAACTCGGCCGTGGCGGCCGTCGCGGTGGACGCGGCCCAGGACGCCGGCTCGGACGCCCAGGTGGCCACGTTCGACCTCAACGCGGACGTGATCAGCGGAATCCAGGCCGGCGACATCGCCTTCGCCGTCGACCAGCAGCAGTTCGAGCAGGGCTACCTGCCGGTCGTGATGCTGAAGCTGTACGTCGAGAATCTGAACACGGTCGGTGGCGGCCAGCCCGTGCTCACCGGACCGGCCATCGTCGACGCCGAGAACGTCGACGAGATCGCCGACCTCGCCACGGCCGGCACGCGCTGAGCACCCGGGAGGCTGCGGCCCCGGCGGACCAGCGGGCCGACGAGCGGCTGGGCGCCGCCGGTCCGCTGCGCCGCCTGCTGGTCAAGCCGGAGCTGGGCGCGCTGGTGGGCGCGATCGCGGTGTTCTCGTTCTTCGCGGTCCAGTCCGAGGTGTTCCGGTCACCGCGCGGCATCGCCAACTGGCTCGACCCCGCCTCGACGCTGGGGATCATGGCGGTCGGGGTCGCGCTGCTCATGATCGGCGGGCACTTCGACCTGTCCGCCGGGGTGATGACCGGCACCACCGCGCTGACCGTCGGCATCGTCGCGGTCGAGTTCCGGCAGAACCTGTGGGTGGCCATCGGCGTCGCGCTGGTCGTCGCCCTGGCGATCGGCTTCTTCAACGGCTGGCTGGTCACCCGCACGAAGCTGCCGAGCTTCATCATCACGCTCGGCACCTTCCTGATGCTCCAGGGGCTCAACCTGGGCCTCACCAAGCTGTTCACCGACACGGTCACCGTCGGCGGCATCGACGACGTACCCGGCTACACGGCGGCGGAGTGGGTGTTCGCCTCGCGCCTGGAGATCCTGGGCGCGCCGATCCGGGTGGCGGTGCTGTGGTGGCTGCTGTTCACCGCGCTGGCCACCTGGGTCCTGCTGCGCACCCGCTTCGGCAACTGGATCTTCGCCACCGGGGGTGACGAGGTGGCCGCCCGCAACGTCGGCGTGCCGGCCCGCCGCACCACGATCGCGCTGTTCATGACGACGGCGGCCGCGGCGTGGTTCGTCGGCACCACGCTCGCCGTCCGGCTGACGTCGGTCCAGGCCAACACCGGCATCGGCCAGGAGCTCATCTACATCGTCGCCGCAGTCATCGGCGGCTGCCTGCTCACCGGCGGATTCGGATCGGCCGTCGGCGCCGCACTCGGGGCGCTGATCTTCGGTATGACGCAGCTGGGCATTCCGTACCTGCGCTGGGACGCCGACTGGTTCTACTTCTTCCTCGGCGCCATGCTGCTGCTCGCGGTCCTGGCCAACCGGCTGGTCCGCCGCTCGGCCGAGGCGGCCCCGCGGTGACCGCCCACCGGGACGGAGGCCCGCCGCTGCTGGAGCTGGCCGACGTCGGCAAGGACTACGGGTCGGTCATCGCCCTCGACGGCGTGAGCAGCACCGTGCGCGCCGGCGAGGTCACCTGCGTCCTGGGCGACAACGGCGCGGGCAAGTCGACGCTGATCAAAATCCTCTCGGGCGTGCACCGGGCGGACCGCGGCAGGGTGCTCCTGGACGGGCGGCCGGCCGACTTCGGCTCGCCGCGCGAGGCGCTCGACGCCGGGATCGCCACCGTCTACCAGGACCTCGCGATGATCCCGCTGATGGCGATCTGGCGGAACTTCTTCCTGGGCGCCGAGCCCACCCGCGGCCGGGGACCCTTCCGCCGGTTCGACGTCGCCCGCGCCAAGGAGACCACCCGCCGCGAGTTGGCCGCGATGGGCATCGACATCCGCGACCCCGACCAGCCGGTCGGCACGCTCTCCGGTGGGGAGCGCCAATCGGTGGCGATCGCCCGCGCGGTGCACTTCGGGGCCCGGGTGCTGATCCTGGACGAGCCCACCTCGGCGCTCGGCGTCAAGCAGGCGGGCGTGGTCCTGCGCTACGTGGCGCAGGCCCGGGACCGGGGGGTGGGGGTCGTGCTGATCACCCACAACCCGCACCACGCCCACCCCGTCGGCGACCGCTTCCTCGTGCTCAACCGGGGGCGCAGCCTCGGGGAGTTCGCCAAGGCCGACATCAGCCGCGAGGAACTGACCCGCCTCATGGCCGGCGGCGCCGAGCTGGACGCCCTCAGCCACGAGCTGGAGCGCCCGGGGAGCTGAGCCTCGCGCGAGCCGAGTCCGTCGCATCAGCCAGTCGACATACCGACTGTGACGAGACGGCCGCCCACCGTTCTTCAGCGGCGCGTCCCAATTGCCGCGTGTTGCCTTTGTGACTCCAGGTGACAGTGGGACTGTTCGCGGGCCACACCGCCCACCCTCTTCCCCAGGGAGCGAGCACATGTTCCAGCGCCGCCCGTCCGGACCGGCGACTTCGCGGACCGGCAGCCGCCGGTTCGTCGCGGGCCGCTCCCCTCGCCCGTTCCGCACCGCCCTGGTGGGCGTCGTGGCCGGCGCGGCGCTGATGGTCACGGCCGTCCCCGCCGTCGCGGTCCCGGCTCCGCCCCCCAACCCCAGCGACGGCCAGCTCAGCGCGGCGCAGAGCCAGCAGGCCGCCGCGGCCGCCGAAGTGGGCCGCATCGCCGGCCTGGTCGCCACCGCCGAGTCCGAGCTCGAGCGGGTGGGTGTGCAGGCGGAGGCCGCAGGGACCGCCTATCTGATCGCCGAGGAGGAGCTGGCCCTCGCCCAGGAGGCCGCCGACCGGGCCGCCGCCGAGCTCCGCGCCGCCGGCGAGGCGGTCACCGCGGCCGAGACGCGGATCGCAGCGTTCTCCCGCGACAGCTACATGAACGGTGCCTCGCTGACCAGCTCGGCGGCGCTGCTGGACTCCGAGGGCCCCGGCGAGTTGCTCCAGCGGGCCGCGATGCTCGACTACGTGGCCGCCAACCAGCTCGACGTCCTCGGTGTGCTCGAGGTGGCCCGGGTCCGGCAGGCCAACGCCGACTCCAGGGCCCGCGCCACCCGGGACGAGCGGGCCGCGGCGGAGGACGCCGCCCAGGCCGCCAAGGAGGCCGCCGACGCGCAGCTCGCCTCCCACCAGGCCGCCTACGCGGAGATCGAGGCGCAGAAGGCGCAGTACGAGCAGCAGCTGCAGGCCGCCCAGATCCAGCTGCTGGAGCTCCAGGGGGCGCGGAACGCCTACCAGCAGTGGGTCGCCCAGAAGGAAGCCGAGGAGGCCGCCGCCCGGGCCGCCGCCGAGCGCGCCGCGCGCGAGGCCGAGGCGGCCGCTCAGGCCGCCCGGGACGCCGCCGCCCGGAACGCCGCGGCCGGGGGCGGCGGGAGCGGGAGCAGCGGGAGCGGGAGCAGCGGGAGCGGGAGCAGCGGCGACAGCGCCGGCGGCGGCGGGGGAGTGAGCGGCGTCGGGTACGTCAAGCCGACGTCGGGCCGGGTGTCCAGCTGCTACGGCTGGCGCTGGGGTGCGCTGCACGCGGGCGTGGACATCGCCGCCCCCACCGGAACCCCGGTCTACGCGGCCACGAGCGGCGTGGTCCGCCGCGCCGGGACGGCCACCGGATTCGGCTACGCCGTCTACATCGAGGGCGACGACGGCGCCGTGACCGTCTACGGCCACGTCCACCGCTACTTCGTCTCCGTCGGGGAGCGGGTGGTGGCCGGTGAGCGGATCGCGGAGGTCGGCAACCGCGGGCAGTCGACCGGCCCCCACCTGCACTTCGAAGTCCACCCGAGCGGCCAGATGTACGGCGGTCAGGTCGACCCCGTGCCCTGGCTGAACGCCCGCGGCGTCCACGTCGGGGGCTGCGGCGGCTGAGGAAGGACCCCGAGCCCCCGCCACTCGCGAGGTCGTGGCTGGCCCTGCGCGGGGCCTCGCACGGCGCTGCGGCCCGCCACCCCGGGGAAGGGTGGCGGGCCGCAGTCGTCCCAGGGGAGGCCGATCAGCTGGTCGGCGCGGACTCCTCGGTGGACACGTCCATGCCGCACTCGTCGCCGAGGTAGTTCTGCACGTTCATCGATGCCTCGTTGAGTTGCTGCTCCAGCGGGGCGAGCTGCTGCTGCAGGGTGGTCATCGCGTTGGGGTCGGTCAGGTCGACGTTCTCCAGCGTCGAGGCGAACTGCTCCGCGCCGTCGGCGAGCGCATTCCAGTCCGAGGCCAGCTCGTCGGGCGCCTCGATGCCCCTGATCTCCTCGGCGGCCCCGCGGAAGATCTGCGGCAGCTCGCTCGGGTCCCCGGCCGAGGAGGCGCTGCCGGTCAGCCGCTCCAAGCTGCTGGTCGCCTCCGTGCAGAACTCGGAGTCGGCGGCGGAGGTCTCCGCAGCGGAGGTCTCCGCAGCGGACGACTCCGCGGCCGAGGTCTCCTGCGAGGCGGTGGCGTCCTCGTCGTCGGAGCCGCTGCAGCCGGTCAGCAGCACCAGAGCGGCGGTGGCAGGCAGGACCGCGGATCGGAGCAGGGATCGGCGCATGCCGCGAGGATAGTCGCCGGGTGCGTCCGGCGGGGGCCCGCGGCTAGCGTGCTGGTCGTGCCCGTTCCGACCGATCCCCGCGGCGCGTGGGGTCTTCCCGCCCCCGGCGCCCTGCCCCGCACCGCCGAGCTGGAGCCACTGGTCACCCGGGTGCTCGCGCCCAACCCCTCGCCGATGACCCTCGACGGCACCAACACCTACCTCGTGGGCGCGCCGGGCAGCGGCCAGGCGGTGGTCGTGGACCCGGGCCCCGACGAACCGGCGCACCTCGCGGCGGTCGAGGCGGCCCTGGCCACCCGCGCCGCGCGCTGCGTCGCCGTCCTGGTCACCCACCATCACGGCGACCACGCCGAGGCCGCCCTGCCCTGGGGCGCCCGCTTCGGTGCCCCCGTCGCCGCTGCCACAGCGGCCGTCGCCGGCCCGGACGGCCGGGTGCTCGGCGCGGGGGAGCGGCTGGGCCTGGCCGGGACGACGATCGGCGTCGTCGCCACCCCGGGGCACACGGCCGACCACCTGGCCTTCCGGCTGGAGTCCGGCGGGGTGCTCGTCGGTGACCACGTCCTCGGCCGGGGCACCTCCGTGGTCACCCACCCGGAGGGCGACGTCGTCGCGTACCTCGACTCCCTGCGGCGGGTGCACGACCTCGGCCCCAGCGCCCTCTACTGCGGCCACGGGCCCGAGCTGACCGAGGACCCGGCCGCCGTCCTCGACTACTACCTGGCGCACCGCGCACACCGGGAGCAGCAGCTGCTGGACGCGCTGGCCGCCGGCGCGGGCACCGTCGGCGAGCTGGTCGCCACCGTCTACGCGGAGGTCTCCCGGGCCGTCTGGCCCGCCGCGGCGCAGTCCACCCGGGCCACGCTGGCCAAGCTCGCCGCCGAGGGGCGCGTCGAGCTGACCGACGGCGGCGGGGTGCGGCCTGCATGACCGCCGGCTCCGGCGTCCCCGTGGTCACCGCGGCCGCCAGCGAGCGCGACCAGCGGAGGGCCGCGGCGGCCCTCGCGGCGGCAGGTCTGCGGGAGGGGGACCGGCTGCTCGTGTCCGCCGCCGCCTCGCCGGCGCTGCTCGCCGTCGTGCTGGGCGCCCTGCGCACCGGGATCGTGCCGGTGGTGCTCGACCCGGCGCTGCCCGCAGAGGAGCGGGCGGCGCTGGCCGAGGACGCCGACCCCGCGCTCGACGCCGGCTCCGACCCGGCCCGCCTGCTCGGCGACGGAGAGGCCGCGCTGGCCCCGGTGCCCCTGGCCCGGCCGGTGCACTACACGTCGGGCACCACCGGCCGGCGCAAGGGCGTGTGGTCCGGCGTCCTCGCCGACGACGACGCGCGGGCCCTGGCCGGCGAGGAGATCGAGCTGTGGGGCTTCGGCCCGCACGACCGGCACGTCGTCCTCTCCCCGCTGCACCACAGCGCGCCGCTGCGGTTCGCGATGCACACGCTGCTGGCCGGTGGCGAGGTGCTCCTGCCCGGCTCCTTCGACGCCGCCCGCGCCGCCCGGGTGCTGTCCGGCCTCCGGCCGACGACGACGTTCTGCGTCCCCACCCACCTGCAGCGGCTGCTCGCCGTGTCGTCGCCCGCCCACCCGGTCGACTGGTCCTCGTTCCGCCGCCTCGTGCACGCCGGTGCACCGTGCCCCGAGCCGCTCAAGCGCGCGGTGCTCGCGGCGCTGCCGGAGGGCAGCGTGTGGGAGTTCTACGGCTCCACCGAGGTCCAGTTCACCGTCTGCTCGCCGGACGACTGGCTGGCGCACCCGGGCAGCGTCGGGCGGGCACGGCCCGGCCGGCGGCTGGAGACCGACGAGCGCGGCCAGCTCTGGTGCACCGTGCCGCGCTGGGCGCGATTCGAGTACTGGCGGGCACCGGGGAAGACGGCGGCGGCGTGGCGGGACGACCGGGTCACCGTGGGCGACCTGGGCCGGGTGGACGACGACGGCACCGTGTGGCTGGACGGCCGGCGGGAGGACCTGGTGATCTCCGGCGGGGTGAACGTCTACCCGGCGGAGGTGGAGGCGGTGCTCGACGCCCACCCGGGTGTCGTGGAGAGCGCGGTGTTCGGCGTGCCCGACCCCGACTGGGGACAGCGGGTGGTGGCCGCCTACGTGGGCGGGGCCGGCGCCGAGGAGCTGGCCGGCTGGGCGCGGGAGCACCTGGCGCCCGCGAAGCGCCCGAGGTCGCTGCACGCGCTGGCCGAACTGCCCCGGACCTCCACCGGGAAGGTGCGCCGGCTGGACCTGCCGGGGGTGCTCGGGCTCGCCGGTGGCTGAGCACTGGGACGTCGTGGTCGTCGGCGCGGGCACCGCGGGCTGCCCGCTGGCCGCCCGGCTGGCCGACGCCGGCCGGACCGTGCTGCTCCTGGAGGCCGGCGAGCACCACCCCGATCCGGCCGACGTCCCCGAGGAGCTGCGCGACGCCGGCACCCTGCGCGCCGCCGTGCCCGGCCACCCCGCGAACTGGGACCTGCCGGGGCTGCTGCCGGGAGGACGGACCGTCCGCGTGCCCCGCGGCCGCGCGGCGGGCGGCTCCAGCGCGGTGAACGCCGGCTACTTCCTGCGCCCCACCCCGGCGGACGCCGCCGGCTGGGCCGCCGCGGGCAACGACCTGTGGGCCTGGCACCGGCTGCTGCCCGCGCTGCGCCGGCTGGAGAGCGACCGCGAGTTCGGCGACCGGCCCGGGCACGGCGCCGACGGACCGATGCCGGTGACCCGGACCGGCGGGGGAGGGCGCCTTGCCGAGGCGTTCGCCGCGGCCGCGGAGGAGCTGGAGCTGCCGGCCGAGCCGGACAAGAACGCCGGGGGCGCCCCCGGGTACGGCCCGCTGCCACGGAACGTCGTCGACGGCGTGCGGATCAGCACGGCGGACGCCTACCTGGCGCCGCGGCGCGGGCATCCCGGCCTCACCGTGCGCGGAAGCGTCCGGGTGCTGCGCGTGCTGGTCGAGCGGGGGCGCGCGGTGGGCGTGCGCACCACGGCCGGGGACGTCCGCGCCGACGAGGTGGTGCTCTCCGCCGGGGCGGTGGCGTCGGCCCACCTGCTGCTGCTGTCCGGGGTCGGCCCGGCCGCGGCGCTGCGCTCGGCCGGCATCGACGTCCTCGTCGACGCCCCCGGGGTGGGCCGGAACTGCTCCGACCACCCGCTGGTCTACCTGCCCTTCGTGCCCCTCCCGGGGACCACGGCAGGACCGGGGCGCGCGCCGCTGGACGGCGTCCTCCACCTGACGTCCTCGGGGGCGGAGGTGCCGGGGGACCTGGAGGTGCTGCCGTGGCTCGCCCCGTTCGCGCAGGTGATGACGGGGGAGGCAGCCCCGGAGGGCGAGGCGGTGGAGATCGGGGTCGGCCTGCAGCGCACCGTGGGCGTCGGGCGGCTGGTCCTGGCCGACGGCGATCCGGCGCGTCCGCCGGTCGTGGAGTACGGGCACCTGGCCGAGGCGGCCGACCGCCGGCGGATGCGGGAGGGGGTCCGGGCCGCCGCGACGCTGCTGCGCACGCGGGCCCTCGCGGCCGTCGGGAGCCCCGGAGGCGGCCCGACCGGGCCGGTGCCGGCCGACGACGGAGCGCTGGACGCCTGGATCAGGGAGCGGCTGACGACCGCGGTGCACCTCTCCGGCACGGCGCGGATGGGGCCGGACGGCGATCAGGGTGCGGTGGTCGACCAGTGGCTGCGCGTGCGGGGGATCGACGGGTTGCGCGTGGCCGACACCGCGGTGCTCCCCCGGGTGCCGAGCCGAGGGCCGGCCGCCACCGCGGTGCTCGTGGGCGAGCGGGCCGCGGAGCTCATGATTTCGGAGAACTGAGCGCCCCCGCCGCGGACGGGGCTGTCGGTGCCGGTCGCCATCGCGCTCGGCATCGTCTCCGGGTGCGCGGTGGGCTTGCTCAACGGCGTGCTGCTGGCCAAGATCGGCGTGAACGCCCTGATCGCGACCCTGGGGACGTCCACGCTGGTGGCCGGCCTCATCAGCCTCTACACGGCCAACCAGGTGATCAGCATCGGTATCCCGGAGAGCATCACCGCCCTGGGCTCGGGCACGGCCGCTACCTGGCGTCGGTCGGGGTCACGCTCGCCGCCCTGTCCGCCGCACTCCTTGGTGCGACGGCCATCAAGCTCGGCCGGTTCAACGTCGTCGGCACCCTGCTGGGCGTGCTCTCGTCGCGGTCAGCGTGAACGGCCGCGTGCTGGCCGGGGCTGCCGACTGGGTCCAGCCCACGTATAACGGCGCGGCGCTGTCGTCGCCGTCGCGCTGTCCACCGCCATCGCCCGGCGACGCGCCGGCACCTGACCCGAGGAGATCCCCATGTCACAGGTCCAGACCGTCCGAGGCCCAGTGGCCACCGCCGAGCTCGGCCAGACGCTCATGCACGAGCACGTCTTCGTGCTGAGCGCCGACGTGCAGCAGAACTACCCGGAGGAGTGGGGGAGCGAGGACCAGCGCGTCGCCGACGCCGTCGAGAAGCTGACGAGGCTCGCGGACACCGGCGTCCGGACGATCGTCGACCCCACCGTCATCGGGCTGGGTCGCTACATCCCGCGGATCCAGCGGATCGCCGAGCAGGTCGACCTGAACATCGTCGTGGCGACCGGCTGCTACACCTACGACGACGTCCCGTTCTTCTTCCACTACCGCGGCCCGGCGCTCAACGAGGCGGTCGGGGCGGAGGTCCCCGACCCGATGGTGGACATGTTCGTGGGCGACATCGAGAACGGCATCGCCGGCACCGGGGTCAGGGCCGCCTTCCTGAAGTGCGCCATCGACCACCAGGGCATGACCGCCGGGGTGGAGCGGGTGATGCGCGCCGTGGCCAAGGCCCACCGCGCGACCGGCGCCCCGATCACCGTGCACACGCACCCGACCAGCCAGCAGGGGCTGGCGGTGAAGAAGGTGCTCGACGACGAGGGCGTCGACCCGCGGCGGGTCGTGCTCGGGCACAGCGGGGACACCACCGACGTCGACCACCTGAGCGAGCTCGCCGATGCCGGATTCATCCTGGGGATGGACCGGTTCGGCATCAACCTCGCGACCACGTTCGAGGCCCGCGCCGACACCCTCGTCGAGATGTGCCGCCGCGGCTACGCCGAGCAGATGGTGCTCTCGCAGGACGCCTCCTGCTACATCGACTGGCTGGCGCCGGGGGTCATGGACCTGCTGCCCCAGTGGCACTACACCCACATCCACGACGAGGTGCTCCCCTACGTCCGCGAGCGCGGGGTCACCGACGACCAGATCGAGACGATGCTCGTGCGCAACCCCCGTCGGTACTTCGAGAACGTCGGGACCTACTGATGGTGCTGCGGCCCTTCGACGAGTCCGGCGTCGAACGCGACGCGCAGGGGGTCAAGCGCTACGTCGACCTTCCGGACTCCGTGGTGGCCATGCTCCGGGCGTCGGTGGACTGGGACCCCGACGGCGAGGCCGTCGTCGAGGTCGACGGGCCGCGGCTGACCTACCGGCAGGTGTGGGACGCGGCGACCCGCGTGGCCGGCGGGATGCGCGAGGCCGGCGTCGTCCGGGGTGACCGGGTGGCCATCCGGCTGGGCAACGGCGTCGACTGGGTGCTCGGCTTCCTCGGCACCCTGATGGCCGGCGGGGTGGCCGTGCCGGTGAACACCCGGCTCACCGACGACGAGGCCCGGTACGTCGTCGAGGACAGCGGGTCCCGGATCGTGCTGGCACCGGGGCACCCGCTGCCCGAGGCGGAGCCCTTCGTCGAGGACGGCCTGCGGCGGGACGATCTTGCGGCGATCTTCTACACGTCCGGGACGACGGGATTCCCCAAGGGGGCGATGACCAGCCACGAGAACTTCCTGACCAACATCGAGAACGCCCGGCGGGTGGTGGGCCTGCCGCGCGTGGACGCCACGCTGCGCAACCTCATATCCGTGCCGTTGTTCCACGTGACCGGCTGCAACAGCCAGTTGCTGCCGACCCTGCAGTGCGGTGCGGCGGCGGTGATCATGCCGACGTTCGAGGTGGGACGGTTCCTGCGGGTCATCGCCGAGGAGCGGATCGCCATCGTCACGACCGTGCCGGCGATCTTCTGGCTGGCCATCAGCCAGGAGCAGTTCGCCGGAACCGACGTCAGCGGCGTCCGGTACGCGACCTACGGCGGTGCGCCCATCGCGCCGGACCTGGTCCAGGCGATCAAGCGCAGCTTCCCGGCAGCCCGGGTGGGCAACGGCTTCGGGCTGTCCGAGACGTCGTCGATCTCGACGTTCCTGCCGCACGAGTACGCCGACACCCACGCGGACTCGGTCGGGTTCCCGGCTCCGGTCGTGGACCTCGACCTGGCCGACGTCGACCCCGAGACGGGGGTCGGGGAGCTGCTGATCCGCGGCGCCCAGGTGGTGCAGGGCTACTGGAACAAGCCGGAGGCGACGGCGCAGACCTTCACCGGCGGCTGGCTGCACAGCGGCGACCTGGCCCGGATCGACGGCGACGGGTTCACCTACATCGTCGACCGGGCCAAGGACATGATCAACCGGGGTGGCGAGAACGTGTACTGCGTCGAGGTGGAGAACGCCCTCGCCGCGGCGCCAGGAGTCTTCGAGGTGGCAGTCGTCGGGGTACCCGACGAGATGATGGGGGAGAAGGTCGGCGCCGTCGTGGTGCCCCAGCCCGGGGTCGACTTCGACGTGGCGCAGTTCCTGGCCTTCGCACGGACCCGGCTGGCCGATTACAAGGTGCCCCAGTACGTCGACGTGCGATCTGCCGCGTTGCCGCGCAACCCAGGCGGCAAGGTGCTCAAGCCGGCGCTGCGCAAGGAGACCGAGTGGGGGTCGCCGCTGCGGTGACCGCTCGGCCGGGCGTGTCACCCGGCGGGTCGCCGCCGGGTGACCGGAGGGTCCCGGCGGCGCGCTGTGGCAGCCGCCGGGACCCCGGGCCCAGACGATCAGCGGACGGCGGGGATCTCGCTGGTCGTGGTGGAGGTGAGGGGCGACCACGCGTCGGGGTGCGGGCGGCCGGCGTCGGCGACCCAGCCCGGCGAGCGCGGGGCGGTGGTCGTGCCGGGGCTCTTGGTGGCTGGGCGGGCGCTGAGGCTCACGATCACGGTCAGGAGCACGAGCAGGCCGACGAGCACACCACCGATGACCAGAAGCGTCGAGAGCATGTACTCAGCGTAAGCGCCGGACCGGTCCGTGTCACCGGGCAGAAGTATCCGAAAGATCGGCGCCGACATGCGCAGAGTTTCGCTGCACGAGCACCGGACCGACCTCACCGGCGCCGGCAGCGCTTTCCAGGAGGACGGCAGATCCACGCTAGTGCCCCCGGCCGTCGCTGCATACTCCGCGGCCCCGCGGGGGTAGGCAGCGGCCGGTGCGAGGAGCGGAGGGCGTCGTGCGGGATGTGGCGGAGGCGGCCGGGCGCCTGGCGGCCGTGCCCTTCGGCGCCGTGGCGCGGTGGCGCCGGGGCCGACCGCTGCACCCTCGGGGGGCCGTGCTGGACGCGGTCCTGGAGCGGCACGGTGGGCAGACGCCCTTCGGCGTCCCCTGGCTCGACGCGGTCCGTTGCGACCGGGTCGTCGTCCGGCTGTCCCGGGGGGGGGGGGGGGCGGGCGCCCCGCCCCCCGACCCCCCGGGGCCGGCCCGGCGGGCCCGCGGGGGCCCCGCCCCCCCGGCCCCCCTCA
>NZ_JBJHAN010000015.1:0-54135 GCF_054051055.1 Blastococcus sp. SYSU DS0973
TCACAGAGTTACGGCGGCCATGGCGAGAGGGAAACGCCCGGTCACATTCCGAACCCGGAAGCTAAGCCTTTCAGCGCCGATGGTACTGCCCTGGAGACGGGGTGGGAGAGTAGGACGCCGCCGGACATACTTCACCGAACGGGGGTCAGAGCTAGCGCTCTGGCCCCCGTTCGCTATTCCCATTCCGCCGCGAGCCGTCATGGCTGTGTGCGGCGCCAGCGAAGAGGTACCCAGGACACATGACTTCTCCGCGACGCGGTTCCGGCGACGGAGGACCGGCTTCCCGCGGCTCCCGCCCCGAGGGCAACCGCGGCTCCGGCGGCGCCGGCCAGCGCGGCGGTTCGCAGGGTGACCGTCCTCGTGGGGATTGGCAGGACCGGCGCCCGCAGGGTGATCGTCCGCAGCGGCCGCAGGGTGACCGTCCTCGTGGGGATTGGCAGGACCGGCGCCCGCAGGGTGATCGTCCGCAGCGGCCGCAGGGTGACCGTCCGCGTGGGGATTGGCAGGACCGGCGCCCGCAGGGTGATCGTCCGCAGCGGCCGCAGGGTGACCGTCCGCGTGGGGATTGGCAGGACCGGCGCCCGCAGGGTGATCGTCCGCAGCGGCCGCAGGGTGACCGTCCGCGCGGGGATTGGCAGGACCGGCGCCCGCAGGGTGATCGTCCGCAGCGGCCGCAGGGTGACCGTCCGCGCGGTGATTGGCAGGACCGGCGCCCGCAGGGTGATCGTCCGCAGCGGCCGCAGGGCGAGCGTCCGCGCGGGGATTGGCAGGACCGGCGCCCGCAGGGTGATCGTCCGCAGCGGCCGCAGGGTGACCGTCCGCGCGGTGATTGGCAGGACCGGCGCCCGCAGGGTGATCGTCCGCAGCGGCCGCAGGGCGAGCGTCCGCGCGGTGATTGGCAGGACCGGCGCCCGCAGGGTGATCGTCCGCAGCGGCCGCAGGGTGACCGTCCGCGCGGTGATTGGCAGGACCGGCGCCCGCAGGGTGATCGTCCGCAGCGGCCGCAGGGTGACCGTCCGCGCGGTGATTGGCAGGACCGGCGCCCGCAGGGTGATCGTCCGCAGCGGCCGCAGGGCGAGCGTCCGCGCGGTGATTGGCAGGATCGCCGTCCGCAGGGTGATCGTCCGCAGCGGCCGCAGGGTGACCGTCCGCGCGGTGATTGGCAGGACCGGCGCCCGCAGGGTGATCGTCCGCAGCGGCCGCAGGGCGAGCGTCCGCGCGGTGATTGGCAGGATCGCCGTCCGCAGGGTGATCGTCCGCAGCGGCCGCAGGGTGACCGTCCTCGTGGGGATTGGCAGGATCGCCGTCCGCAGGGTGATCGTCCGCAGCGGCCGCAGGGTGAGCGTCCTCGTGGGGATTGGCAGGATCGCCGTCCGCAGGGTGATCGTCCGCAGCGCCCGCAGGGTGACCGTCCTCGCGGGGATTGGCAGGATCGCCGTCCGCAGGGTGATCGTCCGCAGCGCCCGCAGGGTGACCGTCCTCGCGGGGATTGGCAGGACCGCCGTCCCCAGGGTGATCGGCCGCAGGGCGGCTGGCAGGGCCGTCGTCCATCGGGAGACGTTCCGGACCGGCGCCCGCCGGTGCCCGCCGGGCCGGAGATTCCCGAGTGGGCTGACCCGCGGGAACTGGACCCTGCGATCCGGGCCGCCTTGCGCGGACTGGACCCGCGTAACTCCGCGAAGGTCGCCGGCCACCTCGTCGTCGCCGGGACGCTCGTGGACGAGGACCCGGAGACCGCGCTCGCGCATGCCCGAGCAGCGCGCGACCGAGCTTCGCGCCTGGCCGTTGTCCGGGAGGCCGTCGGTGTGGCGGCGTACCACGCCGGTGACTTCGCCGAGGCGGCCAGGGAGCTGCGCGCCTACCGCCGGATGAGCGGGGACCAGGGATACCGGGCGGTGCTCGCGGACTGCGAGCGCGCGCTCGGCCGACCGGAGGTCGCCATCCGACTGGTCAACGAGGCCCTCAGCGAAGGTGTGGACGTGGCCGAAGAGGTCGAACTGCGACTGGTCGAGGCCGGTGCGCGGCAGGACCTCGGCGAGGACGCGGCGGCCCGGCTGGTCCTCGAGGCGGCCCTCGGTGGCCGTCCACAGCCTGCGGACCTCCGCGCTGGCGACGGGGGACGGCTCCGCCTCGCGGCTGCGTACGCCGAGCTCCTCGCCGCCCAGGGGGAGACCGAGCGCGCCGGCGCGTGGCTCGGCGTCATCGCGGAGATCGACCCCGAGTTGGCCGGTGAGGACCTCGGCGTCGAGTTCAGCGAGCTCGACGACGAGGAGGACCTCGAGTTGGACGACGACCGAGGCGAGGACGTCGGACGCCAGGTGTCCGAGCAGGAGTCCGAGCCTGAGGCGGCTGCTCTGGTCGGCGTCGGCGACGACGCCGAAGATTTCGATGACGTCGAGGAAGAGATCGACGCCCCGGGGGAGGGCCGCCCGAACTTCGACGAGGAGGTCGAGGCGGAGGTCGCCGAGCTGCTGGGCGAGCGCGACGACGTGGACGCGGACGGGGCCTCGAGCCCCGGGTCCGGGGAGACCGTCCCCGAGCACTGATCTCCGACAGGACGACCGCGGCCGTCCACACGCCGGCCCGGCGTCCACAGATCGCCACGACGAACTCCCGTCGGCACGGCGAGCCGACAGGCTTCGGCCATGACCGTGGCTGTGATCGATCGCAATGACGTGGTCCTGGGGGGGGGGGTGTCCGCCCCCGCAGAACTCCGAACCCTCCTCAGCGGTGACACGCTCCTCACCTTCCGCCTGGTGGTGCGCAGACCCGCCCCGAGGGTGCGGGGGCAGTCGGTGGACGTGCTCACCTGCATCACCTACGACCGCAGCCTGCAGCGACGGATCGCCGTGTGGCAGCCCGGTGACGTCGTCGAGGTCGAGGGCGCCCTGCAGCGGCGGTTCTGGCGGACCGGGTCGGGCACGGCCTCGGTGTGCGAGGTGAACTGCCGGCGCGGGCGCAAGATCCCACGGTCGGCCGCGCGCGTGGCGGAGGAGACCGCGTGACCGAGGCCGGGTGCCGGTCAGTCGGGCAGCGGACGCAGCACCAGACCGGTTCTGGGCTTCGGCACGAAGAGGGTCGACTTCCGGGGCATACGCGCGCCGGCCCGTGCGACGGCGGCGACGTCGGTCGGCGAGGGGGCCCGGAGCAGCACTGCCACGCCGGCCCGGTCGAGGGCCGTCCGCACGGCCTCGTCGAGGCTGTGCGCGATGAGGACGGAGTCCACCGTGTCGGGGCGACCCCACAGGTGCCCGACCAATCCGTGGTGAGCCAGCACCACGTCCAGGTTCCGCCAGGCGGGTGGGGCCTCCGCCGGCACCGCGGCCCGGATTTCGGGAGCCGCAGCGGTCAACCGCACCAGCCGGACGCCGTCGCTGAGGAGGATGCCTCGCTCCGCAGGATCGCCGAGCCAGGTGCGCGCGGCCGCGACGACGGACTCCGTGCCCGCGCCGCTCACCGGCAGCTCGGCGGCGACGAAACCGCGCCCGGCGGCGACGACGGCGCTGTCGAAGGGAAGTGCGGGAACCACCCGGTGGATCGGGTCCACCCGGAGGCCGCCCCCGCCCATCGGGGTGACCAGTGCGAGGACGGCGTCGGTACCCGAGGCGCACCGCTGGGCCCGGGCATTGGCGCGCGCGGCGGCGAAGCGGTGGTGGCCGTCGGCGATGACGGCCTGTGTCCGGTTCAGCGCCGAGGAGACCGCCTCGATGGTCGCCACGTCGGGCACGCGCCAGAGCCGGTGCACCACCCCGTCGTCGTCCCGGAGCTCCAGCGTGCCCGGCGTCCGGCGCACGGCCTCCGTCGCCCGGGACACCGCCGGCTCGGGATCGTGCGCCAGCACGATCGGCTCCAGGTCGGTCCGCGTCGCAGCCAGCAGCGCGCGCCGTTCCTCAACGGCCGCGGGATAGGTGTCCTCGTGCGGGAGGACGGCGGTCGAATCCGCCGGCGGCAGGGTGACGGCACCCAGCCAGCCCAGTGTGGCCGCCCCGCCGTCGGCCGGCTGCAGTTCGTACAACCACAGCGCGGGCAGCTCATCGCGCACGAGGACCCCCTCGGCCTCCCACGCCTGCAGGGTCCAGGCAGCCAGGTCCGCGGAGTCTCTGCGCCCACCCTGACCGGCGTCGGGTCCCGGCAGAATCAGGCGGACGACGTTGTGCGGGTCCGCATCGGCCAGCAGGTCCCGGCCGGCGGGCGTCACCAGGTCGTAAGCTGGCGAGCTGACGCGCGCTAGGTAACCGGAGGCGCGCTGCCGATACGTCAGTGCCCGGAACGGCCGGACGTCCAGCCCCGGGGCCGGTCGAGGGCTCCGGGGACCTGCCGAGGACGAGAGCACGACGAGAACTGTAGGAGCGGCGGCGCACGCCGCGGACGGCCGCTGGTGCTGAGCGGGACGAGCCGGTGTGCGTGGCCGACGGTGGAGCGGTCCAGGAAGGGAGCAGCGTTGCCCGAGGCCAGTTGTCCGGCGGAAGGTGCCGGGGCCCGCGACACGCCCAGCGGGGGCGTCTACGAGTGGTACCGCCGGGGCCTGGAGCTGCTGGCGGACCGGCATCCGGACGCTGCGGCCACCCTGCTGGCACGTGCCGCCGAGGCCGAGCCCGGCTCCCGCAGCATCAGGGAGGCGCTCGCACGCGCCCAGTACGACGCGCACCGCTACCGCGAGGCGATCACCAGTTTCGCGAGCCTCATCGCGACCAACCCGACCGACGACTACGCCCAGTTCGGTCTCGGCCTCGCCGCCAGCCGAGCCGGGGACCTCGCGCTCGCCGTCGAGCACCTCGCGCTCGCGGTGGCCATGCGGCCGGACTCGGCCCACTACGCGCGGGCGCTGCGCGAGGTGCGCGCCCGCCAGACCCGGGAGTCGGTATGACCGGACCAGCCCCCGCACGGCTGATGGCCGGCCTCGCCCTCGGCTGCCCGGAGCCACTCGCCCGGCGGTACGACGTGGCGCTGCTGGACCTCGACGGCGTCGTCTACCTCGGTCCCGACGCCGTTCCGGGCGTGCCGGCGGCGCTGGCCGCCGTGCGTTCCGCCGGCATGCGACTGGGCTTCGTCACGAACAACGCGGCCCGCACCCCCGAGGAGGTCGCCGACCACCTGACCGAGCTGCAGGTCCCGGCCGAGCCGACCGACGTCATCACCAGCTCCCAGGCGGCGGCGACCGTGGTCGCCGGGCTCCTCGGCGCCGGGGCGCGGGTGCTCCCGATCGGCGGCCCGGGGGTCGCGGCCGCTCTCGCGGCTGCCGGCCTCGCCGTCGTCGACAGTGCCGACGACCGACCGGACGCGGTGGTGCAGGGCTACGGCCGGGAGGTGGGCTGGGCCCAGCTCGCCGAAGCCGTGGTCGCCGTCCGCGACGGTGCCCGGCACGTGGCCACGAACGCCGACGCCAGCATCCCCTCGCCCCGCGGCCCGCTCCCGGGCAACGGCGCCATGGTCTCGGTGGTCCGGGGGGTCACCGGCCAGGAGCCGCTGGTGACCGGGAAGCCGGACCCCGCCATGCACGCCGAGTGCGTCCGGCGCACGGGTGCCCGGAGCCCGCTCGTCGTCGGCGACCGGCTGGACACCGACATCGAGGGAGCTCGACGTGCCGGGGCGGCCAGCCTGCTGGTGTTCTCCGGCGTCACCGACCCGTCGACGCTGCTCGCGGCGGGACCGCGCCACCGACCCGACCTCCTGGCGGCCGACTGCACCGGCCTGCTGCACGCCCATCCGCCGGTGACCGCGGAGGGGGCGGCCTGGCGGTGCGGCGGCTGGACCGTCCGGTCGGTCGAGGGCGGCCACGGGCTGGAGCTCGCCGGTCCCGACGGCGACGTGCCTGCTGCGGACGGGGAGTCCGACGGGCTGGACGGCCTGCGGGCGCTCTGCGTCGCCCACTGGGCCGCACATCCCGACGACGGCGCGCCGGTGCGCGTGGTCGGCACCGGCCGGGCGGCGGCCGACCTGGCGGCGAGCTGGGGCCTCGCGGCGCCGGAGGGCAGCTGACCTGCCGCCGTCAGAGCAGCTTGCGCAACCGCAGCAGGTCGCGCAGTCCCGCCTCCAGCTTCACCCGGCCGCTGGCCCACGCCGAGCCGAACGACAGCCGGCCGTCGGTCAGGGCCACCAGGTCGTCGCTGGTCATGGTCAGCCTGATGTCGGCCTTGGGAACAGCCGGCCCGTCGGGAACCGAGTGCAGATTGCGGACGGCACCGGAGCTCAGCCGGCCGAGCACCACCTGGTCCAGGTCGGTGAGCCGGCAGGAGAGGCTGCGGTCCAGCCCCGCGGCAGCCGGGTTAGCGGCGAGGTCGCCGAGGATCCCGGTCAGGGCGGTCATGCACTGATCCATCGTGGCCACGCGGGCAGGTCTCCCCTGGGGTCGGCGGCGGGCGGTCGTCCCGACGCTATCGCGCTGCTGCGTCCGGCCCGTCCGCGTCGCCCCCGGCCGGTAACCTCCGCAGGAGACCCCGGCACGGGCCGCAGCTCCGCCCCACCCCGCCGGCCGCCGCCCGACCCTGCATCCGAGAGGCGCACCCATGACCGAGCCGACCGCGTCGCGACCGGTACCCGGGCCGTTCCGGCCCGGACCCCGGCCGGTGCCGGTTCCGGCTCGTGACGCCGCCTCCGCCCCGGACGCGGCGCCCGAGGGCGAACCGATCGATGCCGCGGACGCGCCGACGGGGGAGGGCGCGGACACCCAGCGTGCGCTCGCCGGTCTCACGGAGCTGCCCGTGGCCGAGCACGTCGCCGTCTTCGAGGCCGAGCACGCGCGCCTGCAGCGCGAGCTCGGCACGATCGACCCCCGCTGATGGCCCGTCGCTCCCGGCTCGACGCCGAGCTCGTCCGCCGCGGCCTTGCCCGGTCCCGCGAGCACGCCGTCTCCCTCATCGCGGAGGGGCGGGTCGCGGTCGCCGGTCAGGCCGCCACCAAGCCGGCCACCGGCGTGGAGGCGGGCACCCCGGTCGTCGTGCGGACCGATCCCCACCAGCCGTCCTGGGTCTCGCGCGGGGCGCACAAGCTGCTCGGCGCGCTCGAGGCGTTCCCCGTCGCCGTCGAGGGGCGTCGTGCGCTGGACGCCGGTGCCTCCACCGGCGGGTTCACCGAGGTGCTGCTGCGTGGCGGCGCCGACGAGGTCGTCGCGGTCGACGTCGGGTACGGGGAGCTGGCGTGGTCACTGCGCACCGACGAGCGCGTCCGGGTGCACGAGCGCACGAACGTCCGCACGCTGACGCCGGAGGCGATCGGCGGGCCGGTCGACCTCGTGGTCGCCGACCTCTCGTTCATCTCGCTGCGGCTGGTGCTGCCCGCGCTCACCGCCTGCGCCCGGCCCGGTGCCGACCTGCTGCCCATGGTCAAGCCTCAGTTCGAGGTCGGCCGCGAGCGGCTGGGCGCCGGCGGGGTGGTGCGCGATCCCGAGCACCGCGTGCAGGCGGTGCTCGACGTGGGCAGAGCAGCGGCAGCGCTCGGCTGGGGAACCACCGGCGTGGTGGCCAGCCCGCTGCCGGGCCCCGCCGGCAACGTGGAGTTCTTCCTCTGGCTGCGGTCCGACGCCGGGCCGATCGAGGAGGACGCCGTCCGTCGAGCAGTTCAGGAGGGACCGCAGTGAGCAAGCCGAGCACGGCATCGCCCGACGGGCAGGAGGCCCGGCGGGTCCTGCTCACGGTCCACACGGGGCGGCGCGACGTCGTCGAGCTGGCCCAGACATCCGCGGCGCGGCTGCTCCGCGGGGGCATCGAGGTGAAGATTCTCGAGGAGGAGGCCCCTGGCCTGGACATCCCCGGCGCCGAGGTCGTCCCGTGCGACGAGGCCGCCGCCCAGGACGCCGAGATCGTCATGGTCTTCGGTGGCGACGGGACGTTCCTGCGCGCCGCCGAGCTGGCCCGGTACACCGACGCGGCACTGATGGGGGTCAATCTCGGCCGCGTCGGTTTCCTCGCCGAGACCGAGCCCGAAGCCGTCGAGGAGACCCTGGCCGCCATCGAGAACTGCGAGTACTCGGTCGAGGAGCGGCTGGCCATCCGGGTCGACGTCCTCGACGCCGCGGGCACGGTCGTCGGCGGCACGTGGGCGCTGAACGAGGTGTCGGTGGAGAAGGCCGAGCGCTCCCGCGTGCTCGACGTCGTCATCGCGATCGACGGGCGGCCGCTGACCAGCTTCGGCTGCGACGGTGTGCTGTGCGCCACCCCCACGGGGTCCACGGCCTACGCCTTCTCCGCCGGCGGCCCGGTGGTGTGGCCCGACGTCGAGGCGCTGCTGCTGGTCCCCACGAACGCGCACGCGCTCTTCGCCCGGCCGCTGGTCACCTCGCCGAACTCGGTGCTCACCGTGGCGGTCCCCGCCGACGGCAACCGGGCCCGGGTGTCGGCCGACGGACGGCGCACCGTGCAGGTCCCCGACGGCGGCCGGGTCGACGTGCGGCGAGCCAACCGGCCGGTGCGCATCGCCCGCGTGCACGCCGCCACCTTCGGCGACCGGCTGGTCGCGAAGTTCGGCCTTCCGGTGCGCGGTTTCCGCGATGCCCGGCACGCCGGACCGGGGCACGAGCTGTTCACCAGCCGCAACGTCCTGGCCCGCGACGTCCTCACCGCCGACGGCGCGGACGTCCCGGCCCCGGCGCGGGAGGTGAGCGGTGGCGGCACGCACGACGACGTCTGAGCGACCGACCCCGGCGACGACCGCCGCCGGCCGCCTCTCCGAGCTGCGCATCCGCGGCCTCGGCGCCATCGACGACGTCATGCTCGAGCTCGGCCGTGGGCTGACCGTGGTGACGGGGGAGACCGGCGCTGGGAAGACGATGGTGGTGACGGGCCTGACCCTGCTCTTCGGCGGCCGCGCCGACCCGGGGCGGGTCCGGTCGAGCGGGCGAGCGGGGGTCGAGGGACGGCTGGAGCTGCCGCCCGAGTCGCCGGCCTGGGCCCGCGCCATCGACGCCGGCGCCGACCCCGACGACGACGGCAGCCTCATCCTGGCGCGCACCGTCAGCGCCGAGGGCCGGTCCCGCGCCTACCTGGGCGGGCGCAGCGTTCCGGTCGGGGTCGTCGCCGAGCTGGCCGAGAACCTGCTGGCCGTGCACGGGCAGACCGACCAGCTGCGCCTGTCGCGGCCGGCCGAGCAGCGCCGGGCGCTCGACCGGTACGCCGGCGCCGACCACCTGGCCCTGCTGGAGCGGTACCGCCAGGCGCACCAGCGCTGGCGCGCGCTAGCGGCCGACCTCGAGCGCCGGCACGGCCAGGCCCGGGAGCTGGCGCAGGCGGCCGACGTGCTCCGGCACGGCCTCGAGGAGATCGAGACGGTCGCGCCGGAGCCCGGGGAGGACGAGGCGCTCGACACCCAGGCCAAGCGGCTCAGCGACGCCGACGCGCTGCGCGCCGCCGCCGACGAGGCGCGCATGGCGCTGATCGGCGACGTGACCGGCGACCTCGGTGGCGGCGAGCTGCCCCAGGACGCCACCGCCGCGCTGGCCATCGCCGAGCGGGCGCTGGCCGCCTCCGACGACCCCACCCTGGTCCTGCTCGCCCAGGATCTCGCCGACGCCGTCGCCGTGGTGTCCGACGTCGCCGGTCAGCTCGCCGGGTACGTCGCCGATCTGGACGCCGATCCGGGTCGGCTGGCCGAGGTGCTCGACCGGCGGGCCGTCATCACCGCGCTGGTCCGCAAGTACGCCGACGCGGGCGCGGGCGTGGCGGGGGTGCTCGCCTGGGCCGAGGACGCGCAGCGCCGGCTCGCCGAGCTCGACGTCTCCGACGAGGCGCTGGAGGCGCTGGCGGCCGAACGGGACGCCGCCCGTGCCGAGGTCGACCGGCTGGGCGCGGAGATCTCGGCCGGCCGCCGGGCCGCCGCGGAGGGCTTCGCCGCCGACGTGGGTGCCGAGCTGGCCGGCCTGGCGATGAAGAGCGCCCGGGTCTCCTTCAGCATCGACAGCCACCCCGACGACCCGGGCCCGGACGGCATCGACGAGGTGGCGCTGCTGCTCGCCGCCCACCCCGGCGCGCCGCCACGGCCGGTGCACAAGGGGGCCTCCGGCGGTGAGCTCTCCCGGGTCATGCTGGCCATCGAGGTCGTGTTCGCCGGCGCGGACCCGGTGCCCGTCATGGTCTTCGACGAGGTGGACGCCGGCGTCGGCGGTCAGGCGGCCGGGGAGATCGGCCGGCGGCTGGCCCGGCTGGCTCGGGACCACCAGGTCGTCGTCGTCACGCACCTGGCGCAGGTGGCGGCTTTCGCCGACACCCACCTCGTCGTGGACAAGTCGCCGGACACCGGCGCCGGGGTCACCGCCACCGACATCCGCTCGGTCGACGGCGAGGACCGGGTGCGCGAGCTCGCCCGGATGCTCTCCGGCCTGGCCGACAGCGACACCGGCCAGGCGCACGCCCGGGAGCTCCTCGCCGTGGCCGCGGCCGCCCGCTGACCCTGTGTCGCCGGGTCGGGGTGACCCGGGGAGTGCCGCGGTGCGCGGCGGGGTAGGGGGCGCCGGTGACCTGCTTCTCCTCCACCGACGAGTCCGCGCACTACGGGTTCTCGGTGTGCATGCTGCTCGACCGGTACCGCGACCAGCTGCCCTGGGCGGAGGAGGGCGTCGACGAGCTGGGCACCGGTGACGCCACCGCCATCGCCGACGTCGTGCGCGCGCTCACCGGGCTGCGGGTGCGCAGTTACGACATCAGCGCGCCGTCGGTCGAGCGGGCCCGCGCCAACATCGCCGAGCTCGGGGTCGCCGACCGCTACACCGTGGAGCTGGGTGACTTCTTCGACCAAGCTGACTCGGCCGGTGGGCACCAGGCGACCACGGTGATCTCCAACCCGCCCTACCTCCCGGCCCCTGACCGCGACATCCTGATGCCCGAGCTGTGGGGCGGCGTCCGCGGCAACGACCTGGTGCTGCAGCTGCTCAAGGCCGGGTACACCAACGTCATCTCTGCCGTGGCCAGCTACTCCGATCCGCAGGGAACCCTGCGCACCGCCGAGGACCTCGGCTACCGCGTCGTCAACTTCCTCGCCATGGGCCTGGACTACGGGCCCTACAGCAGCGAGCCGAAGGTGCGGGAGCACATCCGCCGGCTGTGCGAGGACGGCCACGGCTGGGCGGGGGAGGGCGGCTACATGGTCGCCGTCGCCCTCTTCACCCGGGACCCCGGCCTCCCGGGCGACCGCGCCGACCAGCTGCTGAACTCTCTTCAGATCACTCTGTGATCCGACCGCGGCCAGGTGCCGTGCCCCGGATGGGCTGAGCCGTTGTCCGCGCCCCCTCGGGGAGCCTCCGGCCCCCGCTCGGCGGCTCGCCTCGCGGGGGCGGCTCCGCGACCTCCTCGGGGACCCATCGGACCCCGTCGTCGGTCACCTCCGCTTGGCGTAGCCGGCGAGGCCGAACTGCAGGAGTGCGAGCCCGCGACGGCCCTGCCGGCGCAGCTCCGCGGACAAGTCCGGCCCGCTGATCCCGTCGAGCACCCGGTCCCGTGCCAGGTCGAGCAGGGAGGCGTACAGCCCCAGGATGGCGTGCGCGGCCAGCCAGGGCTCGATCTGGCCCGGCTTCGCGGCGGTCTCCTCGGCGATGAGATCGGCCAGCGAGCCGGTGAGCTCGCCGAGGATCTCCCGTTCACGGATCTGCAGCGTGCGGCTGCCCCGGATCACCCGCGCCATCTGCCCGACGCCGTCGGCCGCCTCGGGCGTTCCGAGCAGGCTGATCGCCGCGACGACGAAGCTGCCGGCGGCTGCGGCCACGGACTCACCGGCGGGGCGTCGGCGCACGGCATCCAGCAGGGCCGCGCGCATGGGCGGGTCGGTGTCGAAGACCAGGCCTTCCTTGACCGGGAAGTGGTTGAACACCGTCTTCTCCACGACCCCGGCGCGCTGGGCGATCTCCACCACGCTGACCGCGTCGAACCCACGCTCGGCGAACAGCTCGGTCGCGGCGTCGACGATCCGGTTGCGCGTCTGCTGGCGACGGCGTTCCCGCAGTCCGGATCCGCGCAGCGCCCGGCGACCGCGGCGCCGGTCGTCCCCGTCACCCTCCGTCACGCCGGCAGGACCGCCGCCGGCCGGCCCGCCCGTGGTCCCGGTGGCCGGCTCGGCGTCCGCGGCGGCCGCCGGCGGGGCGGGCTGGCCGGTCGGGGGAGTCAGCGCCACCGCCGGCCCGGCGGACGACTGCGCCGGTGGGGCGGGCGCCGTCGCGACCGGGTCGTCGACGTGGTCGGGCTCGGAACCGCCCAGATCAGGCGCGGGGACCGCCCGGATCACCGCGCCACCGACGGGCGCCACGGCGTCCTGGTCGGTCTGCGGGTAGGACGACGCAGTCGTCAGCGCACCTGCCACTCCAGTCACGCGGGCAACGTTAGTCACAACTCGGTAACGGTCCCGCGCAGGCGGCGCGCGGACGTCGCCGGCGTGTCGGCCGGACCCGGTGTCGGACACGGTCCGTGACCGGGACGTCGCCCATGCGCGTCGGACGAACGGCCGCGGAACTTCGCGTGGCAGCATGCGGTGTCATGCGCATCGGCACCGTTCGCCGCGGCCGGGCACAGGAGACAGGGTCCGGCGTCGCCGGCACCGTCCGTCTGGACCGCCGCACCAAGAACCTGACGAAACGGCTGCGCCCCGGCGACATCGCCGTCATCGACCACGTCGACATCGACCGGGTCTCCGCCGATGCGCTCGTCGGCTGCAAGGTCGCCGCGGTGGTCAACGCCGCCCCCAGCATCTCCGGCCGGTACCCGAACCTGGGCCCCGAGATCCTGATCAACGCCGGCATCCCGCTGCTCGACGACGTCGGCAAGGACGTGTTCGCCAAGCTCAAGGAGGGAACCCGGGTCCGCCTCGACGACGGCAAGCTGCTCGACGAGCAGGGCGCGGTGGTCGCGGAGGGCACCGTCCACGACAGTGCGACGGTGGCGGCCGCGATGGCGGATGCCAAGGCCGGTCTCTCGGTGCAGCTGGAAGCGTTCGCCGCCAACACCATGGAGTACATGAAGCGGGAGCGCGCGCTCCTGCTCGACGGTGTCGGCGTCCCCGACGTCACCACGTCCATCGAGGGCCGGCACGTACTCGTGGTCGTCCGCGGCTACGACTACAAGGAGGACCTGCACGCCCTCCGCTCCTACATCCGCGACTACCGCCCGGTGCTCATCGGCGTCGACGGCGGCGCCGACGCGCTGGTCGAGGCCGGCTACTCGCCCGACATGATCATCGGCGACATGGACTCGGTGAGCGACGACGTCCTGCGCTCCGGCGCCGAGGTGGTCGTGCACGCCTACGCCGACGGCCGCGCTCCCGGCCTGGCCCGGGTGCAGGACCTCGGCGTGGAGGCCATCACCTTCCCCGCCGCCGCCACCAGCGAGGACATCGCCATGCTCCTCGCCGACGAGAAGGGTGCCACGCTCATCGTCGCCGTCGGCACCCACGCCACCCTCGTGGAGTTCCTGGACAAGGGCCGCGGGGGCATGGCCTCGACCTTCCTCACCCGCCTGCGCCTGGGTGGCAAGCTCGTCGACGCCAAGGGCGTCAGCCGGCTCTACCGCAGCCGCATCTCGACCACCGCCCTCGTGATCCTGGTGATCGCCGCCCTCATCGCCATCGGATCGGCGCTGGCCCTCTCCGCAGCCGGGCGCGTCTACCTGGATCTGCTGCTCGACCAATGGAACAGCTTCATGTTCTGGCTGGAGAACCTCTTCTCGTGATCGACTTCCGTTACCACCTGGTCTCGCTGATCGCGGTCTTCCTGGCGGTGGCGCTGGGCATCGTGATCGGCACGACCGCGCTCAACGAGCCGATCCTGGCCGACATCGAGAACCAGGTCGCCGCTCTCGAGCGGGACAAGCGGAACCTCGAGGACCGCACCCAGGAGCTGCAGTCCCAGCTGGACACCTCGCAGGAGTTCGAGGAGGCCGTGGGCCCCGCACTGGTCGAGGGCACGCTCACCGACCGCAGCGTCCTGCTGGTCCCGACCAACGAGACCGTCACGCCGGAGACGGTGGAGGCGGTCACCGACCTGATCAGCGAGGCCGGCGGCTCGGTCAGCGGCGTGGTGCGTCTGGAGCCCGCGTACAGCGACCCGGCGACCGGCGCCGCCCTGCAGAGCTATGTGACCGGCTCCGGCCTCCCCGCGGGCGTGCAGCTGCCCGAGAGCGGCGACGCCGACGCGCTGGTGGCCTCGTTGTTGTCCCAGGTCCTGATGGTCCCGCCGGGCGGCCCGGTCCCCGACCCCGCCGCGGTCTCCTCGGTCCTCGCCGGCCTCAGCTCGCTGGACGTGCTTATCCCCGAGGGCGCGTCGGTCACGCCCGGCGACCACGCGGTGCTGCTCACCGGGAGCGGTTTCACCGGCGACGACGCCGAGCGCCGCAACGCCGCCCTCGTGGAGCTGGCCACGGCGCTGGACGCCCGCGGGCAGGGCGCCGTCGTGGCCGGCGACGCGACATCGGCCCGCCCGAACGGGCTCATCGGCACCATCCGTGCCGACCCGGCGCTCGCGACGGCGATCTCCACGGTCGACAACGTCGCCACCGTCGTCGGGCGGATCAGCACGGTCCTGGCGCTGGGGCAGGAGTCGCAGGGCACGTCGGGCAAGTACGGGACCGGCGAGGACACCCAGCCGGTGCCGCCGGTGCCCGCCGCCGCGCAGTGAGCGGCCGGCGCCCCGCGCTGCTCGCGCTGGCCGGCGCCGCGTCGGCGCGGGCCGCCCTCGCCGGAGCCGCCGCGCTGACCGACCGCCCGGCCGGCGCGCCGTGGCGGCGGACCAACTACGCCGGTCGTCCGGTGAGCCTGCTCGGGGGCCCCGTGCTGGCGTTCTCGGCCACGGCGGGCGCGGTGCTGGGCGCACCGCACGGTACCCGTGCCGCGGCTGCGCTCGTCGGCGCCGTGTCGGGTCTGGTGGGCGGTTACGACGACCTCGCCGGCGCCCGGCCGGAGCAGGCCCGCGACAAGGGGCTGGCCGGGCACCTGCGGGCGCTGCGGGAGGGCCGGGTCTCGGCCGGCGCGGTCAAGGTGGCCGGCATCGGTGCCGCCGCTGCCGCGGCCGCGTTCCTGACCCGCGACCCCGGCCGGGGGAGCGCGGCCCTGGTCGACGGCGTCCTCACCACCGGCCTGGTCGCTGGAACCGCCAACCTCCTGAACCTCCTGGACCTGCGGCCCGGGCGCGCGGCCAAGGCCGGGGCGATCGCCGCGGTCGCCGGCCTCGGCGGTCCGGCCGGCGGTCTGGTGGCCGGGCCGCTCGGGGCGACCCTCGCGGTGCTCCCCGAGGACCTCGGGGAGCGGATCATGCTCGGCGACTGCGGCGCGAACGCGCTGGGCGCCCTCCTCGGGCTGCGGCTGGCCGGAGCGCGCTCGCGCGGGGCCCGGGCCGGCGCGCTCGCCGCGATCACCGCGCTCACCCTGGCCAGCGAGCGGATCAGCTTCACCAGGGTCATCGAGGCCACCCCGGGACTCCGCGATCTGGACCGCCTCGGTCGCCGCTCGTCGTGAGCACCCGGCAGGTGGCGCGCGGGGTGGCCGGCGCCGCCGCCCTGATCGCGGCGCTCACCCTCCTGGCCCGGCTGGCCGGCTTCGGCCGCACGCTGGTGTTCACCAACACGGTGGGCGCCGGCAGCACCGGTGACGCCTACCTGGCGGCCAACAACGTCCCGAACATCGTCTTCGAGGTCGTCGCGGGGGGCGCGCTGGCCAGCCTGGTCGTGCCGATGCTCGCCGGCGGCATCGCCGCGGGCGACCGCGAGCAGGTGCGCCGCACCGCCTCGGCCCTGCTCGGCTGGACCCTCCTGCTGCTGATCCCGCTGGCGGTCCTGCTCGCGGTGCTCGCCGAGCCGATCGCCCGGCTGCTGCTCGGCGGGGGCGACGAAGCCGAGGTGGCGCTGGCCAGCCGCTTCCTGCTGGTCTTCGCGCCGCAGGTCGTCCTCTACGGGATCGGCATCGTCCTCACCGGCGTGCTGCAGGCGCACCGGCGCTTCGCCGGCCCGGCGCTGGCGCCGCTGCTGTCCAGCGTGGTGGTGGCGACGACGTACCTGCTCTTCGCCGCCATGGGCGGCGACCGGGACGTCGCCGGGCTCTCCACCCCGGCGGAGCTGGTGCTCGGCGTCGGGACGACGGTCGGCGTGGTCGCCCTCAGCCTGAGCCTGCTGCTCCCGATGCGGGGGCTGCGCCTGGGCCTGCGGCCCGCCCTGCGCTTCCCGGTCGGCGCGGCGCCCCGGGTGCGCCGGCTCGCCCTGGCCGGCGTGCTCACCCTCGCGGGGCAGCAGCTGCTGGCCGCCGTCGCCATCCGGCTGGCCAACGACGGGGCTCCCGACGGCACCCAGGTGATCTACGCGGCCGGCCTCACCGTCTTCCTCCTGCCCTGGGCCGCCCTGGCCGTCCCGCTGGCGACGTCGGCCTACCCCGGGCTGGCCGAGCGGGCCGAGAGCGGCGACGAGCCCGGTTACCGCCGTGCGCTCGCGCCGGTCACCGTGCTCACGGTCGCCGCCGTGGCCGTCGCCGCCGCGGCCCTGGTCGCGACCGCCGGGCCGATGGCGCGCGTCTTCCTCGGGTCGGGCACGGACGCCGAGGTGTCCGCGCTGCGCGACACCATCGTCGCCTTCGCTCCGGGCCTGCTCGGCTACGGGCTGGTGGCGCTGCTGACCCGGGCGCTCTACGCGCGCGGCGTGTGGCAGGCGCCCACCGTCTGCGTGCTCGGCGGGTGGCTGCTCGCCGTCGTCGCCGACATCGTGCTCGCCCGGGCCCTGCCCGCCGAGGACCGGGCGCTGGCGCTCGGGCTGGGGCACACCGTCGGCGTGACCGTCGCCGGGGCCGGGCTGCTGGTCGTGGTCGCCCGCGTCGCGGGCCGGGGGGCGCTGGGGGGCCTGGCCCGCACCGGCCCCGTGGCGGTCCTGGCGGCAGCCGCGGGCGGGGCCGCCGGGCTCTGGCTCGCCCGGGCCCTGGACGCGGACCCGGTGCCTGACGGTGGGCTGCTGGCCACGCTCGCCGCCGGCATCCTGGCCGGGGCAACCGTGCTCGTCGTGGCGCTGGCGGTCATGATGGGCACGGCCCGCGCGCAGCTGGTGGGGGCGATCCGGGAATTGCGGTCCACGGGCGAGCAGGAGGTACGCAGTGGCTGAGCCGGCCCTGCGGGACCGCCGGATCATCGAGGTGCTGGCCACCAGCACCGGCGGGGTCGGCACCCACGTGCGCTCGGTGCTGCCGGCGCTGGTCGCCTCCGGCGCCGCCGTCGCTGTCTGCGGGCCGCGTGCCACCGACGAGCTGTTCGGTTTCTCCGGCCGGGGCGCGACCTTCACCCCGGTGGAGATCTCCGCCGGGCTGGCGCCCGGGGCCGACGCCCGGGCGGTGCAGGCGCTCCGTGCGGCGCTGGCCGGCAGCGACCTGGTGCACGCCCACGGTCTGCGCGCCGGCCTGGTCGCCGCGGCCGCGCGGCGGCTGGGCGCACCCTCGACCCGGCTGGTCCTCACGCTGCACAACGCCCTGCCGGAGGGCGGCGGGCTGCGCCGCCGGGTGCTGGAGCGGGCCGAACGGGCCACCGTGCGCGCTGCGGACGTCGTGCTGGCCGCTTCGGCGGACCTGGCGGAGAACGCCCGGCGGCTGGGCGCCGGGGACGTGCGCCTGGCACCGGTGTCCGCTCCGCCGCTGCCGCCGGCCACGCGCGCCCCCGGCGAGGTCCGCGAGGAGCTCGGGCTCGACGACGACCGGGCGCTGGTCGTGGCGGTCGGCCGGCTGCACCCGCAGAAGGGATACGACGTCCTGCTGGACGCGGTGGCCCGCTGGTCGGCCGACCAGCGCCTGCGCCCCGCGCCCCTGGTCGTCGTCGCCGGGAACGGGCCGCTGCACGACGAGCTGACCGCGCGAATCCGTGCCGAGGCGCTGCCGGTGACCCTGCTCGGCCGGCGGGACGACGTCCCCGACCTGCTCGCCGCCGCCGACCTCTGCGTGCTGCCCTCCCGCTGGGAGGCGCGGTCGCTCACCGCCCAGGAGGCACTCCGCGCGGGCGTCCCGCTGGTGGCCACCCGCACCGGCGGGCTGCCGGAGCTGCTCGGCGACGCCGCCGAGCTGGTTCCGGTGGGTGACGCCGACGCGCTGGCGGAGGCGGTGGTGCGGGTGCTGTGCGACAGGGCGCACGCCGCCGAGCTCACCGCGGCGGGGCTCCGGCAGGCGGCCAGCTGGCCCGACGAGGAGGGCACGGCCGCCCAGCTGGTCGGGATCTACCGCGAGCTGCTGGGGACGACGGCCCGGCCCGGGGCATGAACGGCCCGGCGGTGCGGACCGCGCGCCGGGCCACCGCCCTCCTGGTGCTCCTCGTGCTGCTCCTGGTCGGCCTGCCGGCCCGGGCCGGCGCGGCGGCGGACGGGAGCCCCTACCCGGCCGACCGGGTCGTGGTGGTGGGCGTGCCAGGGTTGACCTGGGCCGACCTGGACCCGGGTACCACCCCGGAGCTGTGGTCGCTGGCCGAGGAGTCGGCCATCGGTGCGACCTCGGTGCGGGCCGCCCGCTCGACCAGCTGCCTGCTCGACGGCTGGGCGACGCTGGGCGCGGGCAACCGGGCACGCTTCCCGGGCACCGACGACGGGCTGCCCCCGGTGCCGCTGCCCACGGTGCCCGTGCCGGACGGCGAGGGCGCCGAGCAGCCGGAGGCCGCCGAGGAGCCGCGGCTGGACACCTCGCTCACGCACTGCGGCCTGCAGGAGCGGGTGGCGGGAGTCGCGCTGGGCGATCCGCAGGCCACCGTGGCCCGCATCGCCGAGGACGAGGGCACCGTCCGCTTCGGCGCCGAGCCCGGTGCCCTCGGGGAGTCGGTCGGGTGCGCCACGGTGGTCGGCCGGGCCGCGGCCCTGGCCGCCGCCGCGCCGGGCGTGCCGCTCACCGCGGCGCCCACCCTGCCGGGCGATCCGGAGGAGCTCGCCGAGCTGCTCACCGCCTGCCCGCTCGGCCTGGTCTCGCTGGACCAGCTCACCGACGCCGGGGTGCCCGGCGCCGAGCCCACCGACGACGGCACCCGGCCCGAGCCCCGTGCCGCCGCGCTCGGCCGGATCGACGAGGCCGTGGGGCGGGTGCTGACGGCAGTCGACCAGCTGCCGGGGGACACCCTGCTGCTGCTCGCCGGCATCTCCGAGGTCAACGACGGCCGTCCCCAGCTGCACGTCGGGATCGCCACCGGCCCCGGGTTCGGCGCGGGCTGGCTGACCTCCGCGAGCACCGGGCGGGCGCCGTTCGTGCAGCTGATCGACGTCGCCCCGACGGCCCTGCGGGCCCTCGGCCTCCCGACGTCACCGTCGATGAACGGGCAGCCGTGGCGCAGCACGGGGCAGCGGCCGGCGCTGGCCGAGGCGGTGGCCGAGCTGGAGCGGGTCAACACCGCGGCGATCACCCACCACCGCAACACCGGCGGTTTCTTCTGGACCTTCGTGCTCGTCGGCGCCGCCGTCGTCGGGCTGGGGATCCTGGTCGTCGGCACCGGCCGGCGGCACCGGCCGCCCGGCACGTGGACGTGGGCGCGCCGGGCGGTGCGCCTGCTCTGCCTGGCGGCGGCCGCGCTGCCCGCGGCGACCTACCTGGCGGGGCTCGCCCCCTGGGAGCGGGCCGGCGCACCGCTGGCCGCACTCGTAGCGGCGGTCGTCGTCGCCGACCTGGTCGTGCTGGCCGTCGCCGCCTTGGGACCGTGGCGCCGGCGCCCGCTGGGTCCGCCGCTGGCGGTCCTGGCCATCACGCTCGGCACCCTGGTCGCCGACGTCCTCACCGGCTCACCGCTCGAGCTCAACGGGCCGCTGGGCTACGACGCGGTCGTCGCCGGGCGGTTCACCGGCTACGGCAACCTGACCTTCGGGCTGCTCTCGGTGAGCGCGCTGGCGGTCACCGCCGCCCTGGCCACGGCGGCGGGCCGGCGGGCCGCCCCGGCGCGTCGCCGGGTCCGGACCGGGGCGGTCGTCCTCGCCGCGGGGCTGCTCGCCGTGGGGCTCATCGGGGCGCCGCCGCTCGGCCGGGACTTCGGCGGGGTCCTGGCGGCGTTGCCCGGGTTCCTGCTGCTGGCCATGCTGCTCACCGGGGTGCGGGTCACGGTCGTCCGCCTCGCCGCCATCCTGGCCGCCGCCGTCGTCGCCGTGGGGACGGTGGCGGTCCTGGACTGGCTCCGTCCGGCCGGCGAGCGCACCCACCTCGGTCGCTTCGTCGAGCAGGTCCAGAGCGGCGAGGCGTGGACGGTGGTCAGCCGCAAGGCCTCGGCCAACATCGGCATCCTGCTCGGCAGCCCGCTGGCCTGGATGCTGCCGGTGGCCCTGGTGGCCGGGGTCTGGCTGCTGCGGCGCGGCGGACCGCTGCGCAGCGCCGCAGCCGGTGCCGGTGCCCCGGCGCGCGGGCCGGGCGGTCTTCCGCCGGCGGACACCGCCGTGCTGCGCGCGACCCTGCTGGCGATCGCGCTGAGCCTCACGATCGGGGCGGCGGTGAACGACTCGGGCGTGGCCGTTCCGGCGACCGCGGCGGCGCTGCTGGTCCCGCTGCTCGTGTGGCTCGCGGTCGTTCCGGACGCCCGGGCCCCCGGAACGGAGGAGGCGCCCGGTCGCGGCCCCGATTCCGGTCGGGCAGACGGCGCCGGTCGTGTTACGGTCGTATCCCGTGGGTCGACCGTCTGGAACACGTGATCGCGGGCTTCTGCACAACTCCCAGCCGACGAAGTTCGTCTTCGTCACCGGCGGGGTTGTCTCCTCTCTGGGCAAGGGGTTGACGGCCAGTTCGCTGGGCGCCCTCCTCGCCAGTCGTGGCCTCCGCGTCACGATGCAGAAGCTCGACCCGTACCTCAACGTCGACCCCGGGACGATGAACCCGTTCCAGCACGGCGAGGTGTTCGTCACCGAGGACGGGGCCGAGACCGACCTGGACATCGGCCACTACGAGCGGTTCCTCGACACCGACCTCTCGGGCAGCGCGAACGTCACCACCGGCCAGGTCTACTCCGACGTGATCGCGAAGGAACGCCGCGGCGAGTACCTCGGCGACACCGTCCAGGTGATCCCGCACATCACCAACGAGATCAAGGCCCGCATCCTCGCCGGCGCCGACAGCGCCGAGCGTGTGGACGTGGTGATCACCGAGATCGGCGGCACGGTCGGCGACATCGAGTCGCTGCCCTTCCTGGAGGCCGCCCGCCAGGTGCGGCACGAGATCGGCCGGGACAACTGCTTCTTCCTGCACATCTCGCTGATCCCCTACATCGCGCCGTCGGGCGAGCTGAAGACCAAGCCGACGCAGCACTCGGTCGCCCAGCTGCGCAGCATCGGCATCCAGCCCGACGCGCTGGTCTGCCGGTCGGACCGGGAGATCTCCGAGGGCCTCAAGCGCAAGATCAGCCTGATGTGCGACACCGACGTCGAGGGCGTGGTGTCGTGCCCGGACGCCCCGTCGATCTACGACATCCCGAAGGTGCTGCACCGCGAGGGCCTGGACGCCTACGTCGTGCGCCGGCTGGGGCTGCCGTTCCGGGACGTCGACTGGACGGTGTGGGGGGATCTGCTCGACCGCGTGCACGCGCCCAAGCAGACGGTCACCATCGCGCTGGTCGGCAAGTACATCGACCTGCCCGACGCCTACCTCTCGGTCACCGAGGCGCTCCGGGCCGGCGGCTTCGCCCACCGCAGCCGGGTGCAGATCCGCTGGGTGCCGTCGGACGACTGCGAGACGCCCGAGGGCGCGGAGAAGGCGCTGGCCGGCGTCGACGGCGTCTGCATCCCCGGTGGGTTCGGCGTCCGCGGCATCGACGGCAAGCTCGGCGCCATCCGGCACGCGCGCGTCAACGGCGTCCCGGCGCTGGGCCTGTGCCTGGGCCTGCAGTGCATGGTCATCGAGTACGCCCGCAACGTCGCCGGCCTGGAGCGGGCCAACTCGGCGGAGTTCGACCCCGAGACCCCCGACGCGGTCATCGCGACCATGGCCAGCCAGGTCGACGTCATCGCCGGTGAGCGGGGCCTCGGCGGCACCATGCGCCTGGGCAGCTACCCGGCCGCGCTGCAGGCCGGCTCGGTCACGGCGGCGGCCTACGGCTCGACCGAGATCACCGAGCGGCACCGGCACCGTTACGAGGTCGCCAACGCCTACCGGGACCGGCTCAGCGACGCCGGGCTGGTCTTCTCCGGCACCTCGCCCGACGGGCTGCTGGTCGAGTTCGCCGAGCTGCCCCGCGAGGCCCACCCGTTCTTCGTCGGCACCCAGGCTCATCCCGAGCTGAAGAGCCGGCCCACCCGGCCGCATCCGCTGTTCGCCGCGTTCGTGCAGGCGGCGGTCGACCACCAGGAGGCCGCGCGCCTGCCGGTGCCGGTCGACGAGGCAGAGAAGGTCGGTATCTGACGATGACCACCCCGAGCTCGGACGACGCCCCGCACGAGTACCGCGTCCTGGACACCCGGCCGGTCTACGAGGGCCGGGTCATCCGCCTGGTCGCCGAGACGGTGGCCATGCCCGGCGGCGGGGACAGCGTTCGCGAGGTGGTGTGCCACCCGGGTGCCGTGGCCGTCGTGGCGCTCGACGACGACGGCAACGTGGTGCTGATCCGGCAGTACCGGCACCCCGTCCGTGGCTATCTCTGGGAGCTGCCGGCCGGTCTCCGGGACGCCGACGGCGAGCCGCCCCTGGAGACCGCGAAGCGTGAGCTGGCCGAGGAGGCCCTCCTCGCCGCGCAGCGCTGGTCGCTGCTGACGACCCACTACAGCAGCCCGGGCTTCTGCGACGAGATGGTGCTGGTCTACCTCGCCGAGGAGCTCAGCGAGGTAGGCCGCCCCGAGGGGTTCACCGTCGAGCACGAGGAGCTGGACATGACCGTCGAGCGGGTGCCTCTCGGCGACGCCGTCCAGCGGGTGTTCGACGGCGAGATCCGGAACTCCGCCGCCGTCGTCGGGCTGCTCGCCGCGGCGCAGGCGCGGGCTACCGGCCCGCGACTGCGGCCGGTCGACGCCGGGTAGGACGCGCCCGCGAGCCCGTCGGACGGCGCGGCGAGCTCGTCGCCCACCACGGGGACGGCAGGCGCGCGGAACGGTCATGAATCGATGCTCGGCCGGGGCCGGTCGCCGTGCCTACACTCCGGCCGAGGTCCGTCCCGACCGGGCGGCCCACGACGCGGTGGGGTGCCCCGTCACACCCGGAAGCGGCCCGCCGGGACCAGGAGTGAGTCGATGCGGGTCGGGGTTCCCCGAGAGGTCAAGAACCGGGAGTACCGGGTGGCGCTGACCCCTGCCGGGGTGACGGAGCTGACCCGGGCCGGGCACACGGTGCTGGTGGAGCAGGGGGCGGGCGAGGGGTCCTCGATCCCCGACACGGACTTCGCCGCCGCGGGCGCGCGGATCGTCGCCTCGGCCGACGACGTCTGGGCCGACGCCGACCTGCTGCTCAAGGTCAAGGAGCCGGTGGCCGAGGAGTACGGCCGCCTGCGGGCCGGTCAAACGCTGTTCACCTACCTCCACCTGGCCGCGTCGAGGGAGTGCACCGACGCCCTCGTCGCCTCCGGCACCACCGCGATCGCCTACGAGACGGTGCAGACCGCCGACGGGGCGCTGCCGCTGCTGGCGCCCATGTCCGAGGTCGCCGGCCGCATGGCGCCGCAGGTCGGTGCGCACTGCCTGGAGCGGGTGCACGGCGGCCGCGGGGTGCTGCTCGGTGGGGTCTCCGGGGTCCACGCCGCCAAGGTCGTCGTCATCGGCGCCGGCGTCTCCGGCATGAACGCCGCGGCGATCGCCCTCGGCATGCAGGCCGAGGTCGTCGTCCTCGACCGGGACATCGACAAGCTCCGCGCCGCCGACCGCATCTACCGGGGCCACCTGCAGACCGTGGCCTCCAACGCCTACGAGGTCGAGCGGGCGGTGCTGGACGCCGATCTGGTCATCGGCGCGGTGCTCGTGCCCGGCGCAAAGGCGCCCACCCTGGTGAGCAACGAGCTGGTGTCCCGGATGAAGTCCGGCTCGGTGCTGGTCGACATCGCCGTCGACCAGGGAGGCTGCTTCGCCGACACCCGACCCACCACCCACGACGAGCCGACGTTCCGGGTGCACGACTCGGTGTTCTACTGCGTGGCGAACATGCCCGGAGCGGTTCCCAACACCTCCACCCACGCGCTGACCAACGTGACGCTGCCCTACGTGATGGCGCTGGCGGCCGAGGGCACCGCGGCCGCCGTCCGCCGCGACCCCGCGCTGGCGCACGGGGTGAACGTGGTCGACGGCCGGGTGGTCCTGCCCGAGGTGGCCGAGGCCCACGGCATGGACACCGTTCCCCTGCAGGAGGTGCTCCTCTGAGCAGCGCCCTGTCGGCCGGTCCCGACGTCGAGCGCGTCGTCACCGGCTACCTGGACCACCTGACCGTCGAGCGGGGTCTGGCGACCAACACGATCGCCTCCTACCGGCGGGACCTGCGGCGCTACACCGAGTACCTGGCCACGGCCGGCGTGCGCGGGCTGCGGGAGATCGCCGAGTCCGACGTCGCGGGCTTCCTCACGGCGCTGCGCCGGGGCGACGACGAGCACCCGCCGCTGTCGGCGACCTCCGCGGCGCGGGCGGTCGTGGCGGTGCGCGGGCTGCACCGGTTCGCGCTGCTCGACGGGCTGGTGCCCGACGACGTGGCCCACGAGGTGCGGCCGCCCACACCGGGCCGGCGGCTGCCGAAGGCGGTGCCGGTGGAGTCGGTGGTGGCGCTGATCGAGGCGGCGGGGGGGATCGAGGGGCCGCGCGGGCTGCGGGACCGCGCCCTGCTCGAGGTGCTCTACGGCACCGGTGCGCGCATATCCGAGGCGGTGGGCCTGGCCGTCGACGACCTCGACCGCGGTCAGCACACCGTCCGGCTGGCGGGCAAGGGCGGGAAGGAGCGGGTGGTGCCGGTCGGCAGCTACGCGCTGCGCGCCGTCGAGGAGTACCTCGTCCGGGCCCGCCCCGCGCTGGCGGCCGCCGGCAAGGCCGGTGTCCGGGGCGGCGCGCTGTTCCTCAACGTGCGCGGCGGCCCGCTGTCCCGGCAGAGCGCCTGGTCGATCCTGCGGACGGCGGCCGAGCGGGCGGGGCTCACGGGCGAGATCTCCCCGCACACGCTGCGGCACTGCTTTGCCACCCACCTGCTCGACGGCGGCGCTGACGTCCGCGTCGTCCAGGAACTGCTCGGGCACGCGTCGGTGACCACCACGCAGGTGTACACGCTGGTCACGGTCGACCGGCTACGCGAGGTCTACGCCACCAGTCATCCACGCGCTCTCACCTGACAGCTTTCCGGTCGGTCGTTCAGCAGAAAGTACGACTGTTTCGACTTGAGTGGTCACAGTGGTTGGCATTCGTCGCCATGTCGACACGTCGACGGCGTGCCGCCTTGGGAAGACCTGCGCGTCTCCCTAGCGTCCTCCTCACCCGAGCGGACAGGACGGCTGGCCGCATCCGGAACGTCCGGACCGGGGCACGAGCTGGAGGCGACAGAACCATGGCGATCCGAGCGGACGCGGCCTCTGCCGTCGCGCGCCCGCACGACACCGACCCCGAGATGGGGGCGGCCGCGCTGCGGCTGGACCCGGCACGGGCGCGTCAGCGCCGCCTGCCGGACCCCAAGCCGCTGACCCAGCACGGCCCGGCCCGAGTCATCGCGATGTGCAACCAGAAGGGGGGCGTCGGCAAGACCACGTCCACCATCAACCTGGGCGCCGCGCTGGTCGAGTTCGGCCGCAAGGTGCTGCTCATCGACCTCGACCCCCAGGGGGCGCTGTCGGTGGGACTGGGCGTGCCGGCGCAGAACCTCGACCGGACGATCTACAACGTGCTCATGGAGCGGCGGACCAGTCTGCGCGACGTCCGGGTGGCCACCGACATCCCGGGCCTGGACCTGGTGCCCAGCAACATCGACCTGTCGGCCGCGGAGGTTCAGCTGGTCAGCGAGGTGGCGCGCGAGCAGACCCTGCTGCGCGTGCTCGCCGACGTCGTCGACGAGTACGACTACGTCCTGATCGACTGCCAGCCGTCGCTGGGCCTGCTGACGGTCAACGCCCTCACCGCGGCCCAGGGCGTGGTCATCCCGCTGGAGTGCGAGTTCTTCTCGCTGCGCGGCGTGGCCCTGCTCGTCGACACGATCGACAAGGTGAAGGAGCGGCTCAACCCGTCGCTGGAGATCAACGGCATCCTCGCCACCATGTACGACTCCCGGACGGTGCACTGCCGGGAGGTGTTCAGCCGGGTCGTCGAGGCGTTCGGTGACACCGTGTTCCAGACCGTCATCCAGCGCACCGTGCGGTTCCCGGAGACCACGGTCGCCGGCCAGCCGATCACCACGTGGGCTCCCACGTCGACGGGTGCCGCAGCGTACCGCGACCTCGCCAAGGAGGTGCTGGCGCTGTGACCGGGCCAGCGAGGGCACACACGGACACGGCGACTCTGGTCGTGCAGCACACGAGCGCCGGCCAGGAGGTGTCGGCATGACTCGCCGGCCCGTGCTGCCCGGCGCCTCGGAACTGTTCCGCCGCACCGACACCGCGGCGGCCCCCGAGGTCACCGAGCTGCCCAGCCTGCCGACGCCGGCGAGCTCCCCGGCGCTGCGCAGCGCCCGGCGCGCCGGCGAGTCCGTGGCTGAGGCGGCAGCGGCGCTGACCCTCGTCCCCGGGGGCGCGCAGCCGGCCGACGATCTCGCCGCCTTCCGCGGGGCGCCCGCCGAGCCGGCCCCGGCCCCGGTGCTGCAGCCCAGGGTCGCCACCCGCGGGCGGCCCGCCCGGGGGCGCGCGGAGCGGACCAAGCACGACGAGAAGATCACCGTCTACATCTCCGCCGACGAGCTGCTGGCGCTGGAGTCCGCCCGGCTGACGCTGCGCGCCCACCACGGGGTGGCCGCCGACCGCGGCCGGATCGTCCGCGAGGCGATCTCGGTGCTGCTGGCCGACCTCGCCGAGCGCGGCGAGGACGCCGTCCTCGTCCGTCGCCTCCAGGGCAAGTGACCCGGGCCGCCTACTCTCGGCGACCGTGAGCGAGACCTCCGGAGCGGTTCCGCCGGCCGACCAGGCCGCCGGGGCCGCTCCGGCTCGTTTCACCGTCCGGCTCACGAACTTCGAGGGCCCGTTCGACCTGCTGCTGCAGCTGATCGGCAAGCACAAGCTCGACGTCACCGAGATCGCGCTGTCGACGGTCACCGACGAGTTCATCGCCCACCTGCGCGCGCTGGGCGATGTGCTCGACCTGGACCAGGCCAGCGAGTTCCTGGTGGTCGCCTCCACGCTCCTCGACCTCAAGGCCGCCCGGCTCCTGCCGGCCGCGGAGGTCGACGACGAGGACGACCTCGAGCTGCTGGAGGCCCGCGACCTGCTCTTCGCCCGGCTGCTGCAGTACAAGGCCTACAAGCAGGCCGCCGCCTTCTTGCGGGCCCGCGAGGCGGAGGCGGCCCGGCGGTTCCCGAGGCAGGCGGGGCTGGAGCCGCGGTTCGCCGAGCTGGTGCCGGAGGTCCTGCTGGACCTGACCCCCGCCCAGTTCGCTGCGCTCGCCGCCCGGGCGCTGGCGCCCAAGGTTCCCGAGACGGTGAGCGTCTCCCACCTGCACGCGCCGCCGGTCAGCGTCTCCGAGCAGCTGCTCCTCGTGCGCAACCAGCTGCTCCGCTCGGGCACGGCGAGCTTCCGCTCCCTGACCGCCGACTGCGGGCACACCCTCGAGGTGGTGGTGCGGTTCCTGGCCCTGCTGGAGCTGTACCGGCAGCAGCGGGTGGTCTTCGAGCAGCTGACCCCGCTGGGCGAGCTGCACGTGCGGTGGACCGGCGACGCCGTCCCCGATCCGGCCGGGTCCCCGGCCGCACACGCCGACGAGGAGTACCGGTGAGCGACGAGCGCCCCGACCAGGACCACGCCCCCATCTCGTGGGACGCGCTCGCCGCGGAGCTGGCCGCCACCCGGGAGGAGGCGGCGCGGCGGGGCGACGCCGACCCCGCCGCCTGGGACGCGGTGGCCGCGGAGCTCGCGGCCCGGGTCGCCGACCGCCCGGTGGAGGAGCAACCGGTGCCCGCCGTGCCGGCCGAGGACGAGCCGGCGCCGGCGCGGGAACCGGCACCCGCGCCGGAGCCCGAGCCCGAGCCGCTGGAGCTGCTGGACCCGGAAGAGCTGCTCGGCGGACTGGAGGCGCTGCTGTTCGTGATGGACGACCCGGTCGACGAGGAGACCCTCGCCGCCGCGCTGCGCTGCCCGCCGGACCAGGTGCGGGGCGGGCTGGCCGAGCTGGCGGCAGGCTACGACCGGCGGTCGGCCGGGATCACGCTGCGCCGGGTGGGGGAGGGGTGGCGGCTCTACACCCGCGAGGAGCACGCCGCCGTCGTCGAGCGGCACCTGGTGGACGGCCAGCGCAGCCGGCTGACGCAGGCCGCCCTCGAGACGCTCGCGGTCATCGCCTACCGGCAGCCGGTGACCCGTGCCCGGGTGTCGGCCATCCGCGGCGTGGGCGTGGACGGCGTGATGCGCACCCTGATCTCCCGCGGGCTCGTGCACGAGGTCGGCAGCGACCCCGACAGCGGCGGCGGGCTGTACGCGACGACGCCGCTGTTCCTGGAACGGCTGGGGCTCACCGGCCTGGACCAGCTGCCCGAGCTCGCCCCGCTGCTGCCCGAGACCGCCACGGTGCTGGACGAGCACCCCGACGTCTGACGCGCGGTCGGTGGGAGACTGGGCGGCGATGAGCGACACGACCCCGAACGACGAGAGCAGCACCGCGGCGGGCGACGGCTGGTCCGAGGACATGGAACTGGCCCCGGAGCACCCGGGGGACCGGCCGGCCCCCGATCCCGGCGACGACCGGCAAGGGGAGCGGCTGCAGAAGGTGCTCGCCCGGGCCGGGGTCGCCTCGCGCCGCGTGGTCGAGGACATGATCGACGCCGGCCGGATCGCGGTGAACGGCCGGCAGGTGCGGGTGCAGGGCATGCGGGTCGATCCGCAGCACGACAAGATCGCCGTCGACGGCGTGCGCCTGGAGATCCGGGACGACCGGGTGAGCTACGCGCTGAACAAGCCGCCGGGCGTGATCACCGCGATGAGCGACGACCGGAACCGCCCGTGCGTCGGGGACATGGTCGGTGACCTGGCCAAGGGGCTGGTGCACGTCGGCCGGCTGGACCAGGACACCGAGGGGCTGCTGCTGGTCACCAACGACGGCGAGCTCGCCCACCGCCTGGCCCACCCGAGCTACGGGGTGCGCAAGACCTACCTGGCCCAGGTGTCGGGCTCGGTGCCCCGCGACCTGGCCAAGCGGCTGCGGTCGGGGATCGACCTCGAGGACGGGCCGGTGACGGTCGACTCGTTCCGCGTGGTCGACACCCACGCCGGCCAGTCGGTCGTGGAGGTCGTGCTGCACGAGGGCCGCAAGCACATCGTCCGACGCCTGCTGGCCGCGGTCGGCCTGCCGGTCTCGCGGCTGACCCGCACCGCGGTCGGCCCCATCGAGCTGCGGGCCATGCGGTCGGGCACCATCCGCCGGCTCAGCCGGCAGGAGGTCGGCGCCCTCAAGGAGCTCGTCGGGCTCTGAGCGGGGTCCCCCGCCTCAGCCGTCGAGCGCGGACGGGGTGGTGCCGACCTGAGTCGGTCTCTGCCTTCCAGAAGAAGCACCGACCGACCGTCGGGAGCACCGTGGCCGGGGCCGCCGGGCGGCGACCGCCTGCGGGGTGGCGGCGGCTCCCTAGAATCGTCCGAGGTGCCCGGGCAGCGGTGTGCCGACGGAGCCGCCGGGTCGCGCGCTCCGCTCTCGCGGACCGGGCGAGCGGCGGACCGACCGGGCCGGCACCGGAACCGACCCGAAGGAGGAGCGCGCATGGCCGTCCGAGCCGTCCGGGGAGCGACCCAGGTCGACGCCGACGACCGCGACGAGGTGCTGGCGGCGACCCGCGAGCTGGTCGCCACGGTCATGGAGCGCAACGAGCTGACCTCCGAGGACCTGATCAGTATCCTGTTCACGGCCACGCCCGATCTCGTGTCGGAGTTCCCGGCGCTGGCCGCGCGGGAGCTGGGGCTCGGCGACGTGCCGCTGATGTGCGCAACGGAGATCGCCGTGCCGCACGCGCTGCCGCGGGTCCTGCGGCTGATGGCCCACGCGGAGACCGACCGGCCGCGCGCCGAGATCCACCACGTCTACCTCCGGGGCGCAGCCGCGCTCCGCCGCGATATCGCCCAGTGAGCGAACACCGCAGGTCGGCCCCGCCAGGATGCGGTGGGCCCGGCCGCGACGACAGTGCCCGCGGATCCGGGCACGGAGAGCAGTGAGTGAGCAGATGACGTTCCGAGGCCAGGTGACCCTCGACGGACCGTCGGGCACCGGCAAGTCCAGCGTGGCGCGCGGCGTCGCCGTCCGCCTGGGCGCCGCGTACCTCGACACCGGCGCCATGTACCGGGCGGCCACCGTCGCGGTGCTCGATGCCGGGGTCGACCCGGCCGACGCCGACGCCGTGGCCCGCACGGTGGCCGGGGCGCGCATCGAGGTCGGCACCGACGCCGCCACCGAGACCGTCGTCGTGAACGGCGTGGACGTCGCCACGCGCATCCGGAGCGCCGAGGTGACCCGGTGGGTGTCCGCCGTGTCGGCGGTGCCGGCCGTCCGCCGTCAGCTGGTCGACCAGCAGCGCGCGCTGGTCGCCGCGGCCGATGCGGTCGTCGTCGAGGGGAGGGACATCGGCACCGTCGTCCTCCCCGAGGCCGCGGTGAAGGTGTACCTGACCGCCGCGCCGGAGGCCCGCGCCCAGCGCCGGGCCGCCCAGCTGGGCATCGAGGAGCCGGAGGAGATCGCTGCGCTCGCGGCGGACCTGCGCCGCCGCGACGAGTTCGACAGCAGCCGCGCCGACAGCCCGCTGCGGCCCGCCGCCGACGCGGTGGTCGTCGACAGCACCGAGCTGGACCAGCAGGGCGTCGTCGAGCGGGTCGTCGACCTGGTCGCGACCACGGTGCCGGCGGGGGAGCGGGCATGACCGAGGAGAGCGCTGGGCCGCTGCCCGTCGTCGCCATCGTCGGCCGGCCCAACGTCGGCAAGTCGACCCTGGTCAACCGGATCCTCGGCCGCCGCGCGGCGGTCGTCCAGGACACTCCCGGCGTCACCCGGGACCGCATCGCCTACGAGGCGTTGTGGAACGGCAAGCGGTTCACGGTCGTCGACACCGGTGGCTGGGACCCCAAGGCCGCCGGCCTGGGCGCCTCCATCACCCGGCAGGCCGAGTACGCCATGAAGACCGCCGACGTCATCGTGTTCGTCGTCGACAGCCAGGTGGGAGCCACCGAGACCGACCTCGCGGCGGCCCGCGTGCTCCGGCGCAGCGACCGGCCGGTGCTCCTGGTGGCCAACAAGGTCGACGACGAGCGCAGCGAGGCCAACGCCGCCGAACTGTGGAGCCTCGGCGTGGGCGAGCCGCACGCGGTCAGCGCGCTGCACGGCCGGGCCAGCGGTGACCTGCTCGACCTCATCCTCGACGCGATGCCCGAGGCGCCGCGGGAGCAGGAGGAGGAGGGTGGACCCCGCCGCGTGGCGCTGGTCGGCCGGCCGAACGTCGGCAAGTCCAGCCTGATCAACCGGCTCGCCAAGGAGGAGCGCTCGGTCGTCGACTCCGTCGCCGGCACCACGGTCGACCCGGTCGACTCGATCGTCTCCCTCGGCGGCGAGGACTGGCGCTTCGTCGACACCGCCGGTCTGCGGCGCAAGGTCAACACCGCCAGCGGCATGGAGTACTACGCCAGCCTGCGCACCGAGGCCGCCATCCAGGCCGCCGAGGTCGCGGTGGTGCTGCTGGCCGCCGACGAGGTCATCAGCGAGCAGGACCAGCGGGTGATCAGCCAGGTCGTGGACGCCGGCCGGGCGCTGGTCATCGCGATCAACAAGTGGGACACCCTCGACGAGGACCGGCACTACCAGCTGGAGAAGGAGATCGAGCGGGAGCTGGCGCGGGTGCGCTGGGCCACACGGGTCAACATCTCCGCCGCGACCGGGCGCGGGGTGGCCAAGCTGGCCGACCACCTGCGCGCCGCGCTCGCCTCGTGGGAGACCCGGGTGCCCACCGCCGAGCTCAACACGTTCGTGCGGTCCCTGGTGCAGGAGACGCCACCGCCCGCCCGGGGCGGCCGCGCACCGAAGATCAAGTACGTCACCCAGGCCGATATCCGCCCGCCGCGGTTCGTCGTCTTCTCCACCGGCTTCCTGGAGGCCGGCTACCGCCGCTTCCTGGAGCGGAAGCTGCGCGAGCAGTTCGGCTTCCACGGCACCCCCATCGAGATCTCGGTGAAGGTGCGCGAGGGCCGGGAGAAGGACGGCAGGCGCGGCTGACCACCGTCGAGGCCGGCCATCCTCGTGCGGTAACCTTCCGGGGCGGTCATCACGCGGTCCGGGGAAGAACCTGGCACGCGGGTGGCACGCGGGCTGTAGCGCAGCTTGGTAGCGCACTTGACTGGGGGTCAAGGGGTCGCAGGTTCAAATCCTGTCAGCCCGACAGTGAAAGAGCTGGTCAGAGGCGGGTCGGCCGTGAGGGTCGGCCCGCCTCCCGCATGAGTGCAGCAGCGATCCGGCCGCCAGCAGGAAGCGCGCCGCGGTGGACGGCTCTGCATCGGACCCGGTGCGGAGGTCTCTTCCGCACCGGATCCGTCGTCGACCTGCCTGCCGGCCGTCGATGGGAACCCGGCTGCTCTCCTCGTCGGCCGCTGGCTACGCCGGCGACGAGGGCTGCCCGAACGGGTCCCTTGCCGCTGCTCGAGTACTCGCGTGCCTGCTCGACGTGGGCGCTCGACCGGCTGGTGACGGTCGCTCACCCCTGGCGCGGGCCCGGGGCGTGGCTCACACGCGCGAACCGGTGAGTCGGGCGATGCGCTCGGCGGTGGGCGGGTGGGTCATGAACAGCACCGAGAGCGAACGCCCGTGGCCGGTGAGCGGGCTGACGATGTACTTCGAGGCCTGCGCCGGCTCGACGCGCATGGGCGTGCTGCGGGCGACCTGCTCGATCTTGGCCAGGGCGCTGGCGAGGGCGTGCCCGTCGCCCAGCAGCGCGGCTCCGGTTCGGTCCGCCTCGAACTCCCGGCTGCGGGAGAGCGCCAGCTGCAGCAAGGCCGCGACGAACGGAGCGACCAGCGCGGTGACGAGGGTGGCCAGCAGTCCCGGGTCCTCGTCGTCGTCCGACGCGCCGAAGAAGGGCAGCCAGCCGATCAGGTTCGCGAAGAAGCTGATCCCGGTGGCCAGAGCCGCCGCGACCGAGGTGAGCAGCACGTCCCGGTTACCCACGTGGGCCAGTTCGTGGGCCAGCACCGCCTTGAGCTCCCGCGGGGTGAGCAGGTCGAGAAGTCCGCGGGTGACCGCAACGGCCGCATGCCGCGGGTTGCGTCCGGTGGCGAAGGCGTTGGGCTGCCGGTCCGGTGTCACGTACAGCCGTGGCATCGGCAGGCCCGCCTCGGCGGACAGTTCCTGCACGATGCGGTGGTAGACCGGCATCTCCCGGGCAGTCACGGGGACGGCGCCGGCGGCCATGAGGGCCAGCCGGTCGGAGAACCAGTACGAACCACCCACGGTGGCCAGACCGAGCAGCAGACCGACGAGGGCGCCGACCCGGCCGAACAGCGACCCGAGGCCGACCAGCAGCCCGCCGAGGCCGGCCAGGAGCACGGCCGTCTTGACGCCGTTCCAACCCCGGCGCGCGGGCGAGAAGAACCGGCGGCGCGGCACGGGCCGGGTGGGGGGGAAGTGCCGGCCCACGCCCCGTGTGCTCGGGGGCGCGGTCCGGGAGTGGGTGAGCGGCGGTAGCACTGTGGTCATCGTTGTCCCTCCCTCCTCCTCAGGGGGGCGTCCGGGCCGCATCTCTGCGGCGATCGTGTGTGACACCCGGAGAGACGCACACGCCGTAGGGTGTTGTTCCCGCACTCTCCGACGCCGGATGCCGTTTCCAGGTCCGACGCCCCGAAAAGCTGAGGCATGGGTGGTCCGAGGCGCCGGGCGCGGCGAGGAGTGGTCGACCGTGGCCATGGTCGGTGGACGGGGAGGTAGCGGTGGCGGTCCGGAAGAGCCGGCGAATCCTCTGGTCCCTGCTGGCCGTCGTGCTTGTCAGCGGTGGGTGCACGGGCACTGACGACGCTCCGGACGATGCCGCTCCCCCCACGACCCATCCGGCGGGGCAGGCCGGGCCCGCCACGTTGGATCTCGTCCCGGAGGTGGCCGCGCGGTTGCAGCCGAGCGTGGTGACCATCCTGACCGCCGGCGGCAGCGGCAGCGGGGTCGTCTACGACGCGGACGGCTTGATCGTCACCAACGAACACGTGGTGCGCGGTGCGACGGCGGTCGAGGTCGCCTTCGCCGACGGGCAACGTGTGGCCGGCACCGTGCTCGCCACCGACGTCGTCACCGACCTCGCACTGGTCGAGGCAGACCGGACCGGACTGCCTGAGGCGCGTTTCCAACCCGGGCTGCCCCGGATCGGGGAGCTCGCCATCGTGATCGGCAGTCCGCTGGGGTTCGAGAGCACCGTGACGGCCGGAATCATCTCTGGGCTGCACCGCGAGATACCCGGGAGCGCCAGGCAGAGTCAGGCCCTGGTCGACCTCATCCAGACCGACGCCGCGATCAGCCCCGGCAACAGTGGTGGGGCTGTGGTGGACCGGGACGGCAACGTCGTCGGGATCAGCGAGGCCTACATCCCCCCGCAGGCCGGGGCGGTGTCCCTCGGCTTCGCCATCCCGTCGGCGACGGTGATCGACGTGGTCGAGCAGTTGCTCGAGGACGGGCAGGCAGAACACGCCTTTCTCGGTGTGGAGCCGGCCCCGATCACTGCTCAGATCGCCGAGCATCTCGGGCTACCCAGCAGCCAGGGGGTCATCGTCGCGGCGGTGGTTCCCGGAGGTCCCGCGATGGCCGCCGGGATACGCCCCGGTGACGTGATCCTGGCCGTGGACGACGAACCCACCACGAGTCCCGAGGAGTTGCTGGCGGTTCTGCGCGCCCGCGAACCCGGCGACACCATCACCATGACCGTCCGCTCCACCGACGGCGAGGAGCGTGAGGTGGACGTCGTGCTCGACGCCCGCCCAGGGTCCACCGACTAGGGATCCCGTCCCCGCGGGCGTGCGGCGCCGGGTGCGGTGGGGCCTCCCTTCCCGCCAGGGGCCGTCCCACCGCGTCCAGAACCTGCTGCCGATGCCTGTTCGTGAGGTATATGGGCGGGGAACATCGCCTCGGCGACGGCGAGTCAGGGACGCCAGCGCGACCCTCGACGCCGGGGACCGGGTCCCCGCCGACGGCTCGGAGCCGAACGCGGCGTTGTACAGCGCCGCGGACCTGACGGGGCACCGGTCGCATGAGCCGACCTGCGGATCGGGGAGCGCACGTGCGCACGAAGCTGATCGTCGCCACGACCGCCGGGGCGCTGGCCCGCGGCGGTGCCCCGGCCGTCGCGGGCCCCGCGCCGGTGCCCGGGTCAGCGGCGGGTGGTCCGCGGAAGGTCGTCCAGGCCGAGCACCCGGTCCAGCAGCCGGAACCGGTAGACCGCGGTCAGCACGAGAAACCACAGCACCAGGGCCGGCAGCACCGTCTCGAACACCGGCCTCGCGGCGGCGGTGAGCCCGAAGTAGCCGGTGAACCACGGGACGAAGAGCAGGCCACTGAAGGCCACCACGAGCACGACGACCAGAACCGCGGGGCGCCGATCGCCGTCCGGGCGGGTCCACGACGCGAACAGCCGGTTCGGCGGCTTCAGGAAGAGGATCAGCAGGAAGGCCGCGTAGGAGACGAACGTCGACAGCGCGGTCTGCGCGCCGATGGTGGCGACCGCCTCGGCGAAGCCCGCGTCGTGGGCCGACACCCCGGTGTAGCCCTCGAAGTCGGCGACGAAGCCGTCGGGGACGTCGGTCCGGCCGGACCCCTCGAGCAGGAACGTGTAGTGCCAGGCGTAGAGCGCGACACCGCCGGCCGCCGTGACCACCGCGGCCGGGACGACGAAGCGCCCGAGGGTGGCCAGCAGGTGCGGGTCCGGCGGGGTCGGGCGGGCCCAGGCGGTCAGGAAGAGGGTGGGCAGGCCGACGGTCAGCAGCGTCAGCCCGACCTGCGCGGGGGAGTAGGGGAAGCCGAGACCCAGCATCGTCACCGCGACGATGACCAGCCCTTGCGTGGCGACCCGCGCCAGGAAGACCTGCATCGAGGTGCCGATCCCGGCGATGATCCGGCGGCCCTCGTGCCGCGCCGGCGCCAGGGCGCCCAGGGCGTCGTCGGTCAGCACGATGTCGGCGACGTCCCTGGTGACCGCGCTGCCGCTGCGCATCGCCACGCCGACCTGCGCCCGCTTGAGGGCCCGTGCGTCGTTCACGCCGTCCCCGACCATGGCGACGTAGCGGCCCTGGCGGCGGAGCGAGTCGACCAGCGACTCCTTCTGCTCCGGCGCGATCCGGCCGAACACCGTCGTCCGGGCGACCAGCCGGTCGAGCTCCGGTTCCGGCAGGCCCTCGAGCGTCGTGCCGCTCACCGGCTCACCCGCGTCGAGGCCCGCCGACCGGGCGAGGGCGGCGACGGTGCGCGGATCGTCGCCGGACACCACCTTCACCGCGATGCCGTCCTCGGCGAACCGGGCCAGCGTCGCACGGACGTCGGGGCGCAGCTCGTCGACCAGCGACACCACCGCGAGCGGCTCGAGCCCGGGCAGCCGCGGCCGGCCGGCGTCGTCGCGCAGCGGTGCCTCAGGGTCGATCGCGCGGGCGACGACGAGCACCCGCAGCCCCTGCGACGCCAGGTCGGCGACGGCCTCGGTGAGCGGCGGTCCGGACAGCTGCGGGGCCAGCGCCTCGGGGGCACCGAGGACCAGCACGCCGTCGTCGGTGCGCAGCGCGCTCCACCGCAGCGCGGAGGAGAAGGGGATCTCCTCGTGCACCCGCCACGCCTTCCCGGGCAGCGCGGCGGCCAGCGCCGCGGTCGTGAGGTTGGCGCTGCCGGCGCTGCGGGCCAGCGACCCGACCAGCTCCTCGGCTTCCGCCGCGGGCAGGGGCCCGACCGGGTCCACCGACGCCACGGTCAGCCGCCCGGTGGTGAGCGTGCCGGTCTTGTCGGTGCAGACGACGTCCACGTTGCTCGTCGACTCGACCGCGTTGACCCGCTGGACCAGCGCGCCCCGTCCCGCCGTCCGCGCGGCCCCGGCGGCGTAGGCGGCCGCGACGAGGAAGAACAGGCCGTAGGGCACCAGCCCCGACAGCACCGCGGTGGTCTGCACGGTGCGGACGAGCGAGAACCCCTCCAGCGCCGCCTGGAGCAGGATGGTGGCGCTCATCAGCGCGACGAGGAGCATCACCAGCCGGATGACGAACCCGATCCGGCGCTGCAGGGGGGTGGCCTCGGTGGTCGCGCGGCGAGCCTCGGTGGTGAGCCGGTTGGCGTAGCTGGCCGCACCGACGTCGCGGGCGAGCTGGGTGCCTCCGCCGCCGACGCAGAAGCTGCCCGACAGCAGGTCGTCGCCCGGATTCTTCAGCAGCGGCTCGGACTCGCCGGTGAGCAGCGACTCGTCCACCTCGACGGGCCCTTCCAGGACCGGCCCGTCCACCACCACCTGGCTGCCGGGACGCAGCCGCAGCACGTCGCCCCGGACGACGGCCTCGGACGCCAGCTGCACGTCGCGGCCGTCGCGGACCACGGTGACCGGGTCGCGGGCCAGCAGCTGCAGCCGGTCGAGCTTGCGCTTGGCCCCGATCTCCTGGACGGCGCTGATCGCGGCGTTGACCAGGCCGAGGCCGACGCTGACGAAGGCGTCGTTCCAGCGGCCGAGCGCCAGCAGCGCCGCACCGATCGTGAACAGGATCGAGTTGTAGAACGAGAAGACGTTGGTGCGCAGAATCCGGGTGTAGCCGCGGCCGGACCGGAACCCGGACGTGTTGCCCTCGCCGCGGCGCTGCCGGGCCTCGGCCTCGGCCTGGGTCAGCCCCGACGGCGGGCGGGCGGAGAGCACCCCGCCGTCCTCCCGCACGCCCACCGGTCCGTCGCCCAGCACGCCGCCCGCCACGGCCCGGAGTCTTCTCCGTCGGACGGACGGGCGCTCTCCGGCGGAGGGGATCGTCGGCCGACGTCCGGCCCCGGACGCCGGCCGACGAGGGTGCGGTGACCATGCCGAAGAGGTCCTCGGGGTCCTCGGCCTCCGCCACGAGGTCGAGGTCGTCGACCCACGGCGTGGCACAACGCCGCGAGGTCCGCCACGGCGAAGCGCACCGAGTCGAACACCGTCAGCTGGTCCGCCGAGACGCGCCCCGGACGGCGGCCGACCACGACCTCGCGGCGACGTCCGGTGTCGACCGTTATCCCCAACAAGGGAACACCAAACAGGAAAGCAGAAGAAGAGCAGCAACCGGACGACGCGGACCCTCAGGTGCCGGTGATCCGTCGGCAGTCGGGGCAGAGATCGGCCGAGCCCAGGCCCCGGGGACCGTCCCAGCGGCCCTGGACCACGTCGACGGAGGCGCCGCACACCGCTGCCCACGGTGCGGGCAGGTCGGCCGTGCTGCGGAGGACGGCGTGCGCCCGACCGGTCTCCTGGTCGCGGCCGGCCGCGTGGTCGGTGGTCATGCCGCCCAGCATGCGTCCTGCGCGTGCGGCCGGAGCGACGGGGTAGGCCAGCGGCCATGGCGAGCGCGCGCGACACCACCGTCCAGAGACCCCGGCGGATGCCCACCCGGGTGACCGGCCTGCTCTACGGCCTGGGCTTCGGCGGGTTCGTCGACGGGATCGTCCTGCACCAGATGCTGCAGTGGCACCACATGGTGAGCGCGGTGGAGGGCCAGGAGCCGACGACGCTGGCCGGGCTGGAGGTCAACACGCTCGCCGACGGCTTCTTCCACGCCGGCGCCTGGGTGCTGGCCTTCGCCGGGACCGTCACCGCGCTGGTCGCGTGGCGGCAGGACCGCCTGGCGCCCAGCTGGAGCTTCCACTTCGGGCTCGTGCTCGTCGGCTGGGGGTTGTTCAACCTGGTGGAGGGGCTCGTCGACCACCAGATCCTGGGCATCCACCACGTGCGCGACGACCTGGGCGGGCCGCTCAGCTGGGACCTGGGGTTCCTGGGGGTCGGCGTGCTGCTGATCGCGGGCGGCTGGCTGCTGCACCGGCGGGGCGCCCGCCATCTCCAGGAGCGGGCAGCCGTGCGACAGGGTTGAACCGGCTCACCGGGGTCTTGTCCCCGCTCGCACTCCCCGGCAGGCTGTGGCGCAGGACACAGCAGCGAGCAGGGAGTCGCCGTGGCAGCCCACGCAGCGCATCCGTTTCCGGCCCTCGCCAGGCGCGGCTGAGGAGGACCGATGGTCAAGGACGTCCCGCCGGCCCCGGCTCCGCGGCCGGCCGCGAAGGTGCGCAACGTGGCGCTGGTCGGCCGCGCCGGGGCCGGGAAGACGACGCTCGCCGAGGCCCTCCTCGCCGCGACCGGCGCGGTGACCCGGGCCGGCCGGGTGGAGGACGGCACCACCTGCCTCGACACCGAGGAGATCGAGATCCGCCAGCAGCGGTCGGTCTCGCTGGGCGTGGCCGCCGTCGAGCACGCCGGCCACCGGCTCACCCTGCTGGACACCCCCGGCTCGCCGGACTTCGTGGGAGAGCTGCGGGCCGGGCTGCGCGCCGCCGACTCGGCGCTCTTCGTCGTCTCCGCGGTGAGCGGGGTCGACGCCGCCACGGTGCAGCTGTGGGAGGAGTGCGCCGCAGTCGGGATGCCGCGCGCGGTCGTGCTCACCCAGGTCGACCGGCCGCGGGCGGACGTGGACGAGGCGGTGCGCCTCTGCCAGCTGATGCTGGGGGAGGGGGTCTACCCGATGCATCTGGTCGACCGCGGGCCCGACGGTGCGGCCCGCGGGCTGGTCTCGCTGCTGGAGCCCGACGTCGACGCCACCCGGGCGGTCAGCGACGACGCCGATCGGCTCCGGGCCGAGCTGATCGAGGGCATCATCGGCGAGAGCGAGGACGAGACGCTCATGGAGCGCTACCTGGCCGGCGACGAGCTGGCCGTCGCCGACCTCGTCGCCGACCTGGAGACCGCCGTCGCCCGGGGGCACTTCCACCCGGTGCTGTGCGTCTCACCCCTGACCGGCGTCGGCATCGGCGAGCTGCTCGACCTGCTGGTCTCCGCCTTCCCGTGCCCCCTGGAGCACGGCTGCCCGCCGGTCACCCGGCCCGACGGCTCCCCCGCGCCCGTGCTCGCCTGCGACCCCGACGGCCCGCTGGTCGCCGAGGTGGTGAAGACGACAACCGATCCCTACGTGGGCCGCGTCTCCCTGGTGCGGGTCTTCTCCGGCACGCTGCGGCCGGACATCGCGGTGCACGTGTCCGGGCACGGCATGGCCGACCGCGGGCACCCCGACCACGACGCGGACGAGCGGATCGGCGTGCTCTCCGCGCCGCTGGGTGCCATCCTGCGGCCGGTCGCCGCGTGCCCGGCAGGTGACGTCTGCGCGGTCAGCAGGCTGTCGACCGCGGAGACCGGCGACACCCTCAGCTCACCGGAGGACCCCCGCCTCGTGCCGCCGTGGGACCTTCCCGTGCCGCAGCTGCCCGTCGCGGTCGAGGCGGCCTCCCGGAGCGACGAGGACCGCATGGCGACCGCGCTGGCCCGGCTGGTCGCCGAGGACCCCACGGTGCGGCTCGAGCGGCGCTCCGACACCGGCCAGCTGCTCCTGTGGTGCGTCGGGGACGCCCACGCCGAGGTGCTGCTGGACCGGTTGCGGACCCGCCACGGGGTCGCCGTCGCGACCGTGCCGGTCCGGGTGCCGCTGGTGGAGACGCTCTGCGGCCCCGGCCGGGTCACCGGCCGGCACGTCAAGCAGTCCGGCGGGCACGGGCAGTACGCCGTCGTCGTCATCGAGGGGGAACCGGGGCCCCCCGGGTCGGGCATCGTCTTCGAGCAGCGCATCGTCGGCGGCACCGTGCCCAGCCAGTTCCACGGCAGCGTGGAGAAGGGCATCCGCGCACAGGCGCAGCGCGGGGTCAACGGTGACCGGCCGCTCGTCGACCTCCGCGTGACCCTCGTCGACGGCAAGGCCCACTCGGTCGACTCCTCCGATGCCGCCTTCCAGGCCGCCGGGGCGCTGGCGCTGCGCGAGCTGGTGGCCGCGGTGGGCACCCGCGTGCTCGAGCCGTGGTGCGAGATCGAGGTCCGGGTGCCCGGTGAGTACGTGGGGGCGGTGATGAGCGACCTGTCGTCCCGGCGGGCCCGGGTCACCGGCAGCGAGGCGGATCCCGAGCGGGACCGCACCACGGTGCGGGCGGAGGTCCCCGAGGTCGAGCTGCTCGGCTATCCGGGGGTGCTGCGCTCGGTCACGCACGGCACCGGCAGCTACGACCGGCGGCCCCTCGGCCACGAGCCCGCCCCGGCGGCGATGGCGGTTCCCGCCTGAGGTGAGGCCCGTCCGGGGAGCCGGGGACCACCGCCGCGGGCCGCGGCGGTGCGCCGCCGACGAGGGCCCGGCAACGGGCCACTAGCCTCGGCCACGGTCGGGTGCAGGGGCTGGAGGGAACGTGACGTCGTCGAACGGGTCGTCGGCTGCCGCACCCGTACCCCGGGCCGGCGCCGCGACGCCGGCCGTGGGTGACCGGGAGGGCCTGCCGGACCGCGTCTGGACCCTGCCCAACGCCCTGTCGGTGCTGCGCCTGCTCGGTGTGCCGCTGTTCCTGTGGCTGCTGCTGGGGCCCGAGGAGGACGGCTGGGCCCTCGTGGTCCTCATGGTCTCCGGGTTCACCGACTGGCTCGACGGAAAGCTCGCCCGGTGGCTGGACCAGGGCAGCAGGCTGGGCGCGCTGCTGGACCCGGCCGCCGACCGGCTCTACATCGTCGCCGCCCTCGTCGCGCTCGCGTTGCGGGGGGTCGTGCCGGTGTGGCTGGTGGCGCTGCTGGTCGCCCGGGAGCTGGTCCTCGGCGTGACGTTGCTGGTCCTCCGGGCGCACGGCTACCCCCCGCTGCAGGTGCACTACCTGGGCAAGGCCGCCACCCTCCTGCTGCTCTACGCCTTCCCGGGGCTGCTGATGGCGAGCGGGGACGGCGCGCTGGCCACCGTCGCCGCGCCGTTCGCCTGGGCGCTCACCATCTGGGGCACGGCGCTGTACCTGCTCGCCGGCGTCTTCTACGTGGTCCAGGCCGCCGGACTGGTCGCCGCCGAGCGGTCGGCGCGCTCCCGGAGCCCGCGGTGACCGGTGGGCGGCCGGCCGCGGGAGTGCGCTCGTTGGGCGCCTCCCTGCTGGACGACGTCCTCGCCGAGACCCTCGACCCCGCGTACGCGCAGGCCGCCGCCGCCCGCGAGGAGCGGGGCGAGCCGCCCCGCCGCGGCCGGGGCCGGGTGCTCGTCGCGCTCACCATGGCCGCGGCCGGCCTGCTGGCGACGGTGACCTACGACCAGGCCGCCGCCAAGGCGCAGGGCCGCCAGGAGATCCGCGAGGCGCTCGTCCGCGACATCCAGGACGAGTCCGCGAGCAGCGATGACCTGGCCGCGCAGCTGGAGGAGCTCCGGGCCGAGGTCAGCCGGACCAGCGACGAGCTGCTCGCCGCCACCGCGGTGGGCCAGCGGGCGCTGGACGCCCTGGCGCGCGCCGAGCAGGGCACCGCCGCGGTGGCCGTCACCGGGCCGGGGCTGCTGGTGACGCTGGCCAACGCCGAGGCCGCCGCCGACGACGACCCGCTCGGCGGGACGGCGGGGGAGGGGCGGGAGGTGCGGGTGGCCGACGGGGACCTGCAGCTGGTGGTGAACGCCCTGTGGGCGGCCGGTGCCGAGGCGATCGGCATCAACGGCCAGCGGCTGGGCCCGACCAGCGCCGTCCGGTTCGCCGGTGAGGCGGTGCTCGTGGACTTCCGCCCGGTCACCAACCCGTACCAGGTCACGGCGATCGGCGATCCCGACGCACTGGCCAACGCCTTCCTCGCCAACCCGGAGGTGGTGTCCCTCGCCAGGTTCTCCGCCAACGCGGGCCTGCGTTTCGAGTTCGCCAAGGAGGAGGAGCTGTCCCTGCCCGCCGCCAGCCCGCCCGAGCTCCGCTACGCCGAGCCGGTGGGCCCCCACCGCGCCGCCGGCACCGATCCCACCCCCGGAGGCTGACGCCGTGATCCCGATCCTCGGTCTCGCGGCAGGCGTCCTCCTCGGCCTCCTCTTCGACCCCACCGTCCCGCTGTGGCTGCAGCCGTACCTGCCCATCGCCGTCGTCGCGGCCCTCGACGCGGTGTTCGGCGGGTTCCGTGCCCGTCTGGACGGCATCTTCGACGCGAAGGTCTTCGTCATCTCCTTCGTGTCCAACGTGGTCGTGGCCGCGCTGATCGTCTTCCTCGGCGACCAGCTGGGCGTGGGCGCGCAGCTGTCGACGGCGGTCGTCGTCGTCCTCGGCATCCGCATCTTCGGCAACGCCGCGGCCATCCGGCGGCACGTGTTCCGGGCATGAGCGACCCTCGCCCGCCCGACGGGCCGCCCGAGGACGCCGGCGCTGCGGCCGCGCCGCCCCCCGCCGTGCGGCGGCGCCGGGACCCGCTGGCCGCCGCCCTGATCGGCGCGCTCACCCTGCTGCTCGGATTCGCCCTCGCCGTGCAGGTGCGCAACGCCGACGAGGCTCAGATGCTGGCCGGCGCGCGGGAGGAGGACCTGGTCCGGATCCTCGACGAGCTGGGCAGCCGGGAGGAGCGGCTCCGGGCCCAGCTCGCCGAGCAGCGGGCGGCGCTGCGCGAGCTCAGCGGCTCCGGGAGCCGGACCGGAACGGCGCTGGAGGAAGCCCGCGGGCGCGCCCAGGCGCTGGGCATCCTGAACGGCACGTTGCCCGCCCAGGGGCCTGGGTTGACGCTGGCGATCAGCGACCCCTCGGGCGAGGTCCGGGTGTCCGACCTCATCGACGTGGTGCAGGAGCTGCGGGGGGCGGGAGCGGAGACCATGCAGATCGACGACGTCCGCATCGGCCTGTCGACCGCGGTCACCGGCACGCCCGGCGACCTGCGGGTCGACGGCGCGCCGCTGAGCTCACCGTACGAGTTCGTCGTCCTCGGCGACCCGCAGGGCATGGAGACGGCGATGAACATCCCCGGCGGGGTCGTGCAGCGGATCGAGCGCCGCGGCGGCACCGTCCGGATCACCCAGTTCCCCGACCTCGTCGTGGACGCGTTGCGGCCCCTGGACCGTCCTCAATACGCTTCGCCCGATCCCGGCGGCTGAACCCGCCGTCCACCGCACCGACCACCGGCCCCGCCGGTTCTGGAGACGACCGCCGCATGAGCACGCCCGACGACCGCCGCTACACCGACCAGCACGAGTGGGCGCTGGTGCAGGGCACCGACGGCACGTCGACCGTCGTCCGGGTCGGCATCACCGACCACGCGCAGGACGCGCTGGGGGACATCGTCTTCGTGCAGTTGCCCGAGGTGGGCGCCGAGGTGGCGCCCGGAACCGCCATCGGCGAGGTCGAGTCGACCAAGTCCGTCTCCGATGTCTACGCGCCCGTGACCGGTGTCGTGGCGGCGGTGAACGAGCGCCTCGCCGACGCCCCCGAGACCATCAACGCCGACCCCTACGGGGACGGCTGGCTGGTCGACATCGCCGTGCCGGGGGAGGGCGGCGACCCGGTCGGGCAGCTGCTCGACGCCGACGCCTACCAGGCCCTGGTCGAGGGCTCGTAGCGGGGCCGCCGGGAGGCTGACTCCCGGCATCGATCACTATGATCGCGCTGGGCCGGGAACAGCGGGTACCCGTCGGGAACCCGCCCGTCCCGGACCCGCACGTCCGGTTGACCCTCGGGCCGACCGGCTGGTTCCATGACCCACGGTCCGCCGCCCTTCCGCGGCGGCCGACCCGCGGCGGGCCACCCGGCCCGCCGTCCGCCGGCCGCCCGCGGCCCGTTCGAGGGCCGCGGCGGGCCCCTCGCACCGGAGGAGACGCAACGTGCACTGCACTCGATGTGGCCACGAGAACCCCGAGGGCAGTCGCTTCTGCGCGCAGTGCGGTGCGGCGCTCGCCCCCGAGCGCATCGGCGAGGCCACCAGCGTGATCCCGAAGGTCGGCGGTGAGGACTCCGGCGAGCAGCCCGAGGTCACCGAGGCCGCCGACGCGCACGCCGGGGCGGTGGAGTCGCTGCCGGCGGGTTCGGCGCTGCTGGTGGTCAAGCGCGGCCCCAACGCCGGGAGCCGCTTCCTGCTCGACCAGGACGTCACGACGGCCGGCCGGCACCCCGACAGCGACATCTTCCTCGACGACGTCACGGTCAGCCGTCGGCACGTCGAGTTCCACCGCGAGGGCGGTGGCTTCTCGGTGCACGACGTCGGCAGCCTCAACGGCACCTACGTCAACCGGGAGCCGGTCGACGTCGCCAACCTCGCCGGCGGCGACGAGGTGCAGATCGGCAAGTTCCGGCTCGTGTACCTCACCGGCCCGCGCACGGGCGAGCCGGCCGCTCGCTAGTGCACCGACCGGCGATCTTCCGCATGTGGGGACCGCGGCCGGTTGCACCGGAACGGTGCTCCGGCGGGAGAGGGGCGTGACCGCCGTGCCCGAGCGCGAGCGTGCGCTCAGGGACGCCGGCGACCAGCACGCGCCGCGCCTGACCATCGGCGAGGTGCTGGCTGTGCTTCGCGACGACTTCCCCGACGTCACGATCAGCAAGATCCGCTACCTGGAGTCCGAGGACCTGGTCCACCCGCAGCGCACGCCGTCGGGGTACCGGAAGTTCTCGCGGGCCGACGTCAGCCGGCTGCGGTACGTGCTCACCGCGCAGCGGGACCACTACCTGCCGCTGCGCGTGATCAAGGACCACCTGGACGCCCTCGACCGCGGTGAGCCGCTGCCCGGCACCGGCAACGCCTCGGCGCCGCTGCCCCCCGCCTCCACCGAGGAGGGGGCGGCGGCGCCGCTGACCGCCGAGCAGTTCGCCCGGGCCGCCGGGCTGGAGCCGCAGCAGCTGGCCGACTGCGTGCAGTTCGGTCTGCTCACGACCGATGCCGACGGCCGGCACGCCGCCGCGGACCTGCCCATCGCGCGGGCGGCGGCGGGGCTGGCCCGGCACGGCATCGAGCCGCGGCACCTACGCGTCTACCGCAGCGCCGTGGAGCGCGAGGCCGGGCTCGTCGAGCAGGTCGTCGCCCCGGTCCTCAGGGCGCGCTCGGACGAGGCCCGCACGCGGGCCACCGAGAAGCTGCAGGAGCTGACCGCGCTCTCCGCACAGCTGCACACGGCTCTGCTCGAGACTCGCCTGCGGGACCTCCTGCGCCCCTGAGCGGGCGTACCGTGGACCCGTCGCCGCCGGCCCGACCGCCCGGGCCGGCGAGACACCGGCCGCCTGACCACACCGTCCCGCCCGAACCCGGGCCGCAGCCGAGGGAGCCGCACCGTGCAGGAGCTTCGAGTCGTCGGCGTCCGCGTCGAACTGCCCGGCAACCAGCCCATCCTGCTGCTGAAGGAGACGCAGGGGGAGCGCTACCTGCCGATCTGGATCGGCGCCGTCGAGGCGGCCGCCATCGCCTTCGAGCAGCAGGGCGTGCGCCCGGCCCGCCCCATGACCCACGACCTGCTCCGCGAGGTCGTGCGCACGCTGGGCGCCGAGCTGGAGGCGGTGAACATCACCGAGATGCGTGACGGCATCTACATCGCCGAGCTGGTGTTCGGTGACGACCGGACCGTGAGCGCCCGGCCGTCGGACGCGGTGGCGCTGGCCGTCCGCACCGGGGCGCCGATCTTCGGTGCCGACGACCTGCTCGACGAGGTGGGCATCGAGATCCCCGACGAGCAGGAGGACGAGGTGGAGAAGTTCCGCGAGTTCCTCGACCAGATCTCGCCGGAGGACTTCGGGGCCGGCTCGGGCTCCGGCGGCGGCCCCGCGTAGCAGCGGACCTGCCGCCCTCGACGGGGTCGAAAGCCACCATCAGATCCCTATCGGCAGGCCGCTGCCGCATCTTCACCCGAAATGGGGCAGGTGTGACGACACGCCGCCCCGCTCAGTTGACCGGCCCCCTGGCCCGGCTTACGGTCGGCGAACAACAACGGTGTGACACCTGAGGTCGCGGGTGCCGAGCCGTCGACCTGCCGCAGTACGTGGCGGGGATGAGGAGGACGCTGGACGTGAGCGACGAGGAGAACGGCTCGCAGGGTCAGCTGTTCAGCGACGCCGCAGTCGGGGCGCCGTCGTACGACGCAGTGGACACCGACCTCGTGGGCTACCGCGGGCCGACCGCCTGCGCCGCCGCCGGCATCACCTACCGGCAGCTGGACTACTGGGCCCGGACCGGTCTGGTGTCCCCGTCGGTGCGCAGCGCGACCGGCTCGGGAACCCAGCGGCTCTACTCCTTCCGCGACATCCTCGTGCTCAAGGTCGTCAAGCGGCTGCTCGACACCGGCGTCTCCCTGCAGAACATCCGCAAGGCCGTCGACCACCTCCGTCAGCGCGGGGTGAAGGAGCTGGCCAACGTCACGCTCTTCTCCGACGGCGCGACGGTCTACGAGTGCACCTCCGCCGAGGAGGTCGTCGACCTGCTCGCCGGCGGCCAGGGCGTCTTCGGGATCGCCGTCTCCGGCGCCCTCCGCGAGCTCTCCGGTGAGCTGGCCGAGCTGCCGGCCGAGCGGCTCGACGGCGGCCAGGTCGTCCCCTCCGACGATGAGCTCTCGATGCGCCGCCGTCGCCGGGCGCGGACCGCCTAGATCGCCCGGACGGTGTGCGCTGTCGCGCAGCTGCGGGGCTCGGAACCGCGCATCAGCGCACACCCGCACGGGGCCGGGCGTCCGGCCCAGCGCTGGTAGCGTGCCGGTAATGGTCGACGGTTCCGAAAACCTCCCGCCGCTCGCCGGGCCGCTGCCCTCCCTGAACGCGCTGGACACCGCCGGCTCCTTCGCCGGCCGCCACATCGGGCCACGCCCCGGCGACACCGCCGCGATGCTCGCGGCCGTGGGCCACCCGTCCCTGGAGTCACTGGTCGACGCGTGCGTTCCCGAGGGGGTGCGCGACCGCGCCGCCCTGGACCTGCCTCCGGCCCAGGACGAGGCCGCCGTGCTGGCGCTGCTGCGCGAGCGGGCGGCCGCGAACGAGGTCTTCACCTCGATGATCGGCCTGGGCTACCACGGCACGTTCACCCCGCCGGTGATCCAGCGGACGGTGCTGGAGAATCCGGCCTGGTACACCGCGTACACGCCCTACCAGCCGGAGATCAGCCAGGGCCGGCTCGAGGCGCTGATCAACTTCCAGACGACGGTGGCCGACCTCACCGGCCTGCCGGTCGCCGGTGCCTCGATGCTCGACGAGGCCACCGCCGCCGCCGAGGCCATGACGCTGGTGCGCCGGGCCGGGCGTGCCAAGGCCGCCGCCGTGTTCGTCGTCGACGCCGACACGCTGCCGCAGACCCTCGGGGTGCTGCGGACCCGTGCCGAGCCGCTGGGCATCAGGCTGCACGTCACCGACCTCTCCGCGGGCTGGCCCACCGACCTGCCCGAGGCCGGCGCCTTCGGCGTCCTGCTGTCGTACCCGGGGGCGAGCGGAGCGGTCCGGGACCACCGGGCTCTGGTGGCGGCGGCCCACGAGGCCGGCGCGTCGGTCGTGGTGGCCGCCGACCTGCTCGCGCTCACGCTGCTCGAGGCCCCGGGGGAGTGGGGGGCCGACGTCGCCTGCGGAACGACCCAGCGCTTCGGCGTCCCCATGGGCTACGGCGGTCCGCACGCCGGGTACCTCTCCGTCCGCGAAGGCCTGGCCCGGCAGCTGCCCGGCCGCCTGGTGGGCGTCTCGGTGGACGCCGACGGTGACGTCGCCTACCGGCTGGCGCTGCAGACCCGCGAGCAGCACATCCGTCGCGAGAAGGCGACCAGCAACATCTGCACCGCGCAGGTGCTGCTGGCCGTGATGGCCGGCGCGTACGCCGTCTACCACGGTCCCGAGGGGCTGGCTGCGATCGCGGCGCGGGTGCACCGCAGCGCCACCGCGCTGGCCGGCTGGCTGACCGCCGGCGGCCTGCGTGTGGTGCACCAGCGGTTCTTCGACACCCTCACGGTCGCCGTGCCCGGCCGGGCGGCGGACGTGGTTGCCGCGGCTGCGCAGCGCCGGATCAACCTGCGCCAGGTCGACGCCGACACGGTCGCCGTCGCCTGCGACGAGACGACGACGCCGGCGATCCTGCGCGACGTCGCCGCGGCGTTCGGCGTGGCCGTCGACGAGGCCGCCCTCACCGACGACGGCGCCGACGCGCTGCCGCCGGAGCTCCGCCGCCGGACGCCGTTCCTCACCCACCCGGTCTTCTCCGCGCACCGCTCGGAGACCGCGATGCTTCGCTACCTGCGCATGCTCAGCGACAAGGACCTGGCGCTGGACCGCACGATGATCCCGCTGGGCTCCTGCACCATGAAGCTCAACTCCGCCACCGAGATGGCCGCCATCACCTGGCCGGAGTTCGCGAACCTGCACCCGTTCGTGCCGGCGGAGCAGGCACGGGGCTACGCCCAGCTGATCGAGGAGCTGTGCGACGGGCTGGCCGAGATCACCGGGTACGCCGCGGTGAGCGTGCAGCCCAACGCCGGGTCGCAGGGTGAGTTCGCCGGCCTGCTGGCCATCCGGGGCTACCACCGCAGCCGGGGCCAGGAGCAGCGCGACGTCTGCCTCATCCCGAGCTCGGCGCACGGGACCAACGCGGCGAGCGCCGTCATGGCCGGCATGCGGGTGATCGTGGTCGCCTGCGACGAGGCGGGCAACGTCGACCTCGCCGACCTGCGGGCCAAGGTGGACCAGCACGCCGAGCGGCTGGCGGCGATCATGATCACCTACCCGTCGACCCACGGTGTCTTCGAGACCGACATCCAGGACATCTGCGCCGCCGTGCACGACGCCGGCGGGCAGGTCTACGTCGACGGCGCCAACCTCAACGCCATGGTCGGGCTGGCCCGGCCGGGGCGGTTCGGCTCCGACGTCAGCCACCTGAACCTGCACAAGACCTTCTGCATCCCGCACGGTGGTGGCGGTCCCGGTGTCGGGCCGGTCGCCGTCCGCGAGCACCTGGTGCCGTTCCTGCCCAACCACCCGGTGGTGCCGGCCGCGGGGCCGGAGACCGGCCCCGGACCGGTGTCGGCCGCGCCGTGGGGATCGGCGGACATCCTGCCCATCTCCTGGGCGTACATGCGGCTGATGGGCCCCGAGGGGCTCACCCGGGCAACGGAGCACGCCATCCTGGCCGCCAACTACCTGGCCGCCCGGCTGCGGGAGCACTACCCGGTGCTCTACACCGGCAAGGACGGGCTCGTGGCCCATGAGTGCATCCTCGACATCCGGCCGCTGACCAAGGCCACCGGCGTCACCAACGACGACATCGCCAAGCGCCTGATCGACTTCGGCTTCCACGCGCCGACGATGAGTTTTCCGGTGGCGGGCACGCTGATGGTGGAGCCCACCGAGAGCGAGGACAAGGCCGAGCTCGACCGGTTCGTCGAGGCGATGGTCACCATCCGCGGCGAGATCGACAAGGTCGCCACGGGGGAGTACGACCGCACCGACAACCCGCTGCGCAACGCGCCGCACACGCTCGCGATGCTGGCGGGGGAGTGGGACCGCCCCTATCCCCGGACGACGGCGGTCTACCCGGTGCGCGGCCTGCAGGGGCGCGGCTACCTGAGCCCGGTCCGACGGATCGACCAGGCCTTCGGCGACCGCAACCTGGTCTGCTCGTGCCCGCCGCCCGAGGCGTTCGCCGACCACGACTTCGACGGGCACGCACCGACCGACGACGGGCAGGTGCCCACCCGGGGTGCCGGGGCACCGGACGACATGGGCACGGCCGCCGACGTGGTGGGCGCTTCCGCCTGAGGCCGACCGCGCGGCTCCGCCTGGTGGCGCGCGGACCACGACCGGCTGGAGCAGGCCGCCCGCGGCGTCGCGCGGCGAGCCGCGCCAGTTCCTTCAGGCGCTGACGAGCTCGGGGGCCAGCCACACGTGGTGGTCGGGGAACGACCGGCCGTCGGGGAGGAGCTCGCCGTCGTCGTCGAACAGGACGACGCCGTTGCAGAGCAGTCGCCACCCCTGCTCGGGATGGCTGCTCACTACCGCGGCGAGATCCCGGGCCTCGCTGGCGGCCTCCGGGCAGGTGGTGCGATGGGTGCACATGGGAACTCACATCCGTCATGCCGGGGAGAAGCCGGCAGCGCTGGCCGTACTCGTCCGATCACCGGACTAGGGACAGTGTCGGCACGTGCACCGGGTCCGTCACGTGACCTGGGTCACCGGGTCACCCGTCCGGGTCGTCAGTTCCTGCCATGGCGGCCGGGACGACGGCGTGGGTGACCGGGTGCCCGCGGCGTGTCGCCGGGCTCAGAGCTTGCGGAGGAGCACCCGGCGCACCGAATGGTCGGCGGACTTCTGCAGCACCAGCCGGGCGCGCGATCGTGTGGGGGCGATGTTGTCCCGCAGGTTCGGCCCGTTCACCGCCGACCAGATGCCCAGTGCCGTCTCCCGGGCCTGGTCGTCGGTGAGGGCGGCGAAGCGGTGGAAGTAGGCGGTGGTGTCCTGGAACGCCGTCCGCCGCAGCGCCAGGAACCGCTCGACGTACCACCGCTGGATGTCGGCCTCGGCGGCGTCGACGTAGACGGAGAAGTCGAAGAAGTCCGACAGGAAGATCTCCGGCGCCGACCCGTCGGTGCGGCGCCCGGCCTGCAGCACGTTGAGCCCCTCCAGCACGAGGATGTCGGGGCGGTCGACCGCCTGCACCCGCCCGGGCACGATGTCGTAGGACTGGTGGTCGTACACCGGCGCGAACACCTCCTCGCGGCCGGATTTCACGTCGGCGAGGAAGCGCAGCAGCGCCCGGCGGTCGTAGCTCTCCGGGAACCCCTTCCGACCGAGCAGGCCCCGCTCCTGCAGGACCGCGTTGGGGAGGAGGAAGCCGTCGGTGGTGACGAGGTCGACCCGGGGGGCGCCGGGCGTGGCGGCCAGCAGCGTCTGCAGCAGGCGGGCGGTGGTGCTCTTGCCCACGGCGACGCTGCCGGCGACGGCGATGACGAACGGCACCTTGGCGGTGGCGTCGCCCAGGAACTCGCTCTGGGCCGCCCACAGCCGGCGGCTGGCCGTGACGTGCAGGCTGAGCAGGCGCGCCAGCGGGAGGTAGACGGTGGCCACCTCGTCGAGGTCGATGCGGTCGCCCAGGGACGCGAGGGTGTCGAGCTCGGTCGCGTCCAGCGGCAGGCTGGAGCCGGCCGCGAGCGCTCGCCACGAGTCGCGGTCGAACACCGCGTAGGGCGAGATGGAGCCACGCGTCCCAGCTGTCACGCGCCCCATCGTGCCGTCTGGCCCGGGTGGTACGTGCGCGCGGGTCAGCCGGGTGGGTGCCGGGACCGGGTCCGCGGGTCGGGAAGCACCCCGTCGGGACGTGGCCCGTCTAGGGTTCCCCCGTGCCTTCCCGCCCGGGACTGCTCGAGTGCATCGAGCGCTACTTCGCCGCCGCGCCCCTGCCGGACGCGCGGATCGAGCGCGCCGGGGCCCTGGACGTCCCGATCGCCGACGCCGCCTGGCCCTATCCGGCGCGACCGCGGAAGGACGCCGGCACGGTCACCGCCGACGACGTCCGCGGCGCGATCGCGCTGCAGCAGGCCGCCGGGCTGCCGGCGGCGCTGGAGTGGATCCTCGAGCGCTCGCCCGGGATCGGCGGCGCGGCCCGGGCCGCGGGGATGACGGTCGAGGAGCTGCCACTGCTGATGGCCGACGACCCGGTCGACGTGGTGCTGCCGGCGGGGGTGCGGCTGTTCCTGGTCGGCGCGGAGGACCCCGAGCTGCCGCACTACCAGCAGCTCGCCGTCCTGGCCTTCGCCCACCCCGGTGGGCCGGCCGACGTGCACGACGTCCCGGCCGACACCTCGCCGGAGGCGGCCGCGCGCACCGCCGTCCTCCGGGAGCGGATCGCCGAGGGGCGGACCGTGATGATGGTGGCCATCGAGAGCGGGATGCCGGTCGCGGTCGGCTCACACCAGCCGGTGAACATCGACGGCACCGAGGTCAGCGAGATCGTCGGGGTGGCGACGCTGCCCCGGCTGCGCGGCCGCGGGCTGGGCGCCGGCATCGCGTCCGCGCTCGCCGCGCACGCCCGGGAGACCGCCGACCTGGTGTTCCTGGCCGCCGGTGACGACGAGGTGGCCCGGGTCTACGAACGCATCGGCTTCGCCCGGGTCGGGACCACGGGCGTCGCGGAGCTCCCTCCGAGGGAGTGACTTCCGGCCGGCGGCTCACCTGCCGCCGGGGACGCCGACGCGGGCGGCGACCGCGGCCCCGGCCGCGTCGAGGGCCACGCGTGCCGAGCCGTAGCCGACCGTCCGCGGGACCTCGCTGAGCAGCACGATCACCCGGGAGCCGAGCACGGCGACCGAGTGGAGGTGCCGCTGACCGTCGACGCAGCACATCCACCCCTGCTTCAGGGCCGGCTCGCCGGGCAGCGTGCCGAACAATCCGAACCGCTGGTCGAAGCCGTCGGCGGCCCGGGGCGTCGCCTCGCGCATCCAGCTCAGCACCGCCGCCGCGTCGTCGGGGTGGGCGACCACGGGCAGCAGCGCGAGGAACCGGGCGACGTCCTGCGCCGTCGTGACCGCCTGCCCCCACTGACCGGGGATCCGCGCCGACGGGGGACCGGTGCCGGGGAGGTCGTAGCGGGCGGCCACGTCGCGCACCATCTGCCCGCCGCCGAACCGTACCCACAGGGTGGAGGCTGCCGGATCGTCCGAGCGGCGGATCATCTCGCGCAGCAGGTCGCGCTCGGCGGCCGTCAGCCCGATCGAACCGTCGCGCGCGCGGGTGAGGATGTCCTCGGCCATGAACAGCTTGACCATGGAGGCGGTCGGGAACGGTCGCTCGGCCACCGGGCCGTTGTCGGAGTTGTACGCGGCCCGGCGCGCGGCCCGGGCCTCGGCGGCGCGGATGCTGCCCTCGGTGGCGCGGGTCTGCTGGCGGGCGACCGCGACCGCGACCGTGCCGACCGCGCCGTAGCCGTGCACCGCGTCGGCCACGATGCCGGCCGGAGGCGGACCGCCGGCCACGGCGCGGCCCGGGCGGGCCGCGCCGAGCGCGAGCAGCTGGACGACGGCGAGGGCCGTGACCAGCGGAACCGCCACGATCCCGGACCGGTGCCGGGCAACCGGATGGGACACGCCCCGGAGTCTTCTCCGGCCGGCCGGCGGCTTTCCCGGTTCCGGTCGGCTCTCCGGGGGCGGAACGGGGTGGCCTGGGGGGGGGGGGGGGGGGGGGGGGGGGGGGGGGGGGGGGGGGGGGGGGGGCGGGGCGGGGGGGGGGGGGGGGGGGGGGGGCGGCCGGCGCGGGGTCTGGTGGGGGCTGTTGG
>NZ_JBJHAN010000016.1:0-33397 GCF_054051055.1 Blastococcus sp. SYSU DS0973
CGGCCCACCCCCCAAACCCCCCACCCCCCCCCCCCCCCCCCCACCCCCGCCCCGGGGGGGCCCACCCGCCCGGGGGGTGCGCCCCCCGGGCGCCGGGTGCGGACCGGCGGAGCGACGACACCGGTCCGGTGCCGCGTGCGGCGTCGCGACCGCTCCCGCCGCTGCCCCCGCGCCCTCCGGTCCCGGTTCCCCAGGACCCGGCGCCTCCGCACTCGGCCGACGACGTCCCCACGGCGACGGCCATGCCGCTGCCCGAGGAGCTCGCGCAGCTGCCCACCACGGAACAGCCGGTGAGCCGCGCGGGGCGGAACCTGCAGGCGGCGATCGGCGTCGGCCTCGGGCTGGTCGGCATCGTCCTGGCGTCGCTGTTCGTCTGGCGCCCCGCGTTCCTCGGCGTGCTCGTCGCAGCCATCCTCGTGGCCGTCGTGGAGCTGACGCGGGCGCTCCGGAAGGGCGGGTTCTCCGCCCCGCTGGTGCCCCTGGTGGTCGGTGCCTTCGCGATGGAGGCCCTCGCCTGGACCCGCGGCCCCACGGGGCTGCTCACCGGATTCCTCCTCAGCGCGGTCGCCGTGCTGCTCTGGCGGCTGGCCGGCGGACCGGTCGGCTACCGCAGGGACGCCGCCGCCGGGGTCCTGGTCGCGCTCTACGTCCCGCTGCTGGCCGGCTTCGCGGTTCTGCTGCTCGTGCCCGACGACGGTGCGACGCGGGTGCTGGCGTTCATCGCCACCGTCGTGGCCAGCGACGTCGGCGGCTACGCCGCGGGGGTGCTGTTCGGCAAGCACTCGATGGCGCCCTCGATCAGCCCGAAGAAGTCGTGGGAGGGCATGGCCGGCTCGATCCTCACGTGCATGCTCGTCGCCACCCCGATCCTCCTCCTCGGCCTCGACGCCCCGTGGTGGGCCGGACTGGTCTTCGGTGCGGCGCTCGCCGTGTCCGCGACGGTGGGCGACCTCGCCGAGTCGCTGATCAAGCGCGACCTCGGCATCAAGGACATGGGCGACCTGCTGCCGGGTCACGGCGGGATCATGGACCGGCTCGACTCGCTGCTGCCGTCGGCGGCCGCGGCCTACCTGCTGCTGACGGCGCTCGCGCCGGCATAGGTCACGCGGGGCGGTCCACCGTCCAGGTGCTGCCGATCTCCTCGAACCCGCGCCGGGCGTACCAGTGCCGGGGCCAGTCGCCTCCCGCGGCCTCGAGCACCACCAGGTCGCAGCCGGCGTCGGTGGCCAGCTCCAGGATCCTGGCCAGCACCGCATCGGCGTACCCGCGCCCGCGGGCGGCCGGATCGGTCAGCACCGACTCCACCGCGGCGGTGGCGCCGTCGACCCGCAGCTGGCCGGCGGCCACGACGCGGCCCTCCTCCCGCACGACGACGTCGGTGACGGCGACCACGCGGTCGTTGAGCTCCTCGCGGCCGATCAGCTGGGCCACCGCCGTCTCCAGCCGGTCGCCGGGCGAGGCGAGCCCGCCCCGCCAGGAGCGCTCCCACAGGTCGTGCACCTCGCGCTGGTCGACCACCTCGGCGCGCGCACCGGAACCCGGCACCGGCACGTCGGTGCTGCGGGCCATGAGCACCAGCTCCTCGACGGCCCAGCCGCTGCCGGCCAGCGTGGCGGCGACCGTCGCCGCGCCGGGCCACGCCAGCAGCGCCGCCAGGTGCGGCCACCCGGCGATGCCGCCCACCTCCGCGGCCGTCGCCTCGACGGCCGCGGCGTCCACCGGCTCGGTGAGCACCAGCCGGTTGTTGTCCCGGGAGCGCAGGATGCCGGGGTCGAGCACCGCCACGCCGCCGGGCACGTCGTCCACGCCGACCGCCCGGCGGACGGGGACGGAGGTGCACAACGCCAGCGCCCGGGCGAGCGCGTCGCCGGGGGCCGGCAGCCGGAGCGGCGCCGGCGGGCGGTAGGGCACGACGGCGACGACCGCGCTCGCCGGTAGCGGGCCGTACAGGTGCGGGAACAGCGCGCCCTCCGGGTCGTCGGGGTGCCCGGGCTCGAACCGCACCGGGTCGGGGAGCCGGGCCGGGTCGACGACGAGCAGCGCGAGGTCGCGGCGGCCGGGGAAGAGCCGGCCCGCGGGCAGGTGAACCTGCTCCGGCGTCGACAGGTGCACCAAGCCGTCCGCATCCGGTCGGATGCCCCCGTCCCGCAGTGCGGCCCGCCACGCGGCCGGCTCGATCAGGTGGAGGAGGACATCGGCGCGCACTCTGCGATCCTCCCCGGATGGTGGAGGAGAGCACCGACCCGATCGCCCGCACCTACCGCGCCTTCGTCGATGAGGCGCGGCCGTCGTCCCCGCTCTACGCGGAGCTGGCCGGCCACGCTGCGGAGTCGCCGACGGTGCTGGGGTTCCTCGCCTCCCTCCCCGCGCCCAAGCGCCAGCCCAACCTGCTGTTCGCCGCCCTGCAGCACCTCGGGGGTGCGCCGGCCGACGGGGACGAGCTCGACCGGCGGGTGGCGGCGGACGGCGAGCGGCTGCGGGCCACCATGCTCGCCCGCGCCACCCAGACCAACGAGCCGGCCCGCTGTGGAGCCCTGCTGCCGGTCCTCGCGCAGCTGGAGGGGCCGCTCACCCTGATCGAGGTGGGCGCCTCGGCGGGGTTGTGCCTCTACCCCGACCGGTACGGCTACGACTACGACGGGATCCGGGTGGGCGCGGGCGCGCCGGTGATCCGGGCGGCGACCTCCGGCGGGGTGCCGGTGCCCCGGGAGCTGCCGACGGTGGTCGCCCGCATCGGGATCGACCTGAACCCGCTGGACCCCGCCGACCCGGGGGACCGTGCCTGGCTCCGCGCGTTGGTCTGGCCGGGCCCGGACGCCGGCGCGCGGCTGCACCGGCTGGCGGCGGCCGCGGAGATCGCGGCGCGGGAGCCGGCCCGGATGCTCGCCGGCGACCTGCTCGAGCGGCTGCCCGACGCCCTCACGCTCGCCGTGCGCGACAGCACCGTCGTCGTGCTGCACACCGCCGTCCTGCCCTACGTGCCGGCGGCCGTGCGGACGCGGTTCGCCGCGGACGTCGGCGACCTGCCCGTGCGGTGGCTGGCGCAGGAGCCGGCCGGCATGGTCCCCGGCACCGGCGTGGTGCCGGACGACGGCTGGGGCGGCGAGTTCGTCGTCTCGCTCGACCGCCGTCCCCTGGCCCGCTCGGCGCCGCACGGCGGCCGGCTGGAGTGGCTCGGCGACGGGCTGGAACCATTCCGGGCGTGAGCGACGACGTCCCGGCGGGCCCGACCGACTGGGGGACGACCGTCGGCGTCGGGCCCTGGGAGGGGCCGTGGCCGGACGACCCGCGCCTCGACCGGCAGCTGCTGGCCGAGGGCGACCGGCGCAACGTCGTCGACCGGTACCGCTACTGGACCGTCGAGGCGATCGTCGCCGACCTGGACCGGCGTCGGCACCCGTTCCACGTCGCCATCGAGAACTTCGGGCACGACCTGAACATCGGCACGGTGGTGCGCACCGCCAACGCCTTCCTCGCCGCCGAGGTGCACGTCGTCGGCCGGCGGCGATGGAACCGGCGGGGGGCGATGGTCACCGACCGCTACCAGCACCTGCGCCACCACGCCGACGTCGGCGGCCTGCTCGCGCACGCGGCCGGGGAGGGCCTCGCGGTCGTCGCCGTCGACAACGGGCCCGGCGCGGTGCCCCTCGAGACGGCCGCCCTGCCGGAGCGCTGCGTGCTCCTCTTCGGCCAGGAGGGGCCCGGGCTGACGCCGGAGGCCCGCGCCGGAGCGGAGACAACCGTGTCGATCGCCCAGTTCGGCTCGACCCGCTCGATCAACGCCGGCGTCGCCGCCGGCATCGCCATGCACGCCTGGATCCGGCAGCACGCGGCCCCGGTGCCCTCCGACGGGGAGGTCAGGGCCGGCCGGGGAGGCCCTGGTCCAGCCCTCTGAGCAGCTCTCCGACGCGGCCGCCACCGGGTGGTCCGGCCGGGTAGCGGGCGAGCACGTCGACGACGGCCGGGGCGTGAGCGGTCGGGCCGGTCCGCCCCCGTCAGTCGCCGGCCAGCGGCGGGTCGGGGTCGATGCCCCGCGCGTGCAGCGCCGCCTCGACCGCCTCGCACACCGTGCGGACGACGGCCACCCGCGCCCACCGCTTGTCCTCGGCGGGGATCACGTGCCAGGGGGCGACCGGGGTGGAGGTGCGCTCGAGCATCTCCTCGACCGCCGCCTCGTACTCCCCGCGCTTCTCCCGGTTGCGCCAGTCCTCGTCGGTGAGCTTCCACGCCTTGTACGGGTTCGCCCGACGGGACTCGAAGCGGTGCAGCTGCTCCTCGGGGGAGACGTGCATCCAGAACTTCACCAGTACCGTTCCCTCGGCGGCCAGCGAGGTCTCCAGGTCGACGATCTCCTGGTACGCGCGCCGCCAGGCCTCCTCGGGGGCGAAGCCCTCCACCCGCTCGACCAGTACCCGGCCGTACCAGGACCGGTCGAGCACGGCCATGCCGCCCCAGCCGGGGAGCACCGGCCAGAAGCGCCACAGGAAGTGGTGCCGCTTCTCGTCGCTGGTGGGGGCGGCGAACTGGGCGACCCGGACGTGGCGGGGGTCCAGCTCGCCGACCAGCCGCTGGATCGCGCCACCCTTGCCCGACGCGTCCCAGCCCTCGAAAAGGACCAGCAGCGGCGGGCCGAGCTCGCCCGGGCCGATCTGCCCGCCCAGCAGCAGCCGCAGGTGGACCAGCCGCTCCTGCGCGGCGGCCAGCTGCTCCTTGGCCTCCTTCTTGTCCAGGCGGAGGCTCAGGTCGACGTCGTCCAGCCGGCTCATGCCCCCAGACACTGCCAGGGATCGGCCCCGCCCGCGTGAGTTCGGTCTCCGGACCGCGACCGGGCGCGCAGAGGTGGGACCATGGAGGACGCCATGACTGCCCTGCCCCTGGTCTTCGACGCCCCCCGCCGCGGCAAGCCGCCCCGCCACCTCGCCGACCTCACCCGCGAGGAGGCCCGCGCGGCGGTCGCCGAGCTGGGCCAGCCGGCCTTCCGCGCCGACCAGCTGGCCCGGCACTACTACCGCGGGGTCACCGATCCCGCGCTCATGACCGACATCCCGGCCGCCGCCCGCGAACCGCTCCGCGAGGCGCTGCTGCCCGCGCTGCTCACCCCCGTGCGGCACCAGACGGCCGACGACGGGCGCACCCGCAAGACGCTGTGGCGCCTCCACGACGGCGCGCTCGTGGAGAGCGTGCTCATGCGCTACCCCGACCGGGCCACCGTCTGCATCTCGAGCCAGGCCGGGTGCGGCATGGCGTGCCCCTTCTGCGCCACCGGCCAGGCCGGGCTGACCCGCAACCTGTCCGCCGCCGAGATCATCGGCCAGGCGGTGGCCGCGGCCGCGGCGATGGCGAACGGCGAGGTCGCCGGGGGACCGGGCCGGCTGTCCAACGTCGTCTTCATGGGCATGGGGGAGCCGTTGGCCAACTACGCCCGGGTCCGCAAGACCCTCGAGGCCCTCCTCGGCACCTCCCCCTACGGGCTGGGGCTGTCGCAGCGGTCGGTGACGGTCTCCACCGTCGGCCTGGTGCCGGCCATCCGCCGGCTGACCGAGGAGGGGCGGAACGTCACCCTCGCCGTCAGCCTGCACGCCCCCGACGACGAGCTGCGCGACACCCTGGTGCCGATCAACACCCGCTGGAAGGTGGGCGAGGTCATCGACGCCGCGGACGCCTACGCCCAGCGGACCGGGCGGCGGTACTCGGTGGAGTACGCCCTCATCCGCGACGTCAACGACCAGCCGTTCCGGGCCGACCTGCTCGGCAAGCTGCTGGCCGGAAAGCTCGCGCACGTGAACCTCATCCCGCTGAACCCGACCCCGGGGAGCCCCTGGGACGCCAGCCCGCTGCCCGCGCAGCGCGAGTTCGTCGCCCGCCTGCGGGCCGCCGGCGTGGCGACGACGGTGCGCGACACCCGCGGTCAGGACATCGACGGCGCCTGCGGCCAGCTCGCCGCCGCCGATCAGGTCGACGGCGTGCCGGCGGTGGCGCTGCCCACCCCCAGCGTCGAGGCGCCCGTCTCCCTGGGTTCCGAGGCGGACGGGGAGTGAGCCCTGCGGCCCCGCCGGGGGCCGAGGCCCACGAGCACAGCCACGCCGACGTCAGCGGCGGCTGGCTGCGGGCCGCCGTCTTCGGCGCCATGGACGGCCTGGTCACCAACACCGCGCTGGTCGCCGGCGTGGGCGGCGGTGGCGCCGCGCCGCGCGCCATCGTGCTGGCCGGGGTGGCCAGCCTGGTCGCCGGTGCGGTGTCGATGGCGCTGGGTGAGTACACCTCGGTGAGGACCCAGAACGAGCAGCTGGACCTCGAGATCGAGAAGGAGCGCCGCGAGCTCGAGCGCAACCCGGTGGGCGAGCTGGCCGAGCTCACCGCGATGCTGCAGGACCGCGGCGTCGACGCCCGGCTCGCCCGGCAGGTCGCCGTCCAGCTCTCGGCCGACCCGGAGACGGCGCTGCGGCTGCACGTGCTCGCCGAGCTGGGCGTGAGCACCGACGACCGGCCGTCGCCGCGGGTGGCGGCGGTGTCGTCGTTCCTGACCTTCGCCACCGGCGCGGTGCTCCCGCTGCTGCCCTACTTCTTCGGCGTTCCCCTGCTGTGGGTCGCGCTGCTCTGCGGTGGACTCGGGCTGCTGGTGGCCGGCGCGCTGTCCTCCCGCTTCACCCCGCGCCCCTGGTGGTACTCGGGCCTGCGGCAGCTGCTCCTCGGCGCGGCCGCGGCCGGGATCACCTACCTGATCGGCGCGGCGATCGGCGTCTCGGTCAGCTGAGCCGCGATCCCCTGAAGGACGAGGCCCCGCATCCCCGGGAACGGGGGATGCGGGGCCTCGGTGCATGCGGTGCTCAGCGGCGCCAGGCGGTCTTCTTCCGGCGGAGGTCCCAGATGAGGATCAGCGCCATGGTTCCGGCGATGCCCAGGACCCAGAGGTCCTCGACCCGGCCCTCGTGGGTGCCGACCATGAAGAGCAGCAGGATCGCCACGGCGATCCAGCCGCCGATCTGGCCCCACGAGCCGGTTTCCCCGTGCCAGCCCCAGTCCTCGGGCTGCTCGTGCTCGACAGGGTGCTCACCGGCGCGGACGACGCCCTCTTCTCGTCCGGGCTGGTTGACCCGCTGGGTCGACGGGGAGTGGAATGCCTCGGTCACGCCGCCATTCTGGCAGCAGCCGGCCGATGACACCGCCCGAGGTGGTCCGGCCCGGCGGGTCGGGGAGGATGCCGGGGGTGAGCACCCCGCGTCAGGTCACCGTCCTCGGCTCGACCGGTTCCATCGGCCGGCAGGCGCTCGCGGTCGCGGCGCAGAACCCCGGCCGGCTGCGCATCACCGGCCTGGCCGCCGGCGGCGGGAACGTCGCCCTGCTCGCCGAGCAGGCGCTGGCGCTCGGCGTGCGCACCGTCGCCGTCGCCCGGGCCACCGCTGCCCAGGACCTGCAGCTGGCCTTCTACGCCGCGGCCTCCCAGCGCGGCTGGGCGAAGGGGGAGTACTCGCTGCCGGAGATCCTGGCCGGCCCGCGCGCGGCCGAGGAGCTGGCCGCCCGGCCCGCCGACGTCGTCCTCAACGGGATCACCGGCTCGATCGGCCTGGGCCCGACCCTTTCGGCGCTGCGGGCCGGCCGCACGGTGGCGCTGGCGAACAAGGAGTCGCTGGTCGCCGGCGGGGAGCTCGTGCTCGCCGCGGCCCGGCCGGGCCAGCTGGTGCCCGTGGACTCCGAGCACTCCGCGCTGGCCCAGTGCCTGCGCGGCGGAGCCCGCGACGAGGTCGCCCGGCTCGTGCTCACCGCGAGCGGGGGGCCGTTCCGGGGCCGGACGGCGGCGGAGCTGGCGGAGGTCACGGTCGACCAGGCGCTGGCCCACCCGACCTGGGCGATGGGCCCGGTTGTGACCATCAACTCCGCCACCCTGGTCAACAAGGGGCTGGAGCTGATCGAGGCGCACCTGCTGTTCGGCGTTCCCTACGCCGACATCGACGTCGTGGTGCATCCGCAGTCGATCGTGCACTCCATGGTCACCTTCGCCGACGGCGCGACGATCGCGCAGGCCAGCCCGCCGGACATGCGTCTGCCGATCGCCCTCGGCCTGGCGTGGCCCGACCGGCTCCCGTACGTGCAGCCGGCCCTGGACTGGTCGACGGCGAGCACCTGGGAGTTCCTGCCGCTGGACTCCGACGCGTTCCCTGCCGTGCGGCTGGCACGCGCGGCCGGGGAAGCCGGTGGGATGGTGCCGGCCATGTACAACGCCGCCAACGAGGAGGCGGTGGCCGCCTTCACGGCGGGTCGCCTCTCGTTCCCAGGAATCGTCCAGCTCGTCGCGCGTACGCTCGACGACGCGCCGGACCTCGGCGCCCCCACCTGCGTCGAGGACGTGCTGGCGGCGGAGAAGTGGGCCCGGGAGCACGCCCGGGGCGTCATCGCCGGAGGCTGAGCTGAGCGGGATCCTGCTGACGGTCCTGGGGATCGTCCTCTTCGCCCTCGGCCTGATGTTCTCCATCGCCTTCCACGAGGCGGGCCACTTCTGGTGGGCGCGCAAGTTCGGCATGCGCGTGCCGCAGTTCATGGTCGGCTTCGGCCCCACCGTGTTCTCCCGCCGTCGCGGCGAGACCGAGTACGGCGTCAAGGCCATCCCGCTCGGCGGCTACATCCGCATCGTCGGCATGATCCCGCCGGCCGAGGAGGGCGAGAGCAAGCGCGCCACCCGCATGCGCAGCTTCATCGCCGAGGTGCGCGGGCAGGCGCTCAACGACGTGCTGCCCAGCGACCGGGACCGGGTCTTCTACAAGAAGCCCTGGTGGCAGCGCGTCATCGTGATGTTCGCCGGGCCCTTCCACAACCTGGTCCTGGCGGTCGTCTTCTTCACCGTCGTGCTGACCGGCTTCGGCATTCCCGAGATCACCACCCGTATCGCCGAGGTCCCCGAGTGCGTGCTTCCCGCCGGCGCGGCGACCGCCCGGGCCGAGGAGCCGTGCTCGATCCCGATCACGCCCGAGGGCGAGCGGTGCGAGGCCGGTGCCGCCGGCTGCGCCCTGCCGCCGCGCAGCCCCGCGGTCCGGGCCGGCCTTCAGCCGGGCGACACGGTGGTCGCCCTCGACGGCGAGCCGGTTCCCCGGGAGACCGACGTGGGCTGGGAGCAGGTGCAGGAGACGATCCAGGCCAGCGCCGGCGAGCCCGTCGTCTTCACCGTCGAGCGCGACGGGGAGCGACGGGACCTGACGGTCACCCCGATCGAGAACACCGTCTACACCGACGCGGACGGCGAGGCGACGCAGACCGTCGGTTTCGTCGGCATCAGCCCGGCCACGCGCGAGGTGCGCCAGTCGCTGACCGAGGTCCCGGGGCACTTCGGCGACATCCTGGTCCGGTCGGTGGACCGGCTGCTGGAGATTCCCGAGCGGGTGCCCCAGCTCTTCCGCGCCGCCTTCCTCGGCGAGGAGCGGGATCCGCTCGGCCCCATCGGTGTGGTGGGCGTCAGCCGGATCTCGGGCGAGGTCTTCGCCTTCGAGGACTTCTCGGCCGGCCAGAAGATCGGCTACTTCATCCAGCTGCTGGCCGGCATGAACCTGGTTCTCTTCCTGTTCAACCTGCTGCCGATCTACCCGCTGGACGGTGGGCACGTCGCCGGGGCCCTGTACGAGAAGGCGCGGTCCACGGTGGCGCGACTGCGCGGGCGGCCCGACCCCGGCCCCTTCGACATCGCCCGGCTCATGCCCGTCGCCTACGCCGTCGCGGGGCTGTTCCTGGGGCTGTCGCTGCTGCTGCTCATCGCCGACGTCGTCAACCCCGTCCGCCTGGGCTGAGCAGGGACTGCGTCCTCCTTCCGGCGCGCAACCTCGGGGTGAGCTCCTGGACCGGGCCGGCGTCCCCGGACGTGCACGTCACAACCGGTTCACCGGCGCGGACGCGGCAGCGGGGGATACTGGGCGGCATGGCGATCCCCGTCGGCCTCGGCATGCCCGCTGCGCCCCCGCCCGTCCTCGCGCCCCGGCGCAAGACCCGACAGCTGGACGTGGGCGGTGTCGGCGTCGGCAGCGACTTCCCGGTCAGCGTGCAGTCGATGTGCACCACCAAGACCGCCGACATCAACGCCACGCTCCAGCAGATCGCCGAGCTGACGGCGTCGGGCTGCCAGATCGTGCGCGTCGCCGTGCCTGACACCGACGACGCCGAGGCGTTGCCGATCATCGCGAAGAAGTCGCAGATCCCGGTCATCGCCGACATCCACTTCCAGCCGCGCTACGTCTTCGCCGCGATCGACGCCGGCTGCGCCGCGGTCCGGGTGAACCCGGGCAACATCAAGAAGTTCGACGACAAGGTCGGCGAGATCGCCAAGGCGGCCAAGGACGCCGGCACCCCGATCCGGATCGGCGTCAACGCGGGGTCGCTCGACAAGCGGCTGCTCGCCAAGTACGGCAAGGCCACGCCCGAGGCGCTGGTCGAGTCGGCCCTGTGGGAGTGCTCGCTGTTCGAGGAGCACGACTTCCGCGACATCAAGATCTCGGTCAAGCACAACGACCCGGTGGTCATGGTCCGCGCCTACGAGTTGCTGGCCGCGCAGTGCGACTACCCGCTGCACCTGGGCGTCACCGAGGCGGGGCCGGCATTCCAGGGCACGATCAAGTCCGCCGTCGCCTTCGGTGCGCTGCTGAGCCAGGGGATCGGCGACACGATCCGCGTCTCGCTCTCCGCGCCGCCGGCCGAGGAGGTCAAGGTCGGCAACCAGATCCTGGAGTCGCTGAACCTCAAGCAGCGCGGGCTGGAGATCGTCAGCTGCCCGTCCTGCGGTCGCGCCCAGGTCGACGTCTACACGCTGGCGAACGAGGTCACCGCCGGCCTGGAGGGCATGGAGGTGCCGCTGCGGGTCGCCGTCATGGGCTGTGTGGTCAACGGCCCCGGCGAGGCGCGCGAGGCCGACCTCGGGGTCGCCTCCGGCAACGGCAAAGGCCAGATCTTCGTCAAGGGCGAGGTCGTCAAGACCGTCCCCGAGTCGCAGATCGTCGAGACCCTCATCGAGGAGGCCATGCGCATCGCCGGTGAGCACGTCGACGCCGGCGAGCCCTCCGGGCCGCCGGTCGTCACCGTCAGCTGACCCGTGCTCCGTACGCCTGCCGCCCGCGTCCTCGACGGGGCCGACGAGCCGGCCGTGCAGCGGCTGCTGGCAACCGATCCCGTCGCCGCCTGCGTCATCGCCGGGCGGGTCGAGGTCGCGGGGACGGCGCCGCTCGCCCTGGGTGCCCCGCTCTGGGGCATCGGCACCGGCCGGGAGCTCGACGCGGTGTGCCTGGCCGGCGCCAACCTCATCCCGTTCGCCCGGCCGGGGACCGAGCGCGCCGCCGCGGTCGCCTTCGCCGAGCGGGCCCGCCGGGCCGGTCGCCGCTGCTCCACGATCGTGGGCCCGTCAGCCGCCGTGGGGCCGATGTGGGAGCTCCTCGCCCCGGTGTGGGGGCCCGCCCGCGACCACCGGCCCCGGCAGCCGTTGATGGCGATGGACGGTCCGCCCGCCGTCGCCCCCGAACCGCGGGTGCGGCCGGTGCGCCCGGACCAGTTGGACGTCCTGCTGCCGGCCGCCGTCGCGATGTTCACCGAGGAGGTCGGGGTCAGCCCCCTCCGGACCGACGGGGGCGCCGGCTACCGGGCCCGGGTGGACGAGCTCGTGCGGGCCGGTCAGTCGCTGGCGTGGATCGAGGACGGCAGGGTCCTGTTCAAGGCCGAGATCGGTGCGGTGTGCCGTGCCGCGTGCCAGGTCCAGGGTGTCTGGGTCGCACCTCCGCTGCGCGGGCAGGGCATCGGCACCGCCTGCACCGCCGCTGTCGTCGAGTACGCCCGCGCGGTCATCGCCCCGGTGGTGAGCCTGTACGTCAACGACTACAACACCCGCGCCCGGGCCGCGTACCGGCGCGTGGGTTTCTCCGAGGTCGGCGAGTACGCCAGCGTGCTGTTCTGACGAGGGCCCCTCTGCCCGCCTCGCAGGCTGGACGCGGAAGTCTGCAGAGGGGCCGTCGCATGACAGGCTGGTCCGGTGCGAACCTGCCCCACCCCACCCCTGCTGGTCGCGTTCCTGCTGGCCGCCCCGGTGCTGGCCGGCTGCTCGGACAGCAGCGAGGACGACGTGCGTGCGGCCGCCGAGGCGTTCCTCGACGACTGGGTCGCCGGCGACACCGCCGCGGCGGCCGGTGCGACCACCGACCCCGCGGCCGCCACCGCCCTGCTCGAGCAGACGGCCGGTGACCTGCCCGGCGCCGAGCTGACCGCCGAGGTCGGGGAGGTCACCGTCGACGACGGCGCCGCCACGGTCGGCTGGACCGCGACCTGGGACCTGGAGGCGGCGCCCGAGTGGAGCTACGGCGGCACCCTGCGGCTGCAGGAGGGCGACGACACCTGGGAGGTCCTCGCCGAGCCGGCGATGGTCCACCCGGAGCTGGGGGAGGGGCAGCACCTCGAGCTCGAGCGCACCCTGCCCGATCGCGCTCCGATCACCGACGCCTCGGGCGCCCCGCTGTTCACCCCGACCGAGGTGGTGAACGTCGGCGTCGACCCCGCCCGGGTCACCGACCTGACGGCGCTGGCGTCAGCTCTCGGCGCGGCCACCGGGATCGATCCGCAGGAGATCGCCGCCGACGTGCAGGCCGCCCCGGCCGGCCAGTTCGTCCCGGTGATCACGTTGCGCCGGCCCGACTTCGAGGAGATCCGCGCGCAGGTGTTCGACCTGCCCGGCGCGGTCTTTCCCACCGACACCCGGCTGCTGGCGCCCAGCGCCCGCTTCGCGGAGGCGCTGCTGGGGCGGGTCGGGACGGCGACCGCAGAGATCATCGCGGAGTCCGCCGAGGACGGCGAGCCGCGGTACGCCGCCGGTGACCAGCTGGGCCTGTCCGGCCTGCAGCGCGCCTACCAGGAGCAGCTCGCCGGCACCGCCGGGTACACCGCCTCGGTGGCCAGCACCGACGAGGCGACCGGCGACGCCGGCCGGGAGATCGCGTCGGTGGCCCCGGTCGCCGGGCAGCCGGTGCAGACCCCGGTGGTGCCGGCGATCCAGGGGGCCGCGGACGCCGCCGTGGCGGGGGAGTCCCGGCCCGCCCACCTGGTGGCCGTCCGCCCCGGCACCGGCGAGATCCTCGCGGTGGCCTCGAACGAGGTCGCGGACCCGGGCAACGCCCTGCGCGGCCAGTACCCGCCCGGCTCGAGCATGAAGACGGTGACGGCGACCGCGCTGCTGTCCGCCGGCGCCCTCACCCCGTCGACCCCGGTGCCCTGCCCGGGGACGACGACCGTCGAGGGCCGCGAGTTCGAGAACCAGGACCAGTTCGACCTCGGCACCGTTCCGTTCACCGAGGCCTTCGCGCAGTCGTGCAACACCACCTTCATCCAGCAGGGGATGGACCTGCCGGACGCGGCGCTGGCCGAGGCGGCGGCGGCCTACGGCGTCGGCACCGACTGGGACCTGCCGGTGGACGTCTTCGGCGGCAGCGTCCCGCGCGACAGCACCGGGACGACGAAGGCGGCCAACGCCATCGGGCAGGGGCAGGTGCTCATGAGCCCGGCCCAGCTGGCGCTCGTCGCCGCGGGCATCGCCGGCGGGACGCCGGTGGCCCCGGTGGAGGTGGTGGGTGCCGAGGCGGCGGGATCCATGCCGGCGGGGCCGGCGGCCGGGGTGCTGGACGCGCTGCGGCCGATGATGCGCCAGGTCGTGCTGTCGGGCACCGCCCAGGCGCTCGCCGACCGCGGTGAGGTCTACGGGAAGACGGGGACCGCGGAGTACGGCACGAACAGGCCGCCGGACTCGCACGGCTGGTTCATGGGCTACCAGCTCGGCGGGCCGGTGGGCGACGTCGCCTTCGCCGTGCTGGTCGAGGGCGGGCAGTCCAGCAGCGCCGCGGTCGCGGTGACCGACGCCTTCCTGGGGTCGCTCGGCGGCTGAGCGGGGCCCTGGACGAGGTCCTCGCTCAGCTCCGCGGGAGACCGGGGAACGCCCGGGTGACCTGGGGCAGCCCAGCCGCTGCGCGCCAGCCGACCGCCCGCACCTCCGCGGCGCCGAGCACGTCCATGGCCAGCGCACGGGTGGGGCGCTCCACGGCCCGGTGGAGCACCCGCACCCACGCCGCTGCGACGCCGTCCTCGAGGACGGCGGCCAGGGCCGCGGCGTCGACCGCCGACAGGACCGGGAACGGCAGCGCGTAGCCCGCCTCGGGCTGCGCCGGCTCCGCACCGCGCTGGCCCAGCAGCGCGATCAGCTGGTCACGGACGTCGCGGTGGGCGTTCTCGGCGGCGACCGCGGCCGCCCGCTGGCCGGCCGGCAGTGCGGCTCCGACCACGCCGTACCCCCACACCGCCGCGTGCTCGGCGGCCAGCGCGGTGTCGAGGGCCGCGATCTCGCCCGCGGTGTCGGTCGTCTCGTCGTCAGCCATGGCCGCTCTCCGTCATGCCAGTCGTGCGTCGTGGCCGCGCAGGCCCGCGGCGATGGAGCCCAGGAGGGCCGCGCGCCCACCGGACTGCCCCAGCGCGGCGGCGGCGTGGGAGGCCGCGGCGACGGCGACCTGCGCCCGCAGCCAGGCCTGCTCCTGGCCCGCCGGCGGGAGGCCGGGCGGCGCGGTGGCCGACGGGTTGCTGCCGGGGGCGGCGCCGCGGAGCCGCTCGAGCTGCTCGTCGGCCTGGGCCGCCATGTCCGCGACGGCCGCGGCCAGCGCCGGGTCGGCGGCGAACGCCAGATCGTAGGCCCGGACGAGGGTCTCCTGCACCGCGACCTGGGCGGTGAGCTCCTCGGCCTGCGCGCTGGTCACGGTGTCCCGCTCGTCCACCGCGGGCGACCAGGTGCACCCGGCGGCCGCGACGGCGAGACCCGCTGCGCAGACCCCCAGCAGCGTCCGGCGGCTGAGCGCTCGCGACACGGGGGAAGGGGTGGGAGGCATCGCAGCCATCCTCTCAGCCGGGGACGTCGGCAGCCGGTCGTGCGGCCGGCCGGGCGTGCCGGGAACCCCGGGCGGTCACCGCACCCCTGCCCGGTCCCGTCCGTCCCAGCGGCCGCGCGGCCGCGGCCGGTGCACCGGTGGCCCCGCGCCGGGCCGGAGCTGCCCGGCGGGCGGTAGCCTGGGCACTTCCCCCGGACACCGGCCCGGCCAGCGACGCAGGTCCACCGCGCCGGGCGCAGGGGTGTGCGCACGGCAACGTGCGGCCGACCGAGCCTGAGGAGGCAAGCGTGTCCGCCTCTCGCGGAACCCGGAGCGACCCCGCCACCGAGCGGCTGACCGGCTGGATCCGGCCCGTCGTCACCGCGGCCGGGTACGACCTCGAGGATCTCGTGGTCACCCCCGCCGGCCGGCGGAGCGTCGTCCGCGTGGTCGTCGACCGCGACGAGGGCGTCACGCTGGACGACATCGCCGAGGTCAGCCGCGCCGTCTCCGAGGTCCTCGACACCAACGACGACGGGATGGGGCGCACGCCCTACGTGCTCGAGGTCACCAGCCCGGGGATCGACCGGCCGCTGACCGAGCACCGCCACTGGCGCCGGAACACCGGGCGGCTCGTGGCCGTCGCGGTGGGGCCGGCCGGGGCGGCCGAGCAGCTGACCGGCCGGATCACCGCGGTCGACGGCGACGGCGTGACGCTGGCCGTCGAGGCGAAGGGGAAGCCCGGGGCGAAGAAGCGCCCGCCGCAGCCGCGGCAGGTGCCGTGGGCGGAGCTCGGCGCCGGGCGCGTGCAGGTGGAGTTCGCCCGACCCGACGCCGTCGACGACGGCGCGCACGACGACACCGCGGACGACAGCGCGGACGACATCGCGGAGGACGACGCCGTTGAGCTCGAGGGCCTGGACGGGGCCGAGCTCGCGGACGACGACGGAGGAGACGAGTGAACATCGACGTCACCGCGCTCAAGGCGGTGGAGCGGGAGAAGGGCATCCCGGTCGACACGGTGATCGAGGCCCTGGAGACGGCCCTGGTGACCGCCTACCGGCACGCCGAGGGCGCGGCCAAGCACGTGCGGGTGCACGTGGACCGCAAGAGCGGCGAGGTCGCCGTCCTCGCCCAGGAGCTCGGGCCCGACGGCGAGGTCGTCCGCGAGTGGGACGACACCCCCTCGGACTTCGGCCGCATCGCGGCCAGCACGGCCAAGCAAGTCATCGTGCAGCGGCTGCGCGACGCCGAGCACGAGCAGACCTTCGGCGAGTACGCCGGCAAGGAAGGCGACATCGTCAGCGGCATCGTGCAGGCCGACCAGCGGCGCAACGCCAGCGGCATCGTGATGATCGACATCGGCAAGGTCGAGGCCGTGCTGCCGTCCGCCGAGCAGGTGCCGGGGGAGACCTACACCCACGGCAGCCGGATCAAGGCGTACGTGGTGGCGGTGTCCCGCACCTTCCGCGGCCCGCAGGTGACGGTGTCGCGCACCCACCCGAACCTGGTCCGCAAGCTCTTCGCGCTCGAGGTGCCGGAGATCGCCGACGGCAGCGTCGAGATCGTCGCCGTCGCCCGCGAGGCGGGGCACCGATCGAAGATCGCCGTCCGCACGTCGGTGCCGGGGCTCAACGCCAAGGGATCCTGCATCGGCCCGATGGGGCAGCGGGTCCGGAACGTGATGAGCGAGCTGCACGGCGAGAAGATCGACATCGTCGACTGGTCGGAGGACCCGGCGTCGTTCGTCGCCTCCGCGCTGAGCCCGGCCCGGGTGAGCAGCGCCCGGCTCGTCGACCCGCAGGCGAAGGCCGTGCGGGTCGTCGTCCCCGACTACCAGCTGTCGCTCGCCATCGGCAAGGAGGGCCAGAACGCCCGCCTCGCCGCCCGGCTGACCGGTTGTCGGATCGACATCCGCAGCGACGCCCAGGCGGACGACGCCGATGCGACCCCCTCGCCGGGAGTGGGCCGCCCGCCGCTGCGCTCGGGCCTGCCGCCTCACCCGGGCGGGGGACGCGGCGGAGCACCCGGGGCCCGGTCGCAGCCCCCCGCAGGCGGTTCCCGCTCGGCCCCGCGCCGTGCGGAACAACGCGGACCGGCCACGCGCTAGAGTTGCAGGTGGCCGAAACGCCGAATCCGGTCCGCACCTGTGTGGGGTGCCGGAAGCGGGCGCCGGTCGACGACCTGCTGCGCGTCGTCGTCGTGGCCGGGGACCTCGTTCCCGATCCGCGGCGGCGTCTCCCCGGTCGAGGTGCATCGCTGCACCCGACGGCGGAGTGCTTGCGCGCGGCGGAGCGACGCCGGGCCTTCCCGCGGGCGCTGCGCACCAGCGCCCCCGTGGAGGTCGGTCCGCTCCGGGCCCACGTCCTGGGTGTCTCCTCGGAGGCCACCGGGACCGGGTCGGGAGAGGGCGAGAGAAGTACCCAGTCGGGCCGGCACCAGGCCGGTCCGCACGTCGACAGGACACCGTCGGATGACTCAGCCGTGAAGTTCTCACGATGACCATGCGCCACTAACGACGAGGTCGAGCGGGCAAGCCGCCGGCCTCACCAAGAGGAGACCCGTGCCAGGCAAAGCCCGCGTACACGAACTCGCCAAGGAGTTCGGTGTCGACAGCAAGACAGTGCTCGCCAAGCTCAAGGAGCAGGGCGAGTTCGTGAAGTCCGCGTCCTCGACCGTCGAGGCCCCCGTGGCCCGGCGGCTCCGCGAGGCGCTCGGCGCCGCCACCGGTGGCGGCAACGGCGGGGCAGCCCCGCGCCCGAGTGCACCGGCTGCCAGGCCGGGCGCGCCTGCGGCTCCCGCCGCGCCGCCTGCTCCGCAGACTCCTGCTGCGCAGGCGCCGGCCGCGTCCGCACCGGCACGCCCGGCCGCCCCCGGCCCGCGCCCGGGTCCGCGTCCCGCGGCGCCCGCTCCGCAGCCGCCGGCCCAGGCCCCGGCGCCCCAGGCTCCGGCGCCCCAGGCCCCGGCGGCGCAGGCCCCGGCTCCGGCGGCTCCGCCGCAGCAGCCGTCGGCTCCGCGTCCGGGAGCTCCCCGCCCGGGCCCGGCCGGCGGTTCCGCACCCGGTGGTCCGCGTCCCGGCCCCCGGCCCGCCCCGCGACCGGGTAACAACCCCTTCAGCAGCGCTCCCCGTCCGGCCCCCGCGGCCGGTGGCCCGCGTCCGGCCCCCGCGGCCGGTGGCCCGCGTCCCGGCCCCGCGGCCGGTGGCCCGCGTCCGGCGCCCGGTGCCGGCGGTCCGCGTCCGGCGCCCGGTGCCGGCGGTCCCCGTCCGGGGCCCGGTGGCCCGCGTCCCGGCCCTGGTGCCGGCGGCCCGCGTCCCGCGGCCGGTCCCGGCGGTCCGCGCCCGAACCCCGGCATGATGCCGCAGCGCCCGTCGCCCGGCATGATGCCGCCGCGGCCGGCCGGTGGTGGTCGTCCCGGCGCGCCCGGTGGCCGCGGCCGTCCGGGTGGTCCCGGCGGTGGCGGTGGCGGTGGCTTCCGTCCCGGTGGCGGCGGTGCCCCCGGTGCCGGCGCGCCCGCCGGCGGTGGCTTCCGTGGCGGCGGCGGTGGCCGTGGCCGCGGTCGTGGCGGCTCGGGTGCCGGTACGGCCGGTGCCTTCGGGCGTCCCGGGGGCCGGGGTCCGGTCCGCGGCCGCAAGAGCAAGAAGCAGCGGCGCCAGGAGTTCGACTCCATGGCGGCGCCCAGCATGGGCGGCGTCAGCCTGCCGCGCGGCAACGGGCAGACCGTCCGGCTGCCCCGCGGCGCCTCCCTGACCGACCTGGCCGAGCGCATCAACGCCCAGCCGGCCGCGCTCGTCACCGCCCTGTTCCACCTGGGCGAGATGGTCACCGCGACGCAGTCGGTCAACGAAGAGACGTTGCAGTTGCTCGGTGCCGAGATCGGCTGGAACATCCAGGTCGTCAGCCCCGAGGACGAGGACCGCGAGCTGCTCGAGACCTTCGACCTCACCTTCGGTGACGAGGAGGGTGACGAGGAGGACTGGTCCGCCCGTCCGCCGGTGGTGACCGTCATGGGTCACGTCGACCACGGGAAGACCAAGCTGCTCGACGCCCTGCGCGACGCCAACGTGGTGGCCCGCGAGGCCGGCGGCATCACCCAGCACATCGGCGCCTACCAGATCGTCACCGAGCTCGACGGCAACGAGCGGCCGGTCACCTTCATCGACACCCCGGGTCACGAGTCGTTCACCGCGATGCGTGCCCGTGGGGCGAAGGTCACCGACATCGTCGTCCTGGTGGTCGCGGCCGACGACGGCGTCATGCCGCAGACGGTGGAGGCGCTCAACCACGCCCAGGCCGCCGAGGTGCCGATCGTGGTCGCGGTCAACAAGGTGGACAAGGAGGGGGCCAACCCCGCCAAGATCCGCCAGCAGCTCACCGAGTACGGCCTGGTCGCCGAGGAGTACGGCGGCGAGACCATGTTCGTCGACGTCTCGGCGATCACCCGGCAGGGTCTCGACGACCTGCTCGCGGCGATCCTGCTGACCGCCGACGCCTCGCTGGACCTGCGCGCGAACACCGAGCAGGACCCGCAGGGTGTGGTCATCGAGGGCAAGCTGGACAAGGGCCGCGGCCCCGTCGCCACGGTGCTCGTCCAGCGCGGCACCCTGCGCCAGGGCGACTCGATCGTGGCCGGCGACGCCTACGGTCGCGTCCGGTCGCTGCTCGACGAGCACGGCAACAAGCTCAAGGAGGCCCTGCCGGCCCGCCCCGTGCAGGTCGTGGGTCTCACCTCGGTGCCCCGCGCCGGTGACACCTTCCTCGTCGTCGACGAGGACCGCGTCGCCCGGCAGATCGCCGACCGCCGTCAGGCCCGCATCCGCAACGCGCAGAACGCCTCCATGCGCAAGCGGATCAGCCTGGAGGACCTCGACGCGGCGCTCAAGGAGAACCGTCAGCTCAACCTGATCATCAAGGGCGACAACTCGGGCACCGTCGAGGCGCTCGAAGAGGCGCTGATGAAGATCGAGGTCGACGACGAGATCTCGCTGCGGGTCATCCACCGCGGCGTCGGTGGGATCACCAAGAGCGACATCGACCTCGCGCTGGCCGACGACGTCATCGTCCTGGGGTTCAACGTCCGGGCCGAGGGCCAGGCCACCGAGCTCGCCAACCGCGAAGGGGTGGACGTCCGGTACTACACGGTCATCTACCAGGCGATCGACGAGATCGAGGCCGCGCTCAAGGGGATGCTCAAGCCGGTCTACGAGGAGGTCCAGCTCGGTACGGCGGAGGTCCGAGAGGTCTTCCGGGTGCCGAAGATCGGCAACGTCGCCGGTTCGCTGGTCCGCAGCGGCACGATCGTCCGCAACTCGAAGGCCCGTCTGATCCGCGACGGTGCCGTGGTCGCCGACAACCTGTCGGTGGAGTCCCTCCGCCGGTTCAAGGACGACGCGACCGAGGTCCGCGAGGGGTACGAGTGCGGTATCGGCCTGGGGTCGTTCAACGACATCAAGGTCGACGACGTGATCGAGACCTTCGAGATGCGCGAGAAGCCGCGCGACTGAGCAAGGACCCCGCTGCCCCCCGTGCCTCGCAGGCTCGGCCCGGGTCCCTGCAGCGGGGCCGTTCCAGCACGTTGCAGTAGGGGAGGCGGTGAGCGTGTTCACTGGCACGCTCACCGCCGACCTCCTGCTGGGCGACGTCCACTCGCTCAAGGGGAAGCGCGCCGTGGTCCGGCCGATCGTGGCCGAGCTGCGGCGCCGCTTTGCCGTGGCCGCCGCGGAGGTGGGCGACCAGGACCTGCACCGCCGTGCGCAGGTCGCCGTCGCCACCGTGGCGGGGGAGGCCCACCAGGTCACCGACGTCCTGGACGCCTGCGAGCGGTTGCTGGCCGAGCGGCCGGAGGTGACGCTGCTGTCGACGCACCGGCAGCTGTTCAGCGACACCGACCAATGACCCCGTCGCCCTCACGGCTCGTAAGAGGGCCCCGTCCTCCCCACCCTCGCGAGCTCGGTGCGGGACCCGGGGCGGGGCCGTTGTCCACCTGGCGTCGTCGACGCCCTGATCCCTGGAGGTCCGATGGCCGACCCGGCCCGCGCACGCAAGCTGGCCGTGCGCATCCGACAGATCGTGTCCGCCGCGATCGAGTCCCAGATCAAGGACCCCCGCCTGGGCATGGTGACCGTCACCGACACCCGGGTCACCAGTGACCTCCGCGAGGCCACGGTGTTCTACACCGTCTACGGCGACGAGACGCAGATCGCCGACTCGGCCAAGGCGCTCACCAGCGCCACCGGGGTGCTGCGGTCCACGGTCGGCCGGCAGACGGGCATCAAGTTCGTCCCGTCGCTGACCTTCGTGGCCGACATCGTCCCCGACACGGCCCGGGAGCTCGAGGAGGCCCTCGAGCGCGCCCGGCACGCCGACGCCGAACTCGCCCGTGCCCGGGAGGGCGCCAGCTACGCCGGCGAGCCCGACCCCTACCGGAAGCCCGCGGAGGACGACGAGGAGCACGACCTCGACGACGACGCCACCGGCGATCCGGCCGGCTCCGGAACTGCAGATGACGAGGGCGAGGACGCCGCCGTCGAGACGAGGAGCGCGCTGTGACCGAGAACGACCCGGATCCGTACGAGCCCGACGAGGGCCAGGGCAGGTCCGTCCTCGGTGGGGTACCCGTGCCCGACGCCGGTGACCCCACCGACGGTGGCAAGCACGGTGAGATCGGTGAGGTGCCGAGCATCGCCGAGGACGAGCCCGACGACGGCGGTCCCGGCTACCCGGTGGGCGGCGGGGACATCACCGAGCAGCAGGGCGGCCGCATGGCCGACCCCGACCCCGGCGCGTGACGCCCGCGATCCCGTCGGGCAGCAGCACGGCCGGCGACCTGGCGGGCGCCGCCCGCACGGCCGCCGCGGTACTGGCCGAGGCCGCGCAGGCGCGGGCCACCGTGGTCCTCTCCGGCCACGTCCAGCCCGACGCCGACGCGCTCGGCAGCACCCTGGCGCTCGCCGAGGGGATGCGACGCCGTGGCGCCCGCGTGCTGGCCACCTTCCCCGGACCGTTCACCCTGCCGGCCTCGCTCGGCTGGATCCCGGGGGCGGAGGGCCTGGTGCCCTCGGGCTCGGTGCCGTCGTCGCCGGACGTCTTCGTCAGCCTCGACGCGGCCTCCCCTGGGCGGCTCGGTGAGCTCGCTCCCCTGCTGGACCGGGCCGGCACGTCCGTCGTCGTCGACCACCACGCCAGCAACCCCGGCTTCGGCCGGGTCCGGCTGGTCGACCCCACGGCGCCGGCGACGGTGACGCTGGTGGCCGAGCTGCTCGACGGCGTCGGCGTGGCTCTGGACGCCCAGCTGGCCACCTGCCTCTACGCGGGCCTCGCCGCCGACACCGGGTCCTTCCGCTTCGGCAGCACCCGGCCCGAGACGCACGAGCTGGCGGCTCGCCTGCTGAGGACCGGGATCGACCACGCGGCCATCAGCCGCCGCCTGTTCGACACCGCGCCCTTCGGCTGGCTCGGGCTCCTGTCGGTCGTCACCGGCCGCGCCGTCCTGGAGACCCAGCTCGGCGCCGGGCTCGTCTGGACGTGGTCCAGCACCGCCGAGGCGGCCGAGCACGGCCTGCCCGGGGAGCAGCTGGAGGCGCTCGTCGACGTCGTCCGCTCGGCGCAGGAGGCCGACGTGGCCTGCGTGCTGAAGGGCCAGGACGACGGGTCGTGGTCGGTCTCCCTGCGGTCGCGCGGGGCCACCGACGTGGCCCGGGTGGCCATGGCCCTCGGCGGGGGTGGGCACCGCGCGGCCGCCGGCTACACCTCCGTCGCCGACCGTGAGACCACCATCTCCACCCTGCGCGCCGCGCTCCGTGAGATGTCCGCCTCCGGCCGACCATGACCCCGCGGTCCTCCCGACCGTACCGCGGCCAGGAGTCGTCCCCGATCGCTGCTGAGCCGGATCCGGCAACCGGATCGGAAGGCCCCCGGCCCCCGCTCCGCGGGCCGTCGATCGTCGGGTTGGCCCTTCCGGCCCTGGTCGTGCTGGCGGCCGAGCCGATGTACCTGCTGGTCGACACCGCCGTCGTCGGGAATCTGGGCACCGTGGCGCTCGGTGGTCTCGCCGTCGGTGGCGGGCTGCTGGCCTGGGCGGCGGCGCTGCTGAACTTCCTGGCCTACGGCACCACCGCGCGGGCCGCCCGCCGGGCCGGTGCCGGCGACCGCGCCGGCGCGGTCGAGGAGGGTGTGCAGGCGACGTGGCTCGCCGTCGTCCTCGGGGTGCTGGTGCTCCTGCTGTTCCAGCTGCTGGCCGGCCCGCTCACCCGCGCCCTGGCCGGGGGCGCGGGGCCCGTCGCCGAGGCGGGCGAGGGCTGGCTGCGGATCGCCTCGCTGGGCGCTCCGCTGCTGCTGGTGTCCCTCGCCGGGAACGGTTGGCTGCGCGGCGTGCAGGAGCTCCGCCGGCCGGTGCGCTACGTCGTCGCCGGCAGCCTCCTCAGCCTCGTCCTGTGCCCGCTGCTGGTGCACCCGGCCGGGCTCGGGCTGGCCGGCTCCGCCGTGGCGAACGTGACCGGGCAGGCGCTGACCGCGGTCTTGTTCGTCCGGGCGCTGCTCCGCGAGGGCGCCGCCTGGCGGGCCCGGCCCCGCGCCATCGCGCGGCAGCTGGTCATCGGCCGCGATCTGCTGCTCCGCGCGTCGGTCCTGCAGCTGTCCTTCCTCGTCGCCGCGGGTGTCGCCGCGCGGACCGGTACCGCCGCGCTCGGCGCCCACCAGATCGCCCTGCAGCTCTTCTTCTTCCTGGCGCTGGTCCTCGACGCGTACGCCATCGCCGCCCAGACCCTCGTCGGCCACGCGCTCGGGGGCGGGCGTCCCGACGAGGCCCGCGCGACCGCCCGGCGGGTCGCGGGGTGGGGGCTGGCCACCGGCTGCCTCGTGGCCGTCGTCCTGCTGGCGCTGCGCGAGGTGCTGCCGCCGCTGTTCACCGACGACCCGGAGGTGCTCGCGCAGGCCGCCGTCGTCTGGTGGTTCCTGGCCGGCTTCCAGCCGCTGGCCGGGCTGGTGTTCGCCCTGGACGGCGTGCTGATGGGCGCCGGCGACGTCGGCTACCTGCGGACGACCACCATCGCCGCCGCGGTCGCGGGGTTCCTGCCGCTGTCCCTGCTGGCCGGCCCGCTGGACCTCGGGCTGGCCGGGATCTGGACGGGGCTCACCCTGTTCATCGGGCTGCGGCTGGTCGCGGTCTCCGTCCGGATGGCGGGTGACCGCTGGCTGGGGACGCCTGAGAGTGTGAGGGCGTGAGCCCCCGCCGCCCCGATGCCGACGTGCCTCCCGGCCTCCTGCTGGTCGACAAGCCCGGCGGCATGACCTCCCACGACGTGGTCGCCCGGGCGCGGCGGGCGCTGTCGGTGCGCAAGGTGGGGCACGCGGGCACCCTCGACCCGATGGCGACCGGCCTGCTGGTCCTCGGCGTCGGTGCGGCCACCCGCCTGCTCGGTCACGTCGGCGGGCACGACAAGACCTACGCGGCCAGGATCCGCCTCGGTCAGGCCACCGTCACCGACGACCGGGAGGGGGAGGTCCTGACCACCACCTCGGCCGCCCACCTGGACGACGACGCGGTCCGCACCGCGCTGGCCGGGCAGACCGGCCCGCTGCAGCAGGTGCCCTCGGCGGTCAGCGCGGTGAAGGTGGACGGCCGTCGCTCCTACGACCGGGTGCGGGCGGGGGAGACGGTGGAGCTCGCGCCCCGCTCGGTGACCGTGCACCGGCTGGAGGTGCACCGCATCACCCGGCCGGCCCCGGACCTGGTCGACGTCGAGGTCACCGTCGACTGCACCGCCGGCACCTACATCCGGGCCATCGCCCGCGACGCCGGCGCCGTCCTCGGCGTGGGCGGGCACCTCACCGCCCTCCGCCGCACCGCCTCCGGCCCGTTCGCGGTGGCGCAGGCGGGCAGCGTGGAGGACAGCGCGGCCTCGCTGCTCGCCGGTGGCGGAGCGGGGTTCCTGGGGCTGACCGAGGCCGCCCTGCTCGTCTTCCCCGCCCGGGAGCTCACGGCCGAGGAGGCGCGGGCGCTGCGCTACGGCCAGCGCATCGCGGCGACCGGGGCCGCGGGGCTGCACGCCGCCGTCGGCCCCGACGGCCGGCTCGCCGCGCTCGTCGACGACGCCGGTCGCACCGCGCGCGTGGTGGTCGGCTTCCCACCCAGGTGAACCCGACCGGCGAGCGCACCGGCGGTTGACCGCCGGGCGGCCCGGGAAGGTGAGGGCCATGAGCGTCGTGAAGATCAACGCGATCACCGTGCCGAAGGACAAGCAGGAGCGGTTCGAGGAGCGCTTCCGCGGGCGCGCCGGGGCCGTCGAGAGCACCCCCGGCTTCGAGTGGTTCGAGCTCCTCCGCCCGGTGGAGGGCACCGACCAGTACCTGGTCTACACCCGGTGGAGCAGCCAGGAGGCCTACGAGTCCTGGCAGTCCAGCCAGGAGTTCGACCGCGCCCACGACGGGGGTGGCGACACCCTCGCCTCGGCCGCCCCGCACTCGGCCCACGTGTGGACCTACGAGGTGCTCGAGTACGCCGGGCCGAAGGCCAACCAGGGGAACCAGGTCTGACCGGGGTTACTGTGACGGCGCCGGTCCCGCACACCGTGGGGCCGGCGCCGACCCAGCGCGCCGCTGGACCGGCGCCTCGTCACAGCACGCCCAGGTAGGAGCCATGACCGACACGCTCTCCGACAGCCGAACCACGTCCCGGATGTTCGTCGACGGTGTGCCGGTGGTCGTGGAGGACGTGACGCGCCGCCCCGCCGCCGAGCGGGAGGGGCTGCTGGCCGACCCCGGGTTCGGCCGCTACTTCACCGACTCGATGTTCGTGGCCCGCTACGAGGCCGGTCGCGGCTGGTACGACGCCCGGCTCACCCGGTACGCCCCGCTCCAACTGGACCCGGGCGCCGCCGCGCTGCACTACGCGCAGTCGATCTTCGAGGGGCTCAAGGCCTACGCCCAGCCCGACGGCAGCGTCGCCACCTTCCGCCCCGAGGCCAACGCCGCACGCTTCGTCCGCAGCGCCGAGCGGCTGGCCATGCCGCCCGTGCCGGAGGAAGCCTTCCTCGCCGGCGTCGACGCGCTGGTCTCCGCCGACCGCGACTGGGTCCCGACCGGCCCGGACCAGACGCTGTACCTGCGGCCCTACCAGCTAGCAGTGGAGTCCTTCCTCGGTGTCCGCCCGGCGCACGAGTACCTGTTCCTGATCATCGCCAGCCCGGCCGGGGCGTACTTCCCGCGCGGCGTCCAGCCCGTGTCGGTCTACGTCTCCGAGGACTACGTCCGGGCGGCGCCGGGCGGCACCGGCGACGTCAAGTGCGCCGGCAACTACGCCGCGAGCCTGCTGCCGCAGCAGCAGGCCAGCGCCCTCGGCTGCGACCAGGTCGTCTACCTCGACGCCGTGGAGAAGAAGTACATCGAGGAGCTCGGCGGGATGAACCTGTTCTTCGTCCGCGGCTCCGGCGACGACGCCGAGCTGGTCACCCCCGAGCTGTCCGGCACCCTGCTGCCGGGCATCACCCGCGACTCCCTCATCACCCTCGCCCGCGACGCCGGACACCGGGTGACCGAGCGCAAGGTCAGCCTCGAGGAGTGGCGCAGCGGCGTCGCCGACGGCTCGATCACCGAGACCTTCGCCTGCGGCACCGCCGCGGTCATCACGCCCGTCGGCGAGGTCAAGGCCCGCACCGGCGACTTCACCATCGGCGACGGCACCCCCGGCCCGCTCACCATGCGGCTGCGCGAGACGCTGCTCGACATCCAGCACGGGCGGGTGGCCGACACTCACGGCTGGCTGCACCGGGTCTCCTGACCGGGCCGGGAGCGGGTCGCGTGCTGCGCTGGCGGGGGCTGGAGGCCACCCCGGGGGACCTCGGCCGCACCGTGGTCACCGTCGGCATGTACGACGGCGTGCACCGCGGGCACCAGAAGCTGATCGGCGCCGCGGTGGCGCGGGCCCGGGCGATGCGCCGCCCGTGCCTGCTGCTGACCTTCGACCCGCACCCGGCCGAGGTGGTGCGCCCGGGCTCGCACCCGGCGATCCTCACCTCGCTCGACCGCAAGGCCGAGCTGGTCGCCGAGCTCGGGGTGGACGCCATGTGCGTGCTGCCGTTCACCACCGACTTCATGAGGCTGCCGCCGGAGACCTTCACCCACACGGTGCTCGTCGAGCGGCTGCACGCGGCGCAGGTGGTGGTGGGGGAGAACTTCACCTACGGCCACCGCGCCTCGGGCACGGTGCAGAGCCTCACCGCGGAGGGGCGCCGGTTCGGGTTCGCCGTCGAGGGCGTGCCGCTGGCGAACGACTCCTCCGAGGACGGCGAGGTGACCATCTCCTCGACCTACATCCGCGCCTGCGTCGCAGCGGGGGACATGGTGCCCGCGGCCCGCGCCCTCGGCCGGCCGCACCGGGTCGACGGCGTCGTCGTGCGCGGCGACCGCCGGGGCCGGGACCTCGGCTACCCGACGGCCAACGTGGAGACCCCCGCGTACACGGCCATCCCGGCCGACGGCGTCTACGCCGGGCACCTGGTCACCCGTGATCCACGCAGCGGCGTCAGCCGGGACCGCTTCCCGGCCGCCGTCTCGGTGGGGACCAACCCCACCTTCCAGGGCAGCCGGCGCACGGTGGAGGCGTTCGTCCTCGACTACGACGGCGATCTCTACGGCGAGCACGTGGGCGTGGAGTTCGCCCAGCGGCTGCGGCCGATGGCCGCGTTCGCCGACGTCGAGGGGCTGCTCGCCGCGATGGCCCAGGACGTCGCCGACACCCGCTCCGTGCTGGGGATCTGACCGCCGCTGGTAGTCTCGTGGAGGCCGTGCGTGCACGGCTGTGTGAAGCCTGCCCTCGTGAGTCAGACCGGGGGCCACACGGAACCCGCCCAGGAGGCGAACCATGGCGCTCGACAGCGCGACGAAGCAGCAGATCATGACCGAGTACGCGACGGTCGAGAAGGACACCGGTTCGCCCGAGGTGCAGGTCGCCATGCTGACCCGCCGGATCAGCGGCCTCACCGAGCACCTGAAGGCGCACAAGCACGACCACCACAGCCGGCGGGGCCTGCTCCTGCTGGTCGGCCGGCGTCGCCGGCTGCTGAACTACCTGGCGAAGACCGACATCAACCGGTACCGCTCGCTGATCGAGCGGCTCGGCCTGCGCCGCTAGCACGTCGAGGGGACCGCTCCCGGATCGATCCGGGACGGTCCCCTCTCTCGTACGGCACCCGCCGTCCGAGTCTCCAGGCCCCGGCCGACCGCCCCGCGAAGGGCCGGTCCTCGGTAGTGGCCCCCGGGACGCATCGCTTCCTCCCCGCGGGGGAACAACACCGCCCGAGGGCTTCGATCGAAGACCGGTCGCCCCCGGACGCAGGTCGGCGCGAGGCGCCGCAAGAGGAACGTCGCGGTATGCGACGAAGAGAGAAGGACTGATGTCCGCACCCACCACGCAGGGCAGCATCGCTGCCGAGTTCGACCCCGAGGACGGGGTCACCACCGCCACCGCGGTGATCGACAACGGCAGCTTCGGCAGCCGTTCGATCACCTTCGAGACCGGTCGGCTCGCCCGCCAGGCCGCCGGTTCCGTCGTCGTCACCATGGGCGACACCATGCTGTTGTCGGCCACCACGGCCGGCCGCCAGCCCAAGGAGCAGTTCGACTTCTTCCCCCTGACGGTCGACGTCGAGGAGCGGATGTACGCCGCCGGGCGCATCCCCGGCTCGTTCTTCCGCCGCGAGGGCCGGCCGTCCGAGGACGCGATCCTCACCTGCCGCCTGATCGACCGCCCGCTGCGCCCGACCTTCGCCAAGGGCCTGCGCAACGAGGTCCAGGTCGTCATCACCGTCCTGTCGCTGGACCCCGAGCACCTCTACGACGTGCTCGCCATCAACGGCGCCTCGGCGTCCACCCAGCTGTCCGGCCTGCCGTTCTCCGGCCCCGTCGGCGGCACCCGGGTGGCGCTGATCAACGGCCAGTGGGTCGGCTTCCCGACGCAGACCGAGCTCGAGGACGCCGTCTTCGACATGGTCGTGGCCGGCCGGGTCCTGCCCGACGGCGATGTCGCGATCATGATGGTCGAGGCCGAGGCCACCGAGAAGACCATCTCGCTGGTCGCCGGCGGCGCACCCGCCCCGACCGAGGAGATCGTGGCCCAGGGCCTCGAGGCGGCCAAGCCCTTCATCAAGGCGCTGTGCGAGGCGCAGGCCGCCGTCGCCGAGAAGGCCGCCAAGCCGGTCGCCGAGTTCCCGCGCTTCCTGGACTACCAGGACGACGTCTACGCCGCCGTCGAGGCGCAGGCCGGCGACAAGCTCGCCCAGGTCCAGCAGATCGCCGGCAAGCAGGAGCGCGAGGAGGCCACCGACGCGCTCAAGGACGAGGTCAAGGCCGCGCTCGCCGGTCAGTTCGAGGGCCGCGAGAAGGAGATCTCCGGCGCCTTCCGCGCACTGACCAAGAAGGTCGTCCGCCAGCGGATCCTGCGCGACAAGGTCCGCATCGACGGCCGTGGCCTCACCGACATCCGGCCTCTCTCGGCCGAGGTCGAGGTCATCCCGCGGGTGCACGGCTCGGCGCTGTTCGAGCGCGGCGAGACCCAGATCCTCGGTGTCACCACGCTCAACATGCTCCGCATGGAGCAGCAGCTCGACACCCTCTCGCCGGTCAGCCGCAAGCGCTACATGCACAACTACAACTTCCCGCCGTACTCCACGGGCGAGACCGGTCGCGTGGGCTCGCCCAAGCGCCGCGAGATCGGCCACGGGGCGCTCGCCGAGCGGGCGCTGCTCCCGGTGCTGCCCGACCGCGAGGAGTTCCCCTACGCGATCCGGCAGGTGTCCGAGGCGCTGGGCTCCAACGGCTCCACCTCGATGGGTTCGGTCTGCGCCTCGACGCTGGCCCTGCTCAACGCAGGTGTGCCGTTGAGGGCACCGGTCGCCGGCATCGCCATGGGCCTGGTCTCCGACGAGGTCGACGGCAAGACCGAGTACGTCGCGCTGACCGACATCCTCGGTGCCGAGGACGCCTTCGGTGACATGGACTTCAAGGTCGCCGGCACCAAGGACTTCGTCACAGCCCTCCAGCTGGACACGAAGCTCGACGGCATCCCCTCCGACGTCCTCGCCGGTGCGCTGACCCAGGCCCGCGCGGCCCGGCTGCACATCCTCGACGTCATGGGCGAGGCCATCGACGGCCCGGACGAGATGAGCCCCTACGCCCCGCGGGTGACCACGGTGCGCATCCCGGTCGACAAGATCGGCGCGGTCATCGGCCCCAAGGGTCAGATGATCAACGCGATCCAGGACGAGACCGGCGCGGACATCACCATCGAGGACGACGGCACGATCTACGTCGGTGCCTCCGACGGCCCCTCGGCCCAGGCCGCGGTCGACCGGATCAACGCCATCGCCAACCCGCAGATGCCGAAGGTCGGCGAGCGCTTCCTCGGCACGGTCGTCAAGACCACGCCGTTCGGCGCCTTCGTCTCCCTGCTGCCGGGCAAGGACGGGCTGGTGCACATCAGCAAGCTCGGTGGCGGAAAGCGCATCGGCAAGGTCGAGGACGTGGCCAACGTCGGCGACAAGCTGCAGGTGGAGATCACCGACATCGACGCCCGCGGAAAGATCAGCCTCGCGCCGGTCGCCGCCGAGGGTGCCGACACGCCCGCCGAGGCTCCGGCCGAGGCCGCTCCTGCAGGTGAGTGACCACGACTGATCTGATCCGGGCCGGGGCGGGTGCTGACGCACCCGCCCGCGCCCGCCCGACCCGCCCCCACCCTCCAACCCCGCCGCCCCGCCCCGCGCCCCCCCCCCCCCCCCCCCCCCCCCCCCCCGGCTCCCGTAGGGACGACCGCGCTGCTCGACCTCGACGAGGTCGGGGGCCGGGTGGAACGCACCGAGCTCCCTGGGGGCCTGCGGGTGCTCACCGAGACGATGCCGGGTGTGCTGTCGGCAACCCTCGGCATCTGGGTGGGCGTGGGCTCGCGGGACGAGACGCCGGCCGTGGCCGGCTCGTCGCACTTCCTCGAGCACCTGCTGTTCAAGGGGACGACGTCGCGCGGCGCGCTCGAGATCGCGACGGCCATGGACGCCGTCGGCGGTGAGATGAACGCCTTCACCGCCAAGGAGCACACCTGCTACTACGCGAACGTGCTCGCCAGCGACCTGCCCCTCGCGGTGACCCTCCTGGCCGACCTGGTCACCGACGCGACCAACACCGCGGCGGACCTGGAGGCGGAGCGCACGGTGGTGCTCGAGGAGATCGCCATGCGCGACGACGAGCCCTCCGACGCCGTGCACGACCTGTTCGCCGAGACGCTGTACGGCGACACCTCGCTCGGCCGCTCGGTCCTCGGCACGATCGAGTCCATCGAGGGGCTCACGCGCGACGACGTCGACGGCTGGTACCGCTCCCGGTACGCGATGCCCTCGATCGTCGTCACCGCCGCCGGCCGGGTGGAGCACCAGCAGGTGCTCGAACTGGTCACCGCCGCATTCGGCGAGCGACTGGCCGGCCCGGCGCGGCCGGCGCCGCTGCGCACGGGGGACGTCGACCTCGTGCGCCCCGCGCGGCCTGTCGGGCTCATCCCCCGCCGGACCGAGCAGACGCACCTGCTGCTCGGCACGCCGGCGATGGGGCGGCAGGACGAGCGCCGTTACGCGGCCGCCGTCCTCGACGCGGCCGTCGGTGGCGGCATGAGCTCGCGGCTGTTCCAGGAGATCCGCGAGAAGCGGGGGCTCGTGTACAGCGTCGGCTCGGCGCTCACCCACTACGCCGGTACCGGGGCCTTCTCCGTCTACGCCGGTTGCTCCAAGAAGCGGGTGCCCGAGGTGCTGCGGCTGGTCCGGGAGGAGCTGGGCCGGGTGGCGGCCGACGGGCTCACCGCCGAGGAGGTCGCCCGGGCGCGGGGCCAGCTGCGGGGTGGGTTGGTGCTCGGGCTGGAGGACACCGGCTCCCGCATGAGCCGCCTCGGGAAGAGCGAGCTGTCCTACGGCGAGTACGTGCCGGTGCGCGACGTGTTGGCGCGCATCGACGGTGTCGACGAGGGGCAGGTCCGGTCGGTCGCGGCGGAGCTGTTCGGCCAGGAGACCTGCCTGGCCGTCGTCGGCCCCTACCGTGAGTCCGACCTCGACCGGCTCTGAGGGGCGGGGACACACGGTGGGCGGGGCGCTGGCCCGGGCCGTGTTCGCCGTCGCCCTCGTGGTGTCACTCGTGGTGCTGTTCGCCCCCGGGTCGGGCGTGCCCTCGGCGCCACCGGGCGTCGACAAGGTCGTCCACCTGCTGGTCTTCGCCGGTCTGGCGGTCACGGGTCGGTGGGCCGGCGTCGCCCGGACGCCGCTCGCCGTGGCGCTGGCGCTCTACGCGGTGGGCAGCGAGCTGGTCCAGGGGCTGACGCCGCTCGCGCGCTCGGCGTCGGTGGCCGACGGCGCCGCCGACCTCGCCGGCGTCGCGGCCGGCCTGGTGCTCTGGGCCTGGGGCGCCCGCCGAACACGTTGATCCGTGGGGCTGTCTTGCGTCGTGGCCGTCGGCCGGGAAACCTGACCGCGTGACCACCAGCGCCCCCCACCTGCAGCCCGGCTCTACCGACCCCGAGTCCTCGCTGATCCCCGTGGGCGTGCTCGGTGCCCGCGGACGGATGGGGACCGAGGTGGTCAAGGCGGTGAGCGACGCCGACGACCTGGAGCTCGTGGCCATGGTCGACGACGGCGACTGGCTGTTCAACGTGGCCGACGCCGGCGCTCAGGTGGTCGTCGACTTCACCCGCCCGGACGTCGTCATGGACAACATCCGGTTCTGCATCGACAACAACATCCACTGCGTGGTCGGCACCACCGGGTTCGACGAGGCCCGGCTGGCCACCGTGGCCGAGTGGCTCGAGCCCAAGCCCGACCTCGGGGTGGTCATCGCCCCCAACTTCGGCATCGGCGCCATCCTGTTGATGCGCTTCGCCCAGGAGGCGGCCCGCTTCTTCCCCTCGGTGGAGGTGGTGGAGCTGCACCACCCGAACAAGGTGGACGCACCGTCGGGGACCGCGGTGCGCACGGCCCGCCTGGTGGCGGCCGCCCGGCGGGCGGCAGGCCTGCCGCCCGCGCCCGACGCGACATCCGACGAGCTCCCGGGTGCCCGGGGGGCCGACGTCGAGGGCGTTCCCGTGCACGCCGTCCGGCTCACCGGCCTGGTCGCCCACCAGGAGGTGTTGCTGGGCGCCGCGGGGGAGACACTGACCCTGCGGCACGACTCCTACGACCGGGCCTCGTTCATGCCCGGTGTCCTCCTGGCGGTCCGGGGGATCGGCCGGCGCCCGGGTCTGACCGTCGGCATCGACAGCTTCCTGGGCCTCTGACCACCCGCTCGCGGCTGTGTGAACGACGGGTGTCGGGCGGGCGGCGAGGACGTGGCGGGCGTCACCGGGGGGTCGGGTTGCACGGGGCTGGTGGGGGCGTGTAACTTTCTCTTTGCGCCGCGCGGCCCGGAAGGGCCGCCGGACCAGCCCCCCGCTCGACGGGCTGCTGGAAACCGGCGTAGAGTTGGACATCCAGCCAGGGACGAGGCCCGGAAGGGTTGAGTGTCTGCGCGTCCGCTCCTTGAGAA
>NZ_JBJHAN010000017.1:0-18945 GCF_054051055.1 Blastococcus sp. SYSU DS0973
GAACCCGGAAGCTAAGCCTTTCAGCGCCGATGGTACTGCCCTGGAGACGGGGTGGGAGAGTAGGACGCCGCCGGACAACCATTCCCGAAGGGGCCCCAGCATCCGTGCTGGGGCCCCTTCGTGCGTTGCCCGCTCCCTCGCCGCGGCCGCGCCCGGCCGCAGGCGACGGCGCGCGGTCAGCGGTGCGGACGGGGCTTTTTGGTGGTCGCGCCGACGTTGTGGGCCAGCCAGGCGTTGAGCGTCTCCAGCTCGCGCCAGGACTGCTGTACGCGGTGCAGCGCCTGGCGGGTGTGCAGCCAGTCCACGGGTGTCCACCGGCGGGTGGCATGCAGCGCCTTGTGCTTGAGCAGGTCGACGCGCTCGTCGTGGGAGGAGTAGCCGGCGGGCACGCGGACGAGCCGATCGCCGGCGATCTCCCAGCCCGACGCCGCGAGACGGTCGATCTCCGCCGCAAGCATGGGGCCCTGCACCGGGTCGGCGACGGCCCGCCGGTAGCGGGCGATCTGGTCGGACTCCAGCCGCCAGCACCCGCCCGCGACCATCAGCCCGTCGGCGTCGACCTGCACGTACCAGGCGCCCGCTCCCCGACCCTCCGGGTTCACCACCGCGCCCTGGTGGGTCTTGTAGGGAGTCTTGTCGCGGCTGAACCGCACGTCGCGGTACGGCCGGAACAGCTTCCCCGCGCCGAACTGGGGCGCGAGCTCGTCGACGAGCGCCTGCATCGGGATGCGGATGGAGGTGTCGTAGTCGGCCTTGCGCGTCGTCCAGTAGATCTTCGAATTGTCCGCCTCGAGGCCCTCGTAGAAGACCAGTCCCTCGTCGGGGAAGCCGGCGAAGCTCACGGTCTGCTTCCCTCCTCGTCGCCGAGGACGGTGTACCAGCGCAGTTCCCGCAGCGGTGCGTCTCCGGTGTCCAGCGTCCGCGCCCACCCGTCGGGAGCCCAGCCGGCCGACTCGTAGAAGTCCGCCGAGGCCCGGTCGGACTCCGCCAGCCACACCTCGAGGCGTCGGGCGCCGTCGGCGGACGCCAGGTCGGTGGCGGCGGCGAGCAGCCGGCTGCCGTGCCCGCGCCTGCCCCAACGGGGCTCCACGAGCAGGGTGGTCACCTCCCCCACGCCGGCGCCGACGGCGACCGCGGCGAACCCCACGACGACGTCCTTCTCGACGGCCACCAGCACCCGGTGGGACGTGGAGGGTGGCGACGTGACCGCGGCCTGCCACGAGGCGGCGACGGCCGGCTCGTCCCAGGCGTCGAGGATCTCGGCGGGCAGCACGGCGCGGTAGGCCGTGCGCCAGGTGATGCCCTGGACCCGCGCGATGGCGGCGGCGTCGTCGGGCCGGGCCGCCCGCACCGAGACGTCCGCGGACCCCGTGCGTCGTGGAAAGGGGAGATCCGAGGTCACCCGGGCAGCGTAGGCCGCGCGGGCCGGCTCGGCGGGCTTCGTACCGGGCGGGGAGGATCGGCGGACGTGAGCCCCGTCGAACGGCTGCCGGCCGCGCTGGCCCGGCGCATCGCGCTGGCCGCGCAGGGGTTCGCCGAGCCGCGACCGGCCACACCGGCGGGCACCCGGCAGCTGCGCCGGCTCACCGATCGGCTCGGCGTCGTCCAGATCGACTCGGTGAACGTGCTGTCCCGGTCGCACTACCTGCCTGCCTTCAGCCGGCTGGGCCCCTATCCGCGGGCCGCTCTGGACGCGCTGTCCAACCGGCGCCACGACCTGTTCGAGTACTGGGCGCACGAGGCCTCCTTCCTGCCGGTCCACCTGCACCCCTTCCTGCGCTGGCGCATGGCCGCCGCCGAGCAGGAGGCCTGGGGGTCGATGATCCGGGTCCAGCGTGAGCGGCCGGAGTACGTGGCCTCGCTGCTGGAGCGGGTCCGCACCGACGGCCCGCTCAAGGCAAGCCACCTGCAGGAGGAGCGGCCGAACCGCCCGGGCAGCATGTGGAACTGGCACGCCGGCAAGGCCGCGCTGGAGTACCTCTTCTTCACCGGCGCGCTCACCGCCACCGCGCGGACCGCCGGCTTCGAACGCGTCTACGACCTGCCCGAGCGCGTACTGCCCGCGGAGGTGCTGCACGCCCCCACCCCGGCGCGCGCCGACGCGGTCCGCGAGCTGGTCCGCACCGCTGCCCGGGCGCTGGGTGTGGCGACCGAGACCGATCTGCGTGACTACTTCCGGCTGACCCCCGCCGACGCCCGGGCCGCGATCACCGAGCTGGCCGACGCCGGGGAGCTGCTGCCGGTCGAGGTGGCCGGCTGGGGGCGCCCCGCGTGGCTGCACCCGGCGGCCCGGCGTCCCCGGTGGATCCGGGCGCGTGCCCTGCTCAGCCCGTTCGACTCCTTGGTGTGGGAGCGCCCGAGGGTGGAGCGGATGTTCCGGTTCCGCTACCGGCTGGAGATCTACACGCCCGCGGCGAAGCGGGTGCACGGCTACTACGTGCTGCCATTCCTGCTCGGCGACCGGCTGGTGGCGCGGGTGGACCCGAAGGCGGACCGGCGAACCGGGGTGCTGCGCGTCCAGGCCGCGCACGCCGAGGAGCACGCCGACCCCGGGATCGTGGCGGAGGCGCTCGCCGCCGAGCTGCGCCTCATGGCGGACTGGATGGGCCTCGGCGACGTCGTCGTCGCCGACCGGGGCGACCTCGCGCCGCACCTCACCCGGGCGGTGAGGGCGGAGGGGTGAGGCCGGCCAGCCGTCGGACGACGGCGAGTCCCGCCGCCTGACCGGGCCAGTGCCGCACCAGCGGGTCGTACCCGGCCCGGCGCACCACCGAGCGCAGCGCCCACGCCGTCACGACCACGTCGTCGGCGTAGCCGAGCACCGGGACGACGTCGGGCACCAGGTCCACCGGCGACAGCAGGTAGGCGAGCAGCAGCCACAGGCGCACGCGCACCGCGCGGGGGAGCGACCGGTCGGCCGCGAGGCGGCGCACCAGCCGCAGGAGGTCGGGCAGCAGGCGCAGCGAGTCACGCACGGTCAGCCCGTCCGGGCGGTCGCGCCACAGCAGGGCCAGCGTCAGCAACCAGAGCAGCAGGAGACCACCGGCGACGGTGAACAGCACGCGCAGCCAGTCCACGCGGCCCAGTCTGCCGGGCGGCCGGTCCGGCGGCGGGAGACGGACCGGAGGCCGCCGTACGCTCCCAAGCGTGCCCCCGGTAGTGCCGCTCCGAGTCCAGGTCATCGCGCAGACGCAGTTCGTCCCCCCGGCGGACGTGCCCTGGGAGACCGACGCCGACGGCGGCCAGGCGCTCGCCGAGTTCGCCGGCCGGGCCTGCTACGAGTCGTGGGGAAAGCCCAACCCGGCGACGGCGACCAACGCCGGCTACCTGCGGCACATCCTCGAGGTCGGGCACCTGGCGGTGCTCGAGCACGGCACGGTGAGCATGTACCTGTCCGGCGTCTCCCGGTCGCTCACCCACGAGCTGGTCCGCCACCGGCACTTCTCCTACAGCCAGCTGTCCCAGCGCCACGTGCCGGAGCGCGACGCCGCCGTCGTCGAGCCGGCCGTCATCGCCGAGGACCCGGAGTTGCACGCCCGGTTCGTCTCGGCGACCGACGCCGCCCGCGCCGCCTACGACGACCTGCTGCAGGGCCTGGCGGAGCGCCTCGCCGACGTCCCCCACACGACCCTGCGTCGCAGGCAGGCGCTCCAGGCCGCGCGCTCGGTGCTTCCCAACGGGACCGAGACGCGGATCGTCGTCACCGGGAACTACCGCGCGTGGCGCCACTTCGTCGCCATGCGGGCCAGCGAGCACGCCGACGTCGAGCTCCGCGAGCTCGCGGTCGCCTGCCTGCGCGAGCTGCACCGGATCGCGCCCAACGTGTTCGGCGACTTCCGGATCAGCACGCTGGCCGACGGCACCGAGGTCGCCGCCAGCCCGTTCGTCACCGAGGGCTGAGCGCCTCGGCCGCACCTCTGGCACCGGCCGTCGCGGGGCTTCCGGAACGGTCCCCGGTCCGCCGTACCCTCGGGTCCGTGGCAGCTCCGATCGACACGCAGTACGAGGACCTCCTCCGGCGCATCCTGGAGCAGGGGACGCCCAAGGACGACCGGACGGGCACCGGCACCGTCAGCCTCTTCGGCGAGCGGCTCCGGTACGACCTGTCGGAGACCTTCCCCCTGGTGACGACGAAGAAGGTCCACTTCAAGTCGATCGCCGTCGAGCTGCTGTGGTTCCTGCGCGGGGACAGCAACGTCGGCTGGCTGCGGGAGAACGGCGTCACGATCTGGGACGAGTGGGCGTCCCCGGAGGGCGAGCTCGGCCCGGTGTACGGCGTGCAGTGGCGGTCCTGGCCGACGCCCGACGGCGGGCACGTCGACCAGATCGCGCAGCTGCTGGACACGCTGCGCACCGACCCCGACAGCCGCCGCATGATCGTCTCGGCCTGGAACGTCGCCGCCCTGCCCGACATGGCGCTGGCGCCCTGCCACGCCTTCTTCCAGTTCTACGTGGCCGACGGCAAGCTCTCCTGCCAGCTCTACCAGCGCAGCGCCGACATGTTCCTCGGCGTGCCGTTCAACATCGCCAGCTACGCCCTCCTCACCCGGATGATCGCCGCCCAGGTGGGGCTGGCGCCCGGCGACTTCGTCTGGGTGGGCGGCGACTGCCACATCTACAACAACCACGTCGCGCAGGTGACCGAGCAGCTCTCCCGCGAGGTGCTGCCCTTCCCGGCGCTGGACCTGGCCGCGGCCCCCTCGCTGTTCGACTACACCTACGAGCATTTCTCGGTGCGCGACTACCGACACCACCCCGTGATCCGGGCAGCCGTGGCGGTGTGAGCGTCTCGCTCATCTGGGCGCAGGCCCGCGACGGGGTGATCGGGGCCGACGGCGGCCTGCCGTGGCACCTGCCCGAGGACCTCGCGCTGTTCCGGCAGCTGACGACGGGCTCGACCGTCGTGATGGGCCGGCGCACCTGGGAGTCGCTGCCCGAGCGCTTCCGCCCGCTGCCGGGCCGGCGCAACGTCGTCCTGACGTCGGACCCGGCGTGGTCGGCCGACGGGGCGTACCGTGCTGCGTCGGTGGAGGCGGTCCTCGCCGAACACCACCCGTGCTGGGTGATCGGCGGGGGAGAGGTCTACGCCGCCTTCCTGCCGCACGCCGACCGGCTGGTGATCACCGACGTCGACGTCCACGTCGCGGGCGACACCTGGGCGCCGGCGCCCGGGCCCAGGTGGCGCCGCGTGTCGCGGGCGCCGGTCGAGGGGTGGACGACGTCGTCGTCCGGGCTGCGGTTCGCGGTGTCGGAGTACGTGAGGGAATCAGTTCCCTCCGCTGGGTAGATTCTCCTCATGACCACCGACCCCGCCCGGCCGTTCGGGCGCCTCCTCACGGCGATGGTCACCCCGCTGGCCGAGGACGGGTCGATCGACCTGGCCGGAGCCCAGGAGCTGGCCGCGCACCTGGTCGACCGGGGTGGCAACGACGGGCTGGTCGTGTTCGGTACGACGGGTGAGTCGCCGACGATCAGCGACGCCGAGCAGCGCGCCGTCCTCGAGGTGGTGCTGGACGCCGTCGGCGACCGCGCCACGGTCGTCGCCGGCGTCGGGACCTACGACACCGCCCACTCGATCGACAAGGCCCGGGCGGCGGCCGAGCTCGGCGTCCACGGCCTCCTGGTCGTGACGCCGTACTACAGCCGGCCTCCGCAGGCCGGCCTGCTCCGCCACTTCACCTCGGTGGCCGACAGCACCGACCTCCCGGTGATGCTCTACGACATCCCGGTGCGCACCGGCACGCCCATCGAGGTGGAGACCCTGGTGCGCGCGGCGGAGCACCCGCGGATCGTCGCGGTGAAGGACGCCAAGGCCGACCTCGGCGCCATGGCCTGGACGATGGCCCGTACCGACCTCGCCTACTACAGCGGCGAGGACATGCTGAACCTGCCGATCCTCGCGCTGGGCGGCGTCGGCATGGTGAGCGTCGTCAGCCACGTGGTCGGCCCCCGCCTGGTCGAGCTGATCGCCGCTGTCGAGGGCGGGGACCTGGTGAAGGCCCGCGAGATCAACGACAGCCTGCTGCCGGTCTACACCGGTATCTTCCGCACCCAGGGCGTCATCACGGTGAAGGCCGCGCTCAACGCGCTCGGCCTGCCGGCCGGACCGGTCCGGCCACCGCTGGTCGACGCCACCCCCGAACAGTTCGCGCAGCTGCGCGACGACCTCGCCGCTGGAGGCGTAACCCTGTGAGTGGTCAGGTCACCCAACCGCACCTCGATCTCAAGGCCCCCCCGCCGCTGCCCGAGGGCGGGCTGCGCGTGATGGCCCTCGGCGGGCTCGGCGAGATCGGCCGCAACATGGCCGTGCTCGAGTTCGACGGAAAGCTGCTGGTCATCGACTGCGGCGTCCTCTTCCCGGAGGCCGAGCAGCCGGGGGTCGACCTCATCCTGCCCGATTTCGGTGTCATCGAGCACCGGCTCGACGACATCGTCGCCGTCGTCCTCACCCACGGGCACGAGGACCACATCGGGGCCATCCCCTACCTGCTGCGGCTGCGCGAGGACATCCCGCTGGTCGGCTCGCGGTTCACCCTCGCGCTGGTCGCGGCCAAGCTCCGCGAACACCGGCTGGACGCGACCCTGGTCGAGGTCGCCGCCGGCGACGACCACCTGGCGGGGCCGTTCCACTGCGAGTTCATCTCGGTGAACCACTCGATCCCCGACGCGCTCGCCGTCGCCGTGAACACCCCGGCGGGCCTGCTGGTGCACACCGGCGACTTCAAGATGGACCAGCTGCCCCTGGACGGTGTGCTCACCGATCTGGGGGCGTTCGCCCGGCTGGGCGTCGAGGGCATCGACCTGCTGCTGGCCGACTCCACCAACGCCGAGGTGCCCGGCTTCGTCACGCCCGAGCGCAGCATCGGTCCGGTGCTCGACGACGTCTTCGCCCGCGCCTCGCAGCGACTGATCGTCTCCAGCTTCGCCAGCCACGTGCACCGGATCCAGCAGGTGCTCGACTGCGCGGACAAGCACGGCCGCAAGGTGGCGCTGGTGGGCCGCTCGATGGTCCGCAACATGGGCGTGGCCCGCGACCTGGGATTGCTGCGGGTGGCACCCGGCCTCATGGTCTCCCTGGACGACGCGGCGAAGATGCCGCCCGAGCAGGTCGTCCTGGTCAGCACCGGCTCGCAGGGCGAGCCGCTCTCCGCGCTGGGTCGCATGGCCCGCGGCGACCACCACCAGGTGACCATCGAGGCCGGTGACACCGTCGTCCTCGCCTCCTCCCTGGTGCCGGGCAACGAGACCGCCGTCTACAAGGTCATCAACGGCCTGGCGCGGCTCGGTGCCACGGTCGTGCACAAGGAGACCGCCCGCGTGCACGTCTCCGGGCACGCCCCGGCCGGCGAGCTGCGCACGCTGCTCAACGTCGCCAAGCCGCACTACCTGATGCCGGTGCACGGCGAGTGGCGGCACCTGCGGGCGCACGCCAAGCTCGCCGAGGAGACGGGCATGAGCACCGACCGCATCCTCCTGGCCGAGGACGGCGTGGTCGTGGACCTCGTCGACGGCAAGGCCTCGATCGTCGGGTCGGTGCCGATCGGTGACGTCTACGTCGACGGGCTCAACGTCGGCGACGTCGGCGAGGAGTCGCTGCAGGCCCGCCGCATCCTCGGCGACGAGGGCTTCGTGTCGCTGACCGTGGTGATCGAGCCGTCCACCAGGACGATCGTGCGGCCGGTCCACCTGTCCACCAAGGGCTTCTCCGACGACCCGTCGGCCTTCGACGAGGTGCTGGCGCTGGTCGAGGACAACCTCAAGCGGGCGCTGGCCGACGACGGCGTCGACGCACACCGGCTGTCCCAGATCATCCGGCGCACCGTCGGCAAGTGGGTGTCGGACAAGCACCGCCGCCGCCCGATGATCATCCCGACGGTGCTCGAGGTCTGACGGCTCCGAGCGGCTCGCCGACCACGGGCCATGTGCCTCGAGGGCGCACGGGAGATGCGCCTCGAGGGCGCGTTCTGAACACCGGAACGCACCCTCGAGGCACACTGCCCCCTACCGGATGAGCTCGATCGGCGTGATCCCCTCGTCCTCCGGCAGGTCGAAGCCCCACACCTGGGCGTAGAAGGACAGCTCGCCGTCCAGGGCCGCCCTAATGTTCTCCGCCTTGCGGAAGCCGTGCTGCTCACCCGCGAAGAGCAGGTAGGCGTGCGGCACGCCGTTCGCCCGCAGGGCCGCCACGATGGCCTCCGCCTGCGACGGCGGTACGACGGCGTCCTCATCGCCCTGGAAGACCGCCAGCGGGGTGTCGAGGGTGTCGACGTGGTTGACCGGCGACCGCTCGGCGTAGACGGCGGCGCCCTCGGGCCAGGGTGCGATCAGTCCGTCGAGGTAGCGGGACTCGAACTTGTGCGTCTCGGCCGCGAGCGCGGCGAGGTCGGCGACTCCGAAGTGGCTGGCGCCGGCGGTGAAGACGCCGGGGCGCATGGCCAGGGCGGCGAGGGTGGTGTACCCGCCGGCCGAGCCGCCGCGGATCGCCATGCGGGCCGGGTCGACCCGGCCGGCGTCGGCGAGGGAGCGGGCGCAGGCGACCACGTCGTCGAGGTCGACCACGCCCCACCGCCCCTGCAGGGCGTCGCGGTAGCGGCGGCCGTAGCCGGTGGAGCCGCGGTAGTCGACGTGCGCGACGCAGAACCCGCGGGCGGTGAAGTACTGGATCTCCAGGTTCAGCACGCGGCTGTGGCTGGACGTCGGCCCGCCGTGGACCATGACCACCAGCGGTGGCAGCTCCCCGTCGGGGGCGGTCGCCTCGGGGTTCGTCGGCGGGTAGACGACGGCGTGCGCCACCGGGATGCCGGTGCCGTCGTCGGGCGTCGCGAAGGTGCGGAACTCGGGCCGGGCGAACCACGCCGGGTCCAGCCCGAGGTCGCGCGCGGGGCGCAGCACCTCGGCGTCGCCGCCGTCGGTGGGGGCGCGCAGCACCACCGGCTCGGCCGCCGGTCCGCCGGCCGCGCACACGACCGACGTGCCCTGCGCCCGGAGGTACGCGAACGAGGCGTAGGGGACGTCCAGCTCGCGTGGCGCGCCGTCGGCGGCGAGGACGGCGAGCCGGTCGACCCCGTCCCGGCCGTAGGCCAGGACGATCCGCCCGTCGTCGAGCAGGGCGAACCGGCTGGCGCCGAACCGCCACTGCGGGCCCGCGATGTCGGTGCCCACGTCGAGGACCAGCTCGGTGTCGCCCTTCGGACGCCACCGGTACAGCGACCAGACATCGGTGCGGTCGCAGAGAAACCACAAGGAGCCGTCGGGCGCCCACACCGGCTGGACCACGGACTCTCCCGGGCCGCCGGCGACGACCGTCTCGGCGCCGGTGGCGTCGCGGACCACCAGTTGCGCGGCGTCCCAGGGCATGGCGGGGTGGTCCCACTGCAGCCAGGCCAGCGCGGACCCGTCGGGGGAGCGGCGCGGGTCGGAGACGAAGTCCGGCCCGGAGACCAGCACCTCGGTGTCGCCGTCCGCCGCGATCCGGACGATCTCGTTGACGACGTCGGCCGCGGCGCCCGACGCGGCATGCGTCTCCCGGACCGCGAGCAGCCCCGCGGGCCCGGCCTCCAGGTCCGCGTACCGGACCCCGGCGGGCAGCGCCGGCTCCGGGGCGACGGCGACGGGGGCGTCCGCCCCTGCGTCCAGTCGGTACAGCCGCTGGTCCGAGAAGTGGGTGAACCAGAGCGTGCCGCCCGAGACGGTCCAGGCACCCCCGCCGTACTCGTGCACCCGGGTGCGCGCGTTCCAGGGGGCGGGCAGCGCGTCGGCCACCGTGCCGTCGCCGGACCGCCGCACGATCACCGACCGGCCGCCCTCGTCGGGCCGCGCCTCGGACCACCAGACGTCGTCGCCGTCGACGAGGACCTCGCCCAGGGCTGCCGCGGTGCGGACCACCAGCTCGGAGGTGATGGGGGTGGGCCAGCTGCCGAAGGGGAGCGGGGTGCTCATGCCTGTGACGTTATGAGATGGGCCGCGGGCGCGGGACACGACGCCCGGCCTGCCCGGCCGGGACCGTCCTCGGGATTACGGTCTGACGCATGCCTGCCCGCACCACGTCGAACCGTCGGCCGGCCGCGACCCGCAGCCGATCGGGTTCGACGGCGGCGGCGAGCAAGAAGGGGCCCGCCACCAAGCGGGCTCCCAACCGGCGCCCGCCGGCCAAGAAGAAGCCGTCGTCGGGTCCCTCGCTGTGGCGGATCGCCAGCGGCGGCTGGAACCTGCTGGCCCGCGGCGCCGGCGGGCTCGCCCGCTCGGTCGCCCGGCCCGAGGAGGCCGAGCCGCTCGCGCCGGAGCACCGGCGCGACGGGGTCGGGCTGGCGGTGCTCGGCCTCGCGATCGTGCTGGGGGCCGCCGCCTGGGGCAACGGGATCGGACCGGTCGGTGCCGGGCTGACCGACGCGGTGCGCTGGGTCATCGGCTCCCTGGTCATGGCGCTGCCCGTCGTCCTGTTCTTCGCGGCCCTGCGACTGCTGCGCCGCGGGCCCCGCCCCGAAGCGCGTGGCCGCCTGGTCATCGGCTGGTTGTGCACGGTCGCCTCCGTGCTCGGCATCGCGCACATCGTCGGCACGCCGGCCGATCCGCAGGCCGGCCGGCCCGGCTCCGGGGGACTCGTCGGCTGGGCCGTCGGCACGCCACTGACCGCCGGGGTGGGCGCGGTGGTCACCGTCGTCCTGCTCGTGCTGCTGGCCTTCTTCGGGCTGCTGGTCATCACCGCCACGCCGGTGCACCAGATCCCCGAGCGGCTGCGGGAGTTCACCGACCGGCTGCTCGGCCGCGACGAGTACGACGAGGACGGGTACGGCGACCACGACGACGAGGAGCCCGAGGAGGCGCCGGTCAGCCGCCGGTCGCGCCGGCGCTCCGTGTCCGAGGACCTGCTCACCACCGGCCCGATCGACCACGCCGCGTACGCCGACGCCCCCGAGGCCACCCGCACCACCGACCCGGAGCACACCGTGCTGGCGCCCCCGCCGCCGGTGCCGGCCGCGCGGCCGTCGGTCGTCGACCGCACCTCCCCGCCGGAGGAGCTCCCGCCGATCACCGAGCCGGAGCAGCTGTCGATCCAGCCGGTCGAGGGCGACTACGTGCTGCCGGCGCTGTCGACCCTGCGTCCCGGCGACCCGCCGCGCGCCCGCTCGAAGGCCAACGACGTCGCGATCGCCGCGATCAGCGGTGTCCTGGAGCAGTTCAGCATCGACGCCGCCGTCACGGGCTTCACCCGTGGCCCGACGGTCACCCGCTACGAGGTCGAGCTCGGGCAGGGCGTGAAGGTCGAGAAGATCACCGCGCTGACCCGCAACATGGCCTACGCGGTGGCCAACGACAACATCCGCATCCTGGCGCCGATCCCCGGCAAGTCCGCCGTCGGCATCGAGGTGCCCAACACCGACCGCGAGAAGGTCAGCCTCGGCGACGTGCTGCGCTCGCAGGCGGCCAAGCAGGACCCGCACCCGATGCTGGTCGGCCTCGGCAAGGACATCGAGGGCGGGTTCGTCTGCGCCAACCTGGCGAAGATGCCGCACCTGCTGGTCGCCGGTGCCACCGGTGCCGGCAAGTCCAGCTGCGTCAACTCGATCCTGACCTCGCTGCTGCTGCGGGCGACGCCGGACCAGCTCCGGATGATCCTGGTCGACCCGAAGATGGTCGAGCTGACGCCCTATGACGGCATCCCGCACCTGATCACGCCGATCATCACCGACCCCAAGAAGGCCGCCACCGCGCTGGCCTGGCTGGTCGAGGAGATGGAGCAGCGTTACCAGGACATGAAGTCCACCGGCGTCCGGCACATCGACGACTTCAACCGCAAGGTCGAGAAGGGTGAGATCACCGCGCCGCCCGGCAGCGAGCGGGTCTACCGGCCCTACCCGTACATCCTCGCGATCGTCGACGAGCTCGCCGATCTGATGATGGTCGCGCCGCGGGACGTCGAGGAGCACATCGTCCGGATCACCCAGAAGGCCCGTGCCGCCGGCATCCACCTGATCCTGGCCACGCAGCGCCCCTCGGTCGACGTCGTCACCGGCCTGATCAAGGCGAATGTGCCGTCGCGGCTGGCCTTCTCGACCTCCAGCCTCACCGACAGCCGGGTCATCCTCGACCAGCCGGGCGCGGAGAAGCTCATCGGCATGGGTGACGCCCTGTTCATGCCCATCGGCGCCGGCAAGCCGATGCGCGTCCAGGGCGCCTTCGTCACCGACGCCGAGATCGAGGCCGTCGTCGAGTTCACCAAGCGGCAGGCCGAGCCGGAGTACCGCGAGGAGGTCTTCTCCGCGGGCAGCGCCGGTGAGAAGAAGGAGATCGACGAGGACATCGGCGGTGACCTGGACCTGCTGGTGCAGGCGGTCGAGCTGATCGTCACCAGCCAGTTCGGGTCGACGTCGATGCTGCAGCGCAAGCTGCGGGTCGGGTTCGCGAAGGCCGGGCGGCTCATGGATCTCATGGAGAGCCGAGGCATCGTCGGCCCCTCCGAGGGCTCCAAGGCCCGCGACGTCCTGGTCAAGCCCGACGAGCTCGAGGCCACGCTGTTCACCCTGCGCGGCGGAACGTGACGATCTGGAACGGCCCTCGTGCAGGGTCCCGGCCCGAGCGTGCGAGGGTCGGGGGGCACGAGGGTCCTTCGCCTACGATGGCCGGGTGACAGCCGCGCCCAGCCCTGCCCGGACCGTGGCCGTGGTGACGCTCGGCTGCGCACGCAACGAGGTCGACTCGGAGGAGCTGGCCGGCCGGCTGGCCGCGGAGGGCTACCAGCTCGTCGAGGACGCCGAAGGTGCCGACGCGGTCCTGGTCAACACCTGCGGGTTCATCGAGACCGCCAAGAAGGACTCCGTCGACGCGATCCTCGCCGCGACCGACTCCGGTGCCTCCGTGGTCGCCGTCGGCTGCATGGCCGAGCGCTACGGCTCCGAGCTCGCCGGTGCACTGCCGGAGGCCACCGTGCTGGGCTTCGACGACTACTCGGCGATCGGGGACCGTCTCGACGACGTCCTCGCCGGCCGTCCCCTCGCGCCGCACACCCCGCGCGACCGCCGCACGCTGCTGCCGATCAGCCCGGTCGAGCGGTCGGCGGTCCTCGCCGGCGCAGGCGGCCGGGTGGACGACGCCGCGCCGGCTCTCCCCGGGCACGACTGGCTGCGCCGCCGCCGGCTCGCCTCGGGTCCGTCCGCGGCGCTGAAGCTCGCATCGGGCTGCGACCGGCGCTGCGCGTTCTGCGCGATCCCGACCTTCCGCGGCGCGTTCGTCTCGCGTCCGCCCGCCGAGGTGCTCTCCGGGGCGCACTGGCTGGCCTCCCAGGGCGTCACCGAGCTGGTGCTGGTCAGCGAGAACTCGACGTCCTACGGCAAGGACCTCGGCGACCTGCGGTCGCTGGAGAAGCTGTTGCCCCAGCTGGCGGCGGTCGAGGGCATCGTCCGGGTGCGGGTGGCCTACCTGCAGCCGGCCGAGCTGCGCCCGGGTCTGCTGGAGGTGATCGCCGACACCGGCGGCGTCGCGCCGTACTTCGACCTGTCGTTCCAGCACTCCTCGCCAACCCTGCTGCGGCGCATGCGCCGGTTCGGTGGCACCGACGACTTCCTGCGCACCATCGAGCGGGCCCGTAGCCTGGCGCCCGGCGCCGGTTTCCGCACCAACGTCATCCTCGGCTTCCCGGGGGAGACCGAGGAGGACGTCGCGGAGCTCGAGCGCTTCCTCACCGAGGGCCGCCTCGACGCGGTCGGTGTGTTCGGCTACTCCGACGAGGAGGGCACCGAGGCGATGCGGCTGGACGGAAAGCTGGACCAGGCCGAGATCGGCGCACGCGTCCGGCGGATCACCGACCTGGTCGAGGAGCTGACGGCCCAGCGCGCCGAGGACCGGATCGGCGAGCAGGTCGAGGTGCTGCTCACCGAGGACCTCTCCGCCACCGACGGCCCCGGCGCCTGGCGCGGGCACGCCGGCCACCAGGATCCGGACGCCGACGGCACCACCACGGTGACCGACGTGCCGGACGGTGCGGTCGCCGGGCAGCTGGTGACCGCCGAGGTGGTCGGCACCGAGGGCGTCGACCTGGTCGCCGGCGTCCCCGCGGCCGCCGTCCCCGCGGCCGGGCGGTGACCCAGGTGACCGACGCCGCCCCCGACCCGGCAGCCACGACTCCGCGGTCGGTGCGCCTGGTCAACCTGCCCAATGCCCTCACGGTGCTGCGGCTGGCGGTCGTCCCCGTCTTCGCCGTCCTGCTGCTGCGGGACGACAGCCTCGACGACACCAGCCGCTACTGGGCGACGCTGGTCTTCGGTCTGGCGATCCTCACCGACCGCTACGACGGGATGATCGCCCGGCGGACCGGTCAGGTCACCGAGTTCGGCACGCTCGCCGACCCCATCGCGGACAAGGCGCTCACCGGCACCGCGCTCATCGGGCTGTCGGTGCTGGCGCTGCTGCCGTGGTGGGTGACGGCGGTGATCCTGGTGCGCGAGGTGGGGGTGACCCTGCTGCGGCTCTGGGTCATCCGGCACGGCGTCATCGCGGCCAGCCGGGGCGGCAAGGCCAAGACCGTGCTCCAGTCGCTGGCGATCGCGTTGTACATCCTGCCGCTGACCGGGGCCCTGGCCACCACCCGCTGGTGGGTGATGGCCGCCGCCGTGGTGCTGACCGTGCTCACCGGGCTGGATTACGTCTACCGGGCGGTCACCCTCCGCCAGACCAGCGCCCGCGCCATGCGTGCCGCCACCGCGCGACGGGCGGCGGGGCCGAGCACCGGCACCCGTACCGACACCGCCGCCTGAACCGATGGGCACGCCGGCCGACCGGACCGCGCTGGAATCGCTCGCGGCCGAGGTGCACCGGGCGCTGCTGACGCGCGGGGTGACCGTCGCCGCGGCGGAGTCGCTCACCGCCGGCCTGTTCTGCGCCACCCTCGCCTCGGTCCCGGGCGCGAGCGCCACGCTGCGCGGGGGAGCCGTCGTCTACGCCACCGACCTCAAGACCGCCCTCGCCGGGGTGCCGGCCGACCTGCTGGCCGCGCACGGGCCGGTCAGCCGGCAGACGGCCGCCGCGCTCGCCGAGGGCATCCGCGAGCGGTGCGCGGCCGGCTGGGGCGTCGGCCTCACCGGCGTCGCCGGCCCCGACCCGGTGGACGGGCACCGCCCGGGGCGGGTCTACCTGGGGCTCAGCGACGGCGCGCGCACCGACGTGGCCGAGCTCGACCTACCCGGGGACCGCGCGGCCGTGCGCGGCGCCGCGGTCGCCACCGCGTTCGCCGCCCTGCTGGACCGGCTGCGCGACCCGACCAGCGGGAACGACACCCCGGCAGCGGGCGTTACGCCATGAGCGGACTCGGCCCCGTCGGTGGGCTGACGGCGCACGCGCCGCGTACCGTGAGCGCACGGTGCCTGACGGCACCGCCGCTTCCCCGCTCGCAGGACAGGAGACGGCCATGATGCTGCTGCGCACCCAGCTCGGGAACACGCTGCGCGGCCACCGGCTGCGTCAGCACCGCACGTTGCGCGACGTCTCCGGTGCCGCCCGGGTCAGCCTGGGCTACCTCTCCGAGGTGGAGCGGGGGCAGAAGGAGGCCTCCTCCGAGCTGCTCGCCTCCATCTGCGAGGCCCTCGAGGTGGAGCTGGCCGACCTGCTCGCCGAGGTGAGCCTCGAGCTGCGCGGCGCGGCCGCCGGCGGTGGGATCCACCCGATCGCCGCCTCCGGCGAGGTCGCCGCCGTCCCCGCGCAGGCCGACGCTGCCGCCGAGCCCGCGCTGGCGCTCGTCGGCGCCACGCAGCAGGGCCGCACCGCCCGGCGGCGCGACGCCGTCTCGCTGGCCGCCTGACCACCGGCGGGCGCACCCGGGGCGTCGTCAACCGCACCCGGGCGGGGCTGCTCGACGGTGCCGCCCGCGCCTTCGCCGACCACGGTCCCCGCCGCAGCACCATGCAGTCGGTGGCCGCCGCCGCGGGGGTCGCCAGGGCCACGCTCTACAACCACTTCCGGACCAAGGACGAGGTGGCGCGTGCCCTGCTGGGCGCCGAGCTGCAGCGGCTCACCGACCTGGCGGAAGCCCTCCCCGTTCCCGTGGCCCTCGCCGCGCTCGCCGACGAGCTCGCCACCCACCCGGTGCTGCGCCGGATGGCGGAGACCGAGCCGGAGGGCCTGGTCGCGCTGCTGACCGCCGACGCCAGCGGCTGGGCGGAGCTCAGCGGGCGGCTGGCCGCCGCGCTGCACATCGATGGCGACGGCGCGGAACTGGCTGCCCGGTGGCTGCTGGGCGTGGTGCTCCAGCCCGGGCCGACGACGCAGCGGCGGCGGCACGCCCTGCTCGTGGCGCAGCTCCTGCAGCCCGCGGGCTGAACCGCTCAGCGCACGGGAAGGCCGCGGGTGAAGACCACCCGGTCGTCGCCGGGCCCGCCGTGCCCCGGGGACGGAGCTGTGGTGGCTCCGAGACGCGCGGCCAGCGCGGCGGCGCCCGCGTCACCGGGAAGGGCCACGGCCTGCACGGCCCGCGCCCCGACGCCGGCGGCGAGGTCGGTGAACCGCTGGAGCAGCCGGGTCGCGACGCCGCTGGCCCGCCGTCCGGGGTGCACGGCCACGGCCTGGACGACGGCGAGCCGGTCGGCGCTCACCACGCCCAGCAGGTAGCCGGCGTCCTCGTCCTCAGGCGTGAGCGCGGCGGCGCCGAAGCCGCCGAGCTGGTGGAAGAACACCGGGTCGTGCAGGGCCACCACCGCGTCGTCGGCCAGCGGGGACCCGGCCCAGAACTCGGCGCGGCGGGCCAGCAGCCGGCCGCGCAGCGCCCCGGCGGAAAGCTCCTCGAAGCCGACCAGCCGGAGACCGTCGCCGGTCACCGGCGGTCCCGGGCGGCGGCCAGCTCCTCCCGCGTCGGGGGATCGGCGCCCACGCGGGTGCAGTTCAGCGCCGCGACCAGCGCCGCGTCGTCGACCAGGGCCAGCAGCTCCTGGTCGGGCAGCTCCGCCAGCGAACGACGGGTGGTGGTGCCGGTGGCGAGCAGTCCGGTGAGCAGGCCGGCCGCCAGCGAGTCGCCTGCGCCGACGGTGTCGACGACGTCGACGCGCGGGCTCTCCCGGTGGAGCACCGGCCGGCCGGGGCGCGCGATCCGCAGCGGTGCGCCGCCGTCGGTCAGGACGACGAGGGCCGGGCCCCGCTGCCCCCAGCGGTGTGCCGCGTCGTCGAGGTCCGTGGTCTCCGGCTCCAGCCAGGCGAGATCCTCGGCGCTGACCTTCACCACGTCCGCACGGGACACCAGCTCGTCCAACCGCCGGATGACCGACGGCCGGTCGTTGCCGAGACTGCCGCCGACCGGGCCCTCGGCCAGCATCGGCCGGATGTTCGGGTCGACGCTGATCAGCGCCTCGCCCGAGAGCCGCTCGACCAACCGGGCGATGGCGCCGCTGCCGGGCTCGGTCCAACTGGAGATCGAGCCCACGTGCAGGGCGCCCACCCAACCGGGGAGGGCTCGCGCCAGCTCGTCGTCGGTCCACTGCCAGTCCGCGGCGCCCAGCACGTGGAAGCCGTAGTCGGGGGAGCCGTCGCCACCCAGGCCGACGACCGCCAGGCTCACCGGCTCCACGGCCTCGACGAAGCCTGCGGTGTCCACGCCGGACAGCTCGGCGTGCCGGCGCAGGTGCCCGGCCAGCGGCCCGGTCCCCAGCCGGGCCAGCAGCCGGACCGGGGCGCCGAGCCGGCCGGCGGCGACGGCGACGTTGAGGGCGTTGCCGCCGGGCCGGGCGACGTAGTGCGGCGCGGTGCCCTCCGGGCCCGCGTCGGTTTCGGGAACGGGCAGCAGGTCGACGACCAGCTCACCGAGGACGCAGAGGATCGGACCGGCGGGCTGCACGCCGGAAACCCTAGCCGCGCCGCCCGGTGCCGCGCCCGCGTTGGCTCCCGACGGTGATCACCTGGGACGATGCTGGGTGACGAGCATCGCCGGGCCGGCTTCCACGCCGGAGCAGGAGGACCCCATGCCCAATCCGTTCGTGAAGCTGTGGAAGTACCTCACCGCGTCGGCCAACGCCCAGATCGACCAGCGGGCGGACCCGAAGATCCAGATCGCGCAGGCCATCGAGGCCGAGCAGCAGCGCCACCAGTCGCTGGCCAACCAGGCTGCCGCCGTCCTGGGCAACCAGCGGCAGCTGGAGATGCGGCTCAACCGGCAGCTGTCCGAGGTGGAGAAGCTTCAGGCCTCCGCCCGTCAGGCCCTGGTCCTCGCCGACCAGACGCGGGGCAAGGGGGACGCGGCCAAGGCCGCCGAGTACGAGCAGGCCGCCCAGGCGTTCGCCACCCAGCTGGTGGCGGCCGAGCAGTCGATGGAGGACCTCAAGCGCAGCCACGACGAGGCACTGCAGGCCGCCGAGCAGGCCCGTGGCGCCGTGGAGCAGTCCCGCATGCGGCTGCAGACGACGCTGGCCGAGCGGACCAAGCTGATGAGCCAGCTCGAGCAGGCCAAGATGCAGGAGCACGTCGCCGACTCCCTGCGCCAGGTCAACGAGCTCTCCGCGCCGGGCAACACGCCGTCGTTGTCGGAGGTCCGCGACAAGATCGAGGCCCGGTACGCCAACGCGCTCGGTCAGGCCGAACTGGCGCAGACCTCCGTGGAGGGCCGGATGCTCGAGGTGCAGAAGGCGACGCTCGACGTCGCCGGCGCTTCCCGCCTGGACCAGATCCGCGCCTCCTTGGGCGGGAACGCACCGGCCGTCGAGGGCACGTCCGCCGCCGGCGCGATCGAGCAGGGCACGTCTGTTCCCGACTCGGTCGAGCAGCGCCAGGACCAGTCGGCCGACCGGCCCCAGGCGCAGTAGCAGGAGGCCCGTCCCCCCGCGGGCTCCCGCCGAGCCGCTGAGCGAGGGCGGGGGGGGGGGGGGGGGGGGGGGGGGGGGGGGGGGGGGGGGGGGGGGGGGGGGGGGGGGGGGGGGGGGGGGGGGGGGGGGGGGGGGGGGGGGGGGGGGGGGGGGGGGGGGGGGGGGGGGGGGG
>NZ_JBJHAN010000018.1:0-17389 GCF_054051055.1 Blastococcus sp. SYSU DS0973
TTCTCAAGGAGCGGACGCGCAGACACTCAACCCTTCCGGGCCTCGTCCCTGGCTGGATGTCCAACTCTACGCCGGTTTCCAGCAGCCCGTCGAGCGGGGGGCTGGTCCGGCGGCCCTTCCGGGCCGCAGGCGCAAAGAGAAAGTTACACGCCCCCACCAGCCCCGTGCAACCCGACCCCCCGGTGACGCCCGCCACGCGTCCGCCACGTCCCTGTCACGCGCCGTTCACGCGGGGCCGAGGGGCTCAGCTCCCGCGGCGGACGCCGGCGATCGCGCGCCGACCGCGGCGCAGGACGAGCCACCCGCCGGCCAGCCACGCATCCTCGGCGGGTACCGCCTCGGCGTCGGTGACCCGCTCGTTGTTGAGGTAGGCGCCGCCCTCCTTCACCGTGCGCCGCGCCTCGGAGAGGCTCGCGACCAGACCGGTCCGCTGCAGGAGCTGTGCCACGGTCGGCACCTCACCGTCCACGGTGAGGCACCCGGCCTCCTCGAGGGCGGCGGTCAGCGTGCTGGCGTCGAGCGAGGCGAGGTCGTCCCGGCCGAACAGCGCCCGGCCGGCCGCCTCTGCCTGGCGCAGCTGGTCAGCTCCGTGCACCAGCAGGGTCAGCTCCTCGGCGAGCGCCCGCTGCGCCGTCCGTGCCGCCGGCCGCTCGGTGCTCTCGGCGATGAGCGCCGCCACCTCCTCGGCCGGGCGCTCGGAGTAGAGCGGGAGCCACATCCGGGCGTCCGCGTCGTCGGCGTTGAGCCAGAACTGGAAGAACGCGTACGGGGAGGTCAGCGTCGGGTCCAGCCAGACGGCGCCACCCTCGGACTTGCCGAACTTGGTGCCGTCCGACTTCGTCACCAGCGGGGTGGACAGCGCGTGCACGGTCGCGCCCTCGGTGCGGCGCACCAGGTCGATGCCCGCCGTCAGGTTGCCCCACTGATCCGATCCGCCGGTCTGCAGCGTGACCCCGTGCCGGCGGTTCAGCTCGCGGAAGTCGTTGGCCTGCAGGATCTGGTAGCTGAACTCCGTGTAGCTGATGCCGGCCTCGGAGTTCAGTCGCGCGGAGACCGCCTCCTTGGCCAGCATCCTGCCGACCCGGAAGTGCTTGCCCAGGTCGCGGAGGAAGTCGATGGCCGAGACGGGCGCGGTCCAGTCGAGGTTGTTCACGTAGATCGGGCTCCTCAGGCCCGCGGTCCCGGCCGGCACGTCCAGGAACGGCGCGACCTGCTCGCGGATGCGCTCCACCCAGGCGGCGACGGTGTCCCGGTCGTTGAGCTGCCGCTCCGACGACGGCCGCGGGTCACCGATCAAGCCGGTCGCGCCGCCGACGAGGACGACGGGCTGGTGCCCGGCCCGCTGGAGGGCCCGCAGGACCATGAACTGGAGCAGGTGCCCGACGTGCAGGCTCTGCGCGGTCGGATCGAAGCCGGCGTAGTACGCGACCGGACCCTCGGCGAGATGGGCGCGCAGCGCGGCCTCGTCGGTGCTCTGGGCGATCAGCCCGCGGCGGTGCAGCTCGTCGATCACGTCGGTCACGGGAGTCCATCCTGCCCCGCGCGCCTGCGCCGCGGCTTCCCACCCGCCCGGAACGCGCTCACCGACGGGGCGTCGGTCGCCCAGAACCGCCACGGCAGCTCGGTGGCCTTGCTGATGCCGACCCGCGGACCGGCCGAGATCGCGACCGGCGGCCGGCCCCGGTGCAGCCGGACGGGACTGGCGGCGTCGAGCAGGTCGCTGCCCCGGTCGCCGGGCCCGATGGCCAGCGCCTGGGTGAGCCGGGCCGGGCCCCGGGCGAGGTCCCGCCCGGCCCGTGCAGCGGGACGGCGCTGCCGGGCCAGCTCCTCCCCCACCACGACCTCACCAGCGCGCATCAGCACCGCCGAGCCGCGTCCCTCGGGGCCGACGACGACGTTCGCGCACCAGTGCACGCCGTAGCTGAAGTAGACGTAGAGCCGGCCCGGCGGGCCGAACATGATCTCTGCGCGCGGGGTCGGTCCGCCGTGGGCGTGCGAGGCCGGGTCCTCCCCCTGCCCGGAGTAGGCCTCCACCTCGGTGAGCCGGATCGCCACCCGGCCCTCCGGACGGTCGGTGACCACCCAGAAGCCGAGCAACGCCGGGGCCACGACGTCGACCGGCCCGAGCAGGTCCTCCTCGCGGACGAGGGGACCCGGCCCGGGCCGGGAGTCGTCGGGCGGCGGCACGATCAGAGGACCGGCGCCACCGGCGACGACGAAGACCAGCGCCCGTGCGCCGACGCGAGCTCCTGGAGCGAGGCCAGCTGCTCGGCGACCCGCTCCGGTGCCGTGCCCCCGCGGGTGCTGCGCGCGGCGAGCGCGCCGCGCACCGAGAGGACCGAGCGCACGTCCGGCGTCAGCCGCTCATCGATGCCGGCCAGCTGCTCGTCGTCGAGCTGGTCGAGCTCCAGTCCGGCCTCCTCGCAGAAGGCGACCATCGCGCCGCTGATCTCGTGCGCCGACCGGAACGGCACGCCCTGCCGGACGAGCCACTCGGCGACGTCGGTGGCCAGCGCGAAGCCCTGAGGCGCGGCGGCCTCGAGCACCTCGGGTCGGAGGGTGAGCGTCGCCATCATCCCGGTCACCGCGGGGAGGAGGAGCAGCAGCTGCTCCATGGAGTCGAAGACCGGCTCCTTGTCCTCCTGCAGGTCGCGGTCGTACGCCAGCGGCAGCCCCTTGAGCATGGTGAGGATGCCGGTCAGGTTGCCCACGAAGCGCCCGGACTTCCCGCGGGCCAGCTCGGCGATGTCGGGGTTCTTCTTCTGCGGCATGATCGACGACCCGGTCGCCCAGGCGTCGTCGAGGCGCGCCCAGCCGAACTCCGTCGAGGTCCAGAGCACGACCTCCTCCCCCAGCCGGGAGAGGTGGACGCCGAGCAGGGCGGCGACGAAGCAGAACTCCGCGGCGAAGTCGCGGTCGCTCACGCCGTCGATCGAGTTGTCCGAAGCCCGGTCGAAACCGAGCTCCGCAGCGACGGCGTCGGGGTCCAGCGGCAGCGAGGAGCCGGCCAGGGCGCCGGAGCCGTAGGGGCTGACGGCTGCCCGCCTGTCCCAGTCGACCAGCCGGTCGACGTCGCGGGCGATCGAGTGCGCGTGCGCCAGCAGCTGGTGGGCGATCAGCACCGGCTGGGCGTGCTGCAGGTGCGTCATCCCCGGTGCCGCGACGTCGGGGTACCGCTCGGCGAGGCCCAGCAGCGCGAGCTCCAGCGAGGAGAGCTCGCCGACCAGCGCCCGCACGTGGTGGCGCAGGTAGAGCCGCAGATCGGTGGCGATCTGGTCGTTGCGGCTGCGGCCGGCGCGCAGCTTGCCGCCCAGCGCGCCGAGCTTCTCGGTGAGGCCGCGTTCGAGCGCCTCGTGCACGTCCTCGTCGGAGTCGATCGCGGTGAACGTGCCGGCGGCGACCTCGTCGGAGAGCGCGCGGAGGGCGCCGATCATCTGCTCGAGCTCGTCGTCGGCCAGGAGTCCGGCCCGGTGCAGCACGCGGGCGTGGGCGCGCGAGCCCGCCAGGTCGAAGGGAGCCAGCTGCCAGTCGAAGTGCGTCGACCTGGACAACGCCGTCAGCGCGTCCGATGGCCCGCCGCCGAAGCGACCGCCCCAGAGCCGGGTCTGCGATCCAGGTGCGCTGTTGCTCACGTGCCGGGTTCCTCTTCCAGGTCGGCGCTCAGTTCGGGGTAGACGGCGGGCGTCCGCTGCGCGAGCGCCCGCAGCCGGTCGGCCAGGGCCGGCCCGCCGTCGGGGTCGCGCGAGACGACCAGCAGAGTGTCGTCCCCGGCGATGGTGCCCAGGACATCGGGGAGGCCCACCTTGTCCAGCGCCGAGGCGAGGAACTGCGCGGCGCCGGGGGGTGTGCGCAGGACGGCGAGGTTCGCGCTGCCCTCGGCGCCGGTGAGCAGGTCGGCCAGCAGCCGGGTCAGCCGCGCGGGCGCCGTCTGCGCCGGGCGCAGCGGGGCGTTCTCCGGCGGCAGCCCGTAGGACGCCGGGGCGCCGTCCGAGCCGCGCATCTTGACGGCGCCGAGCTCCTCCAAATCCCGGGAGAGCGTCGCCTGGGTGACCTCGATGCCCGATTCGGCCAGCAGCGCGGCGAGCTGCGTCTGCGAGGTCACCGGCTGCGCCTCGATCAGCTGGCGAATGCGCGCCTGCCGGGCCGACCGCGTCAGCGCCTGGGTCATGCCCGCGGGCCTCCGGCACGCCGTCGGCGCACGCCGCGGGTCACGAGCCTTTCTCCAGCAGCCAGACGAGTACGGCCTTCTGGGCGTGCAGCCGGTTCTCCGCCTCGTCCCAGACCACGCTCTGCGGTCCGTCGATCACCTCGGCGGCGATCTCCTTGCCGCGGTAGGCCGGCAGGCAGTGCAGGACGACGGCGTCGGCGGCGGCCCGGGACAGCGCGGCCTCGTCGACGGCGTAGGGCAGGAACGGCGCGGTGCGGGCGTCGTGCTCACCCTCCTGGCCCATGGAGACCCAGGTGTCGGTGACCAGCACGTCGGCGCCGTCGGCCGCGGCCGCGGCATCGGCGGTCCAGCTCACCGACCCGCCGGTGCCGGCGGCGATCGCCGCCGCGCGCTCGAGCACGGCCGGGTCGGGCCGGAAGGACTCCGGGGAGCCGATCCGCACGTGCATACCCGCCGTGGCGCCGCCCAGCAGGTAGGAGTGCGCCATGTTGTTGGCGCCGTCGCCCAGGTAGGACAGCGACCGCCCGGCCAGCGAGCCCTTGTGCTCGGCCACCGTCTGCAGGTCCGCCAGGATCTGGCAGGGGTGGTACGAGTCGGTGAGGGCGTTGACCACCGGGACGCGGCTGACCGCGGCCATGGCCTCGATGCGGTCCTGGCCGAAGGTGCGCCACACGATGGCGGCGGCCTGCCGGTCGAGCACGCGGGTGGTGTCCTCGATCGGCTCACCGCGGCCCAGCTGGCTGGTGGCGGCGTCGATGACCAGCGGGTAGCCGCCGAGCTCGGCAACACCCACCGAGAAGGACACCCGGGTGCGGGTCGAGGGCTTGTCGAAGACGACGGCCACCGCCTGCGGCGTGCCGTTCGGGGCGCGCAGCGGGGCCGGTGCCCCGGCTGTGTGCCGGCTCTCCTTGAGCGAGGCGGCCAGCGCCAGCACCTCGGCCTGCTCCTCGGGCGAGAGGTCGTCGTCCTTGAGGAAGTGCCGGGTCACGAGCCGTTCTCCATCGCGTCGTCGAGGGCCGCGGGCAGAGCGGCGACGAAGGCGTCGATCTGCGCGTCGGTGAGAATCAGAGGCGGGGCGAGGCGGAGCACGCCGGGCGCGACGGCGTTGGTGAGGAAGCCGGCGGCCCGCAGGGTGGTCTCCAGCTGCGCGGCGACGTCGGCGGTGAGGACGACGCCGAGCAGCGCGCCCCTCCCCCGCACCCCGCTGATGCCCGCGTGCCCCAGCGCCTCGATACCGGTGGAGAACCGGTGCTCGATCTCCTTGGCCCGCTCGAGCAGCCCCTCGTCGCGGATCGTGTCGAGGACGGCCAGCGCGGCGGCGGCCGCGATCGGGTTCCCGCCGAAGGTGGAGCCGTGGGAGCCCGCCGTCAGCAGGTCGGCGGCCTCGCCGAAGGCGAGCATCGCGCCGATCGGCAGCCCACCGCCCAGCGCCTTGGCCAGCGTGATCACGTCGGGGTGCAGGCCGTCGGCCTGGGACGCGAACCAGTGACCGGTCCGGCCGATGCCGGTCTGCACCTCGTCGACGGCGAACAGCGCGCCGGCCCCGGAGGCCGTGGACGCGGCGGCGGCGAGGTAGCCGGCCGGTGCGGGCAGCACGCCGCCCTCCCCCAGCATCGGCTCGAGCAGCACCATCGCGGTCTGCTGGGAGACGGCGTCGGCCAGCGCGGCCTCGTCGCCGTAGGGCACGTACGCGACGCCCCCGGGCAGGGGCGCGAACGCAGCGGCCTTCGACGGCTGACCGGTGAGGGCCAGCGCACCCATGGTCCGGCCGTGGAAGGCGCCCTCGGCGGTGATGACCTCGGGCCGGCCGGTGAGCCGGCTCAGCTTGAAGGCCGCCTCGTTGGCCTCGGCGCCGGAGTTGCAGAAGAAGACCCGCCCCGGCCGGCCGGCGAGCTCGAGCAGCCGCTCGGCCAGCGTGATGCCCGGCTCGTGCATCGCCAGGTTCGAGACGTGGCCCAGCTTCGCCGCCTGCCTGGTGATCGCCTCGACGACCCTGGGGTGGGCGTGGCCGAGAATCGTCGTCGCGATGCCGCCGAGCAGATCGGTGTACTCGCGCCCGTCGACGTCGGTGACGGTCGCCCCGGAGCCGGAGTCCAGCGCGACCGGCGGCGCCTTGTAGTTGTTCATCATCACGGCCGACCAGCGGCGGGCCAGCTCCTCGGTGTGCGTCGTCATGCTGTGCCCTCCTTCTGGTCCTTCGCCGGGACGACCATCGTCCCGGTGCCTTCGGTGGTGAACGTCTCCAGGAGCAGGGCGTGCGGCGTCCGGCCGTCGACGACGGTCGCCCGCTTCACCCCGCCCTCGACCGCCCGCAGGCAGGCGGCCATCTTCGGGATCATCCCGGCGTCCAGCGTGGGCAGGAGCTCGGCCAGCTCCCGGGCGTCGATCTGCTGGACCAGCGAGTCGCGGTCGGGCCAGTCGGCGTACAGGCCCTCGACGTCGGTGAGGACCACGAGCTTCACCGCGCCCAGGGCCGCCGCCAGCGCGGCCGCGGCGGTGTCGGCGTTGACGTTGTGCACGACGCCGTCGGCGTCCGGCGCCACGCTGGCGACGACCGGGATGTGACCGGCCGCCAGCAGCGCCGTGACCGGGGTGGTGTCGACCGCGGCGATGTCGCCGACCAGCCCGACGTCCACCCGCTCGCCGTCGACGACCGCGGTGGTCCGCCGCGCGGTGAACAGCCCGCCGTCCTCGCCGGAGAGGTGCACCGCCATCGGGCCGTGCTGGTTGATCAGCCCGACGATGTCGGGGCCCACCTGGCCGGTGAGCACCATGCGGACGACGTCGATCGTCTCCGGGGTGGTCACGCGCAGACCACCGCGGAACTCGCTGCTGATGCCGAGCTTGGCCAGCATCGCGTTGATCTGCGGGCCGCCGCCGTGCACGACCACGGGCAGGATGCCGCAGGTCCGCAGGAAGACCATGTCCTCGGCGAACGCCCGGCGGCACTCGTCGTCGACCATCGCGTGACCGCCGTACTTGATGACGACGACGTTGCCGTGGAACTCCTTGAGCCAGGGCAGCGCACCGGTGAGGACGGCGACCTTGGCCGCGTCGCCCTCGGGGTCCTTCTTCCGCATGACGCGCCGGGTGCCGACCGTGCGGACCGGCCGCGGCGGTGGGACGGGTTCGTCGATCCGCACGTCGGGGGGCGTCGGGTCCTGGGGGGCGGGGTCCTGGGGGGCGGGGTTCTGGTGCTCGCTCATGTGGAGTAGGCCGAGTTCTCGTGCACGTAGGCGATCGACAGGTCGTTGGTCCAGATCGTGGCCGTCTCGCCGCCGGCGCCGAGGTCGACGTCGATGGTGACCTCCCGGCCGGTGAGGTCCACACCCTCGCGGGGGTCGCCGATCGAGCCGCCGCGGCACACGGTGACGCCGTTGATGGTCACGTCGACCTGGTCGGGCTCGAACACGGCGTCGGTGGTGCCGACCGCCGCCAGCACCCGGCCCCAGTTGGGGTCGTTGCCGAACAGCGCGGTCTTGAGCAGGTTGTTGCGGGCGCAGGCCCGGCCGGCGGTGAGCGCGTCCTCGACCGAGGCGGCGTTGCGGACGGTGATCGCGATGTCCTTGGTGGACCCCTCGGCGTCGGCGAGCAGCTGCATCGCCAGGTCCGTCGCGGCCGCGGTGAGCGCCTCGGTGAACTCCTCGACGCCCGGCGTGACGCCGCTGGCGCCGCTGGACATCACCAGCACCGTGTCGTTGGTCGACAGGCACCCGTCGGAGTCGACCCGCTCGAAGGAGAGGCTGGTCGCCTGCTTCAGCGCGGAGGCGAGCACCGAGGCCGGGACGACGGCGTCGGTGGTGAGGACGACGAGCATCGTGGCCAGCGACGGAGCGAGCATGCCGGCGCCCTTGGCCATCCCGCCGATGCTCCAGCCGTCGCGGGCCTGCACCGTCGTCTTCGGGACGCTGTCGGTGGTCATGATCGCGCGGGCGGCGTCGGGCCCGCCTTCCTCGCCGAGCGCCTGCACCGCGGCGCTGACCCCGGCGGTCAGCTTGTCCATGGGCAGCCGCATGCCGATCAGGCCCGTGCTGGCCACCGCGACGTCGACCGCCCCGATGCCGAGCTCGGCGGCCGCGTGCTCGGCGGTGGCGTGGGTGTCCTGGAAGCCCTCGGGCCCGGTGCAGGCGTTGGCGCCGCCGGAGTTGAGCACGACCGCGCGCGCCCGCTCGCCGGCCAGCACCTGGCGGCTCCACAGCACGGGCGCGGCCGGGAAGCGGTTGGTGGTGAAGACGGCCGCGGCCGCGTCGTCGGGACCGTGGTTGAGGACGACGGCGACGTCGGGGTCGCCGGAGGACTTCAGCCCGGCGGCGACGCCGGCGGCGCTGAACCCCTTCGGTGCCGTGACGGTCACTCCGGGGCCCCCGCGGAGACGTGGAGCGCCGGCGGAGCGTCTTCGTGGGATGACTTCATGGCGCTACTCCTACGAGCGGGAGACCGGTGATCTCGGGGATGCCGAGGGCGAGGTTGGCGCACTGGATCGCCGCGCCCCCGGTGCCCTTGGTGAGGTTGTCGACGGCGGCGACGACGACCAGCCGGTCGGCGTCGGCATCGACGGCGAGCTGCAGAGCCACCGTGTTCGCACCGAGCACCTGGGCGGTGGTGGGCCACTGCCCCTCGGGCAGCAGGTGGACGAACGGCTCGTCGGCGTAGGCCTCCGAGTAGGCGGCCCGGGCGGCGTCGGCGTCGGCCCCGGGCTTCAGCTTCGCCGAGCAGGTGGCGAGGATGCCGCGGCTCATCGGGACCAGGGTGGGCGTGAAGCTGATGCCCACCGCGGCCCCGGCCGCCTGCGAGAGGCCCTGGATCATCTCCGGGGTGTGCCGGTGCACGCCTCCGACGCCGTAGGCGCTGGCCGCGCCCATGACCTCGCTGCCGAGGAGGTGCGGCTTCGGTGACTTGCCGGCGCCGCTGGTGCCGCTGGCGGCGACGACCACGACGTCGGGCTCGACCAACCCGGCGGCCAGTGCCGGGGCCATCGCGAGGGTGACCGAGGTCGGGTAACAGCCGGGGACGGCGATCCGCGTGGCGCCGGCCAGCTCCTCACGCTGACCGGGCAGCTCCGGAAGACCGTACGGCCAGGTACCGGCGTGCACGCCGCCGTACCAGCGGGCCCAGGCGGCCGGGTCGTTCAACCGGTGGTCGGCGCCGCAGTCGATGACGAGCGTCTCCGCCGGCAGCTGGTCGGCGATCGCCGCCGACTCGCCGTGCGGCAGCGCCAGGACGACGACGTCGTAGCCGGCCAGGCGCGCCGCGTCGCTCGGCTGGACCTCCAGCTCGGCGAAGGGCAGCAGGTGGGGCTGGAGTTCACCCAGGCGTCGGCCGGCGCTCGAGTTGGCGTGCACCCCGGCCAGCCGGAGGGCCGGGTGACCGGCCAGCAGCCGGCACACCTCGCCTCCCGCGTACCCGGTGGCGCCGGTGACCCCGACCGTCCACGTCCGCTCTGTGCTCATGATGCATGACCATACACGGCCATGCATGAACGTTCACGGCGATGTCGGCGGCTTTCGCGGCAGCTCCGTGTCAGGCGGTCGCCGGGTGCGGTCCCGCCTGCGGTCCACCCGCGAGATCATCGCGGCGACCAGCAGGAGCAGCGACGGCAGGAGGAGACCCGGACCGAGGCCCAGGCCGGTGAGCAGCGACCACCCGACCGACGCCGCCCCGAGGACGGCCACGACCGCCGGAGCCAGCACCGGCGCGCCCGCGCTCTCGGCGAGCAGGGCGAGTGCCGCGCACGCCAGGGGAACGCCGAAGAGCACGAGGGCGAACGCGCCGCTGTCCTCCCACGCCGCCCGGCCGGACCAGGCGGCGAGCCCGGCGACGCCCGCGAGTGCGAGGCCGATCAGCCCGCGGGCCGCCGGGGACTGGGTCGCCATGGGTGTCACTCCTCGCCCGGAACCGGTACCGCACCGTGGCACGTCCGCCCCGACCGGGTCGACGTCGCCGGACCACCCCCGCGGAGAGCGGGGAATCAGCCGAGCGGGTCGTCGTCCCCGTAGGGCCGCAGCCGCAGCTGCCGGGCGGCGTCGTCGGGCGTGGTCCTGCGGAGGACGTCGAGGTGGTCCTTGCCGGCCCGGACGAAGCGGCCCGACCACTGGTCGAGCTCTCCGGCGGCGATGGCGGCGATCAGCTCGACGACCTTCTCCGGCGGCGTCCAGTGGGTGTTGCCCTGCCACATGTGCATGGCGCGGGTCATCGGGGTGTCGACGACGCCCGGGGCGACGTTGAAGGCCCGCACGTTCGAGCCCTCCAGCGCGGTGGCCAGGCCCTCGGTGAGCCGCACGAGCGCGGTCTTGGCGACCGAGTAGGCCGAGTAGTCGGGGTTGGCGCGGGTGCCCATTCCGCTGGCGATGTTGACCACCCGCCCGCGGTTGCGCAGCACCATCCACGGCACGACGGTGCGGATCGTCAGCTGCGCGCCGCGGACGTGGCTGGACACGACGTCCCACCACTGATCGGGGTCGGCCTCCCAGATGGGCACCTCGAACTCGTCGATGAGCCCGGCGTTGTTGACGAGGAGCTCGATCGGGCCGAGCTCCTCGCGCACCTCCCCCACCGCGGCCTCCACGGACGCGCGATCGGTGACGTCGGCGGCGACCGCCAGGGTGCGGGCGCCGGTGGCCTCGGCGACCTCGGCCATCGCCGTCCGCAGCCGGTCGGGGTTCCGGGCCACACCGGCCACCACCATGCCTCGGGCGGCCAACCCCTCGACCAGGTGCCGGCCGATGCCGGTGGACGCCCCGGTGACCAGGGCGACCCCGGCCCCGTCCAGGGGCCCGACGTGAGCCTGCGAAGGGTGGGGAGGGCGGGGTCCTTGTTCAGCCACGGATCTGCGCCCCGGTGGCCTGTGCGGCGGCGGCGAGCGCGGCGTCGCGCACCGCCGTCGCCTCCTCGCCGGTCAGCGTCCGGTCCGGCGCCCGCACGGTGAGGGCGTAGGCCAGCGAGCGGGAGCCGGCCGGCACCGGTGCACCGGTGTAGACGTCGAAGAGCCGCAGCGACTCCAGCAGCTCCCCGGCGCCCGCCCGCAGCGCGGCGGTGACGTCCGCCGAGGGAACGTCGTCCGCCACCACCACGGCGAGGTCGAGGAGCACCGGCGGGAACGTGGAGATCGCCGGCGCCTGCGGGACGGCCGGGGTGGGCAGGGCGTCGGCGTCGAGCTCCATGACCGCGGTGCGGTCGGGCACGCCGAGCGCCTCGCAGACCTTGGGGTGCAGCTCGCCGGCGTGCCCGATCACCCGGTCGCCGACCAGGAGCTCGGCGCAGCGGCCGGGATGCCAGGGCGCCCGGTCGCCTGCACGCACGGTCAGCTCGGCTCCGGCGGCCGCGGCCACGGTCCGTGCGGCCTGCACCGCGTCGGCCCACTCCGCCGGGCGGCCCGGACCCCACCAGCCGCGCGGCTCGCGCTGGCCGGTGAGGGCCACCGCCACGTGCCACGGCTGGGCCGGCACCGCACCCAGCAGCGCGGCGAGGACGGCGTCGTCCGGCCGGCGCTCGGCACCGGGCACCGGTGCGGGCGGGCCCACCCCGCCGGGGAACACCGCCCCGTGCTCGAAGAGGGCGACGTCGCGGATGCCGCGCGCCTGATTCCGGGCCAGCGCCGTCAGCAGCCCGGGCAGCAGGCTCGTGCGCAGCGCCGGAGCCTCCTCCGACAGCGGGTTGCGCACGGTGATCACCCGGCGGCGGTCGTCGTCCTCGGGCAGGCCCAGCGCGTCCAGCTGCGTCGTGCCGGTGAAGGGGAAGGACGGCGCCTCCACGTACCCGGCATCGGCCAGGGCGCGGCCGATGCTGCGCCGCCGGCGCTGCCGCTCGGTGAGCCCCCCACCGGGCGGCGCGGTGGGCAGGAGGGAGGGGATCTCGTCGAAACCGCGGAGGCGCACGACCTCCTCGACCAGGTCGGCCGGTTCCCGCAGGTCGCCCCGCCAGGACGGCGGCGTCACCTGCAGCCCGTCGCCGTCGCCCGCGACCTCGGCGCCGATGGCGTCGAGCACCTCCAGCACCTGGGCCCGGGAGTAGTCCACCCCGGCGATCCGCCCCGGCAGGCCGGCGTCCAGCCCGATCACCGGCCGGGGCGCGCGGGTGTCGACGTCGACCGGCGCGCCGGCCACGCGGGCGCCACCGTGCTCGGCCAGGAGCCCGGCGGCCCGCGCCAGTGCCAGGACGGTGACGTCGGGGTCGGTGCCGCGCTCGAAACGCTTGCCGGCCTCGCTGGGCAGCCGATGGCGGCGCACCCCGCGGGAGATGCCGGTCGGCTCCCAGTGCGCGGCCTCCAGCAACACCGCCGAGGTGGTGTCCCCGATCTCCGTGGTGGCGCCGCCCATGACACCGGCCAGCCCGATGGGCCCGGAGCCGTCGGCGATCAGCAGGTCGTCGTCGGCCAGGGCCCGGTCGGCGCCGTCCAGGGTGGTCAGCCGCTCACCGGCCGCCGCCGTGCGGACGGTGATCGCTCCGCGGACGGTGTCGCGGTCGAAGGCGTGCATCGGCTGGCCCAGCTCGAGCATGACGTAGTTGGTGACGTCGACCGCCAGGGAGATGCTCCGCACCCCGCACTGGGCGAGCCTCCGGCGCAGCGACCACGGGCTCGGCGCGACCGGGTCCAGCCCCTCCAGCGCCAGCATCGAGAAGCGGTCGCAGCGGCCGGGCGCGGCGACGTCGACCTCCCACGCCGGCGCACCGGACCACAGCGGCAGCGGCAGGTCCGCCGGGTCCCGCCAGGCCACGCCGAGCACGGCGGCGAGGTCGCGGGCGATCCCGCGCATCGACATGGCGTAGCCGCGGTCCGGGGTCACCTCGAGGTGGAAGACGACGTCGTCCAGACCCAGCACGTCGGCCGCGGGCGTCCCGGGGACGTAGCCGCCCTGGCCCAGCACCAGGATGCCGGTGTGGTCCTCGCCGATGCCCAGTTCGCGGACCGAGCAGATCATCCCGTCGGAGACGTGGTCGTAGGTCTTCCGCGCGGCGATGGCGAAGTCGCCGGGCAGCACGGCGCCGGGCAGGGCGGCGACGACGAGGTCGCCGACGGCGAAGTTGCGGGCACCGCAGACGATGCCCCGGGGCTCGCTCTCCCCGACCTCGACCTGGCAGTAGCGGATCGGCTTCTTGAAGCCGGTCAGCTCCTCGATCTCCAGCACCCGGCCGACCACGAGCGGGCCGGTCGTCACCGGCGGGCGGACGACGTCCTCCACCTCGAAGCCGAGCCGCACGAACGCGGCGTCGAGCTCCTCGGTGGTGATCCCGGCCGGGAGGTCGACGAGCTCGGAGAGCCAGCTGACGGGGACCTTCACTGCTGGACTCCTTCGGGCGGCACGGGGATGACCTTCTTCGTCGGACCGCGACCGTTCACTGCTCCACTCCGAATGCCGTGGTGAAGCGGATGTCGGCCTCGGCGATGTCGTGCATGTCCGACACCGCGGAGCGGAACTGCAGCGCCCGCTCGATGCCCATGCCGAAAGCGAAGCCGGTGTACTCGTCCGGGTCGACGCCGCAGGCGCGCAGCACCCGCGGGTTCACCATCCCGCAGCCGCCCCACTCGACCCACTGCGGGCCGTCGCGGTGCTCGGGGAACCAGACGTCGAACTCAGCCGACGGCTCGGTGAACGGGAAGAAGTGCGGCCGCCACCGGGTGCGGGCATCCGGGCCGAACAGCTGGCGGGCCAGGTGGTCGAGCGTGCCCCGCAGGTGGGCCATGGTCAGGCCCCGGTCGACGGCCAGCCCCTCCACCTGGTGGAAGACCGGCAGATGCGTGGCGTCGAGCTCGTCGGTGCGGTACACCCGGCCCGGGGCCACGACGTAGATGGGCGGCTGCCGGTCGAGCATGGTGCGCGCCTGGACCGGGCTGGTGTGCGTGCGCAGCACCAGGCCGGAGTCCTCGGGCGCGACGAAGAAGGTGTCCGACAGCCACCGGGCGGGGTGGTCCGGGCCGAAGTTGAGCGCGTCGAAGTTCAGCCACTCCGCTTCCAGCTCCGGCCCCTCGGCCACCTCGTACCCCATGCCGACGAAGATGTCGGCGATCCGGTCCATGAGCGTGGTGAGCGGGTGCCGGGCGCCGCGCGGCGTGCGGTCCCACGGCAGCGTGACGTCGACCCGCTCCTCGGCCAGCACGCGGGCGTCGCGCTCGGCCTCGAGTTCGGCCCTGCGAGCCTCGTAGGCCTCGGTGACCGCGGCCCGGGCGGCGTTCACCCGCTTTCCGGCGTCACTGCGGGCGGCCGGCGGCAGGGCCCCGAGCTCGCGCCGGGCCAGCAGCACCGGTGCCCGGTCGCCCAGGTGCGCGGGGCGGACGCCGGCCAGCGCCTCCAGGTCGGCCGCGGCCGCGAACGCCTCGAGCGCGGCACGCACCGCGTCGTCGAGGGCCTCGGGGGAGAGCGCGGCGACCTGCTTGGGGTCGTAGGGATCGTTGGCGCCAGACACGGAAGGCCATTCTGCCCGGGCGCCGCACTCGCCCGCGCCTGGGTTCCCCCGATCCCCCGTCGGGCCCTCATGCCCGTGCTGCGCTCCGACGTCGTGAAGCCGGATCTGCGGCTGGTGCGGGAGCGCCCCGGCCCGGCGATCGCGCAGGTCATGCGCGCGCTCGACGCCTACGCCCGGGCGACCGGCGCAGCGGGCGGTTCCGGCCTGGTGACCTGGTCGCGCGGTGGGCGCACGACTCGTTCGTGGCGGTGCTGCCCGGCCGCGATCAGCCCCGCGGGGGGAGGAGGGTGCCCAGGCCGCCGTCGGCCAGGTCGGTGAGCTGGTCGACGAGGTCGGCCGCGGACACCGTCCGCGCCCCCGACCACCAGTGCGTGGCCAGCTGCACCATGCCGACGATCCCGTAGGCCCAGGTCATGGCGCCGTCGGCCGGACGCCCGGCGTCGGTGAGCCGCTGGCCGAGCAGGTCGCCCAGCGCGCCGGCGACGGCGTGCTCGGTGGCCGCGACCAGGTCCGCGCGGCCCGCGCGCCCGGCCTGCGCGTAGGCGAAGCGGTAGAGCGCCGGCTCGTCCTCGATCAGCGAGACGAAGGCGGCGATGACCGCGCGCAGCTGCTGCCGGTCGTCGCCCCGGTCGGCGGTCAGCTCGCCGAGCAGGCGGGGTAGCAGGACCGCCTGGGAGATGCGCTCCAGGACGGCGTCGATCAGCTCGTCCTTGTCGTTGAAGTACCGGTAGATCACCGTCTTGGAGACCCCCGCGCTGCGGGCGACGTCGTCGACGGAGAAGTCGGGACCGGCCAGCCGGACCGCCTCGACGGCCGCGCCGACGAGGTCCTCCCGCCGGGCACGGCGGTGCTCGGTCCACCGGGACCGCCGCCCGTCCGTCGACGGAGCCGCCGGAGCATCTGCGACCCGTTGCATGTGTTCCACGGTAACCGCGACCTTCTTCCGCAACCCAGCGCGACGTCCCGGGGAGCCCGTCGACGACCGCCATCCTGGCGTACCGGCGACCCCTCGTGCACCGCCTGCGTCGCGAGCGGAGGCCGCGCAGCGCCACCGACGGAGCCGGGAGCGCGCGGTACGGGCGTCAGCCCTGCGCGAGCTGGGTGGTGTAGAGGCAGATCGCGGCGGCGGCGGCCAGGTTCAGGCTCTCCGCCCGGCCGCGCATCGGGATCCGCACCCGCGCGTCGGCGAGCGCGGCCAGATCGGCGGGCACGCCCCGGGCCTCGTTGCCGAAGAGCCACAGCACCGGCCCCGCCAGCCGGCCGACTGCCACCAGCCCGGGCAGCTCGGCCTCTCCCCCGCCGTCGGCGGCGAGCACGGTCACGCCCGCGGCGCGCAGCGAGGGGAGCAGCGCCGCCAGCGGCGCACCACGGAAGACGTCGACGTGGAACAGGCTGCCGGCGCTGGACCGGACCGCCTTGCCCCCGTACGGGTCGGCCGAGCCCGCGCCGAAGACGACCGCGCCGGCGCCGCAGGCGTCCGCGGTCCGCAGCACCGTCCCGGCGTTGCCCGGGTCGGCGAGCTCGGCGAGCGCGACCGACAGCCGCGGCGGCGCCGTCGTCAGCGACTCGGCCGGGACGTCCCGCAGCTCGCAGACGGCGACCAGCCCCTGGGGGGTCACCGTCTCCGACAGCCCGGCCGCGGCCTTCTCGGTGACCGGCCGCACCGGCACCGGCGTCTCCGCCAGCAGGTCGCGGTGCGCGGTCGCGGCCGCCTGCGTGGCGAAGACCTCGCGGACGCGCTCGGGCTGCGCCAGCGCCTCGACCACGGCCTGGCGCCCCTCGGCGAGGAAGAGCCCCGCCGCATCCCGCCCGGCGCGCCGGGTGAGCTTCCGCGCGGCGACGATGCGGGCGGAGCGCTCGGTGAGCGGCTCGGTCACGCGCTCTCCTTCCTGCGAGACCTGCACCGTGACCCTCGAGGGCTGATCGGGGCGAGTGTGCAGACCTCGCGCCCCGGACAGACGCCGACGCCGCCGGCGTCCGGCCCGGAGGGGCCGGTCACCGACGGCGTCGGGTGACGTGCGGAACGGCCATCCTGCAGGGGGCAGGGTGGTCCTTCGTCAGGCGGCCTGGGCGCCGGTCGCCCCGGGGTTCGCGGCGAGCGCAGCCCGGGCGGACTCCACCAGCGTGGCGAAGGCGGCGGGCTCGTTCACGGCGAGCTCGGCGAGGACGCGGCGGTCCAGCTCGATGCCGGCGAGCTTGAGCCCCTGCATGAACCGGTTGTAGGTCATGTCGTTGAGGCGGGCCGCGGCGTTGATGCGGGTGATCCACAGCTTGCGGAAGTCACCCTTGCGCGCCTTGCGGTCGCGGTAGCTGTAGGTCGCCGAGTGGAGGATCTGCTCCTTGGCCTTGCGGTACAGCCGGGACCGCTGACCGCGGTAGCCGCTGGCGGCCTCGAGGGTCGTCCGGCGCTTCTTCTGGGCGTTGACCGCCCGCTTCACGCGTGCCACGGAAGTGCTCCTGTCTTTCTAAAGGTCAGTGGAGGGACGCTCAGATGCCGAGGAGCTTCTTGAGGTTCTTGGCGTCGGCCGGGGAGACGACCTGGTCCTGGTCGAGCCGGCGCTTGCGGGTCCCGGACTTGTGCTCGAACTTGTGCTGGTTGTTCGCCTGCTCGCGCATGAGCTTTCCGGTGCCCGTGACGCGCACCCGCTTGGCGGTGCCCTTGTGGGTCTTCTGCTTCGGCATGTCCTCGCCTGTCCTGGTCGTCTTCATGCGGGTCGTGGGGGGGGGGGGGGGGGGGGGGGGGGGGGGGGGGGGGGGGGGGGGGGGGGGGGGGGGGGGGGGGGGGGGGGGGGGGGGGGGGGGGGGGGGGGGGGGGGGGGG
>NZ_JBJHAN010000019.1:0-5747 GCF_054051055.1 Blastococcus sp. SYSU DS0973
CTCATGTCGGTGATGGCGTCGTCGGCGCGTTGCCGGGTCTGGCTCATGTCGGTGATGGCGTCGTCGGCGCGTTGCCGGGTCTGGCTCATGTCGGTGATGGCGTCGTCGGCGCGTTGCCGGGTCTGGCCCATGTCGGTGATGGCGTCGTCGGCGCGTTGCCGGGTCTGGCCCATGTCGGTGATGGCGTCCTCGGCGCGTTGCCGGGTCTCGCTCATGTCGGTGATGGCGTCCTCGGCGCGTTGCCGGGTCTGGCCCATGTCGGTGATGGCGTCCTCGGCGCGTTGCCGGGTCGCCCCGACGCCTTCGATCGCCTCGTCGGCCCGCGAGCGCGTCGTGTCCAGGCGCGTGATCGCCCCGTCGGCCCGGTCCAGCAGCGTCTCGACCCGGTCGACCGCGCCGGAGACCCGCTCCAGCAGCTCCTCCATGCGACCGAGCGCGGCGGCGGCGCGGGGCACAAGGGCGAGAGCGTCGCCGAGGCCCTCGCGCACGCCCCCTACCAGCGCGAACACGTCGGAGGGGCCGGGCACGGAGGGGATGCGCACCCGGCGAACGCTACGCAGTGCGCCGGTGGGCCACCATTCGGTTGCTCCGTTGCGTCCGAGGCTGCCGCGCGTCGGCGTGGTCGGGGCGCATCGCCCCGTATCGTGGCGCGACGGACGGGGACGAGCGGACGACGAGAAGGTGTCGACACCTGTGGGTGACCAGCCGACGCGGGACGGCGCGGGCGACGGCGACGTCCCCGGGCGCACCCGCCGCGGGCGGGCGGCCCAGGGCGGCGCCGGCGAGCCGGTCACCGTCGAGCAGCTGATCGCCCGGCAGGGCAGCGCGGTCGGCGGCCGGCGTGCCGCCCGCCGGGGCGCGGTCGAGCCGGGCAGGAGCAGCGGTCTCGGCCGCGCCACCGCCGCGGAGGCGGAGGAGCGCAGGCGGCGGCCCGGACGTCGGCCAGCGGCAGACCGCGGCGGGACCACCGCCGCCCCGGACCGGACTGCTGCCCGTGCCGAGGACGTCCCCGCCGCGCAGGCGGGACTGCCTCCGGTACCTGGCGCCGCCCGGCCGCCCGGCTCCCAGGCCGGTCTGCCCCCGGTGCCGTCGGCGCACGCGGGGGCCCCGCCCGTCGCGGGGATCGGGCTCGAGGAGCCCCCGGTCCGGTCGGGCCTCCCACCGGTTCCCGGCGCGCACCCCGGGCCGCCCCCGGTGCCGCCGACGCCCGGCCGGTCGCCGGCGGCCTGGGCGCCCGACGAGCGTCCCTCCCGGCGCAGCGGCCCGATCCCTCCGCTGCCGGGGCTGGCCCCGCCGCTCCCGTCGGGGGCCACCGTGCGCCGTCCCGCCGCCGCCCGCCCGCCGCGAAGTCCCGGGCGCCGCCGCCTCGCTCGTGCGGCGATCGCCCTGGCCGGCATCGTCGGCGTCGTCCTCCTCTACCACCTGGGCCTCTACTTCTACGTCGACCAGCGCATCGACCGGGTGGACGCGCTCGCCGTCGACGGCCCCGAGGTGCTGGCCCCGCAGCTGCAGGAGGCCGCCGACACCTACCTCGTCGTCGGCACCGGCATCCCGGGGCAGACGGGGGCGGCCTCGGTGGCCACCCTGGTGGTCTCGGTCGCGGCCGAGGGCGACCGCGCCGTGCTGGTGAGCGTGCCGCCCACGGCGCTGGTGGACACCCCCGCGTGTCGCACGGCGGACGGTGAGCTCCGGAACCCGGCCACCGAAGCGTTCGCCGGCGCGCTGCTCGACGGCGGGCCGGCGTGCCTGGTCCGGGCCGTCCAGCAGCTGTCCGGCCTGCGGATCGACCACTACCTCGGCGTCGACCTCGCCGACCTGCCCGGAATGGTGGATGCGCTGGGCGGCGTCCCGGTCTGCGTCGTGCCGTCGGGCGCGATCGCGGCCGCGGCGACCCCGCCACCGGCCGGCCCCTCCGAGCTCTCCGGCACCGCGGCGTCGGGCTTCCTGCAGCCGGGTGACAGCGGGACCGATAGCACGGGCGCCGCCGTGGCCGAGCGGGCCCAACGGCTGCTCACCTCGACCCTGCGCGCGGCGATGTCCGCGGACACGTTGCTCGACCCGGTCACCCTCACCCGCTTCCTCGACCGGGCCTCGGAGGCGTTGACACTCGACGAGCAGACGACGCTCGGTGACCTGCGGGTGCTCGCCGGCACGCTCGGCGACCTGTCGGGTGACGCGGTGCAGCGGGCGGGGCTGCCGGTCGCCCAGGTCGGTTACGTGCCAGCGGGCACCGACCAGGCCTACGTGATCCTCGATTCGACGGCGACCCGATCGCTGTTCGACGAGGTCATCGACGGCGCCCGGCTGCCGGCCGAGATGCTGGAGGCGCAGCGCGCCGAGCAGGCGGCTGCAGCGGAGGCCGCGCCCGAGCCGGAGGCCCCCGCCGCGCCCGCCCCGCTCACCGCCCCGCCGGCGGAGATCACCGTCGACGTGCTCAACGGCACCGGCACCACCGGGCTGGCGGCGACGGTCGCCGACGCCCTCCGCGGCCAGGGCTTCGGCATCGGGACGGTCGGCAACGAGCCGGGAACCGTCAGCGAGAGCGTGGTGCGCCACGGCCCGGCGGCGCTGGAGCAGGCGCGGACCCTGGCCGCCGCCGTGCCGGGGTCGGTGCTCCAGGCGAGCGACTCGATGGGCGACTCGGTGCAGCTGGTCATCGGCCCGGGTTACGCGGGCGTCGTGCCGGTGGAGATCGGCGGTCCGGTGGCCGCCGACCCGCCCGCGGAGACGACGGTGGCCGCCCCCCAGCGGGAGGCGGCCACGGTCAGCTGCTGAGGGCGGGACCCCGTCCGACGGGGTCCTCGTTCACCCGAAGCGGCCGGAGATGTAGTCCTCGGTCGCCTTCTCGTCGGGGTTGCTGAAGATCTTCTCGGTCGGGTTGAACTCGATCAGCCGACCCGGCTGGCCGACCCCGTTGAGGTTGAAGAAGCCGGTCTGCTCGCTCACGCGCGCGGCCTGCTGCATGTTGTGCGTGACGATGACGATCGTGAACCGCTCCTTGAGCTCGGTCATCAGGTCCTCGATCGCCAGCGTGGAGATCGGGTCCAGGGCCGAGCAGGGCTCGTCCATCAGCAGCACGTCGGGCTCGACGGCGATCGCGCGGGCGATGCAGAGCCGCTGCTGCTGACCGCCGGAGAGGCCGGAGCCGGGGCGGTCGAGGCGGTCCTTGACCTCGTCCCACAGGTTGGCCCCGCGCAGCGAGCGCTCGACGAGCTCGTCGGTCTCCGACTTCTTCATCCTCTTCGAGTTCAGGCGCATCCCGGCGGCGACGTTGTCGTAGATGGACATCGTCGGGAAGGGGTTGGGTCGCTGGAACACCATGCCGATCTGCCGGCGGACGGTCACCGGGTCGGAGTCCGAGCCGTAGAGGTCCTGGCCGTCCATGACGACCTTGCCCTCCACCCGCGCGCCAGGGATGACCTCGTGCATGCGGTTGAGCGCGCGCAGGAACGTCGACTTGCCGCAGCCCGACGGCCCGATCAGGGCCGTGATGCTGCGCGGCTCGATGGAGACGTTCACGCCCTGCACGGCGAGGAACTTGCCGTAGTAGATGTCGAGATCCGACACCTCGATGCGCTTGGCCACGAGTGGTCCCTTTCCTGGGTGGATGAAGCTCAGCGGCTGGTCTTGGGGGCGAAGACGCGGCTGATCATGCGGGCGACCACATTGAGGCCCATCACCAGCATGATGAGGACCAGCGCCGCTGTCCAGGCCCGGTTGATGGCGTCCTCGGGCGGGACGCCCGGCTGGGTCAGCTGGTAGAAGGCGTAGACCGGCAGGGTGGCCATGCGGCCCTCGAACGGGTTCAGATTGGTGCCGTTCGTGATGCCGACCGTCACGAGCAACGGTGCGGTCTCGCCGATGACCCGCGCGATGGCCAGCGTGACGCCGGTCCCGAGGCCGGCGATCGCGGTGGGGATGACGACCTTCAGGATGGTCCGCCACTTCGGCACGCCGAGCGCATAGGCGGCCTCGCGCAGTTCGTTGGGGACGAGCTTGAGCACCTCTTCGGCCGACCGCACCACGACCGGGATCATCAGGACCGAGAGGGCCACGGCGCCCATGATGCCCAGCCGGATCCCCGGGCCGAAGAAGATGACGAACAGGGCGTAGGCGAAGAGACCCGCGACGATCGACGGGATCCCGGTCATCACGTCGACGAAGAAGGTGATCGACCGCTTGAGCCGGCCCGAGCCGTACTCGACCAGGTAGATGGCGGTCATCAGGCCGATCGGCACGGAGATGAGCGTGGTGAGCAAGGTGATGATCAGAGTGCCCATGATCGCGTGGTAGGCACCGCCGCCCTCGCCGATCACGCCGAGGAGGGACGCGCCGAAGAACTCGCCGTCGAACCGCTGGGCGCCGCGGCGGATGACCTCGTAGGCGAGCGAGACCAGCGGGACCATGGCGATCCCGAACGCCGTCACCACCAGGCACGTGACCAGCCGGTCCGCGGCCCGCCGCTGGCCCTCGACGACGCGTGAAGCCACGTACAGGACGACGGTGCCCAGGACGACGGTGTAGACGACCAGCAGGACGATGTTCGGGCTGGTCAGCGCGCCGAGGAGTGCGGCCAGCGCCAGAGCCGCGGCGAAGCTGACCCAGGGCGCCCACCGGGGCAGCCGGCCGTCCTCGCGCCGCTCGGGGGGCGTGCCCGGGGCGGAGGCGCCCGAGGTGCGCTGCTGGATCGACGTGCTCATCAGTTGGCTCCGGAGAAGTCGGCGCGGCGGTTGACGATCCAACGGGCGAGCATGTTGACCAGGAGCGTGATCACGAACAGCACCAGGCCACTGGCGATCAGCGTGTTGACGTCCAGCCCGGTGGACTCCGGGAACTGCAGTGCGATGTTGGCCGCGATCGTCTGCGGGTTGGCGCTGGAGATCAGGGCGAAGGTGATCCCCGCGGCCGAGCCGGAGAGGATGATGGCGACCGCCATGGTCTCGCCGAGCGCCCGCCCCAGGCCGAGCATGGCGCCGCCGATGACGCCGCTCTTGCCGTAGGGGATCACTGCCATCTTGATCATCTCCCAGCGGGTGGCGCCGAGGGCCAGCGCCGCCTCGCGGTGCAGCGACGGGACCTGCGTGAAGACCTCGCGGGAGATGGCACTGACGATCGGCAGGATCATGACCGCGAGGACCAGACCGATGGTGAGCATCGTCCGCCCCGTGGCCGAGACCGGCCCGGCGAACAGCGGGATGAAGCCGAGGTTCTCCTCGAGCCAGCGGTAGAAGGGAACGAGCCGCGGCGCGAGCCAGGCGATGCCCCAGAAGCCGTACACGATGCTCGGGATGGCGGCCAGGAGGTCGACGACGTAGCCGAGGACCTGGGCCACCCGGCGCGGCGCGTAGTGGGTGATGAACAGCGCGATGCCCACCGCGAGCGGGGTGGCCACCAGCAGCGCGATGGTGGCGGACAGCAGCGTGCCGAAGATCAGCGGCCATACGTAGGAGACCAGCCCCCCCTCCCCCGGGAGGTCCTCCGCCGACGCGGTCAGCGCCGGGAAGGACTCCGCGAGGAGGAACAGGGTCACCCCGGCGAGGATGACCAGGATGAGGATGCCGGCGCCCTTGGCGCTGCCGGAGAAGATCTGGTCGCCGGGCCGGCGTACGGCTCGGGGAGCCGTCGGTTCCTGCGGGGGACTGGTGGCTGTCACCGCTGCTCCGTCTGCTGCGCTGTGGTCGGTACCCGTCGGGGATGAACCCGCGTGCGGCGGGCGAAGTGACGGCCCGGAGCGTCGTCAGACGCTC
>NZ_JBJHAN010000020.1:0-5604 GCF_054051055.1 Blastococcus sp. SYSU DS0973
GCGGCCCGGAAGGGCCGCCGGACCAGCCCCCCGCTCGACGGGCTGCTGGAAACCGGCGTAGAGTTGGACATCCAGCCAGGGACGAGGCCCGGAAGGGTTGAGTGTCTGCGCGTCCGCTCCTTGAGAACTCAACAGCGTGCCGAAAGTCAGTGCCAAGTAATACCCCGTGCCGGTCTTCGGGCCGGCTGGGATTCCTTTGGTTGATTGATATCGAGAGTGTCAGCTCTCGGTTCTCAGCTGCGATCAGATCATCTACGGAGAGTTTGATCCTGGCTCAGGACGAACGCTGGCGGCGTGCTTAACACATGCAAGTCGAACGGTGAACTCCGCTTGCGGGGGGATCAGTGGCGAACGGGTGAGTAACACGTGGGCAACCTGCCCCTGGCTCTGGGATAACTCCAAGAAATTGGGGCTAATACCGGATATGACCGCTGGCCGCATGGTCTGGTGGTGGAAAGATTTATCGGCTGGGGATGGGCCCGCGGCCTATCAGCTTGTTGGTGGGGTAGTGGCCTACCAAGGCGACGACGGGTAGCCGGCCTGAGAGGGTGACCGGCCACACTGGGACTGAGACACGGCCCAGACTCCTACGGGAGGCAGCAGTGGGGAATATTGCGCAATGGGCGGAAGCCTGACGCAGCGACGCCGCGTGGGGGATGACGGCCTTCGGGTTGTAAACCTCTTTCAGCAGGGACGAAGCGAGAGTGACGGTACCTGCAGAAGAAGCACCGGCCAACTACGTGCCAGCAGCCGCGGTAATACGTAGGGTGCAAGCGTTGTCCGGAATTATTGGGCGTAAAGAGCTCGTAGGCGGTTCGTCGCGTCGGCTGTGAAAACCTGAGGCTCAACCTCAGGCCTGCAGTCGATACGGGCGGACTTGAGTTCGGCAGGGGAGACTGGAATTCCTGGTGTAGCGGTGAAATGCGCAGATATCAGGAGGAACACCGGTGGCGAAGGCGGGTCTCTGGGCCGAAACTGACGCTGAGGAGCGAAAGCGTGGGGAGCGAACAGGATTAGATACCCTGGTAGTCCACGCCGTAAACGTTGGGCGCTAGGTGTGGGGGCCATTCCACGGTCTCCGTGCCGCAGCTAACGCATTAAGCGCCCCGCCTGGGGAGTACGGCCGCAAGGCTAAAACTCAAAGGAATTGACGGGGGCCCGCACAAGCGGCGGAGCATGTTGCTTAATTCGATGCAACGCGAAGAACCTTACCTAGGCTTGACATGCACGGAAATCCTCCAGAGATGGTGGGTCCGTAAGGGCCGTGCACAGGTGGTGCATGGTTGTCGTCAGCTCGTGTCGTGAGATGTTGGGTTAAGTCCCGCAACGAGCGCAACCCTCGTTCTATGTTGCCAGCACGTGATGGTGGGGACTCATAGGAGACTGCCGGGGTCAACTCGGAGGAAGGTGGGGATGACGTCAAATCATCATGCCCCTTATGTCTAGGGCTGCAAACATGCTACAATGGCCGGTACAAAGGGCTGCGATACCGTAAGGTGGAGCGAATCCCAAAAAGCCGGTCTCAGTTCGGATTGGGGTCTGCAACTCGACCTCATGAAGTTGGAGTCGCTAGTAATCGCAGATCAGCAACGCTGCGGTGAATACGTTCCCGGGCCTTGTACACACCGCCCGTCACGTCACGAAAGTCGGTAACGCCCGAAGCCGGTGGCCCAACCCTTGTGGAGGGAGCCGTCGAAGGCGGGATCGGCGATTGGGACGAAGTCGTAACAAGGTAGCCGTACCGGAAGGTGCGGCTGGATCACCTCCTTTCTAAGGAGCACTGGCCGCGTCCCTGTGGGGGTGTGGTCCAGAGCCGCGCTCAGGGCATGACGGTCCGCCACTACCGGTGGGCTGCACAGTTCCTGGGGTGGTGCTCGAGGGTGGAACGCTGACCAGTTCGGCCGGCAGCTGCTGCTGCTCCTAGTACGGCGTCTGCTCTGTCCTTCGGGATGGGGTGGGTGTGGGGAACGGGGTGGGAGGGGTGGGTTGGTCGTAGGCACGCTGTTGGGTCCTGAGGGAGCGGGTTGGTCCGTTTCTTCGTGTCAGGGCCTCCTGGTTCTCGTACCGTCATCGTGCCCCTGTGTGGGGTGGGTGGGTCTGGCGGGGATGGTGTGGGGGTGGCTGGTCGTACGTTGAGAACTGCACAGTGGACGCGAGCATCTTCTGACTCTGATTAGCAGAGTTTCGAGTTTGTAGGCCCGTCTCATCATTTCCTTCCGGGGGTGTGGGGCGGGATTTTTGTGTGGCCAAGTTGTTAAGGGCACACGGTGGATGCCTGGGCACCAGGAGCCGATGAAGGACGTAGGAGGCTGCGATAAGCCTCGGGGAGCTGTCAACCGAGCGTTGATCCGAGGATTTCCGAATGGGGGAACCCCGCACCAGTCATGTGGTGTGACCCGCGCCTGAACACATAGGGCGTGTGGAGGGAACGTGGGGAAGTGAAACATCTCAGTACCCACAGGAAGAGAAAACAACAGTGATTCCGTGAGTAGTGGCGAGCGAAAGCGGAAGAGGCTAAACCGATCGCATGTGATAGCCGGCAGGCGTTGTGTGGTCGGGGTCGTGGGACAGTTCAGCATCCTCTGCCGGGGGTGCAGGGAGTCATAAAAGACTTGTGTTAGTGGAAGGCCTCTGGAAGGGGTCGCCGTAGAGGGTGATAGCCCCGTACACGAAAACTCAGTCTCTCCCGAGCTTGTTTCCCAAGTAGCACCGAGCCCGTGAAATTCGGTGTGAATCTGGCGGGACCACCCGCTAAGCCTGAATACTCCCTGGTGACCGATAGCGGACAAGTACCGTGAGGGAAAGGTGAAAAGTACCCCGGGAGGGGAGTGAAATAGTACCTGAAACCGTGTGCCTACAAGCCGTGAGAGCTTCAAGCCTTTCGGGGCTGGGGTGATTGCGTGCCTTTTGAAGAATGAGCCTGCGAGTTAGCGGTACGTGGCGAGGTTAACCCGTGTGGGGAAGCCGTAGCGAAAGCGAGTCCGAACAGGGCGGTTTGAGTCGCGTGCTCTAGACCCGAAGCCGAGTGATCTACCCATGGCCAGGTTGAAGCGCGGGTAAGACCGCGTGGAGGACCGAACCCACCAGGGTTGAAAACCTGGGGGATGAGCTGTGGGTAGGGGTGAAAGGCCAATCAAACTCGGTGATAGCTGGTTCTCCCCGAAATGCATTTAGGTGCAGCGTCACGTGTTTCTTGCCGGAGGTAGAGCACTGGATGGCCGATGGGCCCCACAAGGTTACTGACGTCAACCAAACTCCGAATGCCGGTAAGTGAGAGCGTGGCAGTGAGACTGCGGGCGATAAGGTTCGTAGTCGAGAGGGAAACAGCCCAGATCATCGGCTAAGGCCCCTAAGCGTGTGCTAAGTGGAAAAGGATGTGGGATCGCAGAGACAACCAGGAGGTTGGCTTAGAAGCAGCCACCCTTGAAAGAGTGCGTAATAGCTCACTGGTCAAGTGGTTCCGCGCCGACAATGTAGCGGGGCTCAAGCACACCGCCGAAGCCGTGGCATTCACACGTTCGCCCGCCGGTGCCTTTCGGGGTGCCGGCCAGGTGTGTGGATGGGTAGGGGAGCGTCGTGTGGCGGTGGAAGCGGCGGAGTGATCCAGCCGTGGACGCCACACGAGTGAGAATGCAGGCATGAGTAGCGAGAGGGGAGTGAGAACCTCCCCCGCCGGAAGACCAAGGGTTCCTGGGCCAGGCTAATCCGCCCAGGGTGAGTCGGGACCTAAGGCGAGGCCGACAGGCGTAGTCGATGGACAACGGGTTGATATTCCCGTACCCGCGAAGGAACGCCCATGCTGAACCCAGCGATGCTAACCCACCGAAGCCGGTGCGCCCACTTGTGGGTAATCCGGTGGAGCTGGGGACCCGGACTGGTAGTAGGCAAGCGATGGGGTGACGCAGGAAGGTAGTCCTACCGGTGAGTGGTAGTACCGGTGCAAGGGTGTGGCCCGTGACGTAGGTAAATCCGCGTCGCACACAGGGTGAGGCCCGACGCATAGCCGAATGAGGCGAATTGGATGATCCTATGCTGCCGAGAAAAGCCTCTAGCGAGTTCCGAGCGGCCCGTACCCCAAACCAACTCAGGTGGTCAGGTAGAGAATACCGAGGCGATCGAGCGAACTGTGGTTAAGGAACTCGGCAAAATGCCCCCGTAACTTCGGGAGAAGGGGGGCCATCTACTGTCAACATCCTTGCGGTGGGCAGCGGTGGGTGGCCGCAGAGACCAGTGAGAAGCGACTGTTTACTAAAAACACAGGTCCGTGCGAAGTCGTAAGACGATGTATACGGACTGACGCCTGCCCGGTGCTGGAACGTTAAGGGGACGGGTTAGTGCACTTCGGTGTGCGAAGCTCAGAACTCAAGCGCCAGTAAACGGCGGTGGTAACTATAACCATCCTAAGGTAGCGAAATTCCTTGTCGGGTAAGTTCCGACCTGCACGAATGGCGTAACGACTTCTCAGCTGTCTCAACCACAGGCTCGGCGAAATTGCACTACGAGTAAAGATGCTCGTTACGCGCGGCAGGACGGAAAGACCCCGGGACCTTTACTATAGCTTGATATTGGTGTTCGGTTCGGCTTGTGTAGGATAGGTGGGAGACTGCGAAGCGGGCACGCCAGTGTTCGTGGAGTCGCCGTTGAAATACCACTCTGGTCGAATTGGATGTCTAACCTCGGTCCGTGATCCGGATCAGGAACAGTGTCAGGTGGGTAGTTTAACTGGGGCGGTTGCCTCCCAAAATGTAACGGAGGCGCCCAAAGGTTCCCTCAGCCTGGTTGGCAATCAGGTGTCGAGTGCAAGTGCACAAGGGAGCTTGACTGCGAGACCGACGGGTCGAGCAGGAGCGAAAGCTGGGACTAGTGACCCGGCACCGGCATGTGGAAGCGGTGTCGCTCAACGGATAAAAGGTACCCCGGGGATAACAGGCTGATCTTCCCCAAGAGTCCATATCGACGGGATGGTTTGGCACCTCGATGTCGGCTCGTCGCATCCTGGGGCTGGAGTAGGTCCCAAGGGTTGGGCTGTTCGCCCATTAAAGCGGTACGCGAGCTGGGTTTAGAACGTCGTGAGACAGTTCGGTCCCTATCCGCCGCGCGCGTAAGAGACTTGAGAAGAGCTGTCCCTAGTACGAGAGGACCGGGACGGACGAACCTCTGGTGTGCCAGTTGTACCGCCAGGTGCACTGCTGGTTAGCTACGTTCGGCAGGGATAACCGCTGAAAGCATCTAAGCGGGAAGCTCGCTTCAAGATGAGGTCTCTCACCGGGTTAACCGGGTAAGGCCCCCGCCCAGACCAGCGGGTTGATAGGCCGGAAGTGGAAGCACCGCAAGGTGTGGAGCTGACCGGTACTAACAGGCCGAGGGCTTGACCACACACACCCACATCCATCGGGTCTGTGACAGGTCAGGGTCACAAAGTTTGCTACGCGTCCACTGTGCGGTTCTGAACGCACGAACCAGTTGGTTCGACAGGTTCACAGAGTTACGGCGGCCATGGCGAGAGGGAAACGCCCGGTCACATTCCGAACCCGGAAGCTAAGCCTTTCAGCGCCGATGGTACTGCCCTGGAGACGGGGTGGGAGAGTAGGACGCCGCCGGACA
>NZ_JBJHAN010000021.1:0-1798 GCF_054051055.1 Blastococcus sp. SYSU DS0973
CCGGCGCACGCCTGGTGCGCGGCCCGATCCGCGACGCCTGGGCGGCCGCGGGCTGGGAGACCGGCCGGCTCGGCTACCCCACGGCCGACCCGGAGACCGTCCCCGGCGGCACCCGCCAGACCTTCCAGGGCGGCACCATCACCTCCGTCTCCGGCCGGACGACGGTGAGCTACCGATGACCCGTCCGGACCGCCTGCCGCGGAGCAGGCCGACGTCGTCGGCCTGGTGGCGCGCATCCGCGACGGTGGTGCTGACCACCGCCGGGGCGCTCGGCGTGGCGGCCTGCACGGCGGAGGATCCGGCCGGCGGTGCCGCGGCGCCGTCGGTGGCCTTCCTGCCGGACGACCGTGAGGCGGTGACCGACCCGGCCCGCCCCGCGGCCGCGGCGGCCGTCCTCTCGTTCGCGATGTGGGAGGAGGAGACGTCGTCGGTGGAGGCGGCCGGCTACGTCAGCCCGGTCATCGAGGACGGCGGGACCTGCACCCTCCACCTCACCCGCGGCGGGGATGAGGTCTCGATCACCGTGCCCGGGGTCGCGGATGCCAGCACCACGGTCTGCGGCGGGCTCTCGGTACCGGAGGAGCAGCTCGCGGCGGGCACGTGGACCCTCCGGCTGGCCTACTCCTCGGCGACGGCGGACGTCGTCTCCGCACCCGTGGACGTGGAGGTGCCGGCATGATCGCGCTGCGCCGGATGGCGGTGCTCCTGCTCGGCGTGGTGTGCGGGGTCGGGATCCTGGTCAGCTCGTCGCCGGACGAGCTGGCCGCGCCCGCCCTGCAGGAGGCCGCCGACACCAGCCAGTTCCGGCCGGGGAACATCATCAGCGACCAGCTCTTCTACGACGGCCGCGCCATGTCGGCGGCCGACGTGCAGTTCTTCCTCGAGAGCAGGAACCCGCGCTGCGTCGCCGCCGATGACGGCACGCCGTGCCTGCAGGACGCCCGGCAGGACACCTACACGCGACCTGCCGACTCCAACTGCCCGGGCACCTACGTCGGCGCCGCCGCCGAGACGGCCGCCACGATCATCGCCAAGGTGGGTGCCGCCTGCGGCATCAGCCAGCGGGTGCTCCTGGTGATCCTGCAGAAGGAGCAGGGGCTGGTCACCCTGAGCGGCAACAACCTCACCGTCCGGCGTTACGAGCGGGCGATGGGCTACGCCTGCCCCGACACCGCCCCCTGCAACCCGGCCTACGCGCACCTGTTCAACCAGGTCTACAGCGCGGCGGCCCGGTACCGGTACTACGCCAACAACCCCGAGAGCTTCAACCACCGGGCCGGCCGGACCAACACCGTCCGCTTCCACCCGAACGCCGACTGCGGCTCCACGCAGGTCTTCATCGAGAACACGGCCACGGCGGGCCTGTACAACTACACGCCCTACCAGCCCAACGCTGCCGCGCTCGCCGCCGGAAAGGGGACGGGGGACGGGTGCTCGGCCTACGGCAACCGCAACTTCTGGATCTACTACACCGACTGGTTCGGCTCGGCCCAGGTGCCCGGCGCCTCGGAGGTGACCGGCCGCTACACGCGGACCGGTGGCCAGGACGGCCCGCTGGGCGCCATCACGGCCAACGTAGTCTGCGGGCTCCCGGCCGGCGGCTGCTTCCAGACCTACGCCGCCGGCGCCATCTACTGGTCGCCGGCCACCGGTGCCCGGATCCTCTCCGGCCCGATCCGTGACCGGTGGGCTGCGGCGGGGTGGGAGCGGGGTGCGTTGGGTTATCCGGTGGGGGACACCACGTGCGGGTTGCGTGATGGTGGGTGTTTCCAGCACTTCGAGGGTGGGTCGGTCTACT
>NZ_JBJHAN010000022.1:0-776 GCF_054051055.1 Blastococcus sp. SYSU DS0973
CCGATCCGTGACCGGTGGGCTGCGGCGGGGTGGGAGCGGGGTGCGTTGGGTTATCCGGTGGGGGACACCACGTGCGGGTTGCGTGATGGTGGGTGTTTCCAGCACTTCGAGGGTGGGTCGGTCTACTGGTCGCCGGCCACGGGTGCGCGGATCGTGTCGCTGGAGATCCGGGACCGGTGGGCGGCGGCGGGGTGGGAGAACGGTGCGCTGGGTTATCCGACCACCGACGTGACTGCGCTGCCCGGGGGTGGGCGGTTCGTCCACTTCGAGCGGGGCTCGGTCTACTGGTCGCCGGCCACGGGTGCGCGGATCGTGTCGGGGGTCGTGCGGGACCGGTGGGCGGCGTCGGGCTGGGAGAACGGCCCGCTGGGTTATCCGGTCTCCGATGTGACGCGGTTGGCCGATGGGGGGATGTTCGCGCACTTCGAGCGGGGGTCGGTGTACTGGTCCTCGAGCACGGGTGCGCGGATGTTGCTGGCCCCGGTGCGGGACCGGTGGGCGGCGGCGGGCTGGGAGGCCGGTGCGCTGGGTTATCCGGTGGCCGATCAGGTGGCGACGCCGGGTGCGGCCGGGCAGGTGGTGCGGTTCCAGCGGGGCTGGATCTACTGGTCGGCGGCCGGTGGGGCGTGGGTCGTCGGTGATGCGGTGCGGGATGCCTGGCTGGCCGCCGGTGGTGACGGCGGCGACCTGGGCATGCCCACCGCAGATGCCGCGAGCACCCCGGACGGGCTGGCCCAGTTCGCGCACTTCCAGGGCGGCTCTCTGTACCTGCACCG
>NZ_JBJHAN010000023.1:0-647 GCF_054051055.1 Blastococcus sp. SYSU DS0973
GGGATGCCTGGCTGGCCGCCGGTGGTGACGGCGGCGACCTGGGCATGCCCACCGCAGATGCCGCGAGCACCCCGGACGGGCTGGCCCAGTTCGCGCACTTCCAGGGCGGCTCTCTGTACCTGCACCGCGAGCTGGGAACGCGGGTGGTCCCCCGTGATGTGGTCCTCGGATGGCAGGAGGCCGGCGGGCCGGCGGGGCCGCTGGGCTACCCGATCGCGGAGGCGGTGTCGACCTCCGATGGCGTCGGTGTGGTGATGTCCTTCCAGGGTGGGGAGGTGTACGCGGCCTCGGGCGCGGGCGGGCACGCCCTGCACGGGCCGGTGCGCGACCGGTACTCGGCGGCCGGCGGCCCGGACGGGGAGTTGGGTTATCCGACCACCGGCGTGCGGACGCTGCCTGGCGGGGGAGCGTTCGCGCACTTCGAGGGCGGGTCGGTGTACTGGACGCAGGCCACCGGTGCGCGGATCGTGTCGGGTCCGGTGCGTGACCGGTGGGCGGCGGCGGGCTGGGAGACCGGCGTGCTGGGCTTCCCGACCACCGACGTGCTCCCGCTGTCCGGTGGTGGGCGGTTCGCGCACTTCGAGGGCGGCTCGGTGTACTGGACGCAGGCCACCGGGGCGCGGATCGTGTCGGGTCCGGTGCGGGAC